>NZ_CAXOMR010000004.1:0-128822 GCF_964210535.1 Rothia mucilaginosa
CCAAACACCCCTGCAACCCGAAAACAGGTGAAGTGGGACACAAATAAGGGGTTTTAGGTTCAACCTGACCTAAACAGAGTACTAAAACCCCTAGTCAACGCTGGGTAAGCCCTTCAAAATTTCTTCAAAAAAAGTTTAAAAAGCCTCACAAGAGGCCCAAAAGCCCCTAAAACTCCCCCGAAACCTCGGATAAAGACAGGAAGAGAACACATAGAAAGGGAGGGCACCCCCTCACGGGGGCGCCCTCCCTCTTCACAGCCAGTCTCTACTTCGCTGCAGCACGACGACGAGACACATCGTACAGAGTAATGCCCACAGCCATCGCCGCGTTCAAAGACTCCATTGCCGAGTCAATCGGAATCGACACAATCTGATCGCAGTTCTCAGTCACCAGGCGGGACAGGCCCTTACCCTCAGAACCAACCACCACGCACAGCGGCTCATTCGCAAGCTCCAGAGCCGGCAGCTCAATATCGCCACCGCCATCCAGACCAATCACGAAAATACCCTGCTCCTTAGCCTGCTGAATCACGCGAGTCAGATTAGTCGCCATCGCAACAGGAATACGAGCAGCCGCACCAGCACTAGTCTTCCACGCACCAGCAGTCACAGCAGCCGAACGACGCTCAGGAATAATCACGCCATCACCGCTGAACGCGGACACGCTACGAATAATCGCACCCAGGTTACGCGGATCAGTAATACCGTCCAGCGCAACAAACAGCGGCGGAGTCGACAGCTTACCCGAGTGCCAACGCTCCATAGTATCCAGCACCAGGTCGGTAGCATCCGGGTACTTGTACGGAGGGATCTGCATCGCAACGCCCTGGTGCACAGAACCATCAGTCAGGCGGTCCAGCTCGCTACGCGGAATCTCCAGCATCGGAATATTGCGCTTATTCGCAATAGTCATGATCTCGCGGACGCGGTCATCAACCTCAACACGGCTCATGATGTACAAGTGCTTCGAGGGAATCTCAGTACGCAGAGCCTCAAGCACCGCATTACGACCAGTCACCAGCTCATCACTAGCACGCTTACCACCCAGACGAGTCTGGAACTTACGGTTCGTACCGGTAGCAGCGCGACGCTCAGCCGCACGCTTCATCTTATACGCCTTGTGATAAACGCGGTCCTCAGCCTTCGGAGTAGGACCCTTACCCTCAAGCGCCTTACGACCATGACCGCCAGTGCCCTTAGTAGCACCCTTCTTCTTGCTGGTAGCGCCCGGGCGCGAACCTGCCTTAGCCATTCTTCTCTTCCTTCGTCAAAGTTTTGAATACGAGTCTACGCGAGAGAACCCGCGCGACCTAAGCCTTGCGCACAAACGCGGGGCACATCACCCTCTAGCCAACACTCCACGTCGAGCCATTCGCGCCGTCCTTCACCTGCACACCAGCAGACGCCAACAAGTCGCGCATCGCATCAGCCTTCGCCCAATCCTTCTGAGCACGAGCATCCGCACGCTCCGCCAACACAGCCTGAATCAGCGCATCCAGAGCCTCATGCTCAGCACCCGAAGTGCCCTCAGCGTTAAAGCTCATCAGCTGCGCCAGACCCAGAACCTCAGCCATCGCCATTACAGCATTAGCCGCATCCGAAGCATCCTCACCAGCAGCAAGCGCAGCATTACCCGCACGAGTCTGCTCATGCAGAACCGCCAGGGCACGCGGAATGTTCACGTCATCATCCATCGCCTCAGCAAAAGCCTCCGGAACCTCACGACCCGGCTTCAGCACATCCTGAGTAGCAGCAAGGAACGCCTCAACACGCTCAATAGCGGTTGCTGCCTCCTGCAGAGACGACGGACGGTAATCCAGCACCGAACGATAATGCGCGCTACCGAGGTAATAGCGAACCACCAGCGGACGAGCCATTTCAAGCATCTGCGCCGGCGAAATCGTATTACCGATAGACTTCGACATCTTCTCACCCTCATAGGTGACCATGCCGTTATGCATCCAGAAGTTCGCGAAATCATCGCCAGCAGCAGTCGACTGCGCCAGCTCATTCTCATGGTGAGGGAAACGCAGATCCAGGCCGCCACCGTGAATATCGAAACGCGAACCGAAGTACTTACCAGCCATCGCCGAGCACTCCAGATGCCAGCCCGGACGGCCGCGACCCCACGGAGACTCCCACGAAGCAGTCAGCGGCTCGCCCTCCTTATAACCCTTCCACAGGGCAAAATCGCGAGGGTCACGCTTACCGCGCGGATCAGCATCCGCAGAATCCTGCATATCCTCAACACTCTGATTCGTCAGTGCGCCGTACTTATCCCACGAACGCACATCAAAATACACGTCACCAGAATCATCCAGCGCAGGGTACGCGTGGCCGCGGTCAATCAGACGCTGAATCAAAGCAAACATCTCCGGAATATGACCGGTCGCGCGCGGCTCATACGTCGGCGGGTCAATACCCAACGCCGCATACGCCTGAGCAAAAACCTTCTCAAAACGGTACGCGAGCGCCCACCACTGCTCATTCGGGAACTCACCCTCAAAACCGGGCTCCATAGAATCAGCAGACTTCGCCAAAATCTTGTCATCAATATCAGTGACATTGCGGACCGTCGTCACCTTCAAGCCACGGTAACGCATCCAGCGGCTCAGCTGGTCGAACACCAGCGCCGAACGGATATGGCCCAGGTGCGGTTCACCCTGCACCGTAGCACCGCAATAGTAGATACGCGCCTCACCGGGCACGACGGGCTCAAACTCGCGAATAGTCGCGGAAGCAGAATCATAAAAACGCATAGTCACACTCTCATTCTACGGGGTCGGTTCAGACGCCGGGTCGGTAAATCAGCGATAGGTTACAGAATGGTTCAAAGCAACCAAACACCTACGAACGCGGATACACCAGCGCCGTCGCAATAGCAGCCACGCCCTCACCGCGGCCCGTCAAACCCAAACCATCAGTAGTCGTGGCAATCACCGTCACCGGGGCACCCGCCGCCTCGCTCAGCACGCGGTTCGCCTCCTCGCGGCGCGGCGAGAACTTCGGGCGGTTACCCACCAGCTGAACGCTCACATTACCAATCTCAAAACCAGCAGCACGCACAATCGCCGCAGCCTCAGAAAGAATGCGGACACCCGAAGCGCCCTTCATATCCGGGCGGTCCACACCGAAGTTCGACCCCAGATCCCCCGTGCCCGAGGCAGCGAACAGAGCATCAGCAGCAGCATGAGCCACCACATCGCCATCAGAATGGCCGCTCAAACCACGCTCGCCCGGCCAATGCAGGCCAGCAATATACAGAGGAGTGCCCTCCTCACCGAAAGCATGGACATCAACACCGGTACCAACACGAGGAATAACAGTCATTACAGGACCCTTCAATCAATCAAAATCTTCTCAGCGGCAGTGCCCGCCCCACTACAGAGGCAGGTGTAGGAGGCGTTAGGCGGCAAGCCTAGGAAGCAGAATCACCAAACAGCGCGCGAGCAACCCGCAAATCCATCGGAGTCGTCACCTTAAACGCATCCGCATCACCGGCAACCGTCAACACCGGCTCGCCCGCCGCCTCCATAGCCATGGCATCATCAGTCAGCAGCTCCGCTTCCTCGGGCGGCAGGGAGCGGCTACGCTCATGCGCCGCCAACAGGGCAGAGACCTCAAAACCCTGAGGAGTCTGCACCGCACGCATCTGCGCGCGCGAAGGAGTACCCGTCACCAGGCCGGCAGAATCCACGGTCTTCACCGTATCCACCACCGGCAACACAGGAATCACCGCACGCACAACACCCTGCGGGCTCTCAGAACCCAGCCCCTCAATCACACGGTGATACACCTGCGGCGGCGTAAACGCACGAGCGCAATCATGAATCAGCACATAATCCACCGGAACCTGCGCATCCTTCAACGCATCCAACGCCGCAACCACCGAAGCAGTACGCGTATCACCGCCGGCAGTAATCAACGCACCGGCACGGCGGGCATCTTCCAAAAGCTCCGGGCAACTCACCGAACAATCAGCAGGCACAGTCACCACCACATGCTCAGCAACACCCGAAGCGAGCGCACCCTCCAACGCATAATCCAGCAAAGTACGTCCATGCACACGCACAGCAGCCTTCGGGATCGGCTCACCCAAGCGAGTACCCGAACCAGCCGCCAAAACAATCACAGCAGTATTCGCCGCAGAAGTAGAAGTCATCAGTCTCTAGCCCGCCTATGCCTCGAACTTATAGCCCAAGCCGCGAACCGTCACCACATACTGCGGAGCAGAAGAATCCGGCTCAATCTTCGAACGCAGACGCTTAATATGCACATCCAAGGTCTTCGTATCGCCCACATAGTCGGCACCCCACACGCGCTCAATCAGCTGGCCACGAGTCATCACACGACCCACATTGCGCAGCAGAATCTCAAGGAGCTCAAACTCCTTCAACGGCATAGAAATCTCTTCACCGTTAACCGTCACCACATGGCGGTCAATGTCCATACGCACCGGGCCGCCCTGCAGCACCGACTCAGTAGCGGAATCAGTCTCCGCCGAACGACGACGCAACACCGCACGGATACGAGCAATCAACTCACGCGCAGAATACGGCTTCGTCACATAGTCATCAGCGCCCAGCTCCAGACCCAGAACCTTATCCAGCTCAGAATCTTTAGCGGTCAGCATGATAATCGGGACCGAAGACACCTCACGCAGCTTACGGCACACCTCCATACCGGACATGCCCGGAAGCATCACATCCAGCAGCACCAGATCCGCGCCCTCGCGGTCAAACACCGGCAGAGCATCCAGGCCGTTATCTACAACAATCGTCTGGAAACCCTCACGACCCAGCAAAAACGCCAGAGGATCCGAGAGGGCCTCTTCGTCCTCAACAATCAGAATTTTAGACATCAATAACTTCCTTCGATTCCATAAAACCTATACCGCTAACACTACACTGCGACCGGAGCCTCATTCAGCGGCAACGCCAACGTAAACGTCGATCCCTCCTGCGGCATCGACCGAACCGTCACGCTACCACCGTGCTGAGTCATCACATGCTTCACAATGCTCAAGCCCAAACCAGTGCCGCCCGTCTGACGCGAACGAGCCGGATCAACCCGGTAAAAACGCTCAAAAATACGCTTCTGCTCGTCCTCCGGAATACCCACGCCCTGATCAGCAACCTCAACCAGCAGCTGATCAGCCACACGGTGCACCCAAATATCCACCTTTGTATGCTCCGGCGAATAACGCACCGCGTTCTCCACCAGGTTCTGCACAGCAATACCGAGTAGCTCGGCGTCACCATACACCTCGGGGACCTCCTCAATGCGGGTAGAAATCTGGATGTCCTTCTCCTCCGCCACAATATGCGAACGATCCACCGCATCAGCCACCAAAGAAGGCACCGACACCGGACCACCGCGCGCAATCACATCGGTCGACTGCAGACGCGAAAGCTCAATAATGTCACGCACCAGCGCAGAGAGGCGGCGAGTCTCCTTATGCAGACGACCCACAAAATACTCAATCGCCTCAGGGTCATCACTCGCCTGCTCAATAGCCTCAGCCAACAGACTCACCGCACCCACCGGAGTCTTCAACTCATGCGACACATTCGCCACAAAGTCATTACGCATACGCTGAACACGAGAAATCTCAGTGCGGTCATCAGCCAGCACCAGAATGTACTCGTCCCCCAGCGAAGCAACACGCACATCCAGGACCAGCGCCTCACCCTCACCGCGGTCAATCTCAAAGCTACGCTCCACAAAAATACCGCGATGACGCACCGTGCGAATCATATCCGCCAGCTCATCAGACGCCACCGTATGGCCACGCACCAGACCCATCGCATAAGCACCCGGAGAAGCCTGAACCACGCCGCCCACCTCATCAATCACCAGGTAGGCGCGACCAATCACAGCAAGCACCTGAGCGGCACCATCACGCAGCGCCGGCGCCGACACCAAGCTACGCTCCTGCTCACGCTCACTACGCGCCACCGCGTTCATGCTCAGGACGCCCACCAGCAGACCTATCATGCCCGCAATAAAGGCGATCAGACCGGCATCCATGTACTTCCCTTCTATTCGAGTACCCCACTCAGTATAAATGTGGCCGATACCCAGCACTCAGGCGAACGCTCTTCTTCTCAGGCACGCGCTCCGTGCAGAAACCTTGCAGAGAACGCAATGAGCCGCCCACCTTACCGGTGGACGGCTCATCACAATAACAGGGGAAAAACCCTGCCGAAGGTATTACTTACCCTGGTTTGCTACGGCAGCAATAGCGTCCTTAGCAGCCTCGGGGTCCAGGTACTCGCCAGCCTTGACGGGCTTGAAGTTCTCATCCAGCTCGTAGTACAGCGGAATACCGGTGGGGATGTTCAGGCCAGCAATGTCCTCATCGGAAATACCCTCGAGGTGCTTGACCAGCGAACGCAGGGAGTTACCGTGTGCAGCAACCAGAACGGTCTTGCCTGCTGCGAGGTCGGGCTTGATGTCAGACTCCCAGTAGGGAAGCATACGGCCCAGAACGTCCTTCAGGCACTCGGTGCGGGGAGCGTTCTCAACATCCGCGTAGCGGGGGTCGTTTGCCTGCGAGTAGGGGTCGTTGTCGTCCAGCGGGGGCGGCGGAACATCGTAGGAACGACGCCAAGTCATGAACTTCTCGTCGCCGTATTCCTCGCGGATCTCGGACTTGTTCTTACCCTGCAGAGCACCGTAGTGACGCTCGTTCAGGCGCCAGGTGCGCTTGACGGGAATCCACAGACGGTCTGCTGCATCCAGTGCAAGGTTTGCGGTGTTGATTGCGCGACGCTGCAGGGAGGTGTGAACAACATCGGGGAGGATGTTGCGCTCTGCCAGCAACTCGCCGCCACGCTTAGCCTCAGCGCGGCCCTTATCGGTCAGGTTAACGTCCACCCAGCCGGTGAACAGGTTCTTCTCGTTCCACTCGGACTGGCCGTGGCGCAGGAGTACTAGTTTGTAAGTCATACCTCTATTTTTTCATTTACCCGCCGGTTTGTCATGCCTTAAGGCATAGAAAATATGCATTCTCCCAAAAATTTATAAGGGTCTTTTCTACCAGAACGAAAGGCTCAAAAACCCCGCCAGAAAAGGGCAAAGCCCCGCACACCATCCGACCGGGACAAAGCCGCCAGAGGGCACGCGAGGCCTCACACTCTATCGCTCAAAGCGAGCGCACAAGCTAACGCTAGAAACGGCGGCGGCCCACCGAAGGCCACACACCAGCCAGGAACACGCAGCTAATCACAGCAGCAACCAGCTGAAGAATCAGCACAGTATTACCGCCGCCAGTCACCGCAGCAAAAACGCTAAACAGCGACACCGCAGCAGAACCACCGGTCAAAGCCAGCCACGTGTTCTTCGGGCGCTTACCGGCAAAATCGTACGCGTTCGCCGGAGACATCCACGCACGCACAAACGCCAGCACACCAACCACAGCAGCCGCAATAGCCAGCAGCGTATCAACAAAAGTGGTCACATACCAGACCAGCAGAATAGGAGACATAGTATTCCTTAGAATCAGCAGCTTCTCTAGACAACCCTAGCAAGATGCCTAGCGGACGGCCTTAAAGGCCTCAACCAAGTCATTGTAAAGGTCATCAACGTTCTCAATACCCACCGACAGGCGCAGCAACGACTCAGGAATCGAATCCGGCTCGTTACCGTGGCGACGACGACGCTCCACCAGGGACTCCACACCGCCCAGGGAAGTTGCCGGGGTCCACAGCTTCAGCGCCTCCACGACGTTACGGGCGCCCGCCGCGTCGGTATCCAGGGTGACGCACAGAATCGCGCCGAAACCATCCATCTGCTTCTTCGCGACCTCATGGCCGCGGTCGCTCTCCAGACCCGGGTAGCGCACCTCGGTCACGAAGGGGTGCTCGCTCAGGCGCTCAGCCAGTACCTGCGCGTTCTGCACCGCACGCCCCACGCGCAGCGCCAGGGTGCGCAGACCGCGCAGACCAAGCCACGCCTCCACGGGGCCGGGGATTGCGCCGTTGGTGATGCGGTGGTGCAGCATCGCCTTGTACAGTTCCTCATTCGAGGTCAGGGTCATGCCCAACAGAACATCAGAGTGGCCTGCAAGGAACTTCGTTGCGGAGTGAACCACCACGTCAGCCCCCAAGTCCAGGGGACGCTGCAGAATCGGGGTCGCGAAGGTGTTGTCCACCGCGGTCACAATGCCCAGGCGGCGAGCGGTAGACAGCAGGGCGGGCAGGTCAGCGACCTCAAGCATCGGGTTGGTGGGGCTCTCCAGCCACGCCAGAACCTTCGGTGCCGAGTAGTTCACGTTCTCGGGGGTCACGCCAGCGCGGGATGCGGCGTCCTCCATGGCGGCGATAACGCTCTCGGTGTCTTCAATGTCCACGCGAATGAGCTCGATGATGCCGCGACGCTCCAAATCCTTGCACAGGGTCACCGACGCCATGTACGCATGCTTCGGAATCAGCACAATGGAGCCAACCGGAACCAGGTCAATCACAGCGGCGACAGCAGCCATGCCGGAGGGGAACAGCAGACCCGGCTGGGATGCGTTCTCCAGCTTCGCCACAACCTCTTCCATACCCTCCCAGGTGGGGTTCGAGAAGCGGGCGTACACGCGGTCCTGCTCAATGTTGACAGCGTCCACGCCGCGGTAGGTGGAAGAAAGAACGATCGGGGGGTTCACCGGCGCGTCATGCTCGTGTGCCGGGCGGCCGCCAGAGACGACGAAGGTCTCGGCGGAGTAATTCATGTCGTGGTTATCTGCACTCATGCCTTTAAGCCTGGCACACCCACGCCCAGAACGCACGCCCACGCCGGTGACGGTACACAGGATTTACATGTTTTTTACCTGTAAGCGCGCTCAATGCTGTTCGGAACCGTCGCCGAAGCCACACCGAGGATTTGGGCAGACCCGGTACCCTTAAGGGTGATGGATACTCTCAGCTACACCCCCGATGCGCAGAATCTTCCCGCCGACCCGACCGGTCGCCGCGGGCTTTTTATCGTGGTTGAAGGAGGCGACGGCGCCGGCAAAACCACCCAGCTCGCCCTGCTGGATGAAGCACTACGCGCCCGCGGATACCGTGTCATCACCACCCGCGAACCCGGCGGCACCGAGATTGGCGAAAAGCTACGAGCGCTCGTCCTTGAGGCAGGTCAGGGCACCATTGACGACCGCACCGAGGCGCTGATTTTCGCGGCATCCCGCGCGGCGCACGCCTCCCAGCTGATTCGCCCCGCGCTCGCTGAGGGTGCCATCGTGCTGAGCGATCGCTATATTGATTCCTCCGCCGCGTACCAGGGCGTAGGCCGTGACCTGGGCGTTGAGACCATTGTCGATTTGAGCCGCTGGGCTACCGCCGATCTGGTTCCCGACGCAACCCTGCTGCTGAGCGTGCCACTGAGTGCCGAGCAGGAGCGCATGGACCAGCGCGGCACCGTCGACCGCATTGAGGCTGAAGGTGCGGCGTTCAAGGCGCGTATTCACGGTGCCTTCGAGCAGATTGCCCGCGAGGACGCTAACGGCTCGCACCGCATCATTGACGGCGTGGGCACGATTGAGCAGGTGCACGCGCGCGTGCTTGAGGTGGTTGAGCCGCTGCTTGCCGCCCGTGAGCTGGTCCGCACCGGTAAGGAGGACTCATGAGCCTCTGGGATACCCTGCTGATTCCCGCCGATAAGCTCCAGCAACTACACACGGATGCCGCCGCCGACCGACCCACGCACGCATGGCTTTTTACGGGGGCGACCGGTGCCCCTCACCGTGAGGCGGCAAAGGTTTTCGCCGCCGCGCTACTGTGCGAGCAGCCCGACCCGCAGAACCGCGGCTGCGGCCAGTGCAAGGGCTGCGTGACCGTCATGAACGGTTCGCACGCAGATTTCACGCACTTTAGTACTGAGGCGACGCAGATCAGCATTGATGAGGCACGCGAGCTGGTTATGAAGGCTCAGGACCGCCCGACCGTGGGTCGTTGGCGTGTGATTCTGGTGGAGGACACCGAGCGCATGCCGGAGCGCACCTCCAATGTGTTGCTCAAGGCGATTGAGGAACCGCCGCCGCATACGATTTGGCTGTTGACGGCGCCCTCCCCCACTGACGTGCTGGTGACGATTCGTTCGCGATGTCGTCCGGTGCAGTTGCCGGTTCCGACCGATGCGCAGGTGCACGAGTATCTGCTGGCGCACGACGTGGCTGACCCGCTGGCGCAGCGTGCGGCGCGCCTGGCTCTAGGCGATGCGCAGGAGGGGTACCGTTTGGCGACCGATGAGCAGGCGATGGCTCGTCGGGAGTTGATTACCTCCCTGATTCTGAATGTTCGTTCTATTTCTTCGGCTTTTAACGCCGCGGAAAAGCTCACCGATCTTGCCGATCAGGACGCCCAGGCCGTCTCCACTCTCAAGGATGAGCAGGAACGCCAGGAGCTACTGGCGCTACTGGGTATCCGCGAGGGTGAGCGGGTTTCGCCCTCTTTGCGAGCGCAGGTTCGCCGCCTAGAGGAGCATCAGAAGCGCCGCGCTAAGCGTGTTTCCTCCGATACGCTGTTGCGTTCTGTGGCTCAGGTTCAGACGGTTCTGCGTGATGCGTTGACGGTGGCTCTGTCTGCGCAGGCTCCGCTGGTTAATGAGCATTTGCGCGAGCCTCTGGAGGCGTTCTGCGCCCGCCGTTCCGCCCAACAACTGCTGGAGGATGTGCAGGCGGTCGAGCTGACTCTGCGTCGCCTGCGGACAAACGCGAATGCACGTCTGGCGCTTGAGGCGCTGATGAGCCGTTTCGTGTACTAGAAGCTTCTTGGTAGCTCATACAGCAAAAGGGGAGGCACCGAAGAGATATTCTTCGGTGCCTCCCCTTTTCTATAGCACTCTAAAAGTGCCTAGAGGTTAGTTGCGGAAACCGTGAACCGGCGACGGAATACGACCACGGCGGGCGATGAACGCCTCCGCGCTCGGGGTGTGGGTCGGCATGACGGGTGCTCGACCGAGCAGGCCGCCAAATTCGACCATGTCGCCTACGCCCAGGCCAACCGCCGGGATGACGCGGACCGCGGTGGTCTTGTGGTTCATCACGCCGATGGCTGCCTCGTCGGCAATCATTGCGGCCAGGGTGGAGGCGGGGGTATCGCCGGGAACCGCAACCATGTCCAGGCCAACCGAGCAGATGGCGGTCATTGCTTCGAGCTTGTCGAGGCTGATGTGTCCGGCTGCGGCGGATTCGATCATGCCGATGTCCTCAGAGATCGGGATGAAGGAGCCGGAGAGGCCACCGACGTTCGAGCACGCCATGAGGCCGCCCTTCTTCACCGCATCGTTGAGCAATGCGAGGGCTGCGACGGTACCGTGGGTACCGACGGTTTCCAGACCCATTTCTTCAAGGATGTGTGCGACCGAGTCGCCAATCTCTGCGGTGGGCGCCAGGGAGAGGTCGATAATGTTGAACTGCACGCCAAGGCGTTCAGCGGCGAGGGTACCGACCAGCTGACCGACGCGGGTAATCTTGAAGGCTGCCTTCTTGATTTCTTCGGCGCAGGTGTCGAAGGATTCGCCGCGGACCTTCTGCAGGGCGCGGTGCACCACGCCGGGACCCGAGACGCCCACGGAAATGGTGGTGTCCGCCTCCTGCACGCCGTGGAATGCGCCCGCCATGAAGGGGTTGTCGCTGACGGCGTTTGCGAAGACGACGAGCTTGGCGCAACCGAAGCCGTGGGAGTCCGCGGTCAGGTCTGCGGTGGCGCGGATGGTTTCACCCATGAGCTTGACGGCGCTCATGTTAATGCCGGCGCGGGAGGAGCCAATGTCTACGGAGGAGCAGACCACGTCGGTTTCTGCGAGCGCTCGCGGGATGGAGCGAATCAGCTTCTCATCGGCGGGGGTCATGCCCTTGTCGACGAGGGCGCTGAAGCCACCGACGAAGTTCACGCCGACTGCCTTGGCTGCCGCGTCGAGGGTGCGGGCGAATTCTACGTAGTCCTCATCGCCGGAGGCGCCTGCCACCAGCGCGATGGGGGTGACGGCGATGCGCTTGTTGACGATCGGGATGCCGAGCTCAGCCTCGATGCCTTCGCAGACGCTGACAAGGTTCGCTGCGCGGCTGGTGATTTTGTCGTAGATCTTGCGGCGGGCTACTTCGCCGTCAGAGTCGGCGCAGTCGAGCAGGGAGATGCCCATAGTGACGGTGCGAATATCGAGCTTCTGCTCCTCGATCATTCGGATAGTTTCAAGAATATTGTCGTTCATCATGGTGGTCGCCTAGATGGTGTGCATTGCCTTGAAGATGGATTCTGCCTGGATGCGAATCTGCACCTTCTGTTCGTGTTCGACACCGGCCATGGCTTCCTGCAGGTCGATGAGGTTCTGCTGGGTTTCGTCGAAGGAGCAGTGCATGATCATGGTGAAGTATTCGCCCATGATGGTCTGGGAGACGTCGAGGACGTTGACCTTACGCTCGGCGAGGGTTGCGGTCACGGCGGCGATGATGCCTTCGTGGTCAATGCCTGTGACGGTGAGGATGATCTTCACGGTGTTCTCCTAGTGATGTGGGGCTGCGTACCGAGGGAATGCGTGCATAAAGGCACAGGTATACGCATATTTATAAGACTAATTATAGGTTACTCAGAACACATTCTGCAGGGGGAACACAAAAGCCGCCGTTACCCACGCTGACGGGGCATAAAAAATCCACGCCTCCCCGGTCTGAATAAATACAGGGAAGAACGTGGATTCTTTATTAGCTTCGTTAGCGGAGCGACCTATTTTTGATGCCCCTTATAACTGTCTAGTTATAACTGTCTAGAAGTATTTCCTAAACGTACGAAGCGATGTACAGTTCGCCGCTACCGCTCAGGGTTGCCGCGGAGGGCTCACCCACGTGCAGTACCGACTCGGTGGCGCCCAGCACGAACTCTTCGGTGCCGTTGCCGTCTGCCGCATGAATGGTGATTTCGCCGGATACGCTCAGTGCGGCGCTAATACCCTCGAAGGTGTATTCCTGCGGCTTGCCCTCTTCAACGCGGATGCGGGTCACGCTCATGCGCTCATCCCACATGGCGTAGGTGCCCACGGGTGCGTTATCGGGGGTGGGGCGCTGAATCACGGGGGCGTCCTGGCTTTCGCCGAGCACCTTGATGAGCTCCTCGGTGTCGATGTGCTTTGCGGTCAGGCCCGCGCGCATCACGTTATCGGAGGGGTTCATCAGCTCAATGGCGGTACCCGAGACGTAGGCGTGCACCTGACCGTCGGGGGTGAATGCGGATTCGCCCGGCGCCAGGTGTACCAGGTTCATGACGAAGGCGACGAGCAGGCCGCGGTCACCGGGGTACTTGCCGGCAACAATCTGTACGAGCTCAGCGGCGTCAGCAATGACAGTGTCGTCGGAGCCGGTCAGCTCTGCTGCCGCCTCGACGAGCTGTTCAACAGCGGCCGCGGCAGCGTCTTCGGGCATGCGAATAATCTCGGTCAGCAACTGCTTGGGGGTAAGCTCCACACGCTCTGCCAGCCAGTCAGCCTTGAACGCCTTCGCCAGTTCTGCCAGCTGCTCGGAGGTGCGCACACCGGTGAGCACGCGCATCTGGGTCAGCGCAATGACGGTTTCGGGCTTGGAGTAGCGGTCCTTGTAGTTGCGGTGCGGCGCGTCAATCGCAATGCCGCGTGCCTGCTCATCCTCGAAGCCGGCGATAGCCTGTTCGGGGGTGGGGTGCACCTGAATGGACAGGGGTGCATCAATCGCAAGGATCTTAAAGAGGAAGGGGAACCAATCGGAGGTACGGTCCGGGCGCAGGAAGCGGGAAGGGTTCTCCACAATCAGTTCGTTGAGCGGGGATTCGGTGCCGTCAACAGTGGCACGGGAGGGCGCAGCCGGATGCGCGCCAACCCACACCTCAGCCTCAGGCTGTTCGGTGGGGACAGGCACGCCACGCATGCGTCCGAGAATTTCGCGGGAGCCCCACGCGTAATTCTGAATCTGGTTTTTTAGGGAAAAAATCTCACCCATGGGGGAAAATACCTCTCGACGTGAGTTGTTTGAAGTAAGTGAAGTGATAAAAAACCCATACATTCAGCGGAATTTATAAGGTTTTACCTGCCCATTATAGAGGCTAGTTGCACTTCTTTACCGCTAAAATAAAAGGCGTGACTACTATTAATCTACATGACTCATTCAAAGCGTACGACGTGCGTGGCATCGTCGGCGAGACCATTACCGCAGAGACTGTTCGCGCTACTGGTGCGGCTTTCGTAGACGTTCTGGGCCTGGAGGGCCAGACCATCCTGGTCGGTGGCGACATGCGCCCCTCCTCCCCCGAATTCATGGATGCATTCGCCCAGGGTGCAACCGCTCGCGGTGCAAATGTTGAGAAGATCGGCCTGATCTCCACTGACGTTCTGTACTTCGCATGTGGCGTTGAGAACGCTGCCGGTGTTACCTTCACCGCTAGCCACAACCCCGCAGAGTACAACGGCATGAAGATGGCTAAGGCTGGCGCTGTTCCTCTGTCTTCCGAGTCCGGTCTGTTCGATATTCGCGACCTGGCTCAGAAGTACCTGGATGCGGGCGAGATTCCTTCTGTGGAGAAGGTCGGCACCGTTTCTGAGAAGGACATCCTCAAGCCTTACGCTGAGTACCTGCGCAAGCTGGTTGACCTGTCTTCCATCCGCCCCCTGAAGGTTGTTGTTGACGCTGGTAACGGCATGGGTGGTATGACCACTCCCGCTGTTCTGGGTGACACCATCCTGCCGGGCCTGCCCCTGGAAATCGTTCCCCTGTACTTCGAGCTGGACGGTACCTTCCCGAACCACCCGGCTAACCCGCTGGAGCCGGCTAACCTGGTTGACCTGCAGAAGGCTGTTGTTGAGCACGGTGCTGACATTGGTCTGGCATTCGACGGCGACGCTGACCGCTGCTTCGTCATCGACGAGAAGGGTGAGCCCGTCACTCCTTCGGCTGTGACCGCTCTGGTTGCTGAGCGCGAGATTGCTCGTGCAAAGGCTGAGGGTAACGAAGAGCCCGTCATCATCTACAATCTGATCACCTCGAAGGCTGTTCCTGAGCTGGTTGAGAAGCTGGGCGGCCGCGCAGTGAAGACCCGCGTGGGCCACTCCTTCATCAAGGCTGTTATGGCTGAGGAGAACGGCGTTTTCGGTGGCGAGCACTCCGCTCACTACTACTTCAAGGACTTCTTCAACGCAGACACCGGCATGCTCGCTGCAATGCACGTGCTGGCTGCTCTGGGTGGCGGCGATGAGCCCCTCTCCGAGATCAGCGCAAAGTACTCCCCGTACGTTGCCTCCGGCGAGATCAACTCCGAGATCGAAGACAAGGCTGCCGCTGTGGACCGCGTGCGTGCACACTACGCTAACGCTCCCGTGGTTGTTGAGGACTCCGACGGCACCACCTTCACCAACACCGAAGAGGGCTGGTGGGTCAACCTGCGTCCTTCGAACACTGAGCCTTTCCTGCGCCTGAACCTTGAGGCACCGGATGTTGCGACTATGGAGCGCGTCCGCGACGAGGTTCTGGCTCTGGTTCGCCAGGGCTAAGCACTAGCTAGCTACTAAAAATCCCGCCTCGCAGATTCGTCTGCGGGGCGGGATTTTTATTTTGAGTTCTAAAAACCCGGCTAGGTTCTTCTGTCTAAGAGGAAGAACCTAGCCGGGTTTAAGAAACCTAGCGGACGAGCCGGCTTACGGGGTTTTTATGCCTCGCGTGCCTGGTCGTGGAGCATCCACTGGTCGGGGCCGAAGATCTCGTAGTTGATGTTCTTGCCGGGAACGCCTGCCTCCACCAGTGCGGAGCGTACGCCCTGCATGAAGGGCAGCGGGCCGCAGAGGTAAACGTTAGCGTTGGAGGGAACGTCCAGCTTGGAGACGTCAACGCGGCCGGTGAAGTCGCCGCCCTCACCTTCGATGAAGGAGACGAGGCGTGCGTTGGGCAGCTTGCCGACGAGCTCGGTGAGCTCTTCGCGCAGGGGCCAGGTGTCCAGGCGGCGATCTGCGTGAACCACGGTCACGGGGCGCTCGGAACCCTTCTCAACCAGCTCGGAGAGGAAGCTGAGCATGGGGGTGGTGCCGATACCTGCGGAGAAGAGGTACAGGGGTGCCTCGGGGTCGCCGAAGCCTTCCAGGGTCAGGTCACCGTAGGGGTTGGAGATCTCGACGACTGCGCCGACTTCCAGCTCGTGCAGGATGGAGGTCATCTCGCCGTTGGGGTCGAGCTTCACACCGATTCGGCGCTGGTTCTTTTCGCTGGGCAGCAGGGTGTACTGGCGTGCCTGGCGCAGACCGTCGCGTGCGGGAACGATGATGGAGATGTACTGGCCACCCTTGGACTCGGTCATAGGGGTCTCGTCGGCGGGCTCGAAGGTCAGAACGACAACGTTCTCGCCGGTCTCCTTGCGCTCAACGAGCTTGAAGGGTGCGAACATGACGTCGTTTGCCTGGGATGCGTACAGGCCCTTCTCCAGCTTGATGAGGGCGTTGCCCATGAGCCAGTAGACCTCGGTCCATGCCTCAACGATTTCGGGGGTAGCCAGGTCGCCCAGGTTAGCGGCGATTGCCTCGAAGAGGTACTTGTAGACGGTGGGGTACTCTTCTTCCTTCAGGCCCAGGGATGCGTGCTTGTGTGCAACGCGGGAGAGGACCTCGTCGGGGTAGGAGTTCGGGTTCTGAACGATGTAGGAGGCGAACACGGCGATGGAGCCTGCCAGCGCCTTGGGCTGGGTGCCTTCGAGCTGAGAGGAGCGGGAGAACATGCCGTCCATCAGGTCGGGGCGAGCGGCGAACATTCGACGGTAGAAGTCGGGGGTGATGTCGTTGATGCGCTCGGCAATGATGGGCAGCGTTGCCTCAATAATGGGGCGGGACTTCTCGGAGAGCATGTCATGCCTTCTTCCTGTGTGGTCACCTCGGTCGTTGTGGTGACGCCCTTGATGTGGGTGATGCGGGGGCGTTCACTCGGACAGCTCAGTTGGTGACAGAGTGTTTACAAAGCACCCTTACCGTAGCATTTTGCGGGGTGTTTGCGCTGAGTGCAGGTCATGCTCCGAGGGTTATTTGGCACTATAGATGCTACTTATGGTTCACCCTGACTCAAAGAGAGAGCCGAGCGTCACACTATATATTTTCAGCACTGCTTTTGAGTTCGCCGGGTGACTAGCCCCGAAGTATGCATAAAAATTCTGGAGCGAAAATATATTTACTACGGAAAGTATGCAGTGTGGTGCAAAAATGAATATGGTCACATTTTCTGCATTTGAAAAGCAAGTTTGCAATTTTCTGCATTTCCTGCACAAATTCAGGAATCACACAGGTTCCAGCACCCCCGCAGACAGAGGCATAGACACTCCCGGTGCTCCCTCAAAAACCTCCGCAGAAAGCCGCCGGGAAAACCCCAACAGGCCCGCGTTAGCCGCAAGAACGCCTTAAAAACTCTATGGAGCCTCCCACCGGAAAGCTCCACAGGTATCATGTATTTCTCGCAGCGTGCCAGCCTAGCGTGCAGGCAACGCATTCTCCGGAGGCGCAAAGCCCAGCTCAACAAACACCGGACCAACGGGGCGCGCACCGGCAGTCAGCTCGCTAATGACCACCGAATCAACCGAAGCATAGAACGCCTCGCGAGCCCTCGCCAGCACATTGCGCAGGCGGCAGAACTTATCCAGCGGGCAGTGGCCGTTCTCATCCTCGCACTCAATCATGGGAATATCGCCCTCAGTAGCGCGAAGAATAGTGCCGACGGTCGCAGAACGACCCGCGTCCGAAAGCATGACGCCACCGGAACGACCGCGAGTCGAGTCCAGGTAACCCATGTTCACGAGGAAAGCCACAGCCTTCGCCACGTGGTTGTAGGGGGTGTCCACTCCCTCAGCAATCTTCTGAGTGGAAAGCTTCTGACCGGGCTCCAGGGCAGACAGGAGCATCAGAACGCGGAGCGAGACATCCGAGAATGCTGTCAAACGCATGGATACTCCTTCTATCCTTCTCGTGTTACCGCCACCTCTACATAGGCGGCAACTATTGCTCTAAACCTGCCTGGGCTCAGACATAGGCTCAGAGCGCTCAAAATCTTACATTGGCATTGTATAGGGGTAGCGAGAGGGCAAGAAATCAGGGCCAGCCATAATCATGCTCTCGTAGCCTTCCCGATATCTTTAGAGTATTTCTCAAGAGCAGATGGACTGCATAGCCTTACACTCACAGCTCTCCGAGAGACGACTCATCACCTCCCATCTGACAGGGATTCAAACGAGCCCCATAAACGGAAGGAAGGAGCGGAATCTCACCGGGAGATTCCGCCCCTTCAAGGCGCTAAACCTTAGGTATTAGCTGGAGTGTCTTAGCCCTCCAGAGCCTTCGCCAGAGCGTCACGCTGTTCGCGAACCTCAGCGGGCAGCTTGTCGCCGAACTTCTCGAGCCACTCGTCGATGCCGGGCAGCTCAGCAGCCCATTCTTCCTTCGAGACAGCCAGAGCAGCCTTCAGCTCATCCTCGGAAATCTCCAGGCCGGTCAGGTCCAGGTCTTCCTTGGTGGGAACGGTGCCCAGGAAGGTCTCCTGGCCGCCAGCCTTGCCGTCCAGGCGGTCGAAGATCCACTTCACGACGCGAGAGTTCTCGCCGAAGCCGGGCCATGCGAAGCCGCCATCGGGGGTGCGGCGGAACCAGTTGACGTAGTAGACCTTCGGCATGTTCTCAGCGCCGTGCTTCTTGCCCAGGTCAATCCAGTGCTTGAAGTAGTCACCAGCGTTGTAACCAATGAAGGGCAGCATTGCCATCGGGTCGCGGCGAATCACGCCGACAGCACCCTTAGCGGCCGCGGTGGTCTCAGAGGACAGGGTGACAGCGCGGAACACGCCCTGCTCCCAGCTCTCAGACTCAGAAACCAGCGGAACGGTGGTCTTGCGGCGACCGCCCAGAACGATAGCGCTCAGCGGCACACCCTCGGGGTCGTAGTACTCGGGAGCGAGCATGTCGACCTGGGATGCGGGGGTGCAGAAGCGGGAGTTCGGGTGAGCTGCGGGGCGGCCGGACTCGGGGGTCCAGTCCTTGCCGGTCCAGTCAATCAGGTGTGCGGGAGCCTCGTCGGTCTTGCCCTCCCACCAGACGGAGCCGTCGTCAGTCAGTGCAACGTTGGTGAAGATGGTGTTGCCCTTGGCGATAGCCTTCATAGCGTTCGGGTTGGTGGAGTAACCGGTACCCGGTGCCACGCCGAACAGGCCAGCCTCGGGGTTGACCACGCGTGCCTGGTGGTTCTCGTCGAACTCAATCCATGCGATGTCGTCGCCGACCATCTCAGCCTTCCAGCCGTCAATGGTGGGCTCCATCATTGCGAAGTTGGTCTTACCGCAAGCCGAGGGGAACGCTGCGGAGATGTAGCGAACCTTGCCCTCGGGGTTGGTCATCTTCAGGATGAGCATGTGCTCTGCCATCCAGCCCTCGTCGCGACCGATAACGGATGCGATACGCAGTGCGTAGCACTTCTTGCCGAGCAGTGCGTTACCACCGTAGCCGGAGCCGAAGGACCAAATCTCGCGGGTCTCGGGGAACTGGACGATGTACTTCTCGGGGTTGCAGGGCCAGGGAACGTCTTCCTGACCGGGCTCCAGGGGTGCACCAACAGAGTGCAGAGCCTTGACGAAGAAGCCGTTGGTCTCGTTCAGCTTGGCAAGAACGTCCTTACCAATGGTCGCCATGATGCGCATCGAGCAGACAACGTATGCGGAGTCGCTCAGCTCAACAGCGATCTTGGGGTTCTTAGCCTTCAGGGAGCCCATGACGAAGGGAATGACGTACATGGTGCGACCGCGCATGGAGCCCTCGAACAGACCGGAGAGGGTCTGCTTCATTTCGACGGGGTCACGCCAGTTGTTGGTCGGGCCTGCACCCTCTTCGGTCTCGGAGCAGATGAAGGTGCGCTCCTCGACGCGTGCCACGTCATCGGGATCAGAGAAAGCTGCGTAAGAGTTCGGGAATTCGTGATCGCTCAGGCGAACAAAGGTGCCAGCGTCGACCAGTTCCTGTGCCAGGCGGTCGTATTCTTCCTGGGTGCCGTCGACCCAGTAGATGTGTGCGGGCTGGGTCAGGGCCGCAACTTCGCGAACCCAATCCAGAAGGCCCTGGTGGGTAGTGGGTGCACTCTGCAGCTCCTTTTCGAGCTCAGCAGAGAGAGTACGAGTTGAGGTGTCAGCCATTGACGTTTTCCCCTTCAATCGGTGGCCCGGATACTACGTTGATCCGGATAGGTCTGCAGTAACAAAGAAGCAGTTAAACACTACAAGCGTGCAAATAATCGTGAATATGCACGCTTGGACAGTCTCCACTTCCTCGTGATGCTTACAGAATAACGCATTAATGACCCGAACACCCCTCTATGACGCTATTTCTTACGTTCCGCGCATCACATTCTTTTGGGGCGAAAAGATTTTTTGAAGTATTTTTGAGTGATTCTGCAGGGTCGAGGCGGGTGTTTCGGGCGGTTCCAGGGCAGGTTTTGGAGCGAAACAAAAATATTTTGAAAAAATTTTGCGAACACAAAAACCGCGGAATCATGCGGCAAAACGGGGTATTTTCGACTCCTTCGGAGGGGAATTTGGGTAGATTTCGAGATTTTCGGCTTGCACGCCCTCGAGGACATCCGTATAGTAGTACCTGTTGCCGCGACGGGTTGAAGAAATCCGAAGCGAGGAACATGCGCCTGTAGCTCAACGGATAGAGCATCTGACTACGGATCAGAAGGTTGGGGGTTCGAATCCCTTCGGGCGCACCACCGATCCCCGGTTCTTCGGAACCGGGGATTTTTTGTGTACCCAGAAGTTGTGTGCAGAAGGCGCCACTCACTCGGCAGACGGCGCGGTATGCAGAAACACAGCATACAGAAACTACAGACGTGTAGAAGCTGCGGCATGCAGAGATACCTATATAGAGGTGTAGCGAAGACGCTCCACCGACCGCCGCATCCGCGCCCAAAAACTGCACTAAAAGTGCGCCTCAACCTGTGAATCCACAGATTTATGCTCCCAGATGACGTGCTCCGGGGCACACCCGCCAAAAAACGCCTACGATGGAAAGAGGACCCTCCACACATAGGCTGGAGAGCAGACAACGCGAAGGAGCACTATGGCACAGCTATCCATTCCGCAGTCCCTGATAGGTGCGCTCATCGACATAGCCGACCTGGGAACGCTCGACTACTTCCCGCCCACCGAACGATGCGCCCACTGGTCCCTCTATGACGCGCAGCGTCGGGAACTTCTCTGCCCCTGCGCACCCGCCGCCAACACCACCACGGAGAAACTCTTTGAGGCCGCGGCGAAGATTCTCTACGAGAACTTCCCCCGATATATCGACTCACCCGAGGAAATCATTCCTTATACCTCCCGTCAGGAACTTGTCGCCGCCCTGCGTCGCGGCGAGGAAGAGCCTGCAGAAGAGGAGCAGGACGAGCTGCAGGTAGCCGAAGCTGCCGCAGACCCTGTTACTGGGGTTGAGGCTGAGGTTGAAACTATTTCTGTCGAACCTGCCGCAACTGAGGATGCTGAAGTTAGCGCAGCAGATACTCCGCAGCCCGCAGCCCCCAAGCCTGCTGCACCCAAGCCGGCGCCCTCCCCCGCACTCTTTGCGGCACGTGCGGCACAGGCGCCCAGCCCGGCTCTCGGAGTGCCGGAAGAAGCATCTGTGGAAGCCCCCGCAGAGGCGGTTGCAGAAGAGACGGTTCCGACGCCCGCCGCGGTTGCCCCCGCAGCGCCCAAGCCCGCTGCGCCCAAGCCTACCGTTCCCAAGCCTGCAGTGCCGACTCCCGGCGCACCCTCCCCCGGTATGTTCCGCAAGTCCACGCTGACCTACCGACCGCCGCGCATCGAAGAGTACCTGGAGGGTCTGCGCGCCCGTCAGCAGGCAGCAGAAGAAGCTGCCGAAGCCGCCGCCGCGGAATCTAACCAGTCGGCAGCGGCAACCGAGCAGGCAGCCGTTGAAGATCAGCCGGTGCTCGCCCAGTCCTTGCCGAGTGCGCCCGCAGCCCCGAAGCCGACCGCGCCGAAGCCGACCGCGCCGAAACCGGGTGCGCCGAAGCTTGCCGTGCCCACCCCGAGTGCACCCGCCGCTCAGCCAGCAGTAGAGCCGGTAGCCGCAGCGCCTCGCGGCGTTACCGCCGAGGATCGCGAACGCAGCTACCGCCTGCGCCCGAGCCTACGCGCCCGCCTCGACCGCGAAAACATCAGCGAAGAACTCGTGCGCACCATCCTGCGCGAAGGCGAAGCGGAACGCATCAACGACTGGACCATCCGCTTCACGCACGATGACTACCGCGTTGACGTGAACACCGCCTCCGCGGAAGTCATTACCGTGATCGACGAATACGACGCCGACTACAACGAGGCGGCGCAGGCATCCCTGGCGCAGGGCGAATACACTTCGCTCAATGCCCTGGAGCTTGAGTTCAGCGAGCGCGCCCGCACCTTCCTGAAGAAGAACCCGCCGTTCGTTTTCGATCTGATGCTTCAGACGCTGAACAGCCCCGAAAGCGTGCGCATGGCTGACGGCTGGACCCGCATCTACGCGGCGCAGGGTCTGGAAATTGCAATCTCGCCGGATGAGCGGACCGTTCTGGCTCTGGCGAAGACCCCGGATTTCCATCACCTGCACGCGGAAGCCCTGCGTAAGGCGCAGCTCGATGAGCTCAGCAACACCCTGGCGAAGCAGGCAGAAGATAAGGCAACCCAGGCAGAAAACACTACTGAGGAGGAGAAATAATGTCCGCGAAGCAGATTACCGTTCCTCTTGAGGTGTACGTTCGCCTGCAGGAGCTTGCCTCCCTAGCCGCCTATAGCTACCGGGATAATCAGGGTTCCGAAGAGAACACTGCAAGCGATAAGCCGTGGGATTTATTCGCTAAGGATGGCGCCTCTCTGCTCGATGAGAACGGCGCGCTCAAGCCCGAAGCGGCAGAGCTCTACTTCACCCTGTTGCCGCTCATTGCCCAGGAGTTCGTGGAACAGCAGCAGGCCCTCGTGGACGCTTACCGTCAGGCACCCAAGCCCGCCGCCGCACGCGCCAAGATTCGCCCCTCCAACCAGCGCCTTATCCCGCTGACCGAGGTGCCTCTGGAGAACCAGCGTATTGCCGCACGCATCGAGAAGGAATTCTACGGCGACGTGCCGCCGCGCCGCCGCATCTACGGTGTGCTCCCCGGCGTGATGGACTACATGATGCGCCACGGCCTCACCTACGAGCTGCTACTGGACATCATCGAATCGCCCGCAAGCACCGTGGTTCAGGAGAGCGCGCAGGAGAACCGTTACGGCCGCGAAGTCACCCTCTATACGCATGAGGAGGAAGGCTACCAGGTGGTGCTCAACCCCCTGACCGCCGAGGTACTCGCGCTACGCCCGCTGCAGGCCCTCGCGGGAGGCTACCAGCTCTCCCCGGAGGCTCAGGCTCAGCTCAAGGCGCTCGGTCTGACCGGCGAGTATATTGCCCGCATTCTCGATGAGGCTGAGGACCGCCGCCCGATTCCTGGCAGTAGCCGCACCGTGTACTCGCTCAACGGCTACCAGGTGGAGTTCTCGCACTCCGACCAGCAGGTGATTCGTATTAGTCGCGGCACCGCGCCCAGCCGTAACCCCTTCGAATCGCAGCCGAGGATGAGCGGCACGAAGAGGCAGCGCGGTCGCAAGATCCCGCACGATGTGGATGCGTTCGTGCAGCTACTGCAGGAGCACGGCTTCACCATCACCATGGGTGGTAAGCACTACGATATCCGCCACGAGAAGCTGGCTCCGGGGCAGAAGGCGGTCACCTCGGTGACTCCCTCGGATTCGCAGCGTTGGCACCTGAACTCGGCACGCCAGATCCGCAATACCTTCGGTATTGACCTGCGCTACGCCGACCCGCGCGATAGCGTGCGAGGTATTGTGCGCGGTCCGGGACGAAGCGTCCAGAATACTGATGACCACAGCGCAGAAAAGCAGGACGCCGAGAAGAGCGCGGAGAAGGAATCCGAGTAGGTCTTCGTCACCGTTAAAGCGCACCCGCGTGCCGGTTCTTTATACTGCCCCCAGCATGTCTTTGCATCTGGGGGCAGTATTCATTGGCGCCAATATCCCGCGTTGTCAGGGCAATACGGGGTAGACTGGGGGCAATACAGACATGCTACTCAGCATAAAAATTAATATGCGTTCCCGTGATATGCGTGACGGTAGGGTTGGGGATGCGCCACAAAGTACGGTGAATAACAGCCCCTACCTCTACAATAGAAACGCATCACTACAGAAGAAGGAGAACGCATGGGCGTAACGATTAAGGTCACTGACGAAGCAGGCGTAAACTACGACATTCAGTGGGAAGACCACCACACCCTCCTGGAAACCCTCCAGGCTAACGGCGTGCCGGTCCTCGCAACCTGCGGTGGTAACGCATCCTGCGCTACCTGCCACGGCTTCATCGACCCCGAGCACTTCGCAGCTTCCGGTGAGCGCACCGAAGCTGAGCAGGACCTGCTCGACATGGTCGACGATGTCGCCAACGAGTACTCTCGCCTGTGCTGCCAGGTCGAGTACGCCCCCGGTATGGACGGAGCAGAAATCCAAATGCAGGCGGCGATGTAATCATGTTTAAATCGGCTCAGGTACTCGCATCAACCACCCTCCTCTGTTGCGTGCTAGCGCTCAGTGGATGCGGCGCGTCCCAGGCCGGTCAGGAAGCTGAAGGTACCTCGGCACAGCCGAGCGCTTCGGCTTCGGTCAAGCCCGGCACGATTCGAGTAGCCTCCGACGGGGCTACCCCTTCGGTGACCCCGGGCTCCATTACCGTGGTGAACTCCCCCGACGCGGAACACCACGGGTCTTCCTCTGAGCACTCTGAGTCTTCTTCCCACACCGAGACTCACGAGTCGAAGCAGAGCTCTGACTCTCATTCTTCTGAGTCCTCCCACGAGGGTTCCGAGCAGAACAAGTCGGACGACTCTGATTCTCAGCAGGACTCCCAGAAGGGCTCAGACTCGTCTTCACAGTCGGGTTCTCGCTCTTCGGGCAACTCTTCGAACTCCTCCGGTTCCTCGAACTCGTCGAATTCTTCCAACTCCTCGAATTCCTCGAGCTCTTCGGAGAAGTCCTCTAACTCCTCCAACAACACCGCTGCTGAGGGACCGACCCAGTGCGATCTGGACGACCTGAACGTTTCGGTTGCTATTGGAGAAGGCTCCCCCGGCGCCCGAAACTACACCCTGTACTTCCAGAACTCCTCGAACTCCCCCTGCACCCTGCGCGGCTACCCGCGCGTGGTCCATGCGGGTCCTTCGGGAACCTGGGTTGGTCGTGAGGCTTCCACCTCCGACGAGTACATGAACCCTGCGGGTGTGACCCTCAACCCCGGCGATAGCACCACCGCGGTACTGCGTTCGGTGTACCCGGCACGCTTCGGCGACGATTGCGGTAGCCGCCCGGTTCAGGGCTTCCTGGTGGGTCTTCCCTCCGGTTCCGGTGGCGTGATTGTTCCGCTGGATACGACCGCGTGTTCCTCGTCTGTTCCGCAGCTGTCGGTGGGTCAGTTTGGTGCCCGCTAACGCGGCATTGCAGATGTGACAACATCTCTGGCACGTTGTGTGCGCATATAGTTCACATATAGTTCAAGGGCGGTTCCCCGCGATGGGGAACCGCCCTTGAACTATCTATAAGCCTAAATCTAGGGTTTAGCTTTAGCTATGCGGTAGCCGCGTACTCTTAGAGGGAGCGGGCAACCTCATCGTGGCTGAAGCGTGCACCGCGCGGGTATGCGGGAGCCTCGCCGTGACCGATGTTGACGACGAGGAAAGGGATCTCTGCGTTGTCCGCGAAGAATTCCTTCTTGATGCCAGCGAAGTCTGCGCCGGTCATGGGGCCGGCATCCAGACCGAGGGCGCGGATTGCGGTGATGAAGTAGCCTGCCTGCAGGTGAGCGCTCAGCTCAGCGGCGGGGGTGGCGAGTTCTTCGGTGGTGTAGAAGCCCTTGATGAAGCCAGCAGCGTTGGGGTTGAAGGTGTCAGCGTGCTCTACCCAGTTCGCGTCTGCGGAGAGGATTGCGGTCACCGGTGCCGCCTGGGTCTTAGCCTTGTTGCCGTCAGCCAGGTGTGCGACGAGGCGCTCGCGTGCCTCGGGGCTCTTGACCCAGGTGATGCGCAGGGGCTGGCTGTTGAAGGCGGTGGGGCCGTAGAAGGTGAGCTCCTGGATGCGGCGCAGCTGCTCGTCGGTGACGGGCTCCTCGGTGAAGGAGGAGACGGTGCGCGGCTCGTGGAAGAGGTTGATGAGCTGTTCGTCGTTCAGGCGGGTCATGGTGGTGCTCCTTTGTGTTGTTCTCTCAATCGATTACTTTACAAGTAAAACATTATGGGCTTGTTGGGAACCTGTCAAGCACATCTTCCTCCCCCAGCCCCCAACAATTCAAGAGGCGCACACCATAAACCCCGCCATAATAGATACATGACCGACGCACTCTCCCACTTCTCCGCCCCCGTACGCGACTGGTTCCGCGCCACCTTCAGCGCACCCACCGCCGCCCAAGAAGGCGCCTGGGAGAGCATCCGCAACGGCAACAACACCCTCATCATCGCCCCCACCGGCTCCGGCAAAACCCTCGCCGCCTTCCTCTGGGCACTCGACGCCCTCCACCGCGAACACGAAACCGGCACCGCGGGCGGCACGCGCATCCTCTACATCTCACCCCTCAAAGCACTCGGTGCGGACGTCGAACGCAACCTACGCGCGCCCCTCGCCGGAATCACCCGCCTGAGCGGCAACGACACTGGCGAGCCGAGCATCACCGTGGGCGTGCGCAGCGGCGACACCCCCGCACGCGAACGCCGCCAACTCATCAGCAACCCACCCGACATTCTCATCACCACCCCCGAATCCCTCTACCTCATGCTCACCAGCGCCGCCCGCAACACCCTCGCCGGCGTGACCACCGTGATTGTGGACGAGATTCACAACCTTGCCGCCACCAAACGCGGCGCGCACCTGGCAGTATCCCTCGAACGCCTCGATGCGCTCCTCGAAAAGCCCGCACAGCGCATTGGTCTCTCCGCAACCGTCGAAAACCCGGAGGCGGTCGCCCGGTTCCTCGGTGGCATTCAGCCGGTGACCATCATGAGCCGCCCGGTTGCCAAAGAATGGGACCTGCGCCTGAGTGTGCCCGTGCCCGATATGGCGGCGCTCGGAGGCGCCAACGACTACGGGCAGGGGCTCTACGCGCCCTCAGAATACACACCCTCGGAGATGCAGGGAGGCGCGGGCTCAGCTTCTAGCGGCTCGCCGCAGGGTACAGCGCAGCCTGCTTCCAGCGCCACAAACGCCCCGGCGAGCGTGCCCTACACGCTCGAAGATGCCATTGGCGTGTTCCCTGGTCAAATAGCACGGCAGGAAGCCGGGCAGGTGAACCCGGCGCAGGAGGGTGATAACGCCGCGCCCAAAAATACGCTCACTATCCCGGAAGAATCACTCCGCGAAACTCCTGATAGCGCGCGCCCTGAGACTTCCATTTGGCCGCGTGTGCAGGAACGCATCGTCGACCATATTGAGAAGAACCGTTCTACGATTGTTTTCGTTAACTCGCGTGGACTAGCGGAAAAGCTCACCGCAGCACTCAACGATATTCACCTGCGCCGCGTCCTCGCGAAGCAGGGCATCAGTCCCGAAGACTACGCGGCAGGCATCTCTGATATCGCCGAAGTACCGCCGCTCGCCCGCGCGCACCACGGTTCCGTATCCAAGGAGCAGCGCACCCTCATCGAGGAGGCGCTCAAGGGCGGAACCCTGCGCTGTGTGGTCGCCACCAGCTCCCTGGAGCTGGGCATCGATATGGGCCACGTGGACCTTGTCATTCAGGTGGCGGCGCCGCCCTCGGTCGCCTCCGCACTGCAGCGTGTGGGGCGCGCCGGACACCGCGTGGGCGAAATTTCGCGCGGCTTCTTCTACCCCAAGCACCGCGGCGACCTACTCGGAGCAACCGTCACCCTCGCCGGCATGCGCAGCGGAACCCTCGAGCCGCTTACCGTCCCCACCAACCCCCTGGACGTGCTCGCACAGCAGACCGTCGCCGCCTGCGCCCTCGGGCCCATCAGCGTGGACTCCTGGTACGAGGCGCTACGCCGTAGCGCCCCCTACGCCGAGCTGCCGCGCGCCCTCTTCGACTCCGTGCTCGAGATGCTCGCCGGACGCTACCCCTCCGACGAGTTCGCCGAACTGCGCCCGCGCATCATCTGGGACCGCACCCCCACCGAGGAGGCGCCCTCCGGCAGTATTGAGGGCCGCCCCGGTGCGCAGCGCCTCGCCGTCACCAGCGGCGGCACGATTCCCGACCGCGGCCTTTTCCCGGTCTATCTGGTCGGCGGCGATGAGGAGCGCGGCCCCAAGCGCGTGGGTGAGCTCGACGAAGAAATGGTGTACGAATCCCGCGCCGGCGAGGTCATTACCCTGGGCGCGAGCAGCTGGCGCATCGAAGAAATTACGCACGACGCGGTGCGGGTCTCCCCCGCACCCGGTCAGCCCGCGCGCCTGCCCTTCTGGCACGGCGACCGCATGGGCCGCCCCTACGCCCTGGGTGTGCAGACGGGTGCGTTCACGCGCGCCCTCTCCAGCCTGGATGCCACCGATAGCGCCGCCGCCCGCCAGCAGCTCGAACAGCTCGGGCTGGACACCTGGGCGGTCGATAACCTGCTCGCCTACCTGCGTGAGCAGCGCGAATCCACGGGGGCGGTTCCCTCCGATACCCGCATGATTGTGGAGCGGCACCGCGACGAGCTGGGCGATTGGCGCGTGGTCCTGCACTCGCCGCTGGGCTACGGTGTGCACGCTCCCTGGGCGCTGGCGGTGCGTGCCCGCATTGAGGAGCGGTACGGGGTGGATGCCTCGGTCATGGCGAGTGATGACGGCCTGATTCTGCGCCTACCCGCCATGGAGGATGTGCCGCCCGGCGCTGACCTGTTCCTCTTTGACCCGGACGAGCTGGAGGCGATTGTCACCGAACGCGTGGGCGATTCGGCGCTTTTTGCGTCTCGGTTCCGTGAGAATGCGGCGCGTGCCCTGCTGTTGCCGCGCCGTGATCCGGGTAAGCGCACCCCGCTGTGGCAGCAGCGTCAGCGTGCGGCGCAGCTGCTGGATGTAGCGCGTAAGTACCCTGATTTTCCGGTGCTTTTGGAGACGGCGCGCGAGTGCCTGCAGGACGTGTACGATGTTCCGGCGCTGGTTCAGGTGCACCGCTCATTGCAGTCTCGGGCGGCGTCCATGCTGGAGGTTGAGACGAACGAGCCTTCGCCTTTTGCGCGCACTCTGCTCTTTGAGTACGTTGCTGAGCACCTCTACGACGGCGACGCACCCGCCGCCGAACGCCGCGCCGCCGCGCTCTCGCTGGACCCGGCGCTACTGGCTGAACTGCTGGGTTCGAGCGGTCTGCGTGACCTGCTGGATCCGGCGGTGCTGGTGCAGACTCAGCAACGCCTGCAACGCACCGGTGAGCGTTACCGCGCCTCCGGGGTGGAGGGTGTTGCGGATCTTTTGCGTCAGCTGGGTCCGTTGAGCGCGGAGGAGTTGAGCCTGCGTTTGCGCTCTGACAACCCGCAGGCTGAGGCGCCCGGCGCTGAGCATGAGGACTCCGAAAACTACGGCGAGGAGTACGGCACACACGCCAGCACGGAGCAGGCGCGTGCCCTAGCGGAGGAGCTGGTACGCTCGCGCCGCGCGTTCTCGTTCATGGGAACTGCCGATGATACCGCCGAGGAGAACGCCAAGCCGCAGCTGTACTACGCGGTGGTTGAGGATGCCGCGCGCCTGCGCGATGGGCTGGGCATTATGCCCGCCGCGGCGCTTCCTACTGCCCTCTTGGAGCCGGTCGCGGAGCCTCTTGAGGACCTGGTGTCTCGCTACGCGCGCACCCATATTCCTTTTACGGCACTGCAGGCGGCGGAGCATTTTTCGCGCCTGACTCCGGTGGGTGTGGGTGTACTGACCCCGGTGTTGCAGCGCCTTCAGCAGCAGCGCCGCTTGAGCTCCGGTGAGTTCCTGCCCGAGGTGTTGCGCACGCCCGGTGCGGTCGGTGTTGAGTGGGTGGATGCGCAGGTTTTGCGTACGATTCGTGCCCGCTCCCTGGCGGCGCTACGTGAGGAGATTGAGCCGGTATCGGCGCAGGTCTATGGCGCTTTCCTACCTTCCTGGCAGAACGTTCGTTCTTTATCGGTACGGGTTGCACAGACCCTGCCGGAGGCGAGCGCCTACGGTGCATTCCTCCCCTCCCGCCGCACCGCCACGGTGGTGGGCGAGAGGGCGGTACCCCTCAGCCCTGCCGCTGAAAACGGCGCAGAAAACGCCACCGAAAACTCTGCCACCGCAATAGAGGACCTGCTCACCGCCATCGACCAGCTGGCGGGTGTACGCGTCCCCGCCTCCGCCCTGGAGACGCTGATTCTGCCGGCGCGAGTGCCCGGCTACCAGCCGCACATGCTGGACGAGCTTATGGCAAGCGGCAGGGTGTTCTTCACCGGCGCGGGGCAGCTCGGTGGCGGTAGCGCACAGAAGTCTGACGGCTGGATTCGCTTGCATTTGAGCGAGAGTTCTTCGCTGACTCTGGGCGAGGACTACCCGGAGCAGCTGCTGCGCGCGGAGAACCCCGAGCTTTGGGAGGCATTGCAGACTCCTGGCACGCTGGAGCACGCGATCTATGAGGCGCTGGCTCACGGCGGCCTGTTCGTGCCGGCGCTGCGTGAGCGGGTGGCGCAGCTGATGAGTGCGGCGGCGCCCACCGGTCAGGTGGTGACCTTCCCGGATGCGGCGGAGGTTTCGGCGGCGCTGTGGCGTCTGGTGTGGGCTGGTGCGGTGACGAACGATAGTTTCGCGCCGGTTCGGGCAATGCTTGCGGGCGTTCGCAGTGCACATCCGACGCCGGCGGCTCCCGCGCGTCTGTCGCGGGTGGGTCGCCGCGGCGCGGGTCGTATTGCGGCGGCGCGCGCCTCCATGGGTAACGGCATGGCGAGCGGCTACGGTGCTGACAGCTATAGTTCCGGCGGATATTCGGCACCGACTAGCGGATACGGCGCTACCACCGGGCGCGGCCTGCGTTCCCTACGCGGTGGCTTCCATGCCGCCACTCCCGCTGTTGCCCCGCAGGATAGCGGCCGTTTCTCGCGCGTGGACACACTCCTTCAGGAGCCTGTGGAAGCAACGGTTGCGGCGCTCGCACGTGCCGACCTGCTGCTGGACCGCTACGGTGTGCTGACTCGCGGGTGCCTGCAGGTGGAGGATTCTGCCGGCGGGTTCTCGCAGCTGTACCGGATTTATTCGGCGGCTGAGGATCGTGCGCTGGTGCGTCGCGGCTACTTTATTGAGGGTTTGGGCGCGGCTCAGTTTGCCGCCCCGGCGACGGTGGATCTGTTGCGTTCCGCCGCCGATAATCTCAGTATTCCCGCAGGTCCACAGGGTTTCGGTGCGAGCGCCTACACCCCGCAGCGTACCGATACCGAGCAGGTGTACGGCACGTTCACGGTAACTCTGTTGGCGGCGACCGACCCGGCGAACCCGTACGGTGCGGCGTTGAGCTGGCCCGCGATTCCCTCCTTTGCGCACGAGGGTGAGGGCACGGTGAAGCACCGCCCGGCGCGTAAGGCGGGCGCCTGCGTGGTGCTGGTGGACGGCGCCCCGGTGCTGTATGTGGAGCGCGGGGCGAAGACCCTGCTAGCATTTACGACCGACCCGATACTCCTGGAGGCGGCGGCCCCCGCGCTGGCGCGCCTGGTGTCCGCCGGTGGTGCGGAGAAGATTTCGGTGGAGAAGGTCAACGATGTGGAGCTTTTGGGTACCCATACTTTGAGCGCCTCCGGTAGCGAGGTTGTGGAGCATCCGATGGAGGCGCTGCGTGCGGCGCTACAGGCGCAGGGTTTCTATGCGACGGTTCGCGGATTGTCGCTGCGCCGCTCCATTTAGACTGGGCAGAACCTCAAGCTCAGCCTTACATTAAAACAATTCCTTTAACCTCAACCTGAACATCACAAAATCTGAGCATCATAATGCCCCGTACCCTCACGGAAAGGGGGTACGGGGCATTATGTTTCCCTACTCACGAACCGGGTGGTGTTCCCGGAGTCCACCACGTCGCAAGCGGCGTGGTGGAGGAATAACCGCCCGGATGTCCACGTCGCCTTTGCCGTGGAGCACATAACCAAACATCGGAGCGGGAAGTCCTACATTGACCTGTCACCTCTTGAGGTGATTAGTAGCCGCCGGTGAGGGTGTCCACGGCGCCCAAGCACAGGTCGATAGCTTCTTCGAGTCCGAGACCGCGGGAGCGAACGGTGCGCTGATCGCGGGGGTTGAGCTGCACGACGTGCAGGGCAAAGTAATCGACGAGCTGCAACCAGCCTCCGAGGATGACGCGGGTGCGGTCATTAATCGGCATGCCGGTGCGCTCGAGCATCCACTCGAGGTAGTCGGTGGGGTTGTTCGGGAAGTCTTCCCCACCGGGGGTGGGGACACCGGCTACGACGAGGAAGTAGGTGCGCAGTGCCCTGCGGAGTGCTTCCTCGGGGTTTTCGTGGTGCTCGCCAAGAGCCTCAAGGACCGCGTTGGCCTCGCGTCGGGTGACGGCTGCCGCCAGGGAATCCTTGCCGGGGAAGTAGTGGTAGAGCAGGGCTCGGGTGATGCCTGCATCGCGGGCAATAGCGCTCATGGAGGCACCGAGCACGCCGCGGCGAGTGAAATGTTCTGCAGCAATTTTCAGAATTTGCTCTTCGCGTTCGTGCGGTTCCATGCGCAGGGCACCGGTGCGAGGCTCTGCATTCTTTTGTGAATGTTCCATAACCTCTCCTGCTTTATTTTCCGGTGTTTGAGAATTGTCCGATTGCATCGCTGTCATCGGGGCTGTTCCTTTAATCTCTGCATCCTTGCGCTGTTTCTGTCCCATTTCGACCCCTTCGTTCGACATTTCGAACTTCTGTGTCTTAATCGTACCGCTTTAAGGCGGTTTCCAGCCTTTATTAAGGTGTTTATGACGTAGGATGCCAAGGTTAGCAGGTCTTTAATTGCTTTACATCTTTTATACTTAGAAAAACCACAGGGGCTAAATTGAGGGTTATTAGTTTCTGATTTGACAGCATTTTCGAAAATACCGCACTTAAACACTGTTTTTTGTAAAATTAATGCAGCTTTTTTAAATTAAATGTCCAATAATTTCAAAAATTTGTGAAGTTTTCGTTTTTTGCTCCACGCATTCACACAAACGTGCATGAGTGTCAGACAAAACTGATTTTCGCAACCCCACAGCCAGACCCACGGCATTATTTCCACCCGCCTCATCCGGTAGACAGCCCGGTTCAGCTCTGCTCATCTGAGCCGTCACCGACCAGCCCCGCGCAGGCGGTAGAGTAGAGCCATGCCCGCACAGAACACCACCCGCACGCAACCCAGTACACAGCCCGGCGCAAACTACCAGGCGAAGCCTGCACGCCGCACGCACCGACGCCTCCTGACCCCTCCCCTGGCTCAGAAGAACGGCATCGACCCGATTCAGCTGATTCTGCCGCACCTAGAGGAGCTCCCCGTCGAGCTCTTCCCGAATAGCACCGCCCCGGCGACCATTGCGGACTATCTGATTGCGCGCTTCTACCCGAACGACCCGCAGATTATTCACGCCCGATTCGACACTGGCGAGGTGCACCTGGACGACGGCACAATCCTGACCAGCGATAGCCCCTACATGCCGGGCGAGCGCATCTGGTACTTCCGCGAGCTTGCCGACGAACCGGAGCTGCCCTCGGACATGCCGGTGCTCTACGAGGATGAGCACGTGCTGGCGATTGATAAACCGCATTTTCTGCCGACCACCCCGCGCGGTTCCTATATTGCGCAGACTGCGCTGACCAAGTTGCGGGTGCGCGAGCAGAACCCGCTGCTGATTCCGATTCACCGCCTGGACCGCCCGACCGCGGGCGTGTTGCTTTTTGCTAAGACCGTGGAGGCGCGCCGTCCCTTCCAGATGATGTTTCAGCATCGTCAGGTGTCGAAGACCTACCGCGCCGTAGCGCCGGTGCCCGCCGACCCCGCCGCCGCGGAGCGGGCGCTGAGTGCGGAGGGCCTGCAGGTGCGTTCGCATATTCAGAAGATTCGCGATCAGTTGCAGGTTCAGCAGTTTTCTGAGGAACAGTGCGCGGCGCAGGGCGTGGAGCCGAATACGCTGACAACCGCGAAGATTCTGCGGACTTTCACCCCGAGCGCGCAGGCGGTTGAGGGCTGGCGCACCGAACCGAATAGAGAATGGGCGCTCTACGATTTGGCTCCTCACACCGGCAAGACGCACCAGCTGCGGGCGCACCTGAACCTTTTAGGTTCCCCCATTCTGGGCGATGTGCTCTACCCGCAGGTGCTACCCGACGCGCCCGACCGCCCCGAGTACCCGCTGCAGTTGCTGGCGTATAGCCTGCACTTTGAGCACCCCATCACCGGTGAGCGGGTGGATCTGTACAGCGGACGTTCGCTGGCTGCCGCCGCCTAAGCGGTTTTTGAGTGTCGTTCATCCCGTTCCCTGCGGTGCATCTTCTTGGCGGGCTCTCGAAGAGGGATCACACCCGAGAGCCCGCCCACAGCATCCGGGCGCTCAGAGGGCAAAAAATGGGATAATTTCAGACGTAATACTTCACCGCACACTACAGAGGGTCCATGAATTCCCAGCCGTCTTCCCACAACGCGCAGTCTCTGGAGTCGATTAGCGAGTACGCCGAGCGCACCTCCTCGCATGCCGCTGCCGCAGCCGTCAGCGTCACCGACACCTTCGTGCATCGTATTCTTGGCGTTCCCGGCGCCCTCATCGGTTCGGTGCAGGTGCCGGACCCGCGCCCGCTGAGCCAGCGCCTGAACGCTTGGCATTACTGGTGGCAGGCGCACCTGCTGGATTGCGTGATCGATGCCGGTCAGCGTCACCTGCGCGAGGGCGATATCACCGCCGCTCAGGAGGAGCTGCACCGTGCCCGCGCGCTGTTGCGCGGCATTAACGTGCGTAACTACGGCCGCTTCGCGAACGACTACTTTGACGATATGGCGTGGCTGACCCTCGCGGTGGGCCGCATGAATTCCTTCTGCATTGAGCTCACCGGCGCGAACGATGTTGCCGCTCAGGATGCTGGCGCGGCTCTCTTCGAGCAGCTGGCGAAGGGTTTCTCCCCGGTGGGCGGCATGAGTTGGCGCAAGTCCAAGCGTGATTTCGTGAATGCTGCGGCGACCGCGCCGACCGCCCTGGCGTATGTGCGTGCGGGCGACCCGAAGACTGCCGCCGCGCTCATAGACTGGATGAATGAAACCCTCTGGGATGCAGAACGTTCGCTCTATATTGACGGCGTGAACGTGCGCGGCGACGAGTACGAGTACGAGCGCGGCGAATTCACCTACAACCAGGGAACCGCCCTGGGTGCGCTGCTGAGTTTGGCGGCATCCGGTGTGCCCTGCGAGGTGGATCCTGCCGAGCGCGCCGAGCGCCTCATCGTCGGTATCGTCAAGCACATGACCGAAGAGGTGGAGTTCCTCTCCGGTGCTCGCCGCCGCATCCTCGTCTCTCACGGTGACGGCGACGGCGGCCTGTTCACCGGCATTCTCGTGCGCTACCTGGGCATGGCGGCATCCTCGCCGCTGCTCAGCGATGAGGCGCGAGCGCTCGCATCCACCCTGGTGTACTCGACCGCACGCGCCCTGTGGGAGGGTCGCCGCGAGTTCGACCCCGACCTGCCGATGAACGAGTACGGCATTGACCCGAACGAGATTCGCGGTAAGGCGCTCGTGCAGTTCTCCCCGCGCTTTACCGAGCCGATGAGCAAGGTCGTGAAGCCCGGTGCGCCGGTGGAGCTGTCCACCCAGGTGCAGGCGTGGACTATTTTTGAGACGGCGGCGCGTCTGGCGCATGCCCGTGACCTCGCCTCCCACGGCTTCTAAAAAAGCTGCCGTTCTTTGCCCCAGCCCTAATCTTCTCCCAGCGGTGCGTTCTCGCATCGTCGCATTCTCTCACCAGTGCAGAAAGGTTAGGGCTGGTTTCATTGCGGGGGCTTGCAGGCAGGCGTACGGTGAACTTTATGCTTGCTTCAGAATCACAACAGGTCACTGCCAGCCCGAACGCTAACACCATTTTCATGGTGTGGAAGTTCAAGGAAGACATCAGCCAGGATGCGCTCATTGAGGGGTTCCAGAACCTCTGCGGGCTCGTTATTAACCTCAACCACACCGCCGCGAACCGCTACTCTCCCGAGAACGCCAGCGTTGTGCTGGGTATCAGCCACAGCGCGTGGCTGACCCTGGATCTGCCCAAGCCGCTGCCGCAAGAGCTCGTGGAGTTCGAGGAGATTAGGGGCCCTAAGCACACCGCGGTGTCCACTCCCGGCGATCTGCACTTCCACATCCGCGCGACCCAGCCGTCCGTCGCCTACGATATGGCGTCCGCTATTACCGCGGCTCTGCGCGATGTTGCCGAGGTACTGGATGAGGTGCACGGCTTCCGCTACTGGGACGGCCGCTCCATCATCGGTTTTGTGGACGGCACCGAGAACCCGCAGACCCCCGCGGCACGCGAATACTTTGGCGTCATCGGTGACAGCGACCCCATGTACAGGGGCGGCAGCTACCAGTTCGTGCAGAAGTACATCCACGACATGACCGCGTGGAACGCCCTGCCCGTCTCCGAGCAGGAGAAGGTCATTGGCCGCTCCAAGCACGACGACATCGAGATGAGCGAGGACGAGAAGCCCGCCAACTCGCACTCCGCTATTGCCAATATCGGTGACGATTTCAAGGTTATTCGCGACAACATGCCCTTCGGCACCGTGGGTAACAACGAGCTGGGCACCTACTTCATCTGCTACGCCAGCACCTTCTCGACCGTCCGGAAGATGCTCATGAACATGTTCACCGGCGTGGATGGCGCCAACTACGACCGTCTGCTGGATTTCAGCACTGCGGTGACCGGCACCCTCTTCTTCGTGCCGACTGTGGATATGCTCGGCGACTTCGCCGGCTAAGGCGAGCTAAACCCAGCTACCCTCAGCTAAATTCTCGTGAACCCCGCCTCCGGCAAGAGAGGCGGGGTTTTCCGGTAGGCTAGGGTGTAGACATTCAGACGGAAAGCAAACAATCGAGAGAAGAATGAGCGTTCTAGATAATTCTTTCCCTACCGAGGACTTTGGCTTCACCATCACCAGCCGCCTGGCGGACACCGCCTCCCCCAGCGCTGAACGTGTAGAAGCCAACGGCGGACAGTTCCGCGGACGCACCGGTGTCATCACCACCCCGCACGGACAGATCCAGACCCCCGCCTTCACCCCCGTGGGCACCAAGGCAACCGTCAAGGCGGTCCTGCCCGAATCCATGAAGGAGCTCGGCGCTCAGGCTCTGCTCTCCAACGCCTACCACCTGTACCTGCAGCCCGGCCCCGAAATCCTCGACGCGGCAGGCGGCCTGGGCGCATTCATGAACTGGGACGGACCCACCTTCACCGACTCCGGCGGATTCCAGGTCATGAGCCTGGGCTCCGGCTTCAAGAAGGTTATCGATATGGGTACCGTCGCGGACGCTAAGGGCGCCGACGGCCGCCCCCTCGGCGACGACGACGTGGCGAAGGGCAAGGAACGCCTCGCCCACATTGACGACGACGGCGTGAACTTCAAGTCGCATATTGACGGCTCGATTCACCGCTTCACTCCCGAGGTGTCCATGCAGGTTCAGCACCAGATTGGTGCCGACGTCATGTTCGCCTTCGACGAGCTGACCACCCTCTACAACTCCCGCGGCTACCAGGAGGAGGCGCTCGAACGCACCCGTCTGTGGGCGCTGCGCTGCATCGCTGAGCACCAGCGTCTCACCGCAGAGCGCGTGGGCAAGCCCTACCAGGCACTGTTCGGCGTGATTCAGGGCGCCCAGTACGAAGACCTGCGCCGCAAGGCATGCCAGGATCTCGGCTCCATGCCCTTCGACGGCTTCGGCATCGGTGGTGCACTCGAGAAGGAAAACCTCGGTACCATCGTGCGCTGGTGCGCCGAAGAGCTGCCCGAATCCAAGCCCCGCCACCTGCTCGGCATCTCCGAACCCGACGACATCTTCGTCGGCATCGAGAACGGTGTAGACACCTTCGACTGCGTCTCCCCCACCCGCGTGGCACGCAACGCCGCCGTCTACTCCCCCACCGGCCGCTACAACATCACCAACGCGCGCTTCAAGGCGGACTTCTCGCCCATCTACGAGGGCTGCGATTGCTACACCTGCACCCACTACACCCGCGCCTACCTGCGTCACCTCTTCAAGGCGGACGAGCGTCTGGCGGCGACCCTCGCCTCCATCCACAATGAGCGTTTCATCGTGCGCATGGTGGACGACGCCCGCGAAGCCATCAAGGACGGCACCTACTTCGAGTACCGTGACGAGTTCCTCGGCAACTACTACTCCGGCAAGAAGCCCTAAACCCGCTCTTCAACCTATTTAAGGAGAACCCTATGAGCATCACTCATGTTCCCGATGAGGAGCTTCTCGTCTTCGACCACGAGATCGCAGCCCCGGTCGAGGACGTCTTCGGCGCCTACCTGGACCCCGAACTGCTGGTCCGCTGGTACGGCCCCGCCGGCTGGCACGTGCGCCCCACCGACGTTGTCGTGGAGCCCGTCGTCGGCGGCATGCAGCGCCTGTCCATGATCAACGAGGTTGACCCCTCGGTGTCCTGCATTCTGCAGAGCCGCTTTTTGAGCATTGAACCGTTCAAGGAGATTGAGTACGCCGAGCAGCTGCCCGACCACCTGGGCAACCCCGGTAGCGTGCTGGTGTACCAGCGTCACCGTTTCTTCCCCGAAACCGTGATTACCGCCGACGGTGTGGGCTCCGGTACCCGCATCGTTATCGAGATTGGACCCATGCCCGCCTCGGTCCACGAGGAGGTGCGCACCACCTGGCGTTCGACCTTCGCCCGCCTGGATGACGTGCTCGCCGCCCGCACCCGCGGGGAGCTCTAAAACCCGCCGCGCCAGCTGCTTGAGATAGCTTCGAGACACGAAAGCGCCGCGTTGACGAATGAGTCGTCAACGCGGCGCTTGTGTTTAACACCCGTGCTTGCGGGGGGGTTCCTTCTGGGGTGTGCCCTGCCGGGTGTGAGTCGTAAACTAGTTGGTCAGCTTCACGGTAATGACGGTGCTGCCACCATCCAGGGACACGCACTCGGGGGTCGCACGATCCGCGCCGTCGCCCGGCTTCCAGTAGCAGCGCGCCGACATGACGGTACGCTCACCATTCGCCTTATCGGTCACCTCGGCGGGGTTCTGCACCACAAACTGGCGGATCAGCTCACGCGCAAACAGGCAATCCACCGCGCCGGAGGTCACCTGAACAACTCCGTTGTGCTTCAGGTAGCCGGTAGCGTCCATGCTGCCGCAGCTACCGCCAGCAGACTGAACATCCGAGCTGGACAGGCTAGCGGTGGTCGATGCGCTCGCCGAAGCGTTCGAACCGGCCTTCGCCGATGCGGAGGAGCTCGCCTTCGCGCTCGCCTGAGCAGTCGTTGCAGGGCTTACGGTGGTGATGGTGCCAGGGGTAACGGTCGCCTCCGCGGCGGGGGTGTGCACAGTGCCCGCAGTCGGGGTGCTCTCAGTAACCGTTACGGTGCGAGTGGGAGACGGGGTCGCCTTTGCACTCGTAGCGCTCGGGCTGGGGGCTACGGTAGCGCTCGGGGAGGCGGTGGTTGCGCCTCCGGAGCATGCCGACAGCGCCAGCAGGAGCGTGGCACCGAGCGCCACGGGGCTGTAACGCTTAGCGGTGCGGAGAGTAGTAGAAGAAGTCTGGGTAGAGTGCTTCTGTGCCGGATGCATGGTGACCTTTCTGCGTCTTCGGTTCGGGTTCCTAACCAGTATTCTAAAGACGCTACCTGTGAGCTAGCTATGTGGATATGACATCTCAAGAACTCGCGAAGTAGCCCCAAGAGCACGAAAGGAGAGGCCTCCCCGGCATTGCGGGGAGCCCCTCCTGAGCTATCGACAAACCATTATGCCTGCGCGCTCCGTTTTAGAACTGACCTCCACCAATGGGCACCGAGTAGGTTCCGCCATCGTGGCAGGTCATCATGCCATCCTCCGGCTCACCGTAGCAGGTAATCTGCTTGCCGGAAGCAGCTGGGAACGTCGTCACATTATTCGGGCGCAACATGAGCGTGTTCGCAGTCGTGCTCTCGGCATGCAGGGTCGCGGGGGCGACATCCTCCACGCGCTCATCGTAGGCACCCGTAGCAAAATTCATGCGGGTGATGCGCACCGGCGCCGAGAAGGTACGACCCACCGCGCCGTTACCATCGGTGAGCTGACCGCCCAGACGACGCTCACAGGTCAGAGTCGACTCAGCGGCGTTCAACTCGCAGACGGTGCGCTCATCGTAGCTCTTGAAACGGTAGTAGCCGGCACCGGAATCGTACCGGGCAGGATCCATGAGGAATGGGATGTCGGGAGCGTCCGGGTTCTGCAGGCGCGCCACGAAGGCGACATCATCGCCAATAGTGCATTCGGGGGCGCCGCGGTCCTCGCGACGGTTCTCCGCCATCTCGTACTGCGGGTTCCAGTAGCAGGTGGCGTCCTGAACCTTCGCAACCTGATGCTGGGTCAGGTTGTCGTCAGCACGCGGGGTGGTGACGTACTCGGTCAGCACATCCAGCGCGTGGGCGCAGTCCACGGTACCGCGCAGCACGATGATTTCCGCGCCGGTCTTCAGGTAGCCCTTGCGTCCGATGTGTCCGCAGCGCTCGCCTGCGGAGGCGCGTTCAGCCTCTACCTTTTCGGGCGCGCGGGGAGTGTCACCGGTGGGAGTCGCGGCCGCGGTGGGGGTTTCCTTCGCCTCAGCGGGTGCGGAGGATTCGGATGCCTTCGCCTCGGCGCTCTCTGCGGGGGCTGATACCCGGGTCTCGGTGACGGTCGGTTCGGTCTTCTTCGTGGGCGACGCCGTGGAGGAAGGGAGCGGGTACTTCGAGTGGTTAGCTGTGTTGGAGGGGCTGGGGGTCGACGAGGAGTTTTCGCTCTTAGAACCGCCAAAGCAGCCGGTCAGGGCGAGGAGCAGGGCGGCGGCGCATCCGGTGGCGCGCATCGTGCGGCGACCCCAGCCGGCGGAGCCTGCCTGAGTGTGGTGAAACGGCATTGTTATCTCTCCCGGGAATGAACCTTTTGCACCCTTTGCAGAAGGTATTTAAAGCATACGCTTACCCCCGTTCAATGCCGTTTTATTACAGCGGAGCGCCAGCCTCTACTTCTGCGGCAGGTAGGAGCTCAACAGCTCACGCTGCTCGGGGCTCAGTCGAGTCAGTCGCCCCGCCACGGAATCCCAGAACGCCAACACGGTGAAGGCACGCACGCATTCGCGGCCGTCCACCGGGGAGAGAATCGAGTAGCCGATACGCACGGACGCGGCGCTGACCTTCTCCACACTCAGGCGCACGGGTACGGGCTCGCCGGTGTAGGGCAGCTGCGCCAGGTAGCGGATGCCGTGCTCGGCAATGAGCGCCTGCACGCCCTCGGCAACCAGGTCAAAAAGCGGAATCGGAGGCTGCGGTGCCACGGTAGGCTTCTCACCAGACGACGGAGGCGGGCCGAAGAGCGCCACGCGGGCTTCTTCCATGATCGAGAGCATGGCGACGTTGTTGACGTGGCCGTAGGCGTCCATGTCGCCCCAGCGGGCGGGTACGTGCACCAGCAGTTCGTCGGTGGTACCAGCCTCGGAGGCGGAGTTCTTTTCGGGGGTGTTTTCGTGGCTTTGCATGGTTTTAACTCTACTCCCCCGCCGCTTTGAGGGGGCTGTTCACACAGGTTCGCACTATAAAACAAATGAACACATTATCTAGGTTTAATGCTCTAAAAATATGCTCAGAAATTAAAATGATGAGGCTCGAAAGCTACGATGCTTTCGAGCCTCATCCAACACACAGACATTTGAACGCATACAAGATCATACGGTTCACTGTCCATGATAGACCGGCTTCGGGAGCCCACGGTATTTTTACGGGTTTATTACGAGGAATTCCAGAAATTTTCCGTATTTTTCGTTTATTACCCGCACTAGCCGCGGACTACCCCGCTCAAGGCCTCAGGGAAAAGCCCCCAGGACACAGAACCGCAGGCCCTAACGGCCCAGCTTCGCCGCGGTCTCCAGAGCATGATCAGCGTCGTACTTCATGGCGTCGTACTCACCGGTTGCCTGCTGAGCCTCCACGAAGGTCTGCTCATCAATCACGTGAGTGTGGCGGATACGAGCAAAGTACAGCAGGCTCAGGACCACAAAGTAGCCCACACCCACCACAGCCGGAATCATGGAACCGCGCACCATGAAGAGCGCAACCCACACCGCGAAAAGCAGCAGAACACCGACCGCGGCAGTGAACTGGCCACCCCACAAGCGGAAACCATCGGTTGCAGGCTCAACACGCTTGTACACAATGTAGGCGAACAGAATCAGAACCCACACGGTCAGCGCGCAGACCATAATCACGAAAATCATGGAAAGGAATGCTTCCTTCGGGCTGTACAGCGCCAGCAGAATAGCAATGACCATGCCGCTGGTCGACAGCCATACCGCACGAGCCGGAACGCCAGCGCGGTTCACCTGAGCCAGCTGGATAGGCGCCATGCCGTCAGCCGCCAGAGAGTGCAGCAGACGCGCACCCGCGTACAGGTTCGCGTTCGCGCTCGACAGCGCCGCAATCAGCACCACAAAGTTCACGAAGTGCGCCACACCGTGCACGCCCAACTGCTCAAAGACCAGAACGAACGGGGAAGCATCCACAGCGTCGCCCAGACCCGACGCCGAACGCCACGGGATGACGGCAACAACAATCAGAACCGCCAGCACGTAGAAGGTCGCCAGGCGAACCATCATCGCCTTCGCCGAGGAACGCACCGAACGGGAGGGGTCCTTCGCCTCCGCGGCAGAAATCGAGATCATCTCAATACCGCCGAAGGAGAACATCACAACGGCAAGCGACAGCCACACCGACTGCAGGCCGTTCGGCATGAAACCGCCGTCATTGAAGAGGTTCGCGGTACCCACCGCAGCGTGGCCGGGCAGACCGAAGAAAATCAGGCACAGGCCCACCAGCAGGAAGGCAACAATCGAAATGACCTTAATGGACGAAAGGAAGAACTCCAGCATGCCGAAGGACTTCACGCTCGTCAGGTTCAGCACAATCAGCGCCACACCAAACGCGGCGATACCCGTCCACAGCGGAAGCTGCGGCCACCAATAATTCAGGTAGGTCGCCACCGACACCAGCTCAACACCGGCAATCAGCACAGTCGCCGTCCAGTAGGCGATGCGAGTCAAAAAGCCCGCGAACGGGCCCAGGTAGCGGGTAGCAATAGTGCCGAAACCGCCGCGGACAGGGTAGCGAACCGCCATTTCACCGGTTGCCGCACCAATCACCGAAGCGAGCGCAGAACCAATAGCGTAAGTGAGAATGACCGCAGGACCAGCCATCGCAATAGCGGTGCCCGAGCCCAAGAAGAGGCCCGTACCAAGCGCGGAACCCATCACAATCATGGTCATCTGTCCGTGGGACAGAGAACGCTTCAGGGTGCGCTGCCCGGCGGTCCCCGCTACAGCGTGGCTGCGGGTATCGTCGTTGTGGGACACGAAGGTGCCTTCCGTCAGTACGCCTTAGGGGCGTGATGTGCAATGTGTGCTCGCACCCGGCTCCCGCGGCCTCATATCCTCGGTGACAGGTGCGAATAGTTAACTATTCTACGGGCACGCCCGAGCCGTTCAGAACGGCACCGCCAGAACCCGCAGAAAGCAAAAGGCACCGGGCAGGGGTGCTCCCCCATCCGGTGCCTTTCATGGTTCAGCCTCGCGAGGCTTTCACGCTATTTAGTGCTGTGCCGCGTTGGTTTCCTCGTCGGCGTGCATAGCGTCCAAATCGGGGCGCTCATAACCGCCCTGAACCTTCGAGGAGATGGCGTAGCCAATAGAAATCAGCACGAAGAAGACGATGCCGACCATGATGGATTCCTGAACACCCGAGCCGGGCAGCATGAACATTGCCGCCAGGGTCGCCAGAACACCCGCCAGAGCCAGACCTGCGGTGACGCGACCACCCAGCACGGTGAAGGAGGATGCGTTCTTCTGGTCCTTCTTGTACGCCTGATAGGTCAGCAGAATCATAATCCACACGACCAGGATGCACAGGGTCACCAGCGCCATGAGCAGGGCGAAGATGTCGCCAATCTTGGCAACAGCCATCACGGTTGCCACGACAACGCCGGTGAAGGAGATGAGCAGAGCCACGACCGGTACGCCGCGCGAGGAGGTGCGGGCAGCCACTGCGGGAGCCATACGGTCGGAGCCCAGGGCATGCAGCAGGCGGGTTGCCGCGTACAGGGAGGCGTTAGCGCCAGAGAGCGCAGCAACGAGCACCACAAAGTTCATGATGTCCGCCGCGAAGGGGATACCCAGTTCAGAGAAGACCAGCACGAACGGCGACTCGGTCAGCTCCGAGTTCTGTGCGGCGGTCTGCCAGGGCACCAGGCACAGAATAATTGCCATGGACACCACGTAGAAGGTGGACAGGCGCCAAATCATTGCCTTCACGCTGGTTGCCACCGAGCGTGCCGGGTCCTTCGCCTCCGCGGCGGAGAGAGAAATCATTTCCACACCGCCGAAGGAGAACATGACAACAGCCATCGAAATCCAGATGGATGCCGGGCCGTTCGGCAGGAAGCCGCCGTCGTTCACGAGGTTTGCGGTACCCGCAGCGGTGTGACCGGGCAGACCCACGAACACCAGCAGTACACCAATCACCATGAACACGATGACGGCAGAAACCTTAATCGAAGAGAGCAGGAACTCCAGGGCGCCGAAGGACTTCACGCTCACCAGGTTCAGCACCAGAATAATCGCGCCGAAGAGAGCAACGAACACAGCCAGGGGAACATCCGGGAACCAGTACGCCATGTAGTGGCCAACCGCCACCAGCTCAGCACCAGCCAGCGGCACGGTGCACGCCCAATACGCCCAGCGAGTCAGATAGCCGCTAAAGGGGTTCAGGTATCGGCTCGCAATGGTGCCGAAACCGCCCTGGACGGGATGACGCACGGACATTTCGCCCGCGCACGCAGCAATGGTTGCCGCAATCATCGAACCAATAGCGTAAGAGAGGATTGCGCCAGGGCCCGCAATTTTAATGGCGGAGGAGGAGCCCAGGAACAGGCCCGTACCCAGCGCCAAGCCCATTGCAATCATGGTCAACTGGCCGTGGGAGAGGGAACGATTCAACGAGTCGTTCTTCTCCGACTGCTCGGGGGTGTTCCCCTGCAGTTTAGACATAACGTATCTCTTTCTTAGACATGCTGTGTATTGAACAAATCTGAAAAGGCAATGCCGCCCAGTCGTTAGGCCGGGCGGCTCTGCACATCAGCTGTAAGGAGGTTAGCCTATGCCACGTACTCGAGTTCGTGACGCTTGAACCAACCAATAATCGGGTAGCTAATGGGCATGAGGATAACCTCAACCAGGCACTTGTAGACGTAGCCGACCAGCACATAGTTCAGGAAAGCCTCGGGGGTCTCGATGCCGAGCACCGGAGCCGCAATCGAGCAGAAAATTACGGTGTCAACCAGCTCTCCGACCAGGGTGGAGACAATCATGCGCAGCCACAGGAAACGGCCCTTGGTAGCCTTCTTCATGGACACCATCACCCAGGCGTTCAGGGTCTGGCCGCACAGGTAGCCGAGCAGAGAACCGGCGTAAATCTGCCACACGGGGCCCAGCACCGCCTCAAAGGACTTCTGGTTCTCGTAGAATCCCGCGGCCGGCAGGTACATGATGACTAGGAAGCACACGGCGGCAAAGGCGGCTGCCACGAAGGAAGCCACGATGGCGCGGCGAGCGCGCTTGAAGCCGTACACCTCGGAGAGCAGGTCGCCAATCACGTAGGCCAGGGGGAAGAGGAAGAAACCGCCGTCGGTCACGATGGTGTTACCGATAACGGGCAGATCGAAGGGCAGCGGGCCGAACTCCACGCCCTTGGTTGCGCCAATATTCGAGATAATCAGGATGACGCAGGACGCGCCCAGCAGCAGATCAAAGTAGCCGCGGCGACCAGCCCAGGGCACCTTGACGGTGCTCGTCTGAGCCTTAGATTCGCTAACGGGTTTAGCCATTACTTTCCCCAAGTCTTTCTTCATGCGATGTGTTTCTTGACGCGAGGACACCGCCCTCACGCATGGTGGGTGAGCACGCTATGCAGGGCGCTACTCACCGGCTCGTCTGCCACCCGAGCCTATCTAATAGTACCTATATGCCGTGGCGGCGGCAGGTTTCTGCGCCTCTTTCAAGAGTGTGGACGCCGCATGCACCCGGTTACCCGGCGTGGGATGCCTGCGGCACCATCTCATCCCGGTAGCGGCAGAACCCTCACATTTACAATGGAGATATGAAGAGACTGAGCCGCAGAGTTCACCGTAGCGGAGTTTACCGCAGCGGCGCTCACCGTACTGAGCAGGTGGCATCCCTGCTGGAAGCGGGTACGGGTCGTGCTCTACGCGCCTCGATACGACGTTCGCTACGGCGTTCTGCACGTCGAGCGCAGAAGAGGCGGCACCGCAATCAGCGTAGGCTCAGCGCACATATCCCGCGGTTGCATCCGCTGCTGACCTATGCGGCGCATGCGGTTCGTACCGGCATTTCCCTTCTTGAGCCGATGCTGCTGGCGTCCTCTGAACTTCTCGGGTATCGGTCGTTTACGCATCGCGGCCGCAATATCTATTACAGGGTCGATAACCTGCATCTTCTGACCGAGTCTGAGTCTGCGCCCGGTGTGCTGTTCTATTTTGATGGTGATCATCTCTCGCGTGCCGGTAGCCGTCTGCTGCGCCGCACTTCCCCGTTGCGTGCAGAGTTGGCGAAGGTGGCGGCTGAGTTCAATATGCTGTCCGTGCCGGTGCTTTCGCCGGGTAGCCTGCGGGAGCCTCGACTGACCGATGCCGGCTCTTATGCGCCTCCGCTGACCTATAACTGGTGGGTTCGCGCCCGTTCGAACGGCAGGATGGTCCGCGCTCTCATTGAAGGGATTGCCCTGGCGTACGGGGTGGATATGAGTCGCGTCTGGCTTGCAGGCTATTCGGGTGGCGCGGAATTCCTCAGCTACGAGCTGCTCTCGCACGATATTGACTGGATTCGCGGAGGCGGCGCCACCTTCATCGGCGGCGGCGGCGCTGACGGTGTGCCCGCGCGGGTGCGTGAGCAGGCTGCGCTGAATCCTTCTTCGCATGAGCGTCTGCTGATGAGCTGGCATGTGGGTGTGCTGGATGGGCGTTCCCCCTCGGGCCGGCGGCGTATGGCGACGAGTGCTGAGGGGAGCTGGTCGGCGCGTATTGCGGCGCAGGAGGGTAGCGCGTTCTACGAGGGGTTGGGTGCGCGGACTCTTCTGCAGGTGACTCCGGGGCGTGGCCATACGGGGTATCCGATTGCGTCGTTGGTGGGTGCTGATTTGGCGGCGGCTACGCGTTTGGGGTTCCTGTAGGACCGGTTATTTTGTCACATTCGTGAAAATTTGCATGGATTACGCAAATTTCTTGGTGACACATTCGATAAATTCGTCATTTGCTGACGATTTGGGGTAGAGTGTCACTATGCCTCGTATTTCTGCAGCAACCAACGCCGCCCAGCGCGAAAACACCAAGCGCGCTATCCTCAACTCCTTCGGCGAGATTCTCTACAACCGCGGCCTCTCCGGCCTGACCATGACCGACGTCGCCAAGAACGCCGGCATCGGCCGCACTGCGGTCTACAACTACTTCGCCGACATGGGCGAACTGCTGGTCGCCTACGCCCTGGACGAGACCGAACGCTTCCTCAACGAACTGCGCGTCGGCCTGGAGGGCATCGAAAACCCGATTGACCAGCTCGCCGTGTACATTCGCCTGCAGATCAACGACTTGGCGCGCCGCCACCTGCCCCCGGGCCCGGCAATGCGCTCCATGCTCTCCCCCGAGTCCTACGCAAAGCTCGGCAAGCACGTGCACGAGCTACAGATGGTGCTGGCGCATATCCTCTCTGCCGCGATTGCCGAGAACTACATTCCCAAGAACGATATTCGCGAGCTGGCGATGCTCGTGCACGGTTCACTCTCTTCGAGCGCTGGCCGCGCTGAGGACGCACCGGATGAGGAGACCCGCGAGCGCCAGATCCTGAATACTATCCGTTTTATTCAGATGGGCCTCGGAGCGCGTTTTGACGCCGAGGGCAACCCTGTTCGTCTGGATTCCGAGGAGTCTCTGCCGGAGCAGTCCCCGGTGCAGGAAGCGAACCTGAAGGTCGCATCCTAAGCGTGGCACCTCTGAACCGTGGAACCTGAACCGCGGAACGTAGCTCAGTTATACGTCACAAAAATGCCGCGGACCTGATGCTTCTTTGCATCGGTCCGCGGCTTTTTCTGTATTCGGGTAGGTTTTTACGCGCCAGGCAGTAGCGCCGGTGAGATGGAGTCCAGGTCCAGTACACGCGCGTACATGACGGCGCGGCGGTGCAGGGCGTTACGTAGCGCGCGGTGCACGCCGTCTTCGAGGTAGAGTTCGCCGCCCCATTTGACCACGTGCGGGAAGAGGTCACCGTAGAAGGTGGAGTCTTCGGCGAGTAGGGTCTCAAGGTTGAGGGTTTTTTGGGTGGTGATGAGGGTGTCGAGGCGTACCTGCTGCGGCGGGATTCCTCCCCAGTCGGCGTGGGTCATGCCGTGTTGGGGGTAGGGGCGGCTGTCGCCTACTTTTTTGAAGATCATGGTGGTGCTTTCTGCAGGTGTGGGGCGCCTCGGCGGCGCGTGTAACCGTGGGGTTCTGAAGAAATAGTACCAAGGGGTATAAAAAATCCCCGGTCTTAGAATCTAAGACCGGGGATCGGTGGCGGAGGATGGGGGATTTGAACCCCCGAGGGCTGTTAACCCAACACGCGTTCCAGGCGTGCGCCATAGGCCGCTAGGCGAATCCTCCAGCTATGTTTTCTACGCATTGCGCAGGCAACGAATAAAACTTTACTACGCTTTTGCGAAGCACGCAAGTCCTGGATGGGAAAAGTAACAGAAAGCACATTTGTGGATGCTTGTGCCCCTGTTTTTGGGCATGAAAAAACCTCCTACGCAACCGCTGAGGATCCGGATTCTGAGCTCGCGAACTGAGGCGCAGGATTCCGAGCGCGCGAGGTAATAAATCCTGCGTCGAAGCCGCCGAGCTCTAGAGGCGGAATCCGGATCCGAAGCCGCGGAGCGCCAGCGGAGCGGGCACGCAGTGCATATGACGGGTGCACGAGTATCAGGTAGCCGATTTTGGGTAAAAAAAGACCTCCTACGCACCCGTCATAGCTCGAATACCCTTGCTACCTTCCGGTCCTGGGGGAGTTTTCCAAGATAACGCCACGTAAGAGGCAAGAACCAGTGTACCGGATTTTTGGGTTCTTGGGAATTCGGTGCGTCCACGGTATTTCTGTGGGCGTACATGCCACCCGGGTGAGCATCCATGGTAGGTGTCACGGCGGCGGCGGTGCGGTGGCGTGTTCACCGGTGACTGTCGGCCACTCGGGCTGAGGGGTAAAGCGTCTAAAATGGTAGGGATTGTCCTATCCGCACCCCCGAGTTGAAGAGGTTGCCGTGAGCACTGCCCTTTATCGTCGTTATCGCCCCGAAACCTTTGCTGAGGTTATCGGGCAGGAGCACGTGACCGAACCTCTTATGGTCGCCTTGGAAAAGAACCGTGTGAATCACGCGTACCTGTTTTCGGGTCCGCGTGGTTGCGGTAAGACCACGTCGGCGCGTATTTTGGCGCGTTGTTTGAACTGTGCGCAGGGTCCGACTCCTACTCCGTGTGGTGTGTGCGATTCGTGTCGTGAGCTTTCGCGTGATGGTGGCGGTTCTCTTGACGTGATTGAGATGGATGCGGCGAGCCACGGCGGCGTGGATCATGCCCGTGACCTGCGTGAGCGCGCTACTTTGGCGCCGGTGCGTGACCGTTACAAGATCTTCATTATTGATGAGGCGCATATGGTGACCCGTGAGGGTTTCAATGCGTTGCTGAAGATTGTGGAGGAGCCGCCGGAGCACGTGAAGTTTATCTTCGCGACGACGGAGCCGAATAAGGTGCTGGGTACGATTCGTTCGCGTACTCACCATTACCCGTTCCGTCTGGTTCCGCCGGAGGTTCTTCTGCCGTTCCTGCAGGGTCTGTGTGAGCAGGAGCAGGTGCCGGTTGAGCCGGGTGTGCTGCAGCTGGTGATTCGTGCTGGTGGCGGTTCGGTGCGTGATTCGCTGTCGATTCTTGATCAGCTGATGGCTGGTGCGTCTTCGCAGAACGGTATTGAGTATGACCGTGCGGTGGCGCTGCTGGGTTATACCCACGCGCAGCTTCTGGATGAGGTTATTGAGGCGTTGGGTGCGAAGGATGCGCCGACTCTCTTTGGTGCGGTGTCTCGTGTGGTGGCTACCGGTCAGGATCCTCGCCGTTTTGTGGAGGATCTGCTGGAGCGTCTGCGTGATTTGATTGTGGTGAAGGCTGTTCCGCAGGCTGCCGGCCAGATTTTGCAGGGTGTTCCGCAGGATCAGTTGGAGCGTCTGGCTCAGCAGGCTCAGGTTTTGGGTGAGCGTGAGCTGACGGTTGCTGCGGGTACGGCGAATGAGACTCTGAATGGTATGACGGGTGCGGCGAATCCGCAGCTTCAGCTGGAGTTGCTGTGTGCGCGTCTGCTTCTGCCTGCGGTGGAGGGTTCTGTCGGTGGCGCGGAGGTTGCGGCGTTGGCTTCTCGCCTGCAGGTGTTGGAGCGCCGCGTGGCTTCTGGTACTGCTGGTTCCTCGGGTTCCGCTGGTTCTGCCCCGGCGCAGGGCGGCATGTCTGCGGCTCGTGCGGCGGGTATGGCGGCGGCTGGTCTAATGCCTAAGACCCAGGCACCTAAGACTCCGGTTACTGAAGCTCAGGTACCTAGTGCACAGGCTCCTAGCGCCCCGGTTCAGGAGACAGCTCAGCCCGCGCAGCAGGTAGCCCCTCAGCGGGGCGGCTCTCAGCAGGCTAGCGCGGGTGCTCCCCCGCTGGCAGGTGCGCCCCTTAGTGCTGCACCTCTGGCACCGACCGCGCAGGAGTCCGCACCTGCGGCTGGTGCTCCCCTAGCGGGTAACACCCCGGCGGCGCCTCATGCCCCGGCTTCTTCTGTAGCTGATGCCGCTGCGGCGGGTGCCCCCTCCGCGCCTCTGAAGCTTGACCCGAACGATCCCCTGGCGGCGGTTCAGGGTAATTGGCGCGCCATTCTTAACCGAATGAGCGTTCCCGGTGCGGCGGAGCAGCTGATGAAGGTTCGCCCCGCCCGCATGGACGGCGCAACCCTGTACGTGAGCGCCGACATTGCGACTTTGCGCGCGGTCAAGGGCTTTGTGCCCGAGCTGACCGCCCGCGTGAGTGAGTTTCTGCGCCGTCAGGTGACCATTCACGCTCAGGTGGCGAAGCCCGGTGAGCAGGTCAAGCCCGCAGCTCAGCCTGCTGCTCAGCCCGCAGCGCCCAGTGCGCCCACAGCGCAGCCTGCAGTTCCTGCGACTGTTGCCCCGCAGGTGCCTCAGCAGCCCGTTCAGCAGACTCCCCCGCAGCCCGCTCAGCCGGCGCCTCTGGCTGATGGTCCGCGCGGCGGTGAGGATGCGTGGCGTCGCCACGGTCAGCCGCTGACCGGCGCAAACACCCCCGAGTCTACGAGCGTGGATGCGCCCCTGGGTGCGTGGGAGGTTGCCCCGATTCCGCAGAGCGCCCCCGAGGAGGCACCTCAGCAGGCTGCCCAGGCGGCAGTGCAGGCACCGGTTCAGGAAGCCCCGGCTGGCCCGCTTGCGCCTGAGCCCCCGGTTGCTCCGGTAGCTCAGCAGGTTCCGACTGCTCCGGCGGGTGGTTTTGGTGAGCGTGATTCCTTTGCGGCCTCCGGTAGTGGAGTTCCGCAGCAGGAGAGCGCTGCTGAACCCCAGCGTGCACAGGAGCCCCCGTTCGCACAGGAGCCTCCTCACGCGGAGGAACCTCCGTATGAGGAGGAGCCCCCTTTTGAGGATGAGCCCGCCTACGCTGAACCGGTTGAGGCACCCGCTGCGGCCGCAATCCCCGCTGAGCCTGTAGCACCGGCTGGCCCGCTCGCTGCTCCGGTTGCCCCCGCGGGGCCCCTCGCGGCGGCAGGCCCGTTGGCAGAGGCACTGCAGGCAGCACCGGCTGATACTGCTCCGGCAAGCGATGAGAAGCCCGCAGCACAGGCTTCTAACGCACCTGCCACACCGACTCCTAACGCGCCGACTCCCAGCGCACCGGCGGCACCGGCTCGTCCGGCACGCGCCGCATCCGATGAGGACTACGTCTCTGAGGATGATGAGAAGGTCGAAAATAGCACCTTCATCGGCCTGCGCGCTATCGAAAAAGTTATTGGTGGCACCGTCATTGACGAACGCCCCCTGCACCAGCCCTAATCCGGGAATCTAACACCCGGCAGGTGCCGCGCCCGCCATCGCACCGATGGCGGGCGCACTCATTCCAGCACCTACCCGCTACGCGAAACGCCCCTAAACTGTCAGGGGTTGGGTGCATACTCATAACGTCACCCAAGAGCAACGCACCAGCACAACACACCAGCGCAACGCACCGCATCTGAAGGAGAAGCCATGTACGAGGGAGCAGTTCAAAACCTTATTGACGAGCTCGGCCGCCTGCCGGGTGTGGGCCCCAAGTCGGCTCAGCGCATCGCTTTTCACATCCTGAACGCTGACGCCGCCGATATGGCGCGCCTGGCCAACGCGATTTCCACGGTGAAGACCAGCGTGAGCTTCTGCGAGGAGTGCGGCAACGTCTCCGAGACGAAGCTGTGCCCCATCTGCCGCGACGAGCGCCGCGACCCGTCGGTGCTGTGCGTGGTCGAGGAGTCCAAGGACGTCGTGGCGATTGAGCGCACCCGTTCCTTCACCGGCCGCTACCACGTACTTGGCGGCGCCATTAACCCGCTGGCGGGCGTGGGCCCGGAGCAGTTGCGCATCCGCGAGCTGGTATCCCGCCTGGCGGATGAGCGCATCCAGGAGATTATTCTGGCGATGGACCCGAACCTTGAGGGTGAGGCGACCGCAACCTACCTCTCGCGCATGCTCGTGCCGCTGGGTGTGCGCCTGTCGCGCCTGGCCTCGGGCCTGCCGGTGGGCGGCGATCTGGAGTATGCCGACGAAATCACCCTGGGTCGCGCGCTGGAGGGTCGCCGCGTGATCAGCGAGGGCACCGCCGCGGTTCACACCGCCGCCGAGGATTTTGAGCGGGCTAACCGCGAGGAAGAACAGGAGCGCGAGCAGGCCGCCGCGGTGCGTGCCGAGGAGGCGAAGCAGAGCCGCCGCCGCTGGAACTCCAGCATGTTCGACGACCTGGAGGCACCGGGTACTCCCGCCGGTGAGGTTCCCGCGCCCGCCGGCGTGCAGGCCACGGTAGATGAGCAGCTCATCGAACGGGTCCTGCAGGACGGCGGGGAGGCTCCGGCCGCCGAAAACGGCGAGGCTGAGGCCCCCGAGGGCGAACCCGCCGCCAAGGAACCCGCAGCGGAGAACGCCGAAACACCCGAAAACCCTGAGACGTCCGAAAGCCCCGAGGACCCCACCGTTTCCCAGGGCTCCGTTGCCTCCGAGAACCCCGAAGAGCCCGAGGAGGCTCACGAGGTGTTCCGCAGCGCCGACTACGAGGAGCGCATCCGCTCGATTCAGAACGCCCCGTTACGCACCCCGAAACCGGACGTTCCGCCGCTGCCGGGCGTGACTTACGTGAACCCGTGGACCTAGCCTTCCACCACTAGTACGTGCGCGGTAGGGTTCGCGCTCCCGGGCCCGCCACGACCCGCGTAACATTCGGTAATATTCCACGAATCAATACATACGGGGGCTTAGTTAGCCGTGCGGACTGAACGCCGTCTACTATAGGTGAGGAACCGGCGCTCTGCCGGTGGCACACAAGTAACTGACCTGGAGATATCAATGAGCCTGATCGTCCAAAAGTTCGGCGGTTCCTCCGTAGCTGATGCGGAGGGCGTAAAGCGCGTTGCCCGCCGCGTCGTGGACACTCAGAAGGCAGGTAACGATGTGGTCGTCGTGGTGTCCGCTATGGGTGACACCACCGATGAGCTGCTCGACCTTGCCGCAGAGGTCACCAGCAATGTCACTCCTTCCCGTGAGCTGGACATGCTGCTGACCGCCGGTGAACGCATTTCAACTGCCATCCTGTCGATGGCTATTAACGACCTGGGTGCTAAGGCCCAGTCTTTCACTGGTTCTCAGGCTGGCATGATTACCGACGGCGTGCACGGTTCTGCACGTCTGGTGGAGGTCAACCCGGAGCGTATCCGTGAGTCGATTGAGGCCGGAAATATTGCGATTGTGGCCGGTTTCCAGGGTATGAACCGTCAGAGCGGCGATATTACGACTCTGGGCCGCGGCGGTTCTGATACGACTGCTGTTGCTCTGGCTGCTGCTCTGAACGCTGATGTGTGCGAGATTTACTCGGATGTGGACGGCGTTTTCACTGCCGACCCGCGCATCGTGCCGACCGCGCACAAGCTGGATACCATCACCAGTGAAGAGATGCTGGAGATGGCGGCGAACGGTGCGAAGATTCTGCACCTGCGCAGTGTTGAGTATGCTCGTCGTTTTAATTTGAAGCTTCACGTGCGTTCTTCGTTCTCGAACCTTGAAGGCACCATTGTGATCCCGGAGGAGTCCGCGGAACTGACCCCCACCCATCTGAAGGAGATTCCCTTGGAACAGCCCCTGATTTCTGGTGTCGCGCATGATCGCACCCGCGCAAAGATTACTGTTGTTGGTGTTCCGGATGTTCCCGGTTCGGCAGCTAAGGTGTTCGGTCTGATTAATGAGGCGAAGGTTAACCTGGACATGATTGTTCAGAACGTGCCGACTGACCGCCCCGGCGTGACCGATATTTCCTTCACCCTGGATCAGGATCAGGGCCCCACCGCGCTGAAGGCGCTGGAGGATGCTAAGGCGGAGCTGGGGTTCCAGGAGGTTATTTACAACGAGTCGGTTGGTAAGCTGTCGCTGGTTGGCGCAGGCATGAAGACTAACACGGGTGTTTCGTTCACTTTCTTTGAGGCCCTGTCTAACGCTGGCGTGAACATTGACATGATTTCGACTTCTGAGATTCGTATTTCGGTGATTACTGAGCTGAGCAAGCTGGATGAGGCTGTTCGCGCGGTGCACACTGCGTTCGGTCTGGATGCTGAGGGCGAGGCTACTGTTTACGGTGGTACTGGCCGCTAGGGTTTAGCTCGTTTGTGGGCTGTACGCTTCGGGAGGGGCGGTGCTGGGTTTTCTCAGCACCGCCCCTCCCCTTTTCTGTTTACAAATGAAATAACTGAAACACTTTACAGTTATTTCAGATACAAGGTAGAGTTATAGCTACTGGACTACATTTTGCGAGGTTCTAACTTACTTGAGCTAAGCACCAAATGCAATCCAGTAATACAAGGAAGGAACAAAGATGCCCAACACCCAACTCCTGCAGGAGGAAACCCTTAATCAAGCCCAAACCGAAGCAAAAAAGCTACTCGGGGACTCAAACGAAACTGCCGTTACTCTGACCGTTTCAGGGAATGAAAGCCAGGAAATCGGTGATGCGCTTAGCCAAGTTATTCAACAGGTTTTGCATGCTTTAGCACAGGGCCAGCGCATCGAGATTCAGACCAACCCACAGTACTTGACCACTACTATGGCAGCTCGTCGCATTGGCATCTCACGCCCGACCCTTATGAAGGCTATTCGTTCCGGCGAGCTCCCCGCGTTCAAAGTAGGAAGCCATTTCCGCATCCGCACCGGGGACGCAGAAGTTTTCCGCAAGACCCTTTTGGAGAAGACCATCGCTCAGAAGGAACAAGCTCTCAAAGATCTTTGGAAATTTGAGGAAGAGAACAATCTCAACGACATTATCGGAGGACCTGCGTGGTAAAAGAGAGCACATTATCAGATGCTGAATCTGTCCTACTGGATACGAACATTCTGATGTCTAAGACTCTTCGCGATTGGATTCTCCTTTTGACAAAGGAGAGTGACTACAGATTTTTCGCTCCATACGTATCCACCGGAATCATGGATGAGTTTGGATACCACACACGCCGAAAGGACCCAATGATTCATGATGCAAAAATTGAGAAATGGAAACAACAAATCCTGACATCCTGCAAGTCCCTAATCGCAGGTTTCCCTGTTGAACCAGTTGCTGGCTTTCCCGATATAAACGATCTTCATGTGCATGCTGCCGCCCAACACGGCGGCATGCACGCATTAGTCACCGATGACCGCAAACTGCTCGATTATGCTTCCACGGAAGAAGCTCAGAATATTCAAAATTATGAGACACTCAGCGCGGATGATTTTCTGATGCAATTCACCGAATACGCTCATCCCTCCTTATTTGCCGAGGTCTATCTTTCCCAGGAATCTTATGCTCACTCTAAGGGATTCACGGAGACTGATATTCCTCGCGCACTTGAACGAGCAGGAGCGGGTCAATTTGCCCGTTATCTTCGGACTGCAGTGATTAATAGCCCACAGTTTGACGATTATGAACGTGAGTTTAAAGCCCGGTCTTCTAGTAACTAGATAGACATTGCTACGTCCACTACCTTGTCACAGCATCGTTTAGGCTAGAAGCATGAGTAGTGTTGTATTTTCCCCGGTGATGGATGCCCGCGAATGGCGTGCCGCCGCGGCCGCCCATGAGGCGCGTGCCGGCCGCTACGCCGACCCGTTTGCGCAGCGTCGCGCCCGCCACGAAGTGCACCCCGTGGAGGACTTCCTCTTCACCTACTACACGCTCAAACCCGGCCAGTTTAAGCGCTGGCACCCCGGAGCCGGCATCATCCTGCTGGATGCGCCCGAGCGCGCCTCCTGGCGTTTTTACCGGCCCGCAACCGAGCAGGAACTCCTTGAGGCTGGTTGCTCCCTGCAGGTTGCGCGCGCCCAGGTGAATGCCGCCTCCGCCGTCACCGTGGACGTCACCGACTTCGTGGAGCGCCGCGCCACCGCCCTCGCCTTCACCCACGAGATCCTGCGTAACACGGCCGCAAAGAAGGGCCAGTTCGGTTGCTTCGGCATGCACGAGTGGGCGATGGCGTACAAGTCGGTGGAGAACAATATTCGCCACGACTACCTACAGCTGCGCCTGGGTGCGGAGGGCACGGACCGCGTGGTGGAGGAGCACCGCATCCGCTGCTCGCACTTTGATGCGTTCCGTTTCTTCATGCCGCAGGCGGCACCGTTGAACGAGCTGCAGCCGACCCGCGAGACGCAGCGCGTCCTGGAACAGCCCGCGTGCCTGCACGCGAATATGGACGTGTACAAGTGGGCGTACAAGCTGCTTCCGCTGGTTGATTCGACTCTGGTCATGGATTGTTTTGACCTGGCGTGGGATGCGCGTGAACTGGATATGCGCGCAGCCCCCTACGATATTCGTGACTGGGGGTATGAGCCGATTCCGGTGGAGACGACCGAGGGTAAGGCTGAGTACGTGCGGATTCAGCGTGAGCTGTCGGAGCGTTCGATTGAGCTGCGTGAGCGTCTGCTGCGGGTGTGCGAGCGCTATCTTCCACCCCTCGAGGCGTAAAAGACGTGATTCGAGCCTCTTAGGGTATCCACCAACCGAACACATACCCCCGTTACGGTCGTTAGTACGGTAAGATGAGATACGGCTCATACAGAACCCACGCACCCAAGGAGTGCCCACACATGGCCCGTATTGTTGTTGATGTTATGCTCAAGCCCGAAATTCTTGACCCGCAGGGTAAGGCTATTTCTCACGAGCTGCCCCGTATCGGCGTTGATTCCTTCGTTGATGTTCGCCAGGGTAAGCGCTTCGAGCTGACCGTCGAGGGTGAGGCAACCGAGGAGCACCTCGCGGCTGCCCGCAAGGCTGCTGAAGAGTTGCTCTCGAACCCCGTCATCGAAGACGTTGTGAACGTTTCGGTTCTGGAGGACTAATACCTATGGCAGAGTCCCTCGCACCCACTGAAGTCCCCCTGGTTGGCGACTTCTCTAGCTACTCCCCGAACCCCGCTTTCGCTGACGCACGCGTTGGCGTGGTGACTTTCCCCGGCACCCTGGATGACCGTGACGCTGCGCGCGCTGTCCGTCTGGCTGGCGGTACCGTCGTTGAGCTGTGGCACGACGACGCTGATTTGAAGAACGTTGATGCCGTCATTATTCCTGGCGGTTTCTCCTACGGTGACTACCTGCGTGCTGGCGCTATTGCTGCGAAGGCTCCCGTGATGCGTTCGGTGATTGATGCCGCTAACGCTGTTGGTACCTCCGGTTCCGCTCCCCTGCCTGTTCTGGGTATTTGCAATGGTTTCCAGATTCTGACTGAGTCTCACCTGCTGCCCGGTTCGATGATTAAGAACGATCACCGCAAGTTCATTTGCCGTGACCAGGTTCTGCGCATTGAGAATAACTCCACCTCCTGGACGAGCAACTACGCTGCTGGCCAGGAGATTGTTGTCCCTCTTAAGAACCAGGACGGTCAGTATGTTGCTGACCCGAAGACTCTGGAAGCGCTGGAGGCTGAGGGCCGCGTGGTGTTCCGCTACGTTGGTTTCAACCCGAACGGTTCCCGTAACGACATTGCTGGTATCAGCAATGAGCGCGGTAACGTGGTCGGTCTGATGCCGCACCCGGAGCACGCTGTGGAGCCCGGCTTCGGTCCTTCCTCTTCCGGTTTTGGTGAGGTTTCTCTGCGCGGTGGCGCCGATGGTCTCGGCGTGTTCACCTCCGTTCTTGCCAACCTGATTAACGCCCGCTAACGCACGACAAGGATTCTAAGAAGTTATGAGCGAAAAGCAGTTTAACCTCGACACCGTCGAGCACGCGGCGGCAACCCCGGACACCGAACTCCCCTGGGCTGAACTGGGTCTGAAGGAGAACGAGTTCGAGGATATTAAGGAGATTCTTGGTCGCCGTCCTACCGCGGCTGAGCTGGCAATGTACTCGGTCATGTGGTCCGAGCACTGCTCCTACAAGTCTTCTAAGGTTCATCTGAAGCAGTTCGGTGCGAAGGTCACCGATGAGATGAAGAAGGACCTGATGGTCGGTATCGGTGAGAACGCCGGTGTGACCGATATTGGTGACGGCTGGGCTGTTACCTTCAAGATTGAGTCCCACAACCACCCCTCGTACGTGGAGCCCTACCAGGGTGCTGCGACCGGTGTGGGCGGTATTGTGCGTGACATTATTTCCATGGGTGCACGCCCGATTGCTGTGATGGATCCGCTGCGTTTCGGCGCGATTAATCACCCGGACACCGCCCGCGTTATTGGCGGCGTGGTTGCCGGTATTGGTGGTTACGGTAACTCCCTGGGCCTGCCGAACATCGGCGGCGAGGTTGAGTTCGATTCCTGCTACCAGGCAAACCCGCTGGTCAACGCACTGGCTGTGGGCATTATGCGCCACGAGGACATCCGCCTGGCGAACGCATCGGGCGTGGGCAACAAGGTTGTTCTGTTCGGTGCACGCACCGGTGGCGACGGTATCGGCGGTGCGTCGGTGCTGGCGTCCGAGTCTTTCGATGACACCAAGCCCTCGAAGCGTCCTGCCGTTCAGGTGGGCGACCCCTTCGCTGAGAAGGTTCTGATTGAGTGCTGCCTGGAGCTGTTCAAGGGCTCCGTGGTTGAGGGTATTCAGGACCTGGGCGCTGCGGGTATTTCCTGCGCAACCAGCGAGCTGGCTTCTAATGGTGAGGGCGGCATGCACGTCGACCTGACCAAGGTTCTGTTGCGTGACCCCACCCTGACCCCGGGCGAGATTCTGATGTCTGAGTCTCAGGAACGCATGATGGCTGTTGTCTCCCCCGAGAACGTGGAGCGCTTCGAAGCGATCATGAACAAGTGGGGCGTGGAGTACTCCTTCCTCGGTGAGGTCACCAACTCTGGCCACCTGGTCATCGAGTGGGACGGCGAGGTCATCGTGGATGTTGACCCCCGCACCGTCGCGCACGACGGCCCGACCTACGAGCGTCCTTACGCACGCCCCGAGTGGCAGGATGACGTCCAGGCTAACCACTTCACCGGTTCGGCTGCCGACAATTCCCGCCCGCGCGGTAAGGAGCTGGGCGAGGCAATCAAGGCGTTCATGGCGTCCCCGAACATGTGCTCCAAGTCCTGGATCACCAACCAGTACGACCGCTACGTTCAGGGCAACACCGCCCTGTCCATGCCGGACGACGGCGGCGTGGTGCGCGTGGACGAGAACACCAACCTCGGTGTTGCTCTGGCGACCGACGCCTCCCCGCGTTTCACCTACCTGGATCCGTACGAGGGTGCTCGCGCGTCCTTGGCTGAGGCGTACCGTAACGTTGCGACCGTTGGTGCACGCCCCGTGGCTGTGTCTGACTGCCTGAACTTCGGTTCTCCCGAGGATCCGGACGTCATGTGGCAGTTCGCTGAGGCTGTTCGCGGCCTGGCTGATGGCTGCATGGAGCTGGGTGTTCCGGTGACCGGCGGTAACGTGTCCCTGTACAACCAGACCGGTGGTAAAGCTATTAACCCGACCCCCGTGGTGGCGATGATGGGCGTGATGGATGACGTCACCCGCCGCACCCCTTCGGGTTGGGCTCCTGAGCATGACGGTCAGGCTATCTACCTGCTGGGTACCACTCGCGATGAGCTGGACGGCTCCGAGTGGGCTCGTTTCAAGGGTCACCTGGGCGGTCAGCCGCCGAAGGTTGATCTGGCTCTGGAGCGTCAGCTGGGTGACATGCTGGTGAACATGTCTCGTGACGGCATGATTGATGCTGCACACGACGTGTCTGCTGGTGGTCTGGCTGCTGCTCTGTCGGAGGCTTGCCTGCGTTTCAACACCGGTGCCCGCATTGGTCTGGGTGAGGTTGCTGAGCGTGACGGTCTGGACCTGTTCACCCTGCTGTTCTCGGAGTCCCTGGGCCGCGTTGTGGTTTCGGTTCCGCGTTCTGAGGAGGTGCGCTTCAAGGATATGTGCACCGCTCGCCAGTTCCCCTTCGCACGTATTGGTGTGGTGGATGCTGCGTCGAACGCTCTGGACTTCCAGGATGAGGTTTCTATTGACCTGGATGAGCTGCGTGCAGCTCACGAGGGTACTCTTGCAGCTCACTTCGGTGAGGTTGCGAAGGGCTAGTCTTCGGCTAGTTTGAGACTAACGCCGAAAGGGGCGGATGCTTGCGAAAGCATCCGCCCCTTTTGTTATGCCCGCATATTTGTGCGTTGAGACGTTATGCGGCGACCAGCTGGCGTCCCAGCTGCGCGAACAGGGAGGCGTTGATGCGGAAGCCTTCGATGCACTCTTCGATGAGGGCTTCGCGCTGCTCGTCGGTCAGGGGTGCGTTGTCGAGCAGTTCGCGGTAGCCGTCCTTGAAGACCTTGGGCTTGGGCAGTTCGGTGAAGCGGTACATGCTCAGTGCTTCGGCGGGGATGCCGTAGTGGCGGTTGACGAGTGCTGCGACTGCCTGACCGCCGGAGAGGTCGCCGAGGTAGCGCAGGTAGTGGTGTGCGAGGTAGCGTTCGGGGGAGTTAACGGTGGCGCGGATGCGCTCTACGTACTCTGCGGTTGCGGGCAGGGGCGCGTCGATGTCGCCGTCCTGACCGAGTGCGCGGATGTCTGCGCGGATGTATTCTGCGCGGTCGAGGCCGGGGTGGGTGAAGGGGTCGGTGATGGGGTTGGGTTCTGCGCGGTAGTGTTCGGAGACCGCTTCGAGTGCTTCGTAGATGTGCACGTACTGGTTGATGAGGCGCAGGTATGCCTCGGTGTTGAGGGAGCCGCCCATGAGGTCTTCCATGAAGGTGGAGTGTTCGGCGTTGTCGTGAACGTGCTTGGTGCTTTCCTTCAGGCGTGCGGAGAAGCGTTCCTGGGTGGTTTCGGGGGCGGTAATAGTCATGGTGAGCTCCTATAGCGGCTTGTGGGTGAACAATAAAGGTTTTGATGACACTGTGTCACCAAACTGTTAATGACATATTGTCACCAAAAACCGGTTTTGGCAATAGCCCCCACAAAAAATTTGCTAAGGTAAACCTTATGAGCAAGTCACCCTAGGCATTAAGTTACACAAACATAGGCTAATAGGTCTAGACTTGATACGAACACCACAATCACTAATTCAAGGAGACACCGAATGTCTACCCCCTCTCTCACCAAGCGCACCTGGGCGTTCTTGGCTTCGGCAACCATCGGCCTCAGCGGCGTCGCCAGCGTACCCGCAGCCTTCGCAGCTGAAACCAACTCCCACATCAGCGCCGGTGAGGTAACCGCAGCCTCAGAGCAGAGCCTGCAGGACGTCACCGTCAACTGGGGCCTCAAGAAGTCCTTCCGCTCCTACATCAACGGCCCCTTCTCCCAGGGCTCCCAGAAACTGACCGGCGTCACCACCAACGAAGACGGCTCCTACCACTTCACCTCCGCCGAAGGCACCGTAGCCAACGGCGAATACTCCGTCACCTTCACCGGCTCCTCGATCCACTACACCGCACACCACGGCCTGCTGGAAGTCATCATCTCCGACCTCTCCGTCACCATTAAGGACGGCGTGGGCACCGTGCGCGCCAACGTTCAGTCGCGCCCCTACAACGGCAACACCACCCCGAACGACCTGGTCGAAACCAAGAACATGACCATCGGCACCTTCAACGCATCCGGCCTGAAGGTTGAGGGCAACACCATCACTCTGCCCAGCGTTGACGAGGAAAACGGCACCCGCGTCAAGCTCTCCGAAGAGGCGACCGGCGCCTTCGCGGGCTTCTACAAGGCAGGCCAGGAGCTGGATGCGCTCAGCTTCTCCGCAACCGTCGTGACCAAGGAAGCACCCGCGCCGACCACTGAGCCCAGCGCTGAGCCGACCGCAGCGCCGACCGCGGAGCCCAGCACCGAGGCGCCCAAGCCTGCTGAGCCTTCCTCCGCACCGACCAGCGAGGCACCCAAGCCCGCAGAGCCCACTTCTGCAGCACCGAGCGCAGCTCCCACCTCCGCGGCACCCTCCTCCCCCGCCGCAACCACCGAGCCCAAGCGTGAAGAAAAGGTCACCGGCAACGTCGTCGAGTCCGGCACCCTCAGCTGGGATATCCGCGAGTCCTTCCTGAAGTACCTGACCGGCTTCGCGCACGGCTCCGTGAACGTTGAGGGCATGGAGAAGACCGCAGCTGGCGGCTTCAAGTACACTCAGGCATCCGGCGTGTACAACCCCGAGACCAAGACCGGTCAGATCAACTTCGCGGGCACCGCAGAATTCACCGGCCACAACGGTCAGCTCAAGAGCACCATCAAGAACATGCGCCTGGTCGTCGTCAACGGCAAGGGCACCCTGGTCGCTGACGTGGACGCACTGACCCGCGACGGTAAGTCCGTTTCCAAGACCGGCCTGGCTATCGCCGAGGTGGACCTTTCCGGCGCGAGCGTGAAGGACGGCGTTTTCTCGGCGCAGAACGCGGCAGTTGCCCTCACCGATGAAGGTTCCGAGGTTCTCTTCGCGGGCCAGTACCGCGGCTCCGACAACGCCATGGCGCCGCTGAGCTTCTCCGTAAAGCTCAGCGAGCAGACCGCTGAGAACACCGTTGAGGTTCCCCGCGTCTCCGAGAACAAGTCCTCCGATAGCAGCTCCTTCGAGAACAAGGGTTCTGAGAACGGCGCTTCCGACAACGGTTCCTCGAACTCCACCGGCAACTCCGGTTCTGGTGGTTCGGCAGGCACCTCCGGTAGCGTTTCTAACGGCGGTTCCTCCTCGAATGGCTCTGTCAGCAACAACCCGGCACAGCCGGTCTGCGTACCCGTCACCCGCACCCGCGAGGTGCAGGAGCAGGGCGCATCCGACGGCACCATCAAGAGCGCAAACCTCGGCTGGGGCGTGCGTGATTCCTTCCGCAACTACGTGCGCGGCGGCATCGCGAACGGCAGCTGGGAGCTGAACGGCACCTCCTACTCTTCGGATGCGTTCAACTGGTCTAACGGCACCGGCACCTTCAAGGGCGGTAAGGGTTCCATCTCCTTCAGCGGTTCGGTTCGTTTCACCGGTCACCACGGCATTCTGGACACCACCATTGCGAACCCTCGCCTTGAGATTAACGGCAATTCCGGCACTCTCTACGCGACCATGAACAGCAATGACTCCTCCGGCAAGGCAACTAACTACGGTGAGGTGGCGCTGCTGAAGGTGGATCTGTCCGGTCTGCAGAGCTCCGCTGACGCTGTGAGCGTCAACGGTGCGGCAACCACCCTGACCGCTGAGGGCGCGAAGGCGTTCGCTGGCTTCTACGAGGCGGGTAAGGACATGGCTCCGCTGAGCTTCTCCGCGGCGATTAACGGCGCGAAGACCACCACCAAGACCGTGTCCGAAACCGTCTACGAGGGTGAGGGTTGCGACCCGGTCACCGGCAAGCCTCTGGCGTCCACCGGCGCCTCCGGTGTTGAGGGCACCCTGGTTGCAGGCTTCATCGCTGTTGCAGCCGGTGCAGGTACCGTCGTGTACACTCGCCGCCGCAAGAAGGCATAAAGGCACCTCACGAGGATGCCCACACTGTCGGCTCGCCTGTGAGAACCAACTCTGAGACTCAACCCTGAGACTCATCGGTGAGTCGGCGCGGCTCATGCGGGGGTGCAGAGTGTACTGCACCCCCGCTTCAGGTGCCAGGTTTTACCCCGGCGCCACCCCAGTTTTTCTAGCTCCCTTTTTCTCTGCGAGACGACGATGTTTTCTTCCCTTTCTTCTTCTGCCCTGAACCGCCGCGATGCAATGAAGTATGCGGCGTTCTCCATCACCTCCGCGTTCCTGTTGAGCTCTTGCGGCGTGGGTACTCAGAACCCCTCTGCTTCTTCAAACACCTCCCAGGCTGTGGTGGATGAGCAGAGCACCCGCACCGTTTTGGAGAACCTGGCAGACCAGCTGCGTTCTTCTATTGCCCCTGATCAGAAGGCTCTGCGCGGCCCCAATAGCGCGGCGGATACCCCCGAAATTCAGCCGATGGTCGATACCCCCACTCCGGCTTTCCCGGTGACCTTCAAGGATTTCAACGGCACTGAGGTGACCGTTAAGTCCGCTGACCGTGTGCTGGCTCTGGACCTGTACGGCACTCTGGCTCAGCAGATGATTGCGCTGGGTCTGGGCAGTCGCTTGGTCGGTCGTGTCACCTCCTCGACGGAGCAGTCGCTAGCTCATCTTCCGCTGGTGACTCAGAACGGCCACGACCTGAACGCTGAGGCGATTCTGGCGACTTCCCCGGACCTGGTGCTGTGGGATAAGAGCAACGGCCCGATTGAGATTGTGGACCAGTTGCGCGCGGCGGGCGTGACCGTGGTGGTCTTCGATCATGAGCGTCGTATGGATAAGATCATTCCGCAGCTTAAGGCTGTGGCGCAGGCACTTGGCGTTCCGGAGGCTGGCGAGCAGGTTGCTGCCCGCGTGCAGAAGGACCTTGATTACGCACTGCAGGTGCTCAAGGATGTGGCCCCGAAGGGTGAGCAGCAGGTGTCGTTCGCGTTCCTGTACGTGCGCGGTACTGCTGGCGTGTTCTTCGTGCTCGGTAAGGGCTCTGGCGCTGATGATTTGATTCAGGCTATTGGCGGCAAGGATGTGGCGTCGGAGCAGAACGCGACGAATATTATTCCGGCAACCAGTGAGGCGCTGGTGAAGCTGAACCCGGACGTCATTCTGACCATGAGCGGCGGCATTAAGTCCACCGGCGGTTTGGATGGTTTCTTGGCTCGCCCGGGTGTGGGTGAGACGACTGCCGGTAAGAATAAGCGCATTATCGATATGGGTGACGGCCAGGTTCTGTCGTATGGCCCGAACACTCCGGCGGTGTTGCTGTCGCTGGCTAAGGCTGCGTACTCCACTCCTGCGGGAGCCCAGTAGTGGCTACCGTAAAGAGTGCGGCGGGTGCGCGGGATTATCGTGCTTCACGTCGGCGTCGTGCCGGTCTGACGTTTACGTTTTTGGCGGTGGCACTGTGCGTTGTGATGGTGCTGTCTGCGGGTTTGGGTCAGTACAATATCCCGACTGATCAGGTGGTTGCTTCTGTGGGCCGCCGCCTGGGGCTTGCCCCGGAGAACCCGGCGATGCAGCTGGCGGATAGCACCCTGTGGAATATCCGTTTCCCGCGTGTGCTGTTGGGCGTGCTGGTGGGTGCCGCTTTAGGTACTTCCGGCGCGGTCATGCAGTCGGTGTTTGGTAACCCGCTGGCTGAGCCGGGCGTGATTGGTGTTTCGTCGGGTGCGGCGGTTGGCGCGTGTTTGTCGATTGTGTTGAACCTGCAGTTTTTCGGTATTTTCACGACTCCTGCATTCGCGTTTGTGGGTGCGTTGGCGGCTACTGCGCTGGTGTATTTCCTGTCGCGTTCTTCGGGTCGTGCGAAGGTCCTGTCGATGATTTTGACGGGTATTGCGGTGACCGCGGTGGCGAATGCGATTATTGCGTTCCTCATGTTCATTGCTGATACGACGAGCCGCGATCAGATTGTGTTCTGGCAGATGGGTTCGCTGAACGGCGCCACGTGGAAGGCTGTTGCGAGCGTGTGGCCGGTTATTCTCATCGGTTTGGTGGCGTGTTTCGTGATGGCTTCTTCGCTGGATGTTCTGGCGTTGGGTGAGCGTGCGGCGCAGCATTCGGGTGTGAACGTGGAGCGTCTGCGTGCGGTGTCTATTGCGGCGACGGCTTTGTTGACGGGTGCTGCGGTGGCGTATGCGGGCATTATTGCGTTTATTGGTCTGATTATTCCTCACCTGTTGCGCATGATTTTGGGTCCGTCGAATCGTGTGTTGTTGCCGGCTTCGGCATTGGGTGGCGCGCTGTTGATTGCGCTGTCTGATTTGGGTGCGCGTACGCTGGTGCCTTTTGCTGATTTGCCGATTGGTATTTTTACGGCTCTGGTGGGCGGCCCGACGTTCTTTGTATTGTTGCGTCGTTCCCTGGGTCAGGGCGGAGGTGCTTCGTGAGTGAGTTGTTGAGCCTTTCTGGCGTGTCTTTTAACGCTGGTGGGCGTCAGATTCTGAATGATGTATCTCTGTCGGTTTCTGCGGGCGAGGTTGTGTCGCTGATTGGTCCCAATGGTGCCGGTAAGTCCACTCTGTTGGGTGTGATTGCTGGTGATATTGCCCCGAGTAGCGGTGAGATTCTGTTGGATGGCACCCCGCTGGGTTCGATTCCTGCCCGTCAGATGGCGCGTCAGCGTGCGATGCTGTTACAGAAGTTGAATGTGGCGTTTTCGTACACGGTGCATGAGGTGGTTCAGATGGGCCGCACCCCGTGGAAGGGTACGGAGCGCGCTGAAGAGGATGACTCCGTGGTTGCTTCGATGATGGAGCGTACGTCGGTAACTCATTTGTCGGATCGCGATATTACGACCCTGTCCGGTGGTGAGAGTGGTCGTGCTCATTTGGCGCGTGTGTTTGCTCAGCAGACTCCGCTGATTCTTTTGGATGAGCCGACTGCGGCATTGGATATTACGCATCAGGAACAGACGTTGCGGGTGAGCCGTGAGTTGGCTGCTGAGGGTGCTGCAGTGTTGACGGTGCTTCATGACTTGGATGTGGCGGCTGCGTATTCTGACCGTATGGTGTTGTTGCGTGGTGGTGAGGTGGTTGCTTCGGGCGCCCCTGAGCAGGTGTGTTCGGCGGAGTTGTTGTCTGAGGTGTATCAGCATCCGATTGAGGTGTTGAGGCATCCGGTAACGAATCGTTTGTTGATTCTGCCGGAGCGCTGAGTCTGCTGGCGCGCTGATTTTATGGGGCGTTAGCGAACCATCCCGCAAACACTTTCCACATCAAAATATGCCAGTATTCGCATATATTAAATCTCCGTTCTGGAATGGCTGTAAATATCAGTTCATTACAGGGCGGAGATTATCTTTATCCCCTCCTGCACGGATACACTGAAAGGTAGTGTCCGCAATACTGAACTCTATTCAGTTCAGCATTCCATCCATTCGAGAAAGAGACCCCCGCATGGATCCTCAGCAGAAAACGGCAGCGCCTGCCGTTGCCGGCTACATTCCCGAATATTCTGAAACACCGCATAGCGGATCTTTCGATATTGCCCAGCACGGTTTGAGCAGCGATGATGTTGCCCGCCTGACTGCTGAAGGTAGGGTCAATACCCAGAACAATAAGTCTTCTCGCACGCTGTGGAGCATTATGCGTGCGCACCTGTTCACGGTCTTCAACTTTGTGTTGGGTGCCTGTGGTGCCGTGGTGATCATGTACCAGCGTTGGGCTGATCTGCTCTTCCTGGCGGCTGTTATCGCTAACGTGGTGATTGGTTTTGTGCAGGAGTACAAGGCGAAGCTTGAGCTGGACCGCATCTCCCTGCTGGACCGCTCCCCCGCTACTGCCGTGCGTGATGGTAAGAACATTGAGGTTCCGATGGAGCAGCTGGTTGAGGGTGACGTTGTCATCCTCAAGCGCGGCGATCAGGTTCCCGCGGATGCTGTTGTGCTCACCTCCGATTCTTTGGAGCTGGACGAGTCCCTGCTGACCGGTGAGAACGACCCGATTGCTAAGCGCCCCGGCGATATGGTGCTGTCGGCGTCCAGTGTGCTGGGTGGTACCGGCCGCGTCCTGCTCTCTCACGTGGGTGCGAATTCTCGTGCAAGCAAGATTTCTGATGAGGCGCGTCAGTTCTCGCGTATTCAGTCTGAGCTGCGTGATGCGCTGAACCGTGTGGTCCGCTGGATTACGGTGGGTCTTGCGGTCATTATTCCTGTGGTGTCGTGGGGTCAGATTCAGGCGGCTGGTGGCCTGGAGACCGTGCAGCAGAACCACCTGTGGGAGCAGGTTTCTATTGCTGTGGTGTCCTCGGTTGCTTCGATGATTCCGCAGGGTCTGGCGCTGATGACTACTCTGGCATTTGCGGCGGCGGCTGTGGCGCTGGGTCGTAAGCACAACATCCTGGTGCAGGAGCAGCCTGCGGTTGAGGTTCTGGCTCGTGTGGACGTGGTCTGCTTCGATAAGACCGGTACTCTCACTGAGGGTGGCGTGATTTTTGATTCGGTACGCCCGCTGGACACTACTGCTGAGGCTGAGGGCCCCGACGCTGACTCGGCGGAGCACACTTCCTGGCGTGCTTCTCTGCCCGCCGGCTGGAATGAGGCGCTGGCATGGTTCGGTCACGATGAGAACGCGAACCCGACCGCGGCGGCTCTGACCGGCGGTTTCCCGGATGCTTCTTCGGCGTCGGTGAGCGGTATCGTGCCGTTCTCGTCGGCTCTGCGTTTTAGCGCGATTGAGTTTAAGGATTCGGGTGCGTGGCTTCTGGGTGCTCCGGAGGCGCTTCTCGCCAAGGGCACCGCTGAGCGTGAGCGTGCGGCCGAACTGGCGGCTCTGGGCCTGCGCACGATGGTTTTGGCGCATGCTTCTGCGGTGGTCCGCAATGAGAAGGATGAGCCGATCCAGAAGATCCCGTCGGATGCTACCCCGGTTCTGTTCGTGATTTTCCGTGAGAATGTGCGTGCGGATGCGCCTGAGATTGTGGAGTATTTCCACCGTCAGGGCGTGACTTTGAAGGTCTTCTCGGGTGATAACCCGTTCACTGTGGCTGCGGCTGCGAAGACTGCTGGCATGGATACTTCCGCAGGCGCGGTTGATGCGTCGACTCTGCCTGAGGACGGTCCGGAGCTTGCTGAGGCTGCGGCTACTCACAATATTTTCGGTCGTGTGTCGCCCGAGCAGAAGAAGAACATGGTGATTGCTCTGAAGGAGCGCGGCCATGTGGTGGCGATGACCGGTGACGGCATTAACGATGCTCTGGCGCTTAAGCATGCAAGCTTGGGTATTGCGATGGGTAACGCGGCTCCGGCGACGAAGGCTGTTTCTCGCCTGGTTCTGCTGGACGGTAAGTTCTCGTCTCTGCCGGCTGCGCTGGAGCAGGGCCGTCAGGTCATTACGAACATTGAGATGGTGGCGAACCTGTTCTTGACGAAGACCGGTTTCGCGATTCTGCTGGGTGTTCTGTTCAGCCTCTTCGGTTTGACCTTCCCGTTCTTGCCGCGTCAGTACTCGACTGCTGACTTCTTGATTGTGGGCGCGTCGTCCTTCGCGTTGACTCTGCTGCCGAATTCGCGCCGTTACGTGCCGGGCTTCTTGCGCCGCGTGCTGAATTACACGGTTCCGAACTCGATTATTGTGGTTGCGATGCTGCTGGCGGTGACGTTCACAGCTCGCGGCATGGGTGTTGAGGATATCCGCCAGATTCAGACGGCTTCGTTCATCACCCTGGTGATGATGGGTCTGTGGAACTTGGCTGCGGTGGCTCGTCCGTTCAACCGTGCTCGTGTTCTGCTGTTTGGCGCGTTGCTTGCGGTGTTCTTCGCGGCGCTGTTCGTGCCGGTTCTGGTGGAGTACCACCAGTTCGTTACGGTGCTTCCGCACCTGCTGTGGACCGCAATCGGTGCCGGTGCCCTGGGTGCGGCTCTGATTGAGGTGAATGCGCATCGTAACCGCCGTTGGCAGAAGCGTCATTACCCTGAGCTGGAGGTTGCTCCGCTGAATTTCTTCCCGGCTAAGTAGTCGAAAGGTAGCTGCTTCGGTAGTGTGTGGGCCCCGTATCCTGTGGATGCGGGGCCCTTCCGCGTCTTCAAGGGGCACCCGGTCTGGGGCGTGCCGGAGTGTTCCGGAGCCAGCCTGGGCACTTCTACTAGCACTGCCGATGGTGTGTCTCAGCTATCACTTGGGTGAAACATTTAACAGCTTCTGATAGCTTCTCTCTCTCACCTTGCTCTTAACCTGGGAAAACCCTTAGAGTTACAGGGAACTATTTGAGAAGGGAAACCTTCTTCAGGGTTGTTACTGGTTTGGCAGGCAAGACCTGAGTTACTCAACACCGTATGGGACGGCAGTTTGTATCTGCCGATAATCCCCTCTATTTGCTGTACCGAAGCTCCATAGTGGGCACAAAGTGTAGTGCTTCCGGTGGTCGAGAGACTCGGGTCTTTTGTGTTTTCTGGGGTGTTTCCCGCTTCTGGGTTTCCCCGTTCTGGGGTTCCCCAGTTTGGGTTTTCTTCAGTGAGCGCAGCCTCCTGTAGCAACGTTGAGTAGACATTGACCGCATATCTAAGGAAGTATCGTGAATAACCGCGAACTTGGCGAGAAGATTCTTGACGGCCTGGGTGGCCCCGAGAACATCGCGCACATTACTCACTGTGCAACCCGCCTTCGTGTCACTCCTGTGTCCAACGATGCAGTGCAGAACAAGAAGATTGAGGGCCTGCCCGGCGTTCTCTCTGTGATTGAGCAGTCCGGCCAGACTCAGGTGGTGCTGGGTGAGCGCGTTGAGGCTGTGTACAACGAGATCAACGCTCTGCCTTCTATGTCTGGCCACGCTGAGGGTGACACCAAGGTTGAGGCTGAGGGCAAGAAGTCCGGCTGGCTTACCAACGTCTTCGACGTTCTGTCTGACTCTTTCCGTCCGCTGCTGTGGGCACTTCTGGGTACCTCGATGATTCTGACCCTGATTGTGTTCATGCAGCAGCTGGGCTTCTTCGGCCAGTACACTGACTTGACCGGTCAGAGCGTGAACATCGACATCATTAACGGTGCTCGTGTGGCTGACCCGGAGGCTGCTAAGGCTCTGAACAACCAGTGGATGCAGCAGTTTGCTTTCTGGTACATCCTGAAGGCTGCTTCGCTGTCTGTTCTGAACTTCATGCCCATCATGCTGGGTGCTACCGCTGCTAAGCGTCTGGGCGCGAACATGTGGGTTGGTGCAGCTATCCCCGCTGCACTGATGACCGGTACCTTCACCGATCTGACTGCTCTGGCTGACCCCGCGACCAAGATTCTGAACGTTCCGTTCTTCGGTCTGGATCTGCCGCTGTACGCGTTCAGCTACACCGGTCAGGTCTTCCCCCCGCTGCTGGCTGTTGCTCTGCTGGCTCCGCTTGAGCGCTTCCTGAAGAAGGTTATTCCTTCGATGCTGCAGATGGTGTTCGTGCCGATGATTTCGGTCATCATTCTGGTTCCGGTGACTGCGTTCCTGGTTGGCCCCATCGGTATTGGTGTGGCTATGGGCATCTCTGACTTCCTGAAGATGGTTAACGACCAGGCTCCGGCTCTGGTTGGTGCTCTGATTGCTGGCCTGTACCTGTTCATGGTTCCGCTGGGTCTGCACTGGCCGCTGAACGCTGTCATGATTAACAACCTGCAGACCATGGGTACTGACTTCATTCAGTCCCCGATGGGTGCGTACAACTTCGCTGTGTTCGGTCTGGTGACCGGTGTGGCTATCAAGGCTAAGCACGACCGTGAGCTACGTCAGACCGCTGTTGGTGCGTCGATGTCCGGTCTGCTCGGTGGTATTTCTGAACCGTCCCTGTACGGTGTTGTGCTACGTTACAAGCGCGTGATTCCGATTATTCTGGTTCCCGCTGTTATTGGTGGCGCTACCATTTCCTTCCTGGGTGTTAAGTCCTACGCGTTTGCGTTTACTTCGCTGCTGTCGATTCCGGCTATGCAGCCTTCTCACTTGTACGCGATTGGTCTGGCGATTGCGTTCTTCGGCGCTATGACCGGTGTTCTGATTTTCGGTTATGAGTCGAAGGCTGATGCTGCGAAGCATGCTGCTCAGCGCGCAAAGGAAGAGGCTGCTGAGGATGCCCCCAAGGCTAAGGCTGAGGCTGTTGCTGCTAAGGCGGCTCCGGCTGCTGCCGCTGCTGCGACCACCGCTGTTGCTGCTGAGTCCGCTGAGGCTGGCTCTGTGATTGAGCTGCACGCTCCGATTGAGGGTACTGCTGTTGCTCTGTCTGATGTTCCGGACCCGATCTTCGCTGCTGGCAAGCTGGGCGAGGGTGTGGCGATTGAGCCGACCGGTACCACTGTTGTTGCTCCAGCAGCCGGTAAGGTTGCTGCGACTTACCCCTCGGGCCACGCTGTTGGTCTGAAGCTGGAGAACGGTGTTGAGCTGCTGATTCACGTTGGTCTGGATACCGTGAACCTGGACGGTAAGGGCTTCAGCGTGAAGGTTGCTAAGGGCGATGTTGTTGCTGCTGGTGACGCTCTGATTGAGTTCGATCCTGAGGTCATCAAGGAGGCGGGTTACCCGCTGATCACCCCGGTGATTGTGACCAACACCCGCAAGTTCGCTGAGGTGAAGGGCCTGCCGGGCGTTGCTCACCAGAACCTGAGCACTGTCCTGAAGGTGACCACTAAGTAGTTCGCTTTCTGAGGCTCTAACTATGGCTCTAAAGGGGGTCCCACCATTACGGTGGGGCCCCCTTTTCCTTATGCCCTGATATTCGAGTGGGGATCAGCTTGGCGTTACACACTAGCCGGGGGGGTATTTCTGCTAGTGTGATAATAAGCTCAACAAGGAAGTTCTCAAGTGATAGGGAGTACGATGATGTCTTCTGATACTAGGGTATGGGATACCGAGGTGTGGGAAGAGCAGCAAAAAGAGTTGCGCGCTCTTTCTCCTTTTCGGCGGCTGATGCGCCGGCTCAATCTTGAGGCGCTCGTCTACGAGTCCGCGCCGTTCCCGGTTCTACTGCGTAAGCTCTCCGCGCTGATTCCAGCCTGCCTTCTGTGGTGGGTTATCTATGAGCCGCACCGGCTTGCTTCCTCCGCAAACCTTCCCGAGGGTGCTCACGCCATTACGCTGCTCCCCGGAGCCTGGGGTAACCCCTCCACGGGGGCTTACGGAGGTCTTCCTGACCTGCCGGGCGTCCTCGTGCGCTGGGTGCTGTGCATTGCGGCAATGGTGGCTGTCGTTCATCTCTGCGGCGTCAAGGCGAAGGGCCAGAGCTTCACGATTCCTCGGGATGCGCGTTCACGGCTGATTGCGCTGATGCAGGCTCTGGGCATTTTCGGCGCCTTCGCACTGGTAGTCTGGATTGAGTACATGATGACTCCGCTGACCCTCATGTTTGAAACCGTGTACGCGGGCCCCACCGCGGTCTATAGCGGCGACGGCATGATTCCCCTGCACCTGTTCCTGTCCTCGTCATTGAGCGCTATTTTCTTGGGCTATTTCTGCGTGAACATTCTTGCCTCGCTGAACATCCCCGGGTACCTGGGCATCCCCGCAATTATTTACGTGGGGGCGCTTCCGTGGGCTCAAGCGGAGCGGCACCAGTTCACGCTGGCTTTGGCGTGGGTCATTGCGGTGACGATGGTGAGTTGGCTGGTGCGCGGCATGTGGGGCACTCTGCTCGCCTGCGTGGGCTATTCTCTCTGGATTGTGCTGGTCGCAACCAGCGGTGATCCCTTTGAACTGTCCGCCAATATGAGCCGCGTGCTCGTCATTTTGGGTTTCCCGCTGGCGTTTATCGTCGTTGGAGGCGGCATTTACCGCATCTTCTATCTGCGGCAGAACCCGAAGATGTTGAGGTACCTGCAGGAGCGCGCCCTGTACCTGGGCGAGTGGTAGCAACCGGTTAGGGCGGCGCTCCCCTCCCACTCGTTTTTTGTAATTACATATCCCGCTAGAGGGCACAGAAACTTAGAGGGCACAGAAAAATCCCGGGCGCTCCCTGTATAAGAGCACCCGGGATTCTGTTGTCCTACAGGACGGCTAGAGTGTTACCGAAAGCGGTATTACTCTCGCCTACTCTATTCCTGCCAGCCAACGTTGACCCAGTAGTCAGCGCTGGTGTAGCTCTGCTTGAACAGGGACGGACCGTAGTTTGCAACCTTAGCCTTGACAGCGGCGTACATCGGGCCGTTTGCGTAGGGCAGGTACACTGCGACCTTCTCGTAGTAGAGCTTCTCCGCCTCGTTAGCGATCTTGATGCGCTCGTCATCGTTCTCGGTGTTCTGCAGCTTCTCGATAAGCTTATCTACTTCGGGGTCACCGACTCCGAACACTTCGGTGGTGAAGAAGTAGGGTGCCGAGGAAGCCAGGTCGGGCAGAACGCCCCAGCCGGTGAAGATAGCTTCGTAGCTCTTCTGGCCGAGCACAGAGTTGGAGTTGGACTGCGGCTGGTTGTCTGCGCTCAGGCGGATACCTGCAGACTTCAGCTGCTGCTCCAGAATCTGGTAAACAGCCTGGTAGACTGCCTCGGAACCGAAGGAGGTCAGGGCGAAGCCAGCAACCTTGCCGTCCTTGGCGTAGTAGTCGCCGGACTTGGAGTAGCCTGCGGCCTCCAGGATTTTGCCTGCCGCCTGTGCACCGCTGTCACCAGCGTAGTTGTTCTGGTAGCCCTTCTGGAACGGCATTGCGATAATGGAGCCGGGCAGCGGTTCGGTCCAGCCGAGCTGCGAGAAGTATGCCTTAGCGATCTGCTCGCGGTCCACAGCGGCGAGGATTGCGCGGCGCAGTGCCAGGTCCTCAATGCGCTTGGGGTTCAGCTGAATGATGTTGACGTTGGTGTTCTGGCCCTGGCGAATCTCGGTGCCTGCCTGGCCCTTCACAGCGTTGTAGCTGGTTGCGCCGACGAAGGTGAACGCGTCCAGCTCGCCGTTCTTGAAACCTGCGCGGATTGCTTCGGAGTCCATCTGACGCCAGACGATGCGGTCCAGCACCGGCTTCTCGCCCCACCACTTGTCGTTCTTGACCAAGGTGAGCACCTTCTGGGAGGAGTTCCACTCGCCAATCTTGAAGGGGCCTGCCCAGTACTGGTCGAGGGGCTTGTCAACGAAGCCGTCGTTGAAGAGGTTGACGTCTTCCAGTGCGGGGTGGATTGCGAAGGCGCACAGACCCTCGGAGGGGTAGTACGGAGCCTTCATGGTGACCTTGACGTGGAAGTTGTCGCCGTCAATAGCCTCGATGCTTTCAACCTGCTGCCACATGGTGTTGTCGGTGATGTGGTAGGGGTTGTCGGTGGTTGCGCGGTAGACCTTCCAGCAAGCCTGCACAGCCTTCACGTCCATGGGGGTGCCGTCGTTGAAGGCAGCCTTGGGGTTGATCTTGAAGATCGCGGTCTGCACGCCGTTGACGGTTTCGGTCTTGTGCTCGAGGCAGAACTCGGGGTTGAGGGTGCCTTCACCGTCGGGGCTCATGGTGTAGAAGCCCATGACAGCGGGGATGTTGCAGGGTGCCAGCGCATCCAGGTTGCTGGAAGTGTAGCCGCTCTGGGTCTGCAGGTTGAAGTTGGGGCCCAGCGCAGTAGCTGCGAGGGTCAGGGTACCGCCCTGCTTGAGGGAGGAACGGTCCTGCTTGTTGACCTGAAGGTTCTTCAGAATATCTTCAGCGTTGTTAGCGGCGCTACCGCCAACCTTTTCCTTCGAGCTACCGCAGGCAGCCAGCAGACCGACGGTGCCGAGGGCAACGGTGCCGGTCAGGAGGGTACGGCGAGAGACAGACATGCTCTTCATGGAATTTCTCCTAGAGTATTCGCAGTGTTGTGAAGTCGGTACGCGAACGGTGCGTAGCCAGCACTCCAACCCGGCGGGAGGACAGTCTCTGCCGGGGTGGGCAGAATGCCCACATTTGTTTTTAAGTATATCCTTGCTGCTCTCTAGGGCATGGAAAAGCGGCGTGCTACAGAAGGTTTTAATCCTTTTGTAACACGCCGCGGCAGCACTTTTGCCCTTATGGGGCGTGTGAGCTGTGCTCAGCGCTTAGATTTTTACTTTTCCCAACCGACGTTGATCCATACGTTCGGGTTGTAGTAGGGCAGACCGAAGAGCATGGGACCGTAGTTCGCCAGACCCTTACGGCATGCCTTGAAATTCGGGCCGTTGTTGGTCGGGACGTAGATTGCGACTTCGTCCAGGTGGCGCTTCTCCAGCTCGTTCATAATCTTGAGCTGTTCCTTCGGGTCCTCGGTGGACATCATGGTTGCAGCCAGCGAGTCCAGGTCCTTACCGTGACCGTTGTTGGTCGCGGAGATGTAGAAGTAGTTCGCTGCATCCACCGGGGAGGTGGTGATGCCGTAGCCGCCGCTCTTGATGGTGAAGTTCTTCGCGGAGATGATGCTTGCCATTTCGGATGCACCGTGGTTCTCGATGCTCAGCTCAATACCGATTTCCTTCATCTGCTGGGTAAGGAACTGCGCGGTGGAGCTAACGACCGGGTCGGTACCGAAGGTGGTCACCGAGTAGGAAGCCTTAACGCCGTCCTTCTCGTAGTAGTCGCCATTCTTGGTGTAGCCTGCATCCTCGAGAATCTTGGTGGCAACGTCCTTGCCGAGCTTGGTCGGGTAGTTGTCCTGGTAGCCTTCCTGCATGGGAAGCATGCACATGGATCCGGGCAGGGGTTCCTTCCAGCCGAGCTTCTCGTAGCGCAGCTTGAGCAGCTGCTCGCGGTTCAGGGCTGCGACGAACGCGCGGCGTACGGGCAGGGGCATCTTTTCGGGGTTGATTTCGTAGTTACCGACAGCCAGTGCGCTACCCTTGCGGATGTCGATGTTGCTGAGGCTGGAGAGCTCGTTGTAGGAGCTGAGGGTGCTTGCGTCAGCGTAGTCGATTTCGTTGTTCTTGAATGCTGCCTGCTCTGCCTGAGAGCTCATTTCACGCCAGGTGATGCGCTCGAGCAGAGGCTTGGTGCCCCACCACTTCTCGTTGCGGACCACGGTGAGGACCTTACCGGAGGAATCCCATTCGCTGACCTTGAAGGGGCCTGCCCAGTACTTGTCCAGGGGCTTGCCGTTCATGCCGTCGTTGAAGAATGCGACGTCGACGAATGCCGGGTGCAGGAAGGAGGTGAAGCTACCTTCGATGGGGTACCAGGGCTTGGACATGGTGACCTTGACGTGGCGGGAGTCGCCGTCGACCTCTTCGACGCTTGCGACCTGTTCCCACAGCGGCGCGGGGGTGATCTGGTAGTCCTTACCCTCTGCTAGGCCGCGGTAGATGGTCAGGTAGCTACGGACAGCAGCGATGTCGATGGGGGTGCCATCGTTGAAGACTGCCTTCGGGTTGATCTTGAAAGTGACGGTCTGCACGCCGTCAACAGTCTGAGCCTTGTACTCGGTGACGTAGTCCTCGTTCATGTGGCCTTCACCGCGGAAGTCAGCGTAGTAGCCGCCGGTGAATGAGGAGTTAATTGCCGCCTGAATGTTCAGGTTACCTGCGGTGTAGCCGTTGGTGTTGAGGATGTTGAAGTTCGGGCCAATGCCGTCTGCGCTCAGTCGCAGCTCGCCGCCGTCCTTGAGGGCGGAGCGGTCCTTCTCGTTGTAGGAGACTGCCTTGGACAGGTCGTCGCCCGCGGAGAGAGCGCTGTTCTCGTTCTTGGTGGAGTTGCCGCCGCAGGCTGCGAGCAGACCGACGGTACCCAGGGCAACGGTGCCGGTGAGCAGGGTACGACGGTTGAGGGAGAAAGTGGTCATTAGTTTTCCTCAGTTAGGTGGGATGCTGCTTTGCTGTACGCGGGGGAACACAACCCGCACACCTTTGTGACAGCACGCACATTTTGCATTGGCAATAGTATACACACATTTCCCACCCACTATGACCCAGTTCACCGTTTCAGGGAAAATATTTCAGTTAATTCCCGAAACCGCCCCACCACAGAACCATCCATCAAAAACACAGAAAAGTCCCGCAGCACCCTGCCTCTGAGGCGGAATACCGCGGGACTTTACCCTTCCGGAGCCTTATACCGGCGCCTCCAAAAATTCAGAAACTACCGAATAAGAATCCAAAAAATTAACCTGTGGCTTTAGTTCTGCCAACCCACATTGACCCAGCGCTTGGGGTCGGTGTAGCTGGTTGCAAAGAGGGAAGGACCGTAGTTAGCCAGCTTCTCCTTCACAGCTACGTAGCTGGGGCCGTTAGCGTAGGGGAAGTAAATAGCGACCTTCTCCATGTGCTGCTTCTCAGCCTCAGCAGCCATCTTCAGCTGCTCCTCGTGAGATTCCTTCTCGTAGATAGACGCAATGTACTTATCCAGCTCGGGATCGCCCACACCCTCGTTGATTTCACTGGTGTAGAAGTACTGAACGCTGTCTGCGGGGTCAGCACCAATACCCCAACCGGAGAAGGCGCAGTCGTACTGCTTGGAGCCCATCACCGAGTTGAACTGGGACTGCGGCTGGTTGTCCTGCTCGAGCTTGATACCGGCTGCCTTGAGCTGCTGCTCGAGGTTCTGGAACTGAGCCAGGGAGGTTGCATCCGAACCGAAGTAGGTAATGGAGAAGCCCGCGGTCTTGCCATCCTTAGCGTAGTAGTCGCCGTTCTTGGAGTAGCCTGCTGCCTCCAGGATCTTTGCCGCGGCCTCGGCACCGGGGTTGGTGGGCATAGCGTCCTGGTAACCCTTCTGGAAGGGCATAGCAATCAGGGAGCCGGTCAGCGGCTCATCCCAGTTGATCTGGCCGAACTTGACCTTAGCCAGCTGGGAGCGGTTAACCGCGGCGAAGACTGCACGGCGCAGGGCGGTGTCGGTCACGCGGGTCGGGTTGAACTGCAGGTTGATCACGCCAACGCTCTGGCCGGAGCGAATCTGAACACCGGGCTGATCCTTAACGGCATTGTAGGTTGCCAGACCAGCGAAGCCGATGCTGTCCAGCTCGCCATTCTTGAACGCTGCGCGCTCTGCCTCGTCGCCCATTTCACGCCAGATAATGCGGTCCAGCAGCGGCTTCTCACCCCACCACTTGTCGTTGGGCACAAGGGTGAGAGTCTTAGCCGAAGAGTTCCACTCGCCAATCTTGAAGGGGCCGGACCAGTACTGATCCATGGGCTTGTTCACGAAGCCGTTGTTGAAGAGCTCCTTGTCGGTCAGTGCGGGGTGCAGACCGAGCAGGCCGAGGGTCTCGGCAGGATACAGGGGCTTGGACATGACGATCTTGACGCGGGTCTTGTCGCCATCCACGGGGTCGATGGATGCTACCTGCTGCCAGAAGGGAGCGGCGATAACGTTGTAGCCGTCATCAGGGTTGCGATAGACGGTCCACGCGGCGCGGATTGCCTCAATGTCAACGGGGGTGCCGTCGTTGAAGACAGCCTTAGAGTTGAGCTTGAAGGTGATGGTCTGCACGCCGCCAACGGTCTCTGCCTTGTAATCGGAGACGTAGTCGTCGTTGAGGCTGTAGTCGCCAGCGGGGCTCAGGGAGGTGAAGCCGATAGCGGAGGGGATGTTGCAGGCGCCACCGAATGCGGTCAGGTTTTCGGTGGTGTAGCCGCTCTGGGTCAGGATGTTGAAGTTCGGACCGATTGCAGAGACGCTACCGCGGAACTCGCCACCCTGCTTGAGGGAGGAGCGGTCCTGCTTGTTGATTTCGAGGTTCTTGACGATTTCCTCGGTGCTCGATGCAGCCTTACCGCTAATCTTCTTGTCCGAACCGCCACCGCACGCAGCCAGCAGGCCGACGGTACCCAGGGCAACAGTGCCGGTCAGCAGGGTACGGCGGTTAATACGCAGATGAGTCATGTGTTCTCCTCGTGCCGGAGGGCTCGGGTGTACTTCGTATGGCGCACGATGTTGTGCGTCTTGTGTGCAGTGGCGACGAAGCCTCTGCCAATCACCCTTGTGAGAGCCCCCACATTGTTTGTGGTTGAAACACAGTATACCCCCAAAAGAAGCGACGCAGACCACAGTCCAATCCGTGGAAGAACTATACACCGTCTAAAAATCACGGGTTCAGCGCCTAAACCCGCATCATCACGCGGAAGCCGCGTGCGAAAACTAAAAAATGAAATATTATGTCGCATTGGCGCGCGAGCGCGTCACATCCGGTGCTTTGAGAATCGTTACAAGTTACAAGCACAGCGCCGAGGCAGCTAAAGCGCACTGAACCCTCCGCAAGAAAAAGCTCCCCACCCCCATACGACACTGCGAAAACGTATAGGGGCAGGGAGCTTAAAACTGCGGCTTATGCCATCCAGCCGACCGTAGACCAATCGGTGCTCTTGAAGAGGAACGCACCGTAGTTAGCGAGCTTCGGGCGGCATGCCTTGAAGTCCGGGCCATTGAGGAAGGGGATGAAGAGGCAAACCTCGCTCATGTGCTTCTTCTCAATTTCGTTGCACTTCTCGGCGCGCTTAGCGTCGTCGAGGATGGTGACCATCTCGTCGACCATAGCGTCAATTTCGGGGGTGCCGACGCCGTCCCAGTTCTTGGAGTGGTAGAAGTACTCGGCAGCACTGGTCGGTTCGGAGCTCACACCGAAGCCCGAAATGCTCACGTCGTACTCGCGGTTACCGACAACCTTCGAGAATTCGGACTGCGCACGCGAATCGAGCTCGAAGTTAATGCCGATTTCCTTCATGCTCTGAATGAAGGTCTGTGCCTGACCCTTGGTGGTGGCGTCATCACCGAAGGTGGTCAGCTTCAGGGTGATGGTCTTGCCATCCTTCGCGTAGAAGTCGCCGGACTTGGTGTAGCCTGCCTTCTCCAGGACCTTGCGTGCTTCCTCCGGGTTACGTGCCGGGTAGTTGTCACGGTGGTACTGAGAGGAACTCAGCAGAAGCATCGAGCCGGGAACTTCTTCTTCGTAGGGCAGACCCTGGAAACGAATCTTTGCCAGAGCACCACGGTCGATACCCAGGAAGATTGCCTTACGCACGGCAGTATCAGTGATGTGCTGTGCGTTCAGGTTCATGCCGCCGGCGAAGAGGCGGCGACCGCGGCGGATTTCGGAGTTCGCGACATCCTTCATCTCGTTGTAGGCGCTGAGGGTACGTGCTTCCACGACGTCCAGTTCGCCGTTCTTATAGGCGGCGCGAGCTGCAGCGTCTGCCATTTCACGCACGACGATGCGGTCCAGCTTGGGCTTGTCACCCCACCACTTGTCGTTGGGCACAGCGGTGAAGGTCTTCTCGGAGGAGTTCCAGCCGTTGGGTGCCAGGGTGAAGGGGCCGCAACCGAGCTCGGGGTGGGGGTTGTCCACGAAGCCTTCATTGAAGAGGGTTACGTCGAGCATTGCCGGGTGCAGGATTCCGCCAAAGAGCAGACCCTTGACGGGGTTGTGTGCGGTCTTGAAGACAACGCGTGCGTGGTAGCGGTCGCCGTCGATAGCTTCAACGCTTTCGATGAACTCGTAGATACCTGCAGCGCCAATCTTGTACGCGCCCTCGGGGTCACGCTGAATCTGCCAGGTTGCCTTGAGAGCGTCGATGTCGATGGGGGTGCCGTCATTGAAGACTGCCTTGGGGTTCAGGCGAACCTCGGCGGTAATCTTGCCGTCTACTTCCTTAGCTTCGAAGCCGAGGCAGTAGTTGGGATCGAGCTCATCTTCACCCTTGAAGGTGCTGCGCCAGATGCCGGCACCGGCGATAACGCCCATGGTTTCGGAGACGGAGGTGCTCGAGCCGTTCTGGGAGAAGCGGTTGAAGTCCGGACCAAGGGAGTAAGTGCTCAGGTTCAGGGTACCGCCCTGCTTGAGCTTCGAGGCATCCTGCTCGTTGATTTCATAGAACGGGGTTTCGCTTGCCTTGTGCTCGGTCTTGGAGGACGAGGAGCCACAAGCGCTCAGTACGCCGGCAGCAGCGACGGCGGTTGCGCCGCCGAACAGTACGCGGCGGCTCATGATCGGGTTGAATCCGGAGAGGGAGGGGATGGGGTGGGGGCTCATGATGGGCTCCTTGTGGGTGTGGACTGCGCTGATGCAGTGTTTGCAGTGTAGAGTGGGTGGCTTGCGTGCTCTGGAGGCGGGGTTTCCGTCTGCAGGAGCGCCTGCTATCTGCGGTGATGGGCGGGCAGGTCAAGCCATGCAAAATAATGTGACCTAAAGCTATGTTCTAAGCCACATTTAATATTTTTAGTAGTGTACACCACATAAATCACTACAGGTGCGCAACACGATAAATATTTCTCAATTATTACGCCCGACCCTAATGCAGCGGGCCTAAATCCATATCGACACAACCCCACTATCCTTCGCGCAACACCCCTCCCCCACCTCCAGAAATAGCCAACGGGCACAGCAAAGCGGGCCGAACGCGCATATACGCATTCGACCCGCTCGCAAGACAGGCACCTTTTAGGAGTTCATCCAGCCCACAGCAGCCCAGTCCATCGACTTGTACAGGCGCGGACCGTAGTTAGCCAGAGTCTTCTTGACCATCACAAAGTCAGGACCGTTCGTAATGGTGCCCAGGAAGGCGAACTCCGCCATGTGCTTCTTCTCAATCTCGTTGCAGGCGAGGTTACGTTCCTTGTCATCCTCAATGAGGGTCATGGCGTCGATGAGGGCATCGATTTCCTTGCTGCCGATACCTTCGTTGTTCTCGGAGTAGTAGAACTGCTTGGTACTCTCGGTCGCGTCAGCAGAGACCGAGTAGCCGCTGAAGGAAATATCGTAGTCCCAGTTGCCCAGAATGGTGGCGAACTCGCTATCGGCGTGCTGATCAATCCGGATCTCGATACCGACATCCTTCATCTGCTGAGTGAAGGTCTGAGCCTTACCCTTGGTGGTCGGGTCATCACCGAAGACCACCACTGCACAGCCAGCCTTCGTGCCATCCTTCTCGTAGTAGTCGCCGTTCTTGGTGTAGCCGGCGGCTTCCAGAATCTTCTGCGCCTCCGAAACACTGTTATTCGGGGTCGGGTAAGAATCCTGGTAGTAGGGCGAGAAGGGCATGTGAATCATCGAACCGGGGATAGCTTCCTCGTAGGGCAGACCCTGGAACTGAATCTTTGCGAGTGCTTCACGGTTGGTGCCGACGAAGATTGCCTTACGCAGGGCAGCATCCTTGACGCGGCGGGGGTTAATATCCAGGCCGCCAGCGTAGAGGCGGGTGCCCTTACGCAGTTCGGTACCCGCAATGTTCTTCACCTCGGCATAGGTGGAGGAGGTGCTTGCACCGATAGCGTCAATTTCATCGTTCTTGAACGCGGCACGTGCAGCGCTGGATTCCATCTGGGTAAAGACAATCTTGTCCAGCAGGGGCTTGGTGCCCCACCACTTGTCGTTGGGTACAACGCTGAAGGTCTTCGCGGTGGAGTCCCAGCCCTTATCCGCCAGGGTGAAGGGGCCAGCCCAGTACTCGGGGTGGGGCGCATCCACGAAGCCGTTGTTGAAGAGCTCGACGTCTTCCAGTGCGGGGTGCAGAATCTCAGAGAAGAGGCTCTGCAGCGGATAGAAGGGCTTGGAGAAGGTGACGATTGCACTGTAGTCGTCTTCGCCCTTTTCTACGGATTCGACGAATTCGTAGATGCCGCTGGAGACAATGTTGTAGCCGTTATCCAGGCTCTTGAAGATGTTCCAGGTGGACTGGAGCGCCTTGTAGGTAATGGGGGTGCCATCGTTGAAGACAGCCTTGGGGTTGAGCTTGACGGCAACCTGAACCTTGTCGCCCTTCTTGCTGTGCTCGAAGGAGACAGCAAAGTCGGTGTTCAGCTTGTAAGTGCCGTCAAAGTCGAGGTTCCACATGCCGGCCTGGCTGATGGTGCTCATAACGTTGACGTTATCGCTGGTGTTACCGCTCTGGGTGTAGAAATTGAAGTTCGGACCGATGGATCCGGCGGGCAGGCGCAGGGTGCCGCCCTTCTTCAGGCTGTTCACATCCTGAGCGTTGATGTTGTAGAGGTCTTCGATATTGGCACCGGCGCCGGCGGCCTTGGTCTTTTCAGAGCTTGCGCTGCCGTTGCCGCAGGCGCTGAGCAGACCTACAGCTCCCAGAGCCGCGGTGCCGCCAATGAGGGCGCGGCGGCTGAAGCTGTTCTTGGTCGCTTCGTGGCTACTCGCGGTGTATGCGGTGTGGGCGGTCATGGGAGTGGTTTCCTTCTGTCTTGCGTGGGCGGGTGTATCCCGTATCCCCGAAGTGTTGATTATTTATGCAGAGCACTGCATAACTTTGTATGACTCCACTGTAGCGCGCCCCAGGATCGAAAACCAAGCATTTTTACAATATTTCTTAATATTTATCGTGTCTTTTGGATATTCATACTATGAATACCCTGTTTTTGCGCGAATTTTTCGGATTTTGCCGGATAGCTATGCCACCGCTCCCCTGCACCGGTACACAAAATGCCCAAAGCAATTCCTCCAGATATGCAAAAAGTGTCCACCCGGATAATCCGGGTGGACACTTTCAGTAGCTCTAGACTATTCACCTATTAGGTGAAGGGATAAGGACTTACTTAGCCCAACCAACCTTCTGCCAGTGAATACCGGTGCCCTGGAAGAGGGACACGCCGTAGTTGCGCAGACCCTTCTTCACGAACTTGTACTCGGGGCCGTTGATGAGCGGAATCAGCACTGCGAACTCAGCCAGGTGCTTCTTCTCGATCTCGCTGCAAGCCCGGTTGCGTTCCTTGTCGTCAGCAATGAGCTTCATCTTTGCAATCATCTCATTGATCTCATCGGAACCGGCTTCCTCGGGCTTACGACGCATGTAGAACTGCTCGGTAGCCTCGGTAGCATCCGGGGAGGTCGGAGCAAAACCGGAGGAGGTTGCGTCGTAATCCTTGGATGCCATGGTCTTGTTGAACTCGCTCACAGCACGGGAGTCGAGCTCAGCATTAATACCGACGGACTTCAGCTGCTGAACCAGGGTCTGACCGACAGCCTTGGCAGTGGGGTCCTCACCGAAGATGGAGAACTTGAAGGCAGCCTGCTTGCCGTCCTTCTCGTAGAACTCACCGTTCTTGGTGTAGCCTGCCTCTTCCAGAATCTTGGATGCTGCAGTAGCATCGTTGTTCGGGGTCGGGTAGTCGTCCTGGTAGTACTCGGTGAAGGGCATATGAATAACCGAGTTGGGGAGCTTCTCTTCGTAATCCAGACCCTGGAAACGAACCTTAGCGAGAGCCTCACGGTTCAGACCAACAACCACAGCGCGACGCAGAGCAACATCCTGCATGCGGGCGGGGTTCATGGTCAGACCGCCGGCGAAGAGGCGAGCACCGCGACGAATCTCGGTGTTAGCAACTTCCTTGAGCTCCTTGTATGCAGAAGCGGTGGTAGCGCCAATCGCGTCAAGCTCATCGTTCTTGAATGCCGCGCGCTCAGCAGCGGTATCCATCTGACGGAAGACGATGCGCTCCAGAACGGGCTTCTCGCCCCACCACTTCTCATTGCGGGTCAGGGTCAGGGTCTTCTCGGTGGAGTTCCAGCCACCTTCAGCAATGGTGAAGGGGCCAACCCAGTACTCGGGGTGCGGCTTGTCAACGAAACCAGTGTTGAAGAGTTCCTTGTCCAGCAGAGCCGGGTGCATAATGCCAGCGAAGAGGGTATCCAGCGGGTAGTAAGGTGCGGAGAAAGTTACCTTCACCTTGAAGTCATCACCGTCGCGCTCCACGGAAGCAATGCTGCTGTAGATGCCGCTGGTACCAATCTTGTAGCCGCCATCGGTGCTCTTGAGGACCTCCCAGGTAGCCTGCAGAGCCTTGTAGTCGATGGGGGTACCGTCGTTGAACTTAGCCTGGGGGTTCAGCTCAATGGAGACAACGGGCAGACCGTTTTCTTCGGAAACATCGAAGCTCTTCGCGAAATCGGGAGCCAGAGTGCGCTTACCCATGGGGTCACCCTGCCACAGGCCTGCGTAAGCCACGGGGCTCATAGCAGTCTGGGTGTACAGGGAGTTGCCGTCCGCGCTGAAAAGGTTGAAGTCCGGACCAATACCGGGAATAGCCAGGCGCAGAGTGCCGCCATCCTTCAGCTCAGATACAGCTGCCTCACCAAGGTCATAAAGCTCCTTGGCATCGGTGCCCACGGTTGCACCCTGGGTGGTTGCCTTGGAGTCCTTGGACGAGCCGCACGCAGCCAGTACGCCCACGGTACCCAGTGCTGCAGCGCCACCGAGAACGGTACGACGGTTCAGGATGAAATTCTTCTCCATGAGAGTGTCCTCTTATACGTTTGACCCTCAATAATCCCGCAGGAAAGCGTCAAGGATTCCCTGCTCATGCGCCGCCCAAAGGGTGCGGTGAGCGATGAATTAGTGCCGGTCTATGAATGTGTTCCTTCGGGTACGCCCCTAGCGGCGCACCCACAGGCTTAATTATGGCTTACCCGCGGTATAGAAGCTCGCCTATAAATATTCATATCTTGAATGGTGAGAAAGGTTACGCCTAGTCAGTGCAGTTTTTCCTGTTTTCTTGCTGGTTTCAGTGCCAAGCGCCACATTCTGAGGCTCCCGCCGTCTCACCAGGTGACAATCTCAAGCTGCACGCGCCTCACCAGTACCGGGCATTAAAAAACCCGAGGGGCGAATATTCAACGAATATTCGCCCCTCGGCACACATGCGACTTATTCAGCCGACTCTAGAGCTACACCGTAGCGGCCTCAGCCTCCGGGAAGTAGCAAGCATAACCGTGATCCTGGCCCTCAACGGGGGTCAGTTCCGGCATCTCCTCCAGGCAACGACGCTTCTTGTCCTCAGGCAGCAGCTTGAAGACCGGGCAACGGCTCGAGAAACCACAACCCTTAGGCGCGTTCACCGGAGTGGGCAGGTCGCCCTCAAGCATAATGCGGTGGCGCTTTGCCTCAACCTCGGGATCCGGAACCGGAATCGCCGAGAGCAGTGCACGGGTGTACGGGTGAATCGGGTTGTCGAACACCTGGTCGACGTCACCAATCTCAACAATACGACCCAGGTACATCACTGCAACGCGGTCGGATGCGTGGCGAATCACCGCGAGGTCGTGAGCAACCATCAGGTAGCTCAGGCCCAGGTTTGCACGCAGCTCCTCCAGCAGGTTGATCACACCAGCCTGGACGGACACGTCCAGTGCGGACACCGGCTCATCCAGAACCACGAGCTTGGGGTTCACAGCAAGCGCACGAGCAATACCGATACGCTGACGCTGACCACCAGAGAACTGGTTCGGGAAGCGGTTCACGTGGTCAGGCTGCAGACCCACAATGTGCATCAGCTCGATGACGCGCTTCTTGATGTCTGCCTTGTTCATGCCCTGGTTTTCCAGGGGCTCAGCCAGCACCTCGTAAACGGTGAAGCGCGGATCCAAAGCACCGGTGGGGTCCTGGAACACCATCTGCTGGTTCTTACGCAGCTCAAGAATCTCACCCGCGGACTTGCCGTCCTTGGTGGAGGTTCCGTTGATCAGAATCTCACCGTCGGTGTTCTTGTTGAACTCCATGATTTCCAGCAGGGTGGTGGTCTTACCACAACCGGACTCACCCACGATGGAGAAGCACTCACCCTCACGAATGTCGAAGGACAGGCCGTTCACAGCCTTCACAGTGCCCACGCGGCGCTTAATCAGCGCACCCTTCATGAGCGGGAAGTGCTTCTTGACGTTGCGAACCTCCAGGACGGGGGCACGCTCCTCACGCGGAATACCGTCGTACTTCGATACCGGGGGCTCCGGAACCGGGTACAGCTCGTCAGCGGTCTTACCGACCAGCTCCTGAGAGATGGTGCAGGAGGAGTAGTGGCCCTCGCCAACGCCTTCCAGCAGCTGCAGATCGGGCTCGCCGTTGGAGTCCTGGCAGCACTGGCCACCGCTCTTAGCGATGGGGCAACGCGGGCGGAAGGAGCACGCGGTCACCGGGTTAATCAGGTTCGGAGGGGTACCCTCAATCGGAACCAGGGAAACCTTCTCGGAACGGTCCACACGCGGGACCGCACCCAGCAGACCGATGGTGTACGGGTGGGAGGGATGCTTGTACAGGTCCTCTGCCTTCGCAATCTCCACCGGCTTACCGGCGTACATCACCAGAATGTCGTCAGCCATACCAGCCACAACACCCAGGTCGTGGGTAATCATGATGGTCGCTGCGCCGGTCTCATCCTGAGCCTTCTGCATAACCTCCAACACCTGCGCCTGAATGGTCACATCCAGTGCGGTGGTGGGCTCATCGGCGATGAGCACGCGGGGGTCATTCGCAATCGCCATAGCGATCATGATGCGCTGACGCATACCACCGGAGAACTCGTGCGGGAAGGAACGCAGGCGGTCAGCCGGCGAAGGAATACCCACCATACGCATCAGTTCGATGGAACGGTCCTTGATAGCCTGCTTGCTCATGCCCTTGTTGTGGACCTTGAGCACCTCAGCAATCTGGTCACCAATGGTGTACACGGGGGTCAGCGAGGACAGCGGATCCTGGAAAATCATAGAGATTTCCTTGCCGCGGTATGCGCACATTTCCTTATCGCTCAGACCCAGCAGCTCGGTGCCGTTGTACTTAACCGAACCGGTGATGTCAGCGGTGGTCGGGTGCAGGCCCATGATCGCCATGGAAGCAACGGACTTACCGGAACCGGACTCACCCACAATACCCAGGGTCTTACCGGGGTACAGGTCAAAGTTCACACCGCGAACAGCGTGCACGACGCCATTCTCAGTGTTGAAGCGGACGTTGAGGTCCTTAACGCTCAGAACGGGAGAGGTACTCATTAGTTCTTCGCCTCCTTTGCAGCGGCAGCGGGTGCCTCTGCCTTCTCGTTCTTCTTGGACTTCTTGATCTTACCGACCGACATCGAAGTCGGGTCGAATGCGTCACGCAGACCGTCGTTCATGAGGGCCAGCGGACCAACCAGCAGGAAGAAGAACAGAACCGGGAACCAGAACATGTGCGGCAGGGTGTTAATCTGCTGCGAAGCATCCGAAATCAGCGAGCCCAGCGAGTAGTTGGGGTACTTAATACCGATGCCGATGAAGGAGTAAGCGACCTCAGAGAGCACAGCGCCCATGATGCCGCTGGTGAAGTTCAGAACCAGCAGGGAGCCAATGTTCGGAACCAGGTGGCGCATCACAATCTTGAAGGGGTGCACACCCATGTAGCGTGCAGCCTTCACGAAGTCGCGGTTGATGAGGGACTGCGCCATTGCACGAATAACACGGGCGCTACCCATCCAGCCGAAGGCAATCAGCACTGCAGAGAGCAGAACCCAGGTGGGGACGCTCTTCTGAATCTGCTTACCAACCTGACCGTTAATCAGAATTGCCAGAATCAGCAGCGAGGGAACCATGATCAGGGTCTCGAGGATGAACAGCATAATCTTGTCAATCCAGCCACCGAAGTACGCCATCACACAACCGTAAACTGCGGAGATGAACACAGTGGCCAAACCGACGACCACACCAATCTGGAGAGAGGTCCAGACGGCCTCAGACATCATGGCGAACACGTCATTACCCGCGATGGTGGTACCGAACCAGTGCTCGGCCGAGGGGCCTTCACCCAGCGCCATGTAGTCAATGTCGTTGGGCTTGTACTTGGTCAGGTACTTACCGAACAGACCGAACAGACCCATGCCGATGAACACGCACAGACCGAAGACTGCAGCCTTGTTACGCAGGAAGCGGCGCAGAATAATAACGCTCTTGTTGATGACCTTGAAGTCACCGTTCTCCTGTACCACCGGTACGGAGGAAGTTGCAGTTACCTGACTCATGAGATCCTCACTCGGGGGTCGACGATGGTGGTAGCGATATCAGCGATGATCGCACCGACAGCGAACAGTGCAGAACCGTACGCGAGGGTCACGGTCGCAGCGTTCACGTCCTGCGCGGAAATGGAGTCAATCGACCACTTACCGATACCGGGCCATGCAAAGACGGTCTCGGCGAAGAATGCACCCGCAAAAATCATCGGAATCTGGTACGCGATGGACTGTGCCACGGGGATGAAGGAGACGCGCAGTGCGTGGCGAGTAATCGCCTGGTTACGGGTCAAGCCCTTAGCACGAGCGGTACGCACGAAGTCAGCGTTCACGTTATCGAGCAGGTACTGACGCTGTGCAATCTGGTAACCAGCCCAACCGAAGATGGTCATACAGAAGGTCGGCACGACGTAGTGCGCCGCCATATCCATGGTGATTTCCCAGAATCCGGTCAGACCCGGAGTCGAAATACCGGTCACATAGAAAATCTTCTCTCCACCATTAGCAACGGCGATGTTGTTGATAGTGGTCGCGCCCTGCTGCACCACGAAGTAAGCAACGGGAGCGGGGATGATGTAGACCAGGTAGGAGTAACCGGTGATAACACGGTCAGAGAACTTGTACTGGCGAGCTGCCGAGTACACACCCAGGGCAATACCAATCACAATCGAGAGAATGGTAGCCACCAGCAGCAGGCGGGTAGAAACCCACACGCGCTGGCCAAATTCCTGGTTAATGTACGCGCCGTTGGGGCTACGGCCCCAATCGAACTTGGTGACCACATTGGTCAGCCACTGAACGTAGCGGTCCCAGGGGTTCATTTCGGGATCGAGACCCAGGGATGCGAAGTTACGGTTCACCTGCTCGGGGCTAGGCTTCGGAACCTTTTCCTGCTCCAAGAGGGCAGGCTTCAGGGCAGTAACCGCTGCAAAGTAACCCATCGTGGTCGTAATAAAGACCATGACGAGGTACGTCAGCGATCGCTGGAGGATGTACCTAAACATGGGACGGTTCCCCTCCTTGTGTAGATGTCGGTGTTAAGGCATGTGTGTCATGCTGTCCTAGCGCACTGCTTCGTGATGACTGTCACTAGGAGCATATGTACTTTATCTTATATAGCCTGTAACACTTCCACCAAACCCACATTGGGCACTTTCACCCCTTAGAACAGCCTGTATGCAAGCTAAAAGGGAGCTGGGTAAAAAAATGCCCCGGAATACCGGGGAAAAGGGGCGGATTAACAATTTTTACGAAAATTTTACATCGGAAACAATTCTCTCGACATAGGGACGTAATAACCTTTTCGATAAGCGCTTTAATGGGGCAAAACACCACGTAAACCCACTATTTAAGGGACTAAACCAACACTTCCAACCCCTAAACCAAGCACTAAGGCACACCTCTTAAGCGCGCTATTTAAGGCAACTCAGCCAAAAACGGCGCCCCGGCACGAGCACACGACTCGCACCGGGGCGCCGCTTATATAGGAAGGCAACGCCTCCGGCGCGCACCTTTTCGTTATCCCTCATTCTAAGAACGCGAGGAGCCGCCATCCTCCGAAGAACCCGCCTCAGGCGAAGCCTCCGAGCTCAACGACTCATCAATACGAGCACGAGCAGAGGCGTGCATGCTCTTCAGAGCCTCAGCATCCTTAGCCGCCATCTCCGGAGTAATCACCGGAATCGCACCGGTCGCCGCACGAGCAACATCAACAGCCGGCTCAGTCTCCAGGGTCGTCGCCAGCGCATCCTCACGAATGAAGAACAGAAGCAGCGTAGAGACCAGGCCCAGCGGCACCAAGTACAGGAACAGCGGAATCAGCGCATCGTTATACGCATTCACAATGATGCCGTGCACCGGCTCCGGCAAAGACGCCACCAGCTCAGGAGTCAGAGACGAAGACGCATGGCTACCCGAAGACTGCAGCGCCTGCTGCGGCATACGCTCAGAAATCAGCGAGGTCAGACGCGAGGTAAACAGACCACCCACCAGCGAGGCACCCACAGTAGCACCCACCTGACGGAAGAAGTTATTCGCAGCCGTCGCGGTACCCACCACGCTCACCGGGAACGCATTCTGAACAATCAGAGTCAAGAACTGCAGGGACATACCCAGACCGGCACCCATCACCGCAAGGTAAGTACAGAACAGCCAGGTCGGAGTCTCAATAGTCACGGTCGACAGCAGGAACAGGCCCAGCGCCACAATCGCGGTACCACTCGTCACGTAACGCTTATAGCGACCAGTCTTCGACACCACGCGACCCGTCACAATCGACACCACCAGCATGACACCCATCATCGGAATCATCAGCAGACCGGCAACCGTAGCGCTCACACCCAGAGCCATCTGCAGGTAGGTCGGGATGTACTCCACAGCACCGAACACCACCACACCCAGCGCCAGCGAAGCACACAGAGTCAGCAGGAAGTTACGGTTCTTGAACAGGTACATGGGCATGACCGGCTCAACCGCACGGTTCTCCACCGGGATGAACACCAGCGCAGCAACCACCGAGAAGACCAGCAGACCAATAATCTGCGGCGAAGTCCACTCGTACTGGTTACCGCCCCAAATCGTGGCAAGCACCAGCGCACTCGTGCCCGCCATCAGAATCAGCGAACCAAGGTAGTCGATGCTGTGCTTCTCACGGTCACGGAACGGGCGGTGCGGCAGCAAGAAAATCACCGCAAGAATCGACAGGATAGCCAGCGGCAGGTTCAGCCAGAACGCCCAACGCCAACCCGGCCCCTCAGTAATCCAGCCACCAATCAGCGGACCAGCCACCGACGAGAACGCAAAAACGCCACCGATAATACCCATGTAACGGCCGCGGTCGCGGGGAGGAATCACATCAGCAATCACAGCCTGAGACAGAATCATCAGACCGCCACCGCCCAGACCCTGCAGGGCACGAGCGAAAATCAGCCAGTTCATGTTCTGCGCGAGCGCGCCAACAATCGAACCCGCCATGAAGGAGACAATCGCGAAAATCAGGAAGGGCTTGCGTCCGAACTGGTCGGAAAGCTTGCCGTAGACCGGCATCGTAATCGTCGAAAGCAGGATGAAAATGGTAATCACCCAGCTCATGTGCTCCACACCGTGAAGCTCACCCACAATCGTGGGCAGCGACGGCGCCAGAATCGTCTGGTTCAGCGAGGACATGAGCATCACAATGACCAGGCCCAGGAACATGGCGCGGATGCGGTTTTTGCTTTCCTGCTTAGCCTCGCCGGCTGGCGGCTGAGGTAGCTTCTTTTCCTCTGTACTCATCGATAATCCTTAGTTACGTTCTATATATGTCTGTTGCGAGTGCCCGCCGGGTTTTTTCGTCTGGTTCCGGCGGGTTTCTGTAGCCCCGTGTATAGCCGGGTATATCCCACGACAGTGAGTCCGCCGCTAAATTGCGGGCCTATTCTGCTCAAACAGCAGGAACTGGAAGGTCTTCACCGTCTGACGGATAGAGCGGGCGACTTCCTCTTCGCTTTCCAAGTTGCGGGCGAATTCCAGTTGGCGGAGTACCGCCGATGCCAGCTGCACCTTCGCGCGGGAACGCTCCCGGAAGTGGTCAGTCAGCGGGTCAGCCGGAGTGCGGCGCGGGAAGGGGCCGCGGCGACCGGCCGCATCAAAAGCAACCCAGTCGATGGTGTTGAGGTACTCGGTGAGCACCTGCTCGCACTTCATGTAGTGCATTTTCATTCGTTTCGCGGACTCGGGGAACTCCTGATAGGGAGCTCGGGGATCCTTGCCCTTGGCGTAGTGGAAGCTCTGGAAAATGACCTGCCACAGAAGGTGGGTTACACGAATGATCGTGTTGTCATCCTCGTGGGCACGGTCTGTTTCGAGGATTTCCTCGCTGACCACCGGTTCGCGCAGACCCAGGACGGCATCCTCTTTAGAGGGGAAGTAGTTGAAGAAGGTACGCGGGGAGACGCCCGCCTCCTGGGCGATTTCTTCAACGGTGGTTCCGCGCATCCCGTGTTCGCGGACGCGTTTGAGGGCTGCTTCGTGGATTGCCGTCCAGGTTTGTTCGCGGCGGCGTTCGCGAAGGCTCTGTTCCTTTTTCTGCATAACTGCAATTATTTCATCACTGCACACAATGCTCAAGTGCATTTTTGGCGTTAAGGCCCACAGCATAGCCAGCTAAGCTCCAGCCCCACACAAAACATCGGCATAATAGAGGGATGAACTTGTTTGCCCCCGCCTATCTCGATTTCCTGCCAGACTGGCTACGCCTCGCACTCGGCATCGCCGATATCCTCATCCGACTCGCAGCCCTCTGTTGGCTCCCCTACAACCGCAAACCCGTGGTTGCACTGGGCTGGCTCATGGCCATCTTCTTCATCCCCTTCGTAGGGTTCATCGCATTCCTCGTCTTCGGCTCCTCGCGCCTGCCCGCCTACCGCCGCGCACGCCAACACGCCATGAACGACTTGATCCGCGAAGTCAGCGAGAACAAGCCCTTCCTCACCCGCACCGACGACCTCTCCGACCCCGCAAAGGCAGCCAGCCAGCTCAACTACACCCTGGGCTCACTCCCCCTGGTCGGCGGCAACCAATTCACCCTCCACACCGACAACCACGAGGCAATGGTCGCCATGGCGGAAGAAGTCGACCGCGCCACCAAATACGTGCACTTCGAGTTCTACATCACCGCCTACGACGAGGCGAGCGCAGTCCTCTGGGACGCCCTCTTCGCAGCCCACGAACGCGGTGTACAGGTGCGCGTACTCCTCGACCACATCGGCTCCCGCAAATACCCGTCCTATAAGAAACTCGTGAAAATGCTCAACGACTCGGGTATGCAGTGGCGCCTCATGCTGCCGCTCAAACCGTGGAAACTCAAGTGGCAGCGACCCGACCTGCGTAACCACCGCAAGGTCCTCGTCGTGGACGGACGCGTCGCGTTCTCCGGTTCGCAGAACGCTATTCACCGCTCCTACGACATGCCCGAAAACATTAAGAAGGGCTTGGAGTGGAAGGACCTGACCTTCTCCTGCACCGGCCCCATCGTTGAAGAGCTCAACGCCGTTTTCGTCTCCGACTGGTACTCCGAAACGAACCAGCTGATCCTGGCAGAAATTAACACCAATATCCCCTACTACAAGGATGGGATGCGCGCCCAGGTTGTGCCCTCCGGCCCCGGTTTTGAAACCGAAAACAACCTGCGCCTCATTAACTACCTGATCTACAACGCCGAGCGGCGTATTACCATCTGCTCGCCCTACTTCGTGCCCGAAGAGACCCTACTGCAGGCACTCACGAACGCCGCCTACTCCGGTATTGAAACCACCGTGATTGTGTGCGAGAAGGGCGACCAGTTCCTGCCGAACATGGCGCAGCGTTCCTACTACGAGCAGCTGCTGCAGGCGGGTGTGCGTATTCTGCAGTACCCCAGCCCGACCGTGTTGCACTCCAAGTTCATGATGGTCGACGACGAAATTACGTTCATTGGCTCGTCCAATATGGACCCGCGTTCCTTCTCACTGAACATGGAAGTGTCAACGTTCGTCATTGACCGCGGCATGGTCGCGATGCTGGATGAAGTATGCGCCGAATACGAGCAGGTCTGCACCGAGCTGCTGTACACCCAGTGGGCGGAGCGCCCGCGCCGCATCAAGATGGTGGAGAACCTCTGCCGACTGTGGTCATCGCTCCTCTAAGCTATTTGTCACACACTCGGGGGTCTGAGTTTTCATCCCCGCACCCGCCAAAGGACTATCGAATGCCCCTTCTATTCCGTAAAGCACGCCGTAAATTCGCTGAACTCGATGCGCACGATGTAGCCCACCGTATCTCCGCGTACACCTACGGTAATTTCTTGGTGCTGGCGGCTCTGTTGAGCATTCACGACGCGAACGCGATCTTTGACGGCACCGCGATCCTCTACATTACGGGTACCGGTCTGACCACCTATATTGCCCACGTCATCTCAGAAATGCAGGAGTACCGGGTGCTGCACGGCGGCACCCCGCCGCGAGATTTCGTCAAGCACGCGCTGGGCAACGCGAGCCCTATTCTGGGTACGACTGTGTACCCCGTGGCGCTCCTGATTCTGGCGGCATTCCTACCGCCCGGCGGCACCTACGACATTATTTTTGACTGCACTATTATTCTCTGTCTTGTGACCGTGGTGTGGCGTATTTTTAGCCTCAACTTCGCGATTGCTCGCTACCGCGGCGAGCCAATCTGCTGGCGTACTGTCCGAAGCGCCGTGTGGCTCACCCTCGCCGTTATTGTTCTCGCGATTGTGAAGATTATGTTCACCCACGCTGGTAAATAACCTAAAAGCTCCCCCCCTGAGTTCGATTGATTCGACGCTCAGGGGGAGCTTTCGTTTCCCCCGCATTCTTTTCCCACGCACCATTGCAGGATGCGCGGGGCTACCAGTAAGAGCCGCTGCTGGAGGCTACATCGGTTCGCCCGGACCCACCAGGCCGAAGGAGTACATCCACCAGACAAAGAGAGCCACCGCAATGTAGAGAACCGTGCACGCGCTCAGCGTGATGATGTGGCGGCGGCGCGTCATGCTCAAGTAGCCGATGAACTCGCGGATAAACGCGTTCACCGCAAAATACACCTTCGTCGGTGCGCCTGCGCCCCAGCACTTCAGACCCAGCGAACGCGCCAGCAGCAGCGCACGGAACAGGTGGTAGCTGGTTGTTGCCACAGCAACCTTCGGGGTCTTCCCCTCGGCGACCTCGGGCATCAGTGCGTAGGAGAAGAGCAGGTTCTCGCGGGTGTTTACCGCACGGTCCTCCACAATAATGTCCGCCTCGGGGACACCGCGGGCAATAGCGTAACGGGTCATTGCCACGCCTTCGGGAATCTTTTCATCCGCGCCCTGGCCGCCAGACATAATCAGCTTCGAGCCGGGGTTCTTACGGTAAATTTCAATACCGCGATCAATACGCGCCGCCAACAAAGGAGTTACCTGATCGCCCATCAGACCCGAACCGAGAACCACCACATAGTCAGCCTGCTTGCGGAAATTAACCAGGTTCAACGCAGCCGCCACGGTAAAGCCCACCGCGTAAATCGTGAAATAGGTCAGCACCAACGAAAAATAGAAATAAATAGTGCCCCACACGCCGCCCAGCGGAACATTCTCCGCCGGGCCGGGAACAAAGAACGGGCCCACAATCAGTGCCGCGCCGGCAACCAACGCCAAAGAATTAGTAAGCGAAAAACCCTCACGAACAATGAGGCGAATACCGCTATAGAGGAAAAGACCGGTCAAGCCCAGAGGCGTAAAAATCGAAAGAAACGCCGGAATAATAACAATAAGGAACGCCAGCACCAACAAAATCTGGTTCTCCGACACAATAGCCGTCACACCCAGGCTCATACCCAGCAGCCCCACGGTAGCAATCAGCAACCAGCCCACGAACACGCTACGGCGTTCCCGCAGGTAGAGGCCAATAAAGCCGAGAAGGCACAGCGCCGTCAGGGCATACAGCACCACCAGCGGATTAAAGGGAGACGAGTCGGGAGGAGGAAGAAAAGACATATAAGGGTCCCAAAAAAATAAGTGTGTGCCCGCTAAAAATCGGGAGAATCGAAAATTCTTCACACAATTCTATCCCGCCTCTATCCCCACCACCCTAAACCTGCTTTGGGTAGAAGCGCAGGTATAAGCGCCGGCAGAAACACACAGCCGCCAAAAGGGCGAAAAAGGCAAAAAGAAACACGCGACACCTCCGTCATCGCATACCCTCGTATGCGGCGAATGTATCGCGCGTTCATTTCTACCCTGGACTAGTTTAGCGCCATAAACGGTTTCCCGTGTGGATTGAAGAAGGTTTAATCTGCAACCACTCCGGCGCAAGCAGGCGAACAGCCTTCGCACAACCCGCCAAAGCAGTAATAATCGACTCGCAACGCTGATTAAATTCGCTCTGATGACGCTTATCCACAATCTGCCCCGGAAAATGGCGATGCATCTTCGACACAGAATCGCTACTCTCCTGCAAACCGTGGCCCGTATGGCCCGGAACATGCTTCACCAGCACACGCTTCTCACGGATATCCTCCGTCAAAGCGCTCATCTGAGCCACCACACGCTCGTCCTGAATACCCTCAGAAGCCCAGGTCTCAAAAGCCCAACGGCTATGCGCCAAACGCAACACAAACGTCAACGCACCCAACGAATCTGTATGAATAATCAGGCGGCGCGAACCGCTATGGAACACCGTATAAGCCGCCAACATTGCAGACAGCTCACCGGTCATAATATTCACGCCATCATAGTGGGCATGAAAATAGAAGCCGTCCTCACTTACGCCGGCGATGCCCATACGGCCGCCACGCTGATACTTCTTATTGTGAGTCGAACGGAACGAACAATCCGTGAAAACGCTATAGTCCTGCAGCTGATCCAGCGGTCGAGGGGTCAGCGCCTCCTCCACCATCTCATCCACAGCGGTACGTGCAGCGCACACCTCAGCCTGCACCCGCTCATACGCGGGCGTGCCGGCAAGCTTCACATGCACTTCCCCCAAAGAATGGTTATCGTACGGGTCCAGCACCTTCTCAAAGGCGCGGTACTCCATGATCGCCTTCAACTGGTCACAGTCACGGAAAAGCTGCTTCAAATTCTTACGATCCGCAGCAATCGTCACCAGGTTCTGGCGGTACTGCTCCGGAACAACATCCCACGCCGAGAGCACGGCGCGACCCAGCAGACGCGGATGCACCTCATCGCAGCACTCCATGAGGGAATGGACGTGGGTAGAGAGTATCTGCTCCTCATTCACCACAGTGCGAGTGCCGTCCTGCTTAGAAATAAAAACCACCGTTGACAAGGCGGAATAACAAAAGCCCTGTGCCTTACGATGCTCCTGAGCCACCGCAATCACAGCAACGCCCTGATCCGTGTAACCGGCAGGGTACGAGGCGCTATAGTCGGGTGCCTCCCAGGTCAGGGTACATCGTTTGATGTGCGCCGGTGAAAATCCCATGAGTGTCACCCCCCATGCGTGCCATACCGCTTCTCCTTCCATTCGTGCGGTGTATCGTCCTCATTCTTTTATAGGTCGAACAGAAAGAGACACGCAAATATAAAACACCTTTTTTTACAGTCAGCGAATGGAATAACCGCAACTCCTCGCACGCGTCGCTACAGTACGGAACACAGCGCGAGAAACCCCGCGCATACCACCCCGTAGCGGAGGCGAAGGTGTACGGTAAAAGAGTCATATACGACGCGGCAGCCCGCCGCACCATCCGATAAGGAGAGCCCCATGATTGGTGTCTACGCCGGAGTATCCGTCAAGCCCGAGCACGTCGAAGAATTCCTCAAGACCATCGAACCGCTCGTGACCGCAAGCCGCCAGGACGAAGGCAACGTCAGCTACGACTTCGGTGCCGTCTCCGACACCGACTTCGCATTCATCGAGCGTTGGGAATCCCAGGAACTGCTCGAAAAGCACATGGGCACCGAACACTTCCAGAAGGCTGTCGCCGCATGGGAGCCGCTGCTCTCCTCCGAGCTGGACGTTCGCATCGTCAACTTCCGCTAAACGACGTTAAAGACCGAGGTGCCCGGCACCCCCTAAGTGAGGGGTGCCGGGCACCTTCGCATGTCAGTTATGGAGGCGAGAGCAGCTACTCGCAGCGCGCCTTCATTCTCGGTTTAGCGGCGCTCTCGGCTTATCGGCGCTCTACGCCAACCTCCACCGAATCAAGGGTGAAACCATTCGTCGCGCTCACGCAATGCACCTTACCGGTATTCACCGACTTGCAGGTGTAACCGTACGCAGTCACCACCTGACCGGTAGATAGGGCAACAATACCCTCAGTATTCACCGGCTCCGGGGTGGCGGTCTGACCGACCAGGCTCACCTCGGGCGCCTGGCCCTGCACCATGTGCACGCGCTGCTGCGCCTTACCGGATGCGGCATCCCAGCCCTCCAGGGTCACGCCCACCAGCGCCTGGCAGTCCACACCTGACGGGGTCACCGAACACGCGACCTTAGAGTCCGGGCTGGTGAAACGCAGCGCCTCAACAGTCTTCGCAGAATCACCCTGACCGAAAGTGCCGCCGCCATAAGCTGCAGCGAAGGTCAGCGTACCCGACAGCATGCGGGTCTGTGCCGGAATCAGCGCCAGGCGCGGCTTCTCAACGCTACCACCCTGCGTGAAGCAGGCACCCGTAATGTAGTCGCGGCCCTGCACCTTCGTAGCGCACTGGTACCACTCAACACTCGCCGCGCCGTCCTGGTTCTTGCGGCTGTTGAAGAGGCGCACCGCCTCCTGAGCCTTGGCACAATCCGAACCGTCATACACGTAAATACCGGCGGAACCACCCAGCAGGCTGGTCACGCCGCAGCGGGTACCCGCATCAATAGTGTTCGCGGAGCCGCTTGCGGTGGCGTATGCAGCCTCGTACTCGGCGTCGGTGCTCGGCTCATCCGTGGGGGTTGCTACAGCATCAAAAGTTGCCGGCGCATCCAGGCCGGCAGAAATCTGGACAGTATTCGGCTTCCAGGAGCCGTCCGCCGCGTGGAACAGGGTCTTCGCATCAACGGACGCCGAGGAAGTCGCGACCTTCATCGGGGCGGTTTCAGAATCATCAGCCTGCGGCTGAGCAGAGCAAGAACTCAAAGCGAGCGCGCCGATGCAGGCAAGAGCCGTCAGGGCACGACGAGTAAAGGCACGCTGTGCGCGCGCGGGCAGGGTAACCATGAATGCGTCCTCGTGAGGGTTGCGAATTGCGTTGTGTTTGAGTGGTTGTGCTGAGTCGGTGAATCGGGTACCTAAATACCTCCTTACACCCTACTGCAACACCACTGACAAGGCAATACGCCGCACCGGATATCCCACGACGGTAGACAAAGAAGCGAACAAAGAACAGCGCCCCGCCCCGCAGAAAACCGCGGAACGGGGCGCCAGCCCATCAGGGCAAGAATATTAAATTCTCAGAAAATACATGAGGGGTTTATGCGTCCTCGGGCAGGATGCGCACGCCGCCCTTATCAGCCGAAGCAGCCAGCATGCCGTACACCTTCAGGGCGTTCGACACCTGACGCTCACGCGGCTTGGTCGGACGCCACGGTGCGGCACCCTTCGCCTCGCGGCGAGCAGCCAGTTCATCATCCGAAACGTTCACACGCAGGATGCGGTTGTTCACGTCAATCTCAATCTCGTCGCCGGTCTGCACCAGGCCGATAGCGCCACCAGCAGCCGCCTCCGGGGAGACGTGACCAATCGAAATACCCGAAGTACCACCCGAGAAACGACCGTCGGTGATCAGCGCACACTTCTTACCGAGGCCCAGGCCCTTCAGGTAGGAGGTCGGGTACAGCATCTCCTGCATGCCGGGGCCGCCCTTCGGGCCCTCGTACTGGATGACGACAACGTCGCCTTCCTTCACGTTCTTCGACAGGATCTCGTACACAGCCTCGTCCTGCGACTCGACCACGAAAGCGCGACCCTTGAAGTGGAACAGCTCCTCATCAATACCGGCAGACTTGATGATTGCGCCGTCCTGGGCGATGTTGCCGTACAGGACCGCCAGGCCGCCGTCCTTGGTGTACGCGTGCTCCACGGCGCGGATGCAACCGTTCTCGGAGTCAGTCTCGTGGGACTCGTACTTGTTCGCGGTGGAGAACGCGTGGGTGGTGCGCACGCCGCCGGGAGCTGCGAGGAACAGATCCTTCGCCTTCTCGCTCGCCTTGCCGCCGCGGATATCCCACTCGTCCAGCCATTCGTCCAGCGAATCAGCGTGAACAGAATGAACGTTCTTGTGCAGCAGGCCGGCACGGTTCAGCTCACCCAGCAGTGCGGGAATACCACCGGCACGGTGCACATGCTCAATGTGGTACTTGGTGGAGTTCGGGGCAACCTTCGCCAGGCAGGGAACCTGACGCGAAATACGGTCAATATCCTGCAGGGTGAAGTCAGCGCCCGCCTCGTGAGCAATCGCCAGGGTGTGCAGCACGGTGTTAGTCGAACCGCCCATCGCCACATCCAGCGCCATAGCGTTCTCGAACGCCTCCTTGGTCGCGATGGAGCGGGGCAGAACCGACTCGTCATCCTGCTCGTAGTAGCGCTTGGACAGCTCAACGATGCGGCGGCCAGCTTCCAGGAACAGCTCCTTACGAGCAACCTGAGTAGCCAGGGTGGTGCCGTTACCGGGCAGCGCCAGACCAATCGCCTCATTCAGGCAGTTCATGGAGTTCGCGGTAAACATACCCGCGCACGAGCCACAGGTCGGGCACGCGTTCTTCTCAACCTGAGCGAGCGCCTCATCGCTGACGCTGTCATCAACAGCCATCACCATGGCATCAATGAGGTCGAGGCGGTGCTCAACAATACCCTCAATGCCCTCACCGGACTCCATGGGGCCGCCGGACACAAAGATAGTGGGGATGTTCAGGCGCATAGCCGCCAGAAGCATACCGGGGGTGATCTTGTCACAGTTAGAGATGCAGACCAGCGCGTCAGCACGGTGCGCGTTGACCATGTACTCGACCGAGTCAGCAATCAGGTCGCGGGAAGGCAACGAGTAGAGCATACCGTCGTGACCCATCGCAATACCGTCATCAACAGCGATGGTGTTAAATTCCTTGGCGACGCCGCCAGCCTCACGAATCGCGCCGGCGACCAGCTCACCCATGTCCTTCAGGTGCACGTGGCCGGGCACGAACTGGGTGAAGGAGTTCGCGATAGCAATAATGGGCTTGCCGAAGTCGTCATCGCCCATGCCGGTGGCACGCCACAGGGCGCGGGCACCAGCCATGTTACGGCCGTGAGTTGAAGTACGTGAACGCAGTTCTGGCATTGTTTTACCTTCCGTAGTGATGCAAGTACTGATTTTACGCGCGGCGTCCAACGCTCTTCAGCTCAGGGTCACTTTGGTTTCATGCATCGAAACGCGCACGAGCCTGCAACCGCCTATCGGTGGGAGGGTTGAGGCCACGGGTGTTGTGCCGGATCTGCGGCAGAATTGCCCCCTTTGGGGTAGATGGGGGACATCACCCCATTATGCCCCCTAATCTGGAATGAGCCCAGGTTGCGGGCGTCGATATTCAGTCGGCGAACGCACCGGGAGGCGGCGGGCTGCCGTGTCTGCCGCGTACGGGCCTCGCTATGCATACGTAGCAACATAGGTAGCAGCATACGTTGCACCGGCGCGGTTCGTTGCCAACGCACTGATTTATACACGCTTTTATACACGCTGAACCCTGCTTACATTTCAGAAGGTTTCTATGACACAGGCACCCACCGCATCGCTCACCCTCACGCCAGCAACCACCCCGGCAGGCGGTAAGGATTTCGCGTCCTCCGTCATCTACCAGGTGTACCCCAAGTCCTTCTACTCCTCCGCCGGTGGCGCCTACGGCGACCTGCGCGGCGTCATCGAGAAGGTTCCCTACATTGCTTCTCTGGGCGTGGACATGGTGTGGTTCAACCCGTTCTTCGCCTCCCCGCAGAACGACAATGGCTACGACATCTCCGACTACTACGCCATCAACCCCGACCTGGGCACCATGAAGGACGTCGAAGAGATGATTGCCGCCCTCGCCGAGCACGGTGTGGGCGTCATGTTCGACATGGTCCTCAACCACATTTCGACCGAGCACGAATGGTTTGTACGTGCCCTCGCCGGTGAACGCGAGTACTGGGGCTACTTCTACATTCGCCCCGGCAAGTACACCGAGGACGGTCAGCTGCGCGAACCCACCAACTGGGAGTCGAAGTTCGGCGGTCCCTGCTGGTCCCGCTTCGGCGAGTACACGGACGAGCACGGCACTCCCCTGTTCTACATGCACCTGTACGACCGCACCCAGGCGGACGTGAACTGGTACAACCCGGTGGTGCGCGAGGAACTGTTTAAGGTTGTGAACTTCTGGTACGAGAAGGGCGTGCGCGGCTTCCGTTTCGACGTTATTAACGTCATCGGCAAGGGTGAGGAGCTGCTCGACGCCCCCGAAGGCACCGTGGACAAGGCACAATACACCGACACCCCGATTGTGCACACTCGCATTCAGCAGCTGAACCGCGCCTCCTTCGGTCAGCATGATGACACCGTAACCGTGGGCGAAATGTCCTCGACCAGCATCGAAAACTGCGTGGGCTACTCCAACCCGGCAAACCACGAACTGGACATGGTGTTCAGCTTCCACCACCTGAAGGTGGACTACGAGAACGGCGAGAAGTGGTCGAAGGTGCCGTTCCGTTTTGCCGAGTTGAAGCAGATCCTGAACGATTGGGCGCTGGGTATGCAGGCCGGCGGCGGCTGGAACGCACTGTTCTGGAATAACCACGACCAACCGCGCGCACTGAACCGTTTTGGTGACGTTGAGCGTTACCGTGCCGAGTCGGCAACCATGTTGGCGACCGTGATTCACCTGCTGCGCGGCACCCCGTACGTGTACCAGGGCGAGGAAATCGGCATGATTGACCCGGTCTACTCCTCGATCGAGCAGTACGTGGATGTGGAGGCGCACAACGCCTACGCGATGCTGCGTGAGCGTGGTCTGAGCGAGCAGCAGGCACTGGAGATTGTGGCGTCGAAGGCTCGCGATAATTCGCGTGTGCCGATGCAGTGGACCGCGGATCCAGCGACTGCCGGTTTTGGTTCCACGTCGCCGTGGCTGGCTCCCGCCCCGGTGCGTGATGCGGCGACCGGTGTCGGTATTTCGGTGGAGGACGAGGAACGCGACGGCGTGATTCTGCCCTACTACCGCAACCTGATTGCCCTGCGTAAGCAGTACCCGGTCATCTCTGTGGGTTCGTACGCGCCCTACGCGTTGGATCACGAGCGGGTGTTTGCGTACCTGCGTGAGCTGCCCGCTGAGGCTAATGCTGAGAACGGTAGCCCGGCGCAGCGCCTGCTGGTGCTGACGAACTTCTACGGTGAGCCGACCGAGGTTGAGGTTCCGGCTGAGTTTGTTCGTTCCGGTCGCGTGCTGGTATGTAATTACAAGAATTCTGCTGTATCTGATTCGGCTGAGATGGTGACGCTGAGTCTGCGTCCCTACGAGGCTCTGGCGCTGCTGATTGAGGGCTAAAAGCTACTACATGCCCCTCCCCTAACCTGTGGGAGACGTGTGGGAGATGGGCAATATAAACCGACCTGGGAATATTCTATTTCTAGAATATTCCCAGGTCGGTTTTGTTTATAGACATTCCTATAGAGGAATTTATATGGAATATCAGGCAGAATCTTAGAAGCCGTGCTCGTTCAGCCAGGCAGCCGCCGCCTGCGTGGGCTCCTGCTTAGAGGTACCCGAAACACGGTCATTGAGAGTACGCAAATCGGCGGTAGTGAGCTTCGCCGAGACGCGGTTCAGAACCTCCGCCGCGGAGTCGGGAACTCGCGACGTATTGATAATGGGCAGCACCTGCTGAGCCAGAATCATGTTCTTCGGATCCTCCAGCACCACCAGCTGATTCTGCTCAATTGCGGGGGTGGTCGAGTAGAGGTCAACCACCTGCACGGTGTCATCCAGCAGGGCCTTGACGGTCAGCGCGCCACCACCATCCGAGAGGGGCACAAACTCGGCGGGGACGCATCCGTACTTCTCTTTCAAACCCGGGATGCCGTAGGCGCGCTCGGCAAACTCCGGGGCGGCGCCGAGCTTCAGATTCGTGCAGCGGGAGGCGAGGTCTTCAAGGCTTCGCAGACCGTATTTCTGGGCGGTCTGCGCGGTAACGACCAGGGAATCCTTATCCTCCGCCTCGGAGGCGTTCAGGGCGCGGATTTCAGCCCCGGAGCCACCCGTGGTGAGGGTGCCGAGGGCGGCAGGTAGCGCCTGCAGAATCTCCTGCGCAGTGTTAGCTGTAGCCTTCGGGTCCAGGTAAAGAAGCAGGTTGCCGGAGTAGTCCGGGATAACGTCCACCGCACCGGAGGCGAGTGCCCCCAGGTACGCTTCGCGGGCGCCGATGCTTAGCTGGGTGCGGGCATTGAATCCCGCCCGGGCGAGGGCTCCGGCATAGATTTCGGCGAGAATTTGGGATTCGGCGAAGGCGGCTGAGCCGACGATGATTCCTTCATGTTCGCCGCTGAAGACTTTATCGCCGCTGAGCCCGCAGGCGCTAAGAATACCCGCCATGCCGAGTGCACCGGCGGCGGTGAGTGCAACGCGACGAGATACGGTACGGCGCGTGAAGGTTTGATGCGTCTGATTCATCGGTTCATGCCTTCTTCCAGTTGATGGTGAGCCCCGCGGGAGTGAGCGCACGCTGCACGAGGCCCATGAGCGCGTCCACGGCGAAAGCGAGAAGCGCCACGAGCAGGGTTGCGACGAGCATACGCGGGTAATCGCGCACGGCGAGCCCATCAAAGAGGTACCTGCCGAGGGTTCCGCCGCTGAGGTAGGCGACGATGGTCGCGGTTGCGATGACCTGCACGAGTGCGGAGCGGAGCCCGCCGAGCATCATGTTGGCGGCGAGCGGGATTTCGAGGCCGGTCAGAATCTGCCATTCGGTGAGTCCCTGGGCGCGGGCGGCGTCCACGAGGTCTTCGGGTACTGCGGCGAGGCCTTCGAGGACTCCGGCGAGCAGGGGCGCCGCCGCAATAATAATGAGCACAATCAGGGAGGGCAGGGTTGAGACGCCCAGCCAGAGTGCCAGGATGGTGAGCAGACCGAGTGCGGGCAGCGCGCGGGTGGCGGCAACGGTACTCATGAGCAGGTTGCTACGGCCGCGGTTGGTGCCGTAACCCGGGCGGTGGTGCCCAGCCCAGAGGCCGAGGGGCACCACAATGAGTGCCGCGCAGGCGGTGGCGAGGGCGGTAACACCCACGTGTTCAAGCAGACGCACGAGAATTCCGGTGCTTCCCTGCCAGTTGGCGCCATCCATGAGGTAGGCGAGGGTTCGTTCAATAACGTTCACGGTTTACGCTCTCCTCTCGGGGCTTCGGTGGCGTGCGGACGTTCCTGCTTGCCAGGGGGTAAAGAGCCTGGTCAGAAGGATAAGGAGCAGGTCGAGCACCAGCGCCAGCAGCAGGCTGAGAATCACGCCAGCGAGAATCTCCGAGGGAATATTGCGTGCGAGGCCGTCAGTGAAGAGCGTGCCGAGCGAGGGCACACCGATGAGGGCACCCACGGACACCATCGCAATATTGGCGACGGTTGCTACGCGGATTCCCGCCATGATGACGGGCGCCGCGAGGGGCAGGTATAGCTCCATCAGCGCTTGTCGGGGCGTGTATCCGAGGGCGCGGGCAGATTCGTGCACGCTATCGGGAACGGAGTCGAAGGCATCCACGCCGGAGCGCACCATCAGAGAGAAGGAGTAGACACTCAGGGCGACAAGCACGTTCAGCGGGGAAATAATCGAGGTTCCCAGAATGAGCGGCATCAGCACGAACAGTGCGATTGAGGGGATGGTGTACAGCAGCGAGGAGAGATGTATGAGGGTTCGCGCACCGATGCGGCGTTCGGAACCGCGGTCGCGGCGACGGCTCGCGTAGTAGGCGACCGGCAGCGCGACGAGAGCACCAATCGCGACGGGCACGACGCCCTGGTAGAGGTGGCTGAGGGTCAGCTCGAGGATGCGCTGGCTATTGGCGGCGACCCACTCCCAGTGCATGTCACTTGCCGCGAGCGGTGATGCGGCAATAGGTGGTGCCGCCAGCACACTATTTTCTAGAAGACTCATTCGCTTTTCTCGCCTTCTACAGCACTATTCTGCGCTTCTCGGGAGGCGGCAAGTCGGCGCGCACGCACCTGGCGCATCGTCTGTTCATCCAGTAGACCGGCGACGGAGCGGCTCACGAAGGAGCGCACAAAATCATCTGCTGGGCTGTACAGAATCTCTTCGGGAGTGCCGAACTGCGCGAGGCGACCGCCCTCCGCGAAGACGGCGATGCGGTCTCCCAGCAGGAGCGCCTCATCAATATCGTGGGTGACGAACACAATCGTCTTGGCGAGGCGAGCCTGCAGGCGCAGCAGCTCGCGCTGCAGGTCGGTGCGCACGACCGGGTCCACCGCGGAGAACGGCTCGTCCATCAGCAGGATGGGCGCATCGGCAGCGAGAGCACGCGCCACACCGACGCGCTGCACCTGGCCACCCGAAAGCTGGGCGGGGTAGCGCTTGGCGTACGAAGAATCCAGACCGACTACTTCGAGCAGTTCGAGGGCGCGCGCCTGCGCCTCCTTGCGGGATGCCCCGAGCAGGCGCGGTACGGTGGCAATATTCTGCGCGACGGTGCGGTGCGGCATGAGCCCACCCTGCTGCATCACGTAGCCAATGCCGCGGCGCAGCTCGTAGGGGTTCTTCTCGTGCACGTTCACGCCGTCAATGGTGATGGTTCCGCTATTGGGCTCCACCATGCGGTTAATCATGCGCAGACTAGTGGTTTTACCGCAGCCGGAGGGGCCGACAAACACGGTAATCTGCCCGGCGGGGATGTGCAGGTTCAGGTTCTGTAACACCGTGGTGGGTTCACCGGTTCGGCTCGGGTAGCTTTTGGTGATGTTCTCGAAGCGGATTCCGCCCGCCTGAGCACTATCGACAGCAGCATTTTTTGCCCAGGGAATCTGGGGTGAGCCCGGAATTTGGGGTGAGATTTCCGGAGGCTGAGCGCTGGGATTCTGAGCGGTCATGGGTGCGGCAATCCTTTCTACAGCCTGGTGTTACAGCCTGGTGTTACAGCCCGGTTTTATAACCCGGTGCATGCGCCGTGCCCGCAGAAATATTTGGGTCAGTTTTCTGCGGGAAGCTTTCTAGAGTGAGCGTGGCGTTGTTTTCTTATACAAAAGGCGGCATCTCAGGGTTTTATTCCCAAAATGCCGCCTTTTCGACGGTTTTGCAGTATCTGCAACCGCAAAGTTTTTTAAAAACAAAACCCGCCCCACTGTAGAAGCCTGGAGGCGGATTTCGTGGCTCCGACCGGCGTCGATCCGGTGACCTTACGATTTTCAGTCGTACGCTCTACCAACTGAGCTACAGAGCCTTGCGTATTTACTTTTAGATACGCAATGACCGCGTCTTCGGATGAATAATCATCTGAACTTACGCGGCCAGAGCGACCCCGACGGGACTTGAACCCGCGACCTCCGCCGTGACAGGGCGGCGCGCTAACCAACTGCGCTACGGGGCCTTGTTGGAATCAACAGAAGTAAATTCTATATCATCTAACTTGGCTTTGCAAATCGTGAGATTTGCAAGTACCCCCAACGGGATTTGAACCCGTGCTACCGCCGTGAAAGGGCGGCGTCCTAGGCCGCTAGACGATGGGGGCCTAGTCGATCGAACAGGTTCCGTTTTCTTCATCCCGTCGTTCGAACCTCCACTAGTCTATGACAGGTTTGCGGAGGCGCGCAAACCGTTTTGTTCGATTTTGCCCGATTTTGACCCCCATTTTCGACGATTTATAGCCTGGCACATATGTATTTAAGCTTGTCAATGAGGATTCAGAAAAACTTCAAAAAATTTTAAAATTTCTTCACAACACCCCATATCAGGGGCTTTTGGAGGGGTTTTAGCGACTTTTGGGCGCCTACAGAGGCCTCGAGGAAGCCCTATTTTTTGCTCTGATTTCTACAAATTTCCTTCAGAATCTTTCAAAATTTTGCTCCAAAGAGAGTCAAAGATCTTTGAACGACCCTTCACAAGAGTTCCGAAAATCCGTTTTCCGCTCCCCCACTCGCCTCACGGCAGTCCAAAAAATCTCCAAAAAATTTTCAGTACTTTCTGCAGCGCCTATATAAGGTGCACACGGAGGCGCTACCCGGAGTGCAAAAACGCAAGAGAGTGCACGGCGAATTCTGCAGTGAATCCTGCGGCAAATTCTGTGGTGAATCCTGCGATGGACTCCGTGGTGCATCTTCGGTGAATCTGGCGGCGCATCCCTTCAGCAAGACTCGTCTCAACCTTCAAGCGACCCACAAAATTCTGCCGCGCAAAGCAACTACAGGCCAGAATGCACGTAGATGCAAATATTCACTCTTGGGAATACAATAAACCGGCTTGTCAGACGCTTATTTTTCTCTCAGTGCAGATATCTACGCAATTATGACGACGCAGAAATATAAAGATTTGATAAACCTCTAGCGATTGACAAGGAGAGATGAAAGCCAGCTGAAAATACCCCCTGAAATAGCTTGAAGCCCCCTCTTTGAGCACCGTACTATAGAGGGCGTGAGGTCACTTCCGGACCTTGCACGGGGCCACTTCCGGAGCCCCAGACGTAAAGTCACCGCACATTACAGCACCGATAAACCGCATAGAGATCCAAAGGGGGATCCAGTGTCCGCAACGATGAATCGCCGCACAGCATTCCGTGCACTCGGCGTAGGCACCGCAACCATCGCTCTCGGCTGTGCAGCTGCACCCGCAGCGCAGGCACAGCAGATCGCACATCCGCAGAAGGCAATGACTGCCGACCAGCAGCTCAAGCTGATTCTGCGCCGCCTAGAGCAGGTACCTGCCCGTTTGAAGTATGCGAAGCCTGGATCCTCCAACCGCGTTAATAGCGGCATTGAGAGCGCACTGGGCAACCTGACCACCGTCCAGGGCACTGACGCAGGCCGTCAGATTGCAAGCGCTAAGGCCGCTGTTCGTAAGTCTGATGGACGCGCCCACGCAGCACTCTCCCCCGTTGGTGTTATTGCCTGCGTTGTCAGTATTGCAAAGTTTGTCATTCAGCTAGGCATCGCCATTTACAAGCTTATTAAGGCACTCGTTAACGCCTTCAAGCAGTGGAAGACCTTCAAGAACATCGTGAAGGCCGTCATTTCTGGTGAAGCCCGCAAGAAGCTGGGTACTGAAACTGAAACCGTACTCAAGGCCATTTTGGGCATTGAAGACGTCCTCAAAAAGTGTGCATAGTCTACACACCGTACGGCTATGCACTTGTTTAGAGAGCTAATCTTGGTGTTTCTTTAGCTTTCTAGACCCCGTTAAGGGATGCGCCGCACGTGGAGTCACTGCATGGGCTCGCTGCGCGTCCGGGTAGCCGGAGGGTATGTCCTCGAGTGTCTTCGGCACCTACCCAACCCACCCCGCATGACCTCATGGTGCGGGGTGGGTTTCTTTAACCGCTCTTTCGATAACTCTTCCGGGCAGGAGCTTCTCGGGCTTGCACCCCGTGACTCCCCCACCTCCTTATATACAGACAAAAATCGACCCCGCACCGGCTCACGGTACGGGGTCGATTTCTATGCTCTACGTACTAGAGGTAAGGATTACTCGCCGCGGGAGATGTTGATCATCTCGTCGCGGTCCACAACCTTCACGCGGGCGCGAGGCTCACCGGCAGCGTCCTTGGATGCGGCGCCCAGTGCCTTCTCGTGGTCGTCCAGGCGGTGCCAGCCTTCCCAGGTGGTGTACTTGATGCCCTTGGAGTCCAGGTAGGCGCTGAATGCCTCTGCCTCCGGCTCGGTTGCGGTGTAGAGGTTCTCGCGGTCCTCGAGCAGGTGGGTGATGGTCTCGAGCGCGTCAGACTTGGTGGAGCCGATCAGGCCGACAGGGCCGCGCTTAATCCAACCGGATGCGTACAGGCCGGGAACGACCTCGCCGTTCTCGTCCACGACGCGACCCTCAACGTTGGTGATGACGCCGCGCTTGTCGTCGTAACCGATTTCGGGCAGTTCGGAACCGAAGTAGCCGATTGCGCGGTAGACAGCCTGTACGGGGTAGTCCACGTACTCGCCGGTGCCGATGATGCCGCCGTTGCCGTCGAGCTTGTTGCGTTCCATGCGCAGGCCCACGACCTTGCCGTCTTCGCCGAGGATTTCGTGCGGGGACTGCAGGAAGTGCAGGTGCAGGCGGCGGGATGCGGTCTGCTCGTTGGTCTTCTGGTCTTCCAGCCAGCCGCGCAGGGTCTTCATCATGACCTTGGTCTGGGCGTTCTTCTCCATGGCTTCCTCAGAAGCCTCGTCGAACTGGAAGTCCTCTTCGTACAGGACGATGTCCACGTCGCGGGAGTGTGCGAGTTCGCGCAGCTCGAGCGGGGTGAACTTCATCTGTGCGGGGCCGCGGCGACCGAAGACGTGCACGTCGGTCACGGGGGAAGCCTTCAGACCCTCGTAGACGTTGTCGGGGATTTCGGTGACGAGCAGGTCGTCAGCGTGCTTGGAGAGGATGCGGGAGACGTCCAGGGCGACGTTGCCGTTACCGAGCACTGCGACCTGCTCAGCTTCGAGCGGCCAGGTGCGGGGGTAGTCGGGGTGGCCGTCGTACCAGGAGACGAAATCTGCTGCGCCGTAGGAGCCGTCCAGGTCGATGCCCTTAATGTTCAGGGGTGCATCGAAAATCGCGCCGGTTGCGAAGATGATGGCGTCGTAGTGTTCGCGCAGGTCGGCGAGGGTCAGGTCCTTGCCGTATTCGACGTTGCCGAAGAAACGGATGTCGCCGCGGTCCAGGACCTTGTGCAGTGCGGTGATGATGCCCTTGATGCGGGGGTGATCCGGTGCCACACCGTAGCGGATCAGGCCGAAGGGGGCGGGGTAGCGGTCGAAGATGTCGATGGCGACCTCGACGGCGCCGGTGCGGACCTCTTCAGACTTGGTGAGGATGTCGGCGGTGTAAATACCGGCGGGACCTGCACCAATAACGGCGACGCGCAGGGGGCGTGCTGCTTCAGACACGAAAATCTTCCTTTCGAAGTTCACCGTCAGGCGCCCGGTGCGGCGCGAACAGGCGGTGAGCTTAGTGTTCACTTCCTGCCTATTTTACCGGGGATTGACGGGTGTTCGGGGGCTTATATGTCTTCGCCCACTAAATAGGACAATTTTCTGTCACCTAATCCGGGCGGGGTCACCTAATCCGGGGAGATGCGGCGCGGTCGGTTCCGGGCGCCTCCGCACGTAGCGGGCATAAAAGCTGCCCCGCCCTCCGAGGTGCAGGAGGGCGGGGCAGGGTAACGAAGACTAGAAAGCAGGGACTAGGAGGCGGGTACCGCCTCAAAGGTTACGACCAGTTCCTCGCGTTCACCGAAGCGGACCAGGTGGCGGCCCAGCACATCCGCCAGACCAGCGGCCAACTCGTCATTAGCGGCGCGCACCTCCATGATGAGTGCGCCGTCGGTTTCGCGCAGGTCGCCGTAGCCACGGAAGATGCCGTCACGATTGAAGGTGAGGCGCAGGCCGTCGGGCAGTTCTGCGGTGCCAAGTTTGCGGCCCATGTGGGAGCCGAGCTGCTTGATGTATCGGGCGGGGCGGGCGGTTGCGACGACGGCGCGCTGGCGTACCGGCAGGGATTCTGCGGCGGGGTAGTTCTCGACAGACTGGTTTTCAGCAGGCTGGTTTTCAGCGGGGGCAGCAGTTTTTTCCTGCGGGGTTTCAGTCACGGCGGACTCCTTCTTATCTATGCCGAAAAGGCTCACCACACGGAACCCTGCATCCGGCGACGCGTTGTTTCACCTCGAATATAGCAGGAACTTAGGGTTCACTAACCTTATATGTCACCGGTGTTCGCGCGGAGCGAGGGATAGTTAAGCCCTATGACACTGCCCAAGACAGACCCACTGAACGAAAGCTGGGAATTTCCTGGATTAACGCTCAGAGAAACTTTAACCGTAGAATATTTCGGTAACAACAGTGTCACCTCCCCAACACACCGGGAAGTGGCACTTTTTTATGCGGGTTCGGAACCCCGGCGCCCGCCCCTACTAAGAGTATCTACGGATTTTCACGAATGTCTTCTGAGAACACCGCGGCTCCCCAGAACCCCAAGGCAGAAGCCAAGGGCGCACTGGACCGTTACTTCAAAATCAGCGAACGTGGCTCCACCATCGCAGCAGAATTCCGAGGCGGCCTCGCCACCTTCTTCGCGATGAGCTACATTGTCGTGCTGAACCCCCTCATTATCGGCCTCGGCAAGGACGCATCCGGCAACGCGCTCGGCGTGCCGCAGGTCGCAGCAATGACCGCACTGGTCGCAGGCGTCATGACCATCCTCATGGGCGTCATCGCCAAGCAGCCCTTCGCCATGGCGGCAGGCCTAGGCGTGAACGCGCTGCTGGCAACCACCATCGCCTCCACCCCCGGACTGACCTGGCCCGCCATCATGGGCCTCGTCGTCTGGGCTGGTGTGCTGATGACCATCCTCGTGCTGACCGGTTTCCGCACCGCAGTGTTCAACGCGGTCCCCGAATCGCTCAAGGTCGCAATCGTCGTCGGTATCGGCTTCTTCATCGCCTTCATCGGCCTCGTTAACGCGGGTATCATCCGCCGCATGCCCGACGCAGCCGGTTCCACCGTGCCCGTCTCCTTCGGCGTGAGCGGCCACCTGCTCGGCTGGCCCACCCTGGTCTTCCTGTTCGGCCTGTTCCTCACCATTGCGCTGTTCATCCGCAATGTGAAGGGTGCAATCCTCTACGGCGTGCTCGCCTCCACCGCCCTCTCCATCATCCTGGAGAAGGTCGTGCCCTCCGGCAGCTCGCTTCAGTCCCCGACCGGCTGGTCCCTGAACGTCCCCGTCTGGGACTCCAACACCAGCAAGCTGCCCAACTTCTCCCTGTTCGGTGCCGCTGACCTGTTCGGTGCCTTCGGCACCCTCGGGGGCATGGCTGCAGTTCTGCTGATCTTCACCATCCTCATCTCCGCGTTCTTCGACGCAATGGGCACCTCCGTCGGTCTGGCGACCGAAGCAGGCACCATCAAGGATGGTCAGATCGAGAACGTCGACAAGGTCCTGCTCGTGGACGCCCTCGGCTCCGTAGTCGGCGGTGGCACTTCCTCCTCCTCCAGCCAGATTTTCGTGGAGTCCGCAACCGGTATCGGCGCGGGCGCACGCACCGGCTTCGCGAACGTCGTCACCGGCGCACTGTTCCTCGTCGCAATCTTCCTGTCCCCGCTGGTCACCATCGTGCCCTTCGAAGCTGTTGCACCCGCAATGGTGTTCGTTGGCTTCCTGATGATCCGCCAGGCAGTGAACATCGACTGGAACGACTGGGGTCTGGGTATCCCCGCGTTCATGACCATCATCTTCATGCCCCTGTCCTACTCCATCGCGGACGGTATCGGCGCAGGCTTCCTGTCCTACGTCTTCATCCGCCTGGTGCAGGGTCGCGGCAAGGAAGTTCACTGGCTCATGTACGTGGTTTCCGCAGTGTTCCTCATCTTCTTCGCTAACGGCCTGATTACCGGCTGGATGCACTAAATACATCAGGTGCCTCACCCTCCACATGTGGAGGCGCGGGCGCCATCAGGGCGGGGTATCGGCACCTTCGGGTTGCCGGTACCCCGCCCTGCGCTATTCTTCCCTCTGCCCCAACCACCGATTCTGGGTGCAGGGGTCGGGGAAACACCACAGCACCGACTGAACCGCCGCACACAACGCGTTTCAACGGCACAAGCTAGGAGGCGGCGCCTACAATGGTTGAACCATCGTGGCGCCCAACCCGGGATTTACCCGCGAGCCTAGCCCGTGAAATTTACCCGCGAGCTTCACCCGCGAAACCGGCGGCGCAACAGTACACACCGAACAACATCAACGGATCCTCACATGTCTGAACCCCAGAAGGCGGCAGCGCCCACCAGCGCACTCGACCGCTACTTCAAGATTTCCGAACGCGGCTCCTCCATCGCCGCAGAATTCCGCGGCGGCCTCGCCGCATTCTTCGCCATGAGCTACATCGTGGTGCTGAACCCCCTCGTCATCGGCCTCGGCAAGGACGCATCCGAACGCACCCTCGGTATCGCACCCGTCGCGGCTGTGACCGCGCTGGTTGCCGGCGTGATGACCATCCTCATGGGTGTTATCGCCAAGCAGCCCTTCGCCATGGCGGCTGGCCTGGGCGTGAATGCGCTGCTCGCCTCCACCATTGCCACCACCCCGAACCTGACCTGGGCAGACATCATGGGCCTGGTCGTTCTTGCCGGTCTGATCATGACCGTTCTGGTGCTCACCGGCTTCCGTACCGCGGTGTTTGAGGCGGTCCCTGAGTCGCTCAAGACCGCGATTGTGGTCGGTATCGGCTTCTTTATTTCCTTTATCGGTCTGGTCGACTCCGGCATTATCCGCCGCATGCCTGACGCAGCTGGCACCACCGTTCCGGTGAGCCTCGGCGCGGGCGGTCACCTGCTCGGCTGGCCCACCCTCGTCTTCCTCTTCGGCCTGTTCTTCACCATCGCCCTGTTCATCCGTAACGTGAAGGGTGCGATCCTGTGGGGCGTGCTCGCCTCCACCGCACTGTCCCTGATTCTGGAGGCGGTCGTCCCCTCCGGTTCCGTGCAGAAGGCGGCAACCGGCTGGTCCCTGAACGTGCCCTCCCTGGCTGACATGAAGTTCACCACCCCGAACTTCTCCCTCATCGGTTCCGCTGACCTGTTCGGCGCGTTCACCCACATCGGCCCGCTGGCTGCTTCGCTGCTGGTGTTCACCATTCTGCTGTCCGTGTTCTTCGACGCGATGGGCGTTTCGGTGGGTCTTGCCGCCGAGGCTGGCACCATGAAGGACGGCAAGGTTGAGGACATCGACAAGGTCCTGCTCGTGGACGCTTTCGGTTCCGTTGTTGGTGGTGGCGCGTCCGGTTCGGCGAACCAGATTTTCGTGGAGTCCGCTACCGGTATTGGTGCGGGTGCACGCACCGGTTTTGCGAACATTGTGACCGGTGTGCTGTTCCTGCTGGCGATTTTCATTTCGCCGCTGGTCACCATCGTTCCTTTCGAGGCGGTTGCTCCGGCACTGGTCGTGGTCGGTTTCCTGATGATTCGCCAGGCAGTGAACATTGACTGGACCGACTGGGGTCTGGGTATTCCGGCGTTCCTGACCATTATTTTCATGCCGCTGTCGTACTCGATTGCGAACGGTATTGGTGCCGGTTTCGTGTCTTACACCTTTATTCGCCTGGTGCAGGGCCGCGGCAAGGACGTGCACTGGCTGATGTACTTGGTGTCCGCGGTGTTCGTCATCTACTTCGGTATGGGCATCATTAACGGCTGGACCCACTAACTCCAACGGAGCACATATTTGCTGAGGGCAGGTTCCCGAGGCGGTTGAGAACGTAAGTTTTCAAGCCGCCGAAGGACCTGCCTTTTGTGTATCTGATTCGCTCTTACATGTTCCTTATCGCGCCTGGGTGCAAGGAAAAATCATGGCAGAATCATTCCGTTTCCGGTATGATTCTGCCATGATGTCCGTTCAAGAGTATGCTCAAGAAGCTAAGGTTTCAGAGCGAAGCGTGCGCGCCCGCCTAGAACGTGGAATGCTCCAGGGGCGTAAGTTGGGAAGCCGCTGGATTGTCGACGCCATTCCCGCAGCACACCGCAGTAATGCTGGCCGCCCTATTTCCTTCGATGCATTCAACGCTTTGGCGCGTTACTGCGATGGGCAGTTGTCTGTTCTATCTGCTGAGGAACGCCGCAGGGCAAAAGAACGTGCCTCAGCGATTCAGGAACAGGGTCCAGCTTCTGTTGAGCGGTACCGAGCCCGCCGCGGGTTGAAAGTGCATCACCTACAAGCCCCTCCCTCCGAGATTCCTGCAATTTTGGAAGACCCTGCATTGTCGCTGACCGGTATTAGTAGCGATATTTCGCAGGTGTACGGCTCAATGGTTGATGCATACGTTTCGAGCCAGGATTTAGAGAACATCATTTTTCTGTACAATCTGCTTCCGGCTTCTGCGGATTCAGCGAATGTTATCTTGCGTGAATGCGATGAGCCGCCCCATATTCTGCCCCTGCATGTAGCGGTAGATCTTCTAGATTTGGGGGATCCGCGAAGCTCCGCTGAGGCAGAACGCATTCTTCACGATTCTGTTTTCAAGAAAGCATCTTAGTCATGACCGCATCCCCTATTTTGATTCCTGCTATTGGGGCAGAGCGTGCCTCTTGGCTTGGTCTGGCTGATATCTCAAAGATTATGCCGCAAGGATGGTCCCTGGCTGGTGGAAGCATGATGCGTCTATTGGCTGCAGAACGAAGCTACGCGGGTTCTCGCTCCACTCACGATATCGACGTTATTCTTGATATCCGCGCATCACGGGCGTATGTTCGTCAGTTCCATGAGGCTCTTAGCAATGCCGGATTTTCAATTGCCGGATTCAATGCATCAGGTCAAAATCACCGGTGGGTTCGCGGTGAAGCTCAGATAGATATCCTCATCCCTTCGGGACAGTCAGAGGTCGCTCGCACCTATGAGTATCCGGGGTTTGGCCGCCTGTTAGAAACTCGTGGTGCCCAGTTTGGGCTTGAGCGTACCCGTAAAGCATCTGTACTCTGCGCTGACCGCCAATTTACAGTCAATGTTCCTGATGGTTTGGGCGCTCTTTACGAGAAGGTATCAGCCCTGCTCAACAATGGAGATTCCGATAAAAGTCGACATTTCCGAGATATTATTCTTTTGTCTTCAGTTCTTAATTCTCAAGAGCGTCGAGATATCCCGACTCTTTCTGGAAAACAGATATATCGCCTTCATGATGGTGTTTCCAGGTCGGTTCACGAATATACCGGCATTATTTCTGACCGCGAGCTGGAGGTAGCCTCTCGTTTAGAGAAATATCTTGAAAAGCTTCTAAAAGATAGAAGCTAACTAAAACAAGAAATGGCAGAATCGTTCCGAATTCGGAATGATTCTGCCATTTCTTCTATGCCCGCACCCTGCACGAAACAGGGGCGGCGAGAGCTAGAGTTAGCGGACGTCACCGTCCACGTAGAACCAGGCGCCGCCCACCTTCTCAAAGCGCGACAGCTCGTGCATGCTGCCCTTCACCCGTTCCTCCGCAGGGGTGCCCGGCACCGAACGGTAGTAGGCGACGAACTCCACCGTGCCGGAGGCGTCAAAGGGGCCGCCCGAAGAGCCCAGAATATCCAGGCGGTACCAGCGGATGTCGTCCTCCAGCTCCAGAGTCGCAGGGCGGGTGCTCGGGTGCCAGCTCGCCAGCAGGTACGCCGCATCGCCAATCGCAAACGCGGTAAAGCGCGAGCGCATCAGCTGCTCCGGCGCGGGCGCAGTCAGCGTTCCGGAGGCGGTAAACTCACCCAGGAACCTGCCGCAGCAGGTGCCGTACACCTCGCCGCTCGAGCAGGGGCAACGGTCATCATGGTTTAGTTCAGTCATGCCACCCAGTATAAAGAACGCGCTACGTCAAGAAGGCACCGCATCAAGAGACCACAGCACAAAGAAACGCCCGCTCCGCCGGGGACACTATCCTCAGCAGAACGGGCGTTCTTGTTTTCAATCGTTAAGTTTGAGCAAACCTACACGGCACGCTTCAACGGCAACGCTTATTCAGCGATTGCGCGAGCCGGGGTGTCAGCCGCGGAAGGCTTGCCCACGTATGCGCCGCGGTACTTAGCAGCCGGGTGGCTGTCAGCGACCTTGGTGTGGCCCTTACCGAAGATGTTCTCACGCAGGGTGTTGCCCTCGTACTCGGTGCGGTAGCGGCCGCGCTTCTGCAACTCGGGCACAACGTACTCGATGAAGTCCTCGAAGGAACCCGGGGAGACGTGGTACGCCAGGTTGATGCCGTCCAGGCCACCCTCGTCAATCCAACGCTCGAGCTCGTCAGCAACCTGAACCGGGTCGCCGACGATGACCTCGCCCATACCACCGATGGTGGTGTGCTCAGCGATAGCCTTACGGGTCCACTTCTTGTCCTTCGCCTGCAGGGTGAAGGGGGTCAGGAAGGACTGAATCGACTCGGTCTGCACGTAGTTCAGGACCTCGTCCTCGTCGAACTGGGACAGGTCAACGCCGGACCAGCCGCCGATAATAGCCTGTGCAGATTCGAGGTTGATGTACTTCTTGTACTCCTCGTACTTTGCCTTTGCCTTCTCTTCGGTCTCATCCACGATGACAGAGAGCATTGCGAGAATCTTGACGTCGTCGCGGCTACGGCCCTGCTCCTCAGCAGATGCACGGATGCGGTCGGTCACAACGCGGGTCAGGTCCGGGCGCAGGGCGCTGATGAACACAGCCTCAGCGTGCTTACCGGAGAACTTCTGGCCGCGGCTGGATGCGCCAGCCTGGAAAATCACGGGGGTGCGCTGCGGGCTCGGCTCGGTCAGGGAGATGCCGGGCACGGAGAAGTACTTGCCCTTGTGGCCAATCGGGTGGACCTTGGAGGGGTCAGCGTAGATGCCGCGCTCGCGGTCCTTGACGACTGCGCCGTCTTCCCAGGAGCCTTCCCACAGCTTGTAGCAGACGTCCAGGAACTCGTCGGCGATTTCGTAACGCTCGTCGTGCGGGATCTGGGTGGGCAGGCCCTGGTTCTCAGCAGCCGAAGGCAGGTAAGAAGTCACCACGTTGAAGCCGACGCGGCCCTCGGTCAGGTGGTCGAGGGAGGCGTAGCGGCGAGCCAGGGTGTAGGGCTGCTCGAAAGTAGCGGCAGCGGTCACGCCGAAGCCGAGGTGCTCGGTCACGGCGGCCATTGCAGAAATCTGGGTTGCGGGGTCATTCACGGGAACCTGAGCGGCACCCTCGATAGCGGGAGCGGCAGAGTTCTTGTACACGTCGTAGATACCGACCACGTCAGCGATGAACACGGCGTCGAACAGGCCGCGCTCAAGGGTCTTAGCCAGGTCAGTCCAGTACTTGATGGTGTTGTACTCGGTTGCACGGGAGCGCGGGTGACGCCAGAGGTCGAAGCTCTGGTGACCGATGCAGGTCATCTCGAATGCGTTGACTACGATGCGCTTCTTCTGCTCAGCCATCGATTTTCCTTTCGCGAATGATCGGGGACGATCGGGTTTGTACCCTGCACCCCGCGCGCCGCCTCCTGATGCCTTCTGCGTTCGGTGGTGGCCTTCGTGCAGGTGGCGCGTTCGCGCCGTACTTGCCTCGTTACGTTGAGGCCAGATCATCATCTGGGGCACCCCGCTACGGGAGAGGGTTGCCGCCCGGCTAGCCAGAGCTTAGCGCCGGGACTCATGATCTCGTGGTTTGAGTGTACGGGGCGCGCGGGAGGGAGGTCACGTTTGTGACGAAAAAATCTTTTTGTGACGTGGACCCGAAATATTTCGTGACAAATGCGAAATATACGGTCACAGAAATTCATACGCGCCCGTCGGGTTGATTGAGGCACGCCACAGCCCATAGGGTTGGAGGAGCAAACCATCCAGAGCGACTGAGAGACCTGGCTCCACGACGTCGCAGCAACCGGCACGGATTCTTCCACCCCCGGTGCTAACGCCAGGAACGATGGAAGTGACATGACACTCAACAGTGCAGTAACTGACGCACCCACCAGTGAAAACACCGGCCGCCGTGCCGTATCCACCGCCGCCGTCCCCTTGAGCTTTGAAGACGTCGGACAATCTTTCCCCGTGCCCGGCGGAACCCACGAAGTTCTTCGCGGAGTCTCCTTCACCGCGGCCCCCGGCGAGATTATCTCCGTCATCGGCTCCTCCGGATGCGGTAAATCCACCCTCCTGCGTGCAGCAGCAGGCCTGAACCGCATCACCGCAGGTACCGTGCGTATTGGCGAGAAGACAGTGACCGGCCTCGACCCCCGCGTAGCTATCGGCTTTCAGGAACCGCGCCTGCTCCCCTGGCGCACCGTCGCCGACAACGTGGCACTCGGACTGCCGCAAGGCACCAAAAAATCTGAAGGCGCAGCATCCGTAGCGCGCCTGCTCGACCTGGTCGGCCTGGGCGAATACGCAACCCACCGTCCCAAGGAAATTTCAGGCGGTATGGCTCAGCGCGTGTCCCTGGCGCGAGCGCTCGCACGCAACCCCGGCGTGCTGCTGCTCGACGAGCCCTTCGGTGCTCTGGACGCGCTGACCCGCATCAACATGCAGGATTTGCTGTTGGACGTGCACCGTCAGGACCCGACCACGATTCTGCTGGTCACCCACGATGTGGAAGAGGCGCTGTACCTCTCTGACCGGGTCATCGTCCTCGGTAAGGACACCCCGGAGGCGCCCGCCACCATCCAGCGTATTGTGACCGTTGACCGTTCTCACCCGCGTGACCGCGCCGATGCAGAGATCACGGCGCTGCGTAGCGAACTGCTGGCTGAGCTCGGCGTGGAAGATAACGCCTAAATCTGCAGGCAACACCAGCGCTGCCGCGTAACGCATTCTCATCACCACACATCATCATCTTCAGAAGCGAAAAGATTCCATCATGACTTACTCCCCGTCTCGCCGTACCGCCCTTAAGTCCCTTGCCGCAGCCGCCGCTTTTGCTACTCTGCTCAGCGCCTGCGCCGGTGAAGGTTCCGGTTCCTCCAACGCCTCCGGTGCAGCCGGCGGCGGCAAGGACACCGTGACCATTGACTACGCCACCTACAACCCGCTCTCGCTGATTATCCGCAAGAAGGGTTGGCTTGAAACCGCCCTTGCCGCCGAGGGTAAGAAGGTTGAGTGGGTCAAGTCGGCTGGCTCGAACAAGGCGAACGAGGCGCTGCGTAGCGGCAACATTGATGTCGGCTCGACCGCCGGTTCGGCGGCTCTGCTGGCACGCGCTAACGGCTCCCCCATCAAGGTCATCAGCCTGTACTCGCAGCCGGAGTGGTCGGCTCTGGTGACCCGCAAGGATTCGGGCATCACCAAGGTTGCGGACTTGAAGGGCAAGACCGTTGCCGTGACCAAGGGTACCGACCCGTACTTCCTGCTGCTGCAGGCACTCAAGCAGGAGGGTATTTCTGCTTCGGATCTGACCATTCAGAACCTGCAGCACGCCGACGGCCGCACCGCCCTGGATAACGGTCAGGTCAACGCGTGGAGCGGCCTGGACCCGATCATGGCTGCCGCCGAGGTGGAGAGCGGCGACGTGCTCTTCTACCGCAACCTGGACTTCAACACCTACGGCTTCCTGAACGCGACCGAGAAGTTCATCCAGTCCAACCCGACCGCTACACAGACCATCGTGGACGTGTACGAGTACGCTCGCGCCTGGGCTAAGAAGAACCCCGAAGAGGCAGTGAAGATTGTCGAGGAGGAGTCCGGCATTAAGCATGAGACCGCCCAGGTCGTCATGGAGCGTACCCACCTGGACATTGACCCGGTTCCGGGCGCAAAGCAGGTTGAGGTGCTCAAGGGTGTCGGCCCGATTCTGGTCGAGTCCGGCGACGTTCCCTCCCAGTCCGACGTGGACAAGGCACTGAACAGCATTGTGGACGACCAGTTCGCAAAGAAGGCTGACAGCGCAGCCGTCGAGAAGATCGCAAAGGTGGTTGAGAAGTAATGACCGCCGCAACGGTTACCGCCGCCTCCAGCGCTCGCGCTGAGCGTGCCGAGAAGCGTGCTACTTCTGTGAAGCTGCCGTCGAACCCGTTCGCCGGTAAGCAGTACCTGGGCCTGATTCTGCCCCTGGCGCTGATTGCCCTCTGGTACATCCTGAGCACCAACGGCGTGTTCACCCAGGTTCAGCTGCCCTCCCCCGACCGCGTGGTCAGCGCTGGCATTGAGCTGGCGCAGCGCGGCGAGCTGGGCCGCCACGTGGCGATTTCCACTCAGCGTGTGCTGATTGGTTTCAGCATTGGTGCCGTGCTCGGCCTGGTGCTGGGTGCGCTGATTGGCCTCTCTGCGCCGGTGCGTCTGATTGCCGCACCGACCATTGGTGCGCTGCGTGCCGTGCCGTCCCTGGCGTGGGTTCCGCTGCTTCTGCTGTGGATCGGTATTGGAGAGAATTCCAAGGTGACTCTGGTTGCTATTGGTGCGTTCTTCCCGGTGTACACCACGGTTTCTGCGGCTCTGGCGCACGTTGACCCCAAGCTTGTGGAGGCGGCACGCGCCTTCGGTCTGAAGGGTCTGCGCTTGTTCACCACGGTTCAGCTTCCCGCGGTTCTGCCGTCGGTGGTTTCGGGTCTGCGTCTGGCGCTGGCTCAGGCGTGGCTGTTCCTGGTCGCCGCCGAGCTGTTGGGTGCGTCCATGGGTCTGGGTTACCTGCTGACTGACTCGCAGAACAACGGCCGCACCGACCGCCTGCTGCTCGCCATCGTGGCGCTGGCGGTGCTCGGTAAGATTACCGACGCGCTGGTGGGCGTGTTCGAGCGCTGGGTGAAGGCAAAGTACCCCAGCAACTAATTGAAAAGGCTCGGCGTTCGCGCTGAGTTTTAGGAGAGATGTCCGCCGCGTAGTTGCTCCCTGAAGGTGAGCTAATCATCGCTACGCGCCGGAAAAAGAAGTCGGCGGGGAAACCTGTCGCCTACTGAATGATGATGATGTGCCCCGCCCCGCGCCCCACAGCAGTGAGCGCGGGGCGGGGTCTTTAAATATGTCGTTATATTACGAACCGATACACAGCACGCCGAATATGACGGTCCCCTTTGCTTCCTAGCCCGGAGCGCGCTTTACTAAGAAGGCAAACCATCCAGAGCGACTGAGAGACCTGGCTCCATGACGTCGCAGCAACCCCCTCGCCAACGCACACACAGACCCCACGGTCACACAGACAGCGGCACGGCAAGCAAGGGTGCTAATGCCAGCAACCGATGGGAGAATAATGGGACTGCCCACCCCCTACTCGTTCACCGACCCGCTGAACCCTACCCCGAACCCCGCGCTCGAATCTGACGAGGCACGCGTCGCGTTCTGGGAGAAGCAGGCGCAGCGCCTCACCTGGGCTGAGCCCTGGCACACCGCGCACCGCTTCGAGAAGCCGAAGTCCCTCGGCTTTGATGAGGACGGCATCGAACAGTTCACGATTCCCGAAATTAAGTGGTTCGAGGGCGGTAAGCTGAACGTCGCCTACAACTGCGTGGACCGCCACGTGGAGGCGGGCCGCGGCGACAAGGTCGCCCTCTACTTCGAGGGTGAACCCGGCGACCGCGAAGCCATCACCTACGCCGAACTGCAGCGCCGCATCGCGAAGGCCGCCAACGGTCTGCTGTCCCTGGGCGTGCGCAAGGGTGACCGCGTGGTCATCTACCTGCCCGTCATCCCCGAAACCATTATCTTCACTCTCGCCTGCGCGCGTATCGGCGCGATTCACTCCCTCGTGTTTGGCGGTTTCTCCGCCGAGGCGCTGAAGTTCCGTGTGGAAGACACCGGCGCAAAGGTTCTCATCACCACCGACGGCCAGAACCGCCGCGGCAAGGTCGTTCCCGTGAAGGTGAACGCCGACGAAGCATGCTCCGGTGAGAACAACATTGAGCACGTCATCGTGGTGGACCGCACCAGCGCCTCCGACCCGGTAGCACACGCCGCTGTGCCGTGGACTGAGGGCCGCGACGTCTGGTACCACGACCTGGTGGACGACCAGCCGGACACCCACGCCTACGAGCTGCACGACGCCGAGGATCCGCTGTTCATCATTTACACCTCCGGCACGACCGGTAAGCCTAAGGGCCTGGTGCACACCATGGGCGGCTACCTGGTGCAGACCGCGTACACCCACGCGTTGCTGTACGATCTGCTGCCGGATTACGTGGACGAGAACGGCGTGCTGCGCCCCGACGAGCTGTCCGCCGTCAACGACCCCGAGAAGGTGGAGTCCACCGTTCACTGGTGCACCGCCGACCTTGCTTGGGTGACCGCGCACACCTACGAAATCTACGGTCCGCTGGTTAACGGCGTGTCCGAGGTGATTTACGAGGGTACCCCGAACACCCCGCACTTCGGCCGCCACTTCGAGGTCATTGAGCGCTACGGCGTGACCAACTACTACACCGCGCCGACCCTGATTCGCTCCCTCATGGGTGCGTTCCCGAACGGCCCGGAGCCCGGCAAGTACGACTTCTCGACCGTGCGCCTGCTCGGTTCGGTGGGTGAGTCCATCAACCCGGAGGCGTGGCGTTGGCTGCGTCAGCACGTGGGTGGCGGCACCGCGGCGTTCATCGACACCTGGTGGCAGTCCGAGACCGGTTCGACCGTGTGCTCCCCGCGCCCGCACGACCCGGCGTTCGCACCCGAGGGCACCTACCCGGAGGGCACCCCGCACTGCACTCCTCTGCCCGGTTGCGCTACCCGCGCTGTTCCCGGCGTGTCCACCCGTGTGGTGGATGAGCACGGCGACCCGGTCGAACCCGGCAAGCAGGGCTTCATCGTGGTCGATAAGATTGGCCCGTCCATGGCTCGTACCGTGTGGCAGAACCCGCAGCGCTTCCTGGATTCCTACTGGCGCCACTACGGCGAGCGCGGCTGGTTCCTCGCTGGCGACGGCGCGAAGGAAGACGAAGAAGGTAACGTGTACATCCTCGGCCGTATTGATGACGTGATTAACATTTCGGGTCACCGTCTGTCCACGATTGAGATTGAGTCGGCTCTGGTCACTCACCCGGCTGTGGTTGAGGCTGGCGTCTGCCCCGTGGAGGATGAGCTGACCGGTCACCAGGCGGTCGCCTACGTGACGCTCACCGATGAGGGTAAGGACCTGACTGAGGATGAGCTGAAGGCGGCGCTGACCGCACACGTGCGTGAGCACATTGGCCCGATTGCTAAGCCGAAGGATGTTGTGGCGGTTGCCGATATCCCGAAGACCCGTTCGGGTAAGATTACTCGCCGCCTGCTCGGTGAGCTGTACCAGGGCCGCTCGCTGGGCGATGTTTCTTCGCTGCAGAACGAGGAGGCGCTGGGCCACATTGCGCAGGTGCTGGTGGATACCGGCCGCGTGAGCGAGGCTGTCTAGGCTCTGTTGCTGAGCTGAACGCTGAGCTGAAAGCTGCATACAGTAAAGGTGCGGATACCGAATGATGATTCGGTATCCGCACCTTTTGCTATGCCATTTTACTGGGCTGACACGGCTCTTTGTCGGCGTTGCGCCGCCTAGTTAGCCTACTTGATCAGGCCCAGCGAACGAGCGTGTTCGGCGGTAATGCCGCTCGGCTCAATGTGCTCGGGACCCTTGTTCTTCTCCGGGTGCTCGGTCGCCTGGAAGCGAATCATCTTCAGGTCGTTTGCCGCACCCAGGTTCGTAATCAAGCCGTCACCGTTCAGGTCCACGGACACCGGCTCGGTGTCAATCTTGCCGTTGCCGTTGAAGTCAATCGGCTGGTCGGCGGGCTTGCCCTTGTACAGGAAGCCAGCCGCGCGGGGACCGAAGCCGCGCGCCTCGTACAGCTTCGCCTCGTTCAGCATGCGGTACTCGGCGGTGGAGTAGCCGAAGTAACGGCTACCATCAGCCATGGGCACGCCAGTGAGGGTGTACTGGTAGTTCATGACGCTGTAGTAGTTGGGCTTGTAGTTGATTTCGTCCCAGCCGCCGTGGCTCAGCGCAAGGTTGTGGCCGAGCTCGTGTACGAACACTGCCACGCGGATGTCGCTGGTTGCCTTACCCCAGAAGTGCGGGCCCACGGTGACCATGAGGTTGCGGCCACCGAAGTTAGCGATGCCGGAGGAGGTGCTGTTGTCGTAGTAGTCGCCCCAGATGACGTAGTGGAAGGTGCCTTCGCGGGCGGTGTTGAACTTACCTTCGGTTGCCTTGATGCGGTGGAGCGCCTTGAACTCGCTGTCGAGCTCCTGGTAGCTGATTTCGTTGCCGCCGCCGAGGTTGTACTTGGCGCTGCGGGCGCTACCGGCGTCCAGGTGGATGTTCACGCCGGTGGTGCCGTCGGGGTTGCGCATGGGCAGGTCGGCGTAAATCTTGGTGATGCGGTCCAGCTCGTCTTCGCTGGGCAGCAGGCCCGCCATGTAGTCCATCTCGACGAAGATGTCCTTGTGGTTGGGGTTTGCGCCCATTGCGGGGAAGTCGACGTCGATTTTGCCGTCGCCGTCTGCGTCGTAGCCCTTCAGCTCCCAGGTGTTGGGGATGCCGTCGCCGTCAATGTCGGGGCTGTAGGCGTTTGCTGCGGGGGCTGCGATGGTGCCCAGGCAGAGCACTGCGAGGGAGGCAAGCGTGACGCGTGCGCTCTTCAGAAATGCCATGTTGTGTTCCTTAGTGTGTGGTGACCGGTGGTGTTTCGGTGGAGCTTGCCGGGAGGACGTTCTCCACGGTTTCCATGATGCTCCCGTTTCACGCGCTAGGTGAGCTGGGTGCCGTAATGTTCATACATTGAGGTAATAGTTGAGATAATTTTGAAGATGAGCTGAATTACATTAGAGTATCAGTAATTCAAATCACACGCATCACCACATTCTTAATGACAAGAGAGATCCCATGACTTCTTCCCCTAATACCGCGCGCAACCTGAACCGCCGCTCCCTCGTCAAGGGTGCCGTCTGGAGCGCCCCCGTTATCGCAACCGCCGCAGCGGCACCCGCCTACGCGGCATCCACCGACGCGCAGGAGACCCCGACCATGAGGTTCGGTGTCTTCACTCAGGCGTTCAACTCGAACCCCGCCAACGACTTTGATACCCGCTACGGCCTGGATTCCTACACCGTGCAGGTCCCCAACATCACCGCAACCTCCACCACCCCGCAGAGCCGCGGCGGCGGCACTTTCACCCCCGGCGGTAGCGTCGGTGCAGGCCTGTACGGTGGTGCGGGTCTGTGGATTTCTGCGCCCATCAACTCCAAGGGCGAGTTCCAGGGTAGCTCCTGGCTGTACCCTCAGGCGCACCTGCAGGTGACCTTCGAGTTCACTTTCCCCACCGCCGAGGATGTCACCGACCCGCTGCTGTGGGACGTCGATAACGACGTTGAAATCCCGGCACTCGCCAAGAGCGAGGGCGGCGCGAAGACCAACAACCCCGCCGTGGCGGCGTTCAACGGCATCGCATACACCGCGAAGTTCTACGAGCCGACCATCGAGGACAACGTCTGGACCGGCGTACTGGATATCCGCACCTCCGACTACCTGGAAGCCACCGCGAAGGACGGCGTGAGCTACGCGCAGGTGCTGGCTTCGCTGGTTCCGGTGTACTTCACCGAGGTGACCTCCAGCTACACCCTGACCACCACCGCTCAGATCACCAGCGGCAGCGTCGCAATGCAGCTGACCGAGGGTGGCGAGTACACCTTCCAGGACCTGGCTGGTTTGCGCGCTTCGGCAACCATCAGCCGCTAACGCCACAGCAAGCA
>NZ_CAXOMR010000005.1:0-98038 GCF_964210535.1 Rothia mucilaginosa
CTCGGTGCCGGGGTAGTAGGCTCAGGCTTAGCAGACTCACTCGGAGCCGGGGTGGGCTGTTCGCTATCCGGCAGGCTCAGCTTAGTGCCGGCAGGGTAAGTGGTAGTCACGCCAGAAGGAGTAGCAGCGACCTGGGTGGTTTCTGCCGGTGCGCAGGTCTCAGCGGTGTCTGCCTTCTTCTCTGCAACAGTTGCGGAGAGCGCTTCACCACCGCGAGGAGTGTCACCTTCAACAATGGAGCCGGAGAGCAGGAAGACCGATACCTTATCGCCGCTCTTCAGATTTTCCGTCAGGTTGGAGTTCTCGGTGGTCGGGTACGGCAGTTCAGCGGTGAAGTTACCGTTTTCATCTGCCTGGATGTACGCCCAAACACCTGCGCTGTTGCCCTCAACACCGTTGAACTTCGGCTCTTCCTTAGCGGAGATACGACCCTTGTTCAGCTTGACAGCGAGCACGGAGCCCTTCGAACCGTCCTGAGTCTTGAAACCTTCACCGCGCAGCTTCAGGGTTTCACCGGTGGTCCAGTCCTTCACTGCGTAGAGCTTAGCGCCGTCAGCGTAGGTCTTCACTAGTTCTTCAGAAGCCGCCTGTGCTGCCGGCTTCGCGGTAGTTTCAACGGTGGTATTGATCTTCACCATGACGCCGGGGGTAATCGGGGAATCTGCATTGTCCTTGCCCTTGGGCTCGGTGCTAGAGGTGCGGTATTCGCCGGTAGTCTTATCGATGGTGTAGTTCGTTTCGATGGCGGAAGCGCCTTCGATGCTACGTGCTACAGCGTATGCGCTGCCGTCTGCAGTCACCAGAACATCATTTGCACCGCTGGTTGCACCGGTGGACACCTGAGAAACAACGGTTCCGGTTCGTGCGTCAACAACGCCGACGTTACCGGTACCGTAATCGGTCACGTACAGCAGGTCACGGGCTTCGTCGGAGGCAAGGGCGAGAGCCTGAGAGCCGAAAGGAATGGTCTTCTTATAGGCGCCGGTTTCCAGGTCGTAGACGGTGATACCAGAGTTAGTGCCCTTACGGTCACCCTGGGAGCTGACGTAGATTTCCTTCAGAGACTTGTCGATGGTGACGTCAGAGGCGTTCAGGTCGGCTTCAGCATTGTCCTTGTGCAGCTGAATGGTCTTCTCAACCTCGTAGCTCTTGGTGTCGATTACCTTCACGGTGCCGGCACTCAGGGAAGGAACGTAGAGCTTGCCATCGGCGGAGTCCACGTGCATGTTCATTGCGATGTCAGATTCGCCCTTGGCATCGGTGAATTCAATCTTCTTGACCAGAGCGTGCAGGGTGGTGTCGAAGACGCTAATGCCGCCGGAGCCAGAGACAAAGACCTTGCCGCTGGAGGGATCGATGCGTACCTCGCGCGGGTGGTTGACCTCGCCTTCTGCGCTGCTCCAGATAATCTTGTTGGTCGCGGGATCGAAGACAGATACCTTGTTGACGCGGGTCTGGGTAACCCATACGTATCCGGTTGCCTCGTCGTAGGCGATACCGTAGGGAGATTCGATCTGCTTACCGGTCGGTGCGGTAGCACCACGAGCGGTGAAGTCAGTGGTCGGGAACTGGTAGACAGTGGAGAGGCTCGGGGTGGATCCAACGTTCCAGGTGCCGACACCACCGGTCAGTACCGGCGGGCGGCCGGAAGAGAAGGAGGTGTAGAGGGAGGAGGTTGCCGCCGAGTATGCCAGCTGGTACTGGCCGGGCAGGCCCTGGTACTGGGTAGCGCTCACTGCGATGTGGCGGCATTCCTCAGCAGAGGTCTGGGAGTTTCCTCCGGGGACAGACGCGGAGACGTTTGCCGCAAAGGTAGCGGGAACCGCTGCGAAAGAACCTGCGACAACGGAAAGTGCGCCAGCAATGGCGAGCAGCTTACGTGAGGGCTTGGGTGAAGAAGTCATGCTGATCCTCGATGATATGTAGTGGTACTTCTCCAAAGGTCGTGCAACCTCCGGAAGATGCATAGCTAACCCCCTAATGATTAGGCAAGGCTAGACTAAGCAACTATAAAGTTGATAATAAGTGCCTCACTAGGTTATTTTCAAGCAGATTTTATCAGCGCCCACGCTTCTCACGACTCTTTTAGCCACCGTTGCTATCCTCCCTAAAGCCCGGTATACCCGCTCCACAAGGGGATTTCTTCCTCCAGCTCAAGCTACGTGGCTCTTTGATAGCCCTGTCCGGTAAAAGTAACCACTTTTCTGTATGACATCTTCAAAAGTTTTATAACAAATATTTATTCGGCATTTCATGACTTCTATCGTTGATTCTGCAGCTCACAGAACTTCCCGCTGAGTTCTCCCGAACAAAGGTTAAACGCAAAGGAGCCCTCTCCTACCTAGGTAGGAGAGGGCTCCTTTTATTGCTCTAGCAGAGAGTCATTAGAGGGCTTACTTAGCCTTCTCGATGATCTCCACGATACGCCAGCGCTTGGAAGCGGACAGCGGACGGGTCTCTGCAATCAGAACGAGGTCACCAATACCAGCAGTGTTCTGCTCGTCGTGTGCCTTGATCTTGGAGCTACGGCGAACGACCTTGCCGTACAGTGCGTGCTTCACGTGGTCCTCGACCTCGACGACAACGGTCTTGTCCATCTTGTCGGAGACAACGTAGCCGCGGCGGGTCTTGCGGTAGCCGCGCTCTTCGTTCTTTACTTCACTCACTTGGACTCACCTTCAGTTGCGGGACGAATACCGAGCTCGCGCTCACGCAGCACGGTGTAGATACGTGCGATGTCGCGCTTGATAGTGCGGCGACGACCTGCGTTAGCCTGACCGGTGACTTCCTGGAAGCGGATGTTGAAGAGTTCCTTCTTCGCTTCGCTCAGCTTTGCAGCCAGCTCTTCGTTGGAGAGCTCTGCGAGCTTATCGATGCTCAGGTCCTTGGATCCTACTGCCATCTCGCTTATTCACCACCTTCGCGGCGACGCACAACACGTGCCTTCATCGGGAGCTTGTGGATTGCCAGGCGCATTGCCTCGCGAGCCACTTCTTCGGACACACCGGAGAGTTCAAACATGACTCGACCCGGCTTGACATTTGCGACCCACCACTCGGGCGAACCCTTACCGGAACCCATACGGGTTTCAGCGGGCTTCTTGGTCAGCGGACGGTCGGGATAAATGTTGATCCAGACCTTACCGCCACGCTTGATGTGACGGGTCATTGCGATACGTGCAGCCTCAATCTGGCGGTTGGTCACGTATGCGGGGGACAGGGCCTGAATGCCCCACTCACCGAAGCTAACCTCGGTGCCGCCCTTTGCGAGACCATTACGCTTGGGGTGGTGCTGCTTGCGGTACTTTACTCGACGGGGAATAAGCATTTATGCCTCACCGTTCTCTGCAGTCTTGGCCTCGACCTTTGCCGAAGCGTTCTCGTTGCGGCGCTCGCGACGAGGACCACGGTTGCCCTGGCGGCGGCGGTCACCATCGCGGCGGTTGCCACGGCGGTTGTTTGCTGCCTGATGAGCTGCCAGTTCCTTGTCGGTCAGGTCGCCCTTGTAGATCCAGACCTTCACGCCGATGCGACCGAAGGTGGTCTTAGCCTCGAAGAAGCCGTAGTCGATGTTCGCACGCAGGGTGTGCAGGGGCACACGACCTTCGCGGTAGAACTCGGAACGGGACATTTCAGCGCCACCCAGGCGGCCGGAGCACTGGATACGAATACCCTTTGCGCCTGCACGCTGTGCGGACTGGATTGCCTTCTTCATGGCACGGCGGAATGCAACACGCGATGCGAGCTGCTCTGCGATGCTCTGTGCAACCAGCTGAGCGGAGAGGTCGGGGTTAGCAACCTCGAGGATGTTCAGCTGGATCTGCTTGCCGGTGAGCTTCTCGAGCTCGCCGCGGATGCGGTCTGCCTCTGCGCCACGGCGGCCAATTACGATACCGGGACGAGCGGTGTGGATGTCCACACGCACGCGGTCACGGGTACGCTCAATCTCGACCTTTGCAACGCCTGCGCGATCCAGGTTCTTTGCCAGCAGCTCGCGGATCTTTACGTCCTCGCGGACGAAGTCAGCGTAACGCTCGCCGGGCTTGTTGGAATCAGCGAACCACTTGGAGACGTGGTCAGTGGTGATGCCCAGTCGGAAACCGTTCGGGTGAATTTTCTGACCCATTTAGCGGTCCTCCTCCTTCTCCGGGGTAGCAACTACCACGGTGATGTGGCTGGTGCGCTTGTTGATTCGGTATGCACGACCCTGAGCGCGGGGCTGAATGCGCTTCATGGTCGGGCCTTCGTTCACGAATGCTTCGCTGATGAACAGCTCTTCCTCGCGGAAGGGCAGACCCTGCTGGGTTGCCTTCTGACGAGCGTTAGCTACTGCCGAAGCAACGATCTTGTATACCGGTTCCGAAGCTGCCTGGGGGGCGAACTTCAGAATCGCCAGAGCCTCTTCCGCCTGCTTACCACGGATCAGGTTGACGACACGGCGGGCCTTCATAGGCGTAACGCGAACGAAACGCGCTGATGCCTTGGCTTCCATTGCCTATCTCTCTTTCGTCTATTGCCGAAAGGGAAACGTTAGCTTATCGGTGTGAACCGATTAGCGACGCTTGCCCTTACGGTCGTCCTTCACATGGCTGCGGAAAGTGCGGGTCGGAGCAAACTCGCCGAGCTTGTGACCAACCATCGACTCGGTGATGAACACCGGCACGTGCTTGCGACCGTCGTACACTGCGATGGTGTGACCGAGCATGTCGGGGATAATCATCGAGCGACGCGACCAAGTCTTGATTACGTTCTTGGTGCCCTTCTCGTTCTGAGCTGCAACCTTCAGGTAGAGGTGCTGATCAACGAAAGGGCCCTTCTTCAAACTACGAGGCATGTTTCAGGCTCCTTAGCGCTTCTTGCCAGTACGACGGCGACGAACGATGAGCTTGTCGCTTTCCTTGTTGGGACGGCGGGTACGACCCTCGGGCTTACCGTTGGGGTTAACCGGGTGACGACCACCGGAGGTCTTACCTTCACCACCACCGTGCGGGTGGTCAACCGGGTTCATGACCACACCACGGACGGTCGGGCGGATGCCCTTCCAGCGGTTACGGCCAGCCTTACCCCAGTTGATGTTGGACTGCTCAGCGTTGCCAACTTCACCAACGGTTGCGCGGCAGCGAACATCCACGTTGCGGATTTCGCCGGAGGGCAGACGGAGCTGACCGTACTTGCCTTCCTTAGCAACCAGCTGTACAGAAGCACCTGCGGAACGAGCCAGCTTTGCGCCGCCACCGGGGCGGAGCTCGACACAGTGAATCACGGTACCAACGGGGATGTTGCGCAGGGGCAGGTTGTTACCGGGCTTGATGTCAGCTGCGGGGCCGGACTCGACGATGTCGCCCTGAGCGAGCTTGTTCGGAGCGATGATGTAGCGCTTGGAACCATCGAAGTAGTGCAGCAGTGCGATGCGAGCGGTACGGTTGGGATCGTACTCGATGTGTGCAACGCGTGCGTTCACGCCGTCCTTGTCGTGACGACGGAAGTCGATCAGACGGTACTGGCGCTTGTGGCCGCCACCCTTGTGACGGGTGGTGATGCGACCGGTGTTGTTACGGCCGCCGGTCTTGTGAAGCGGACGAAGCAGGGACTTTTCCGGGGTGGAGCGGGTGATCTCGGAGAAATCAGCAACGCTCGAACCGCGGCGACCCGGGGTCGTCGGCTTGTACTTACGAATACCCATTTAGATATTTCTTCCTTCGTTAAAGTGGTCTCCGCGGGGCTTATGCCTGCGGACCGCCGAAGATGTCGATGGTGCCTTCCTTGAGGGTCACAATCGCACGCTTGGTGTTCTTGCGAGCGCCCCAACCGAAACGGGTGCGCTTGCGCTTGCCCTGACGGTTGATGGTGTTGACGGAAGCAACCTTGACGTCAAAGATCTTCTCGATGGCCTGCTTGATTTCCAGCTTGTTGGAATCGGTAGCGACCTCGAAGGTGTACTTACCTTCGTCGAGCTGACCGTAGCTCTTCTCGGAAACGACGGGAGCGATGATCACGTCGTATACAGACTTGGTGGAAACGCTCATTACTTAGCGCCCTCCTTCTTCTGAGCTGCAGCAACGAATGCGTCGAATGCTGCCTTGGTGAAGACCACGTCGTCCGAAACCAGCACATCGTAGGTGTTGAGCTGGTCTGCGTACAGAACGTGGACGTTCTCCAGGTTACGTGCGGACAGAGCCACAACGTCCTCTGCACGAGCAATCACAAGAAGGATGTTCTTGCGCTCGGTGATAGCTGCGAATGCAGCCTTTGCAGCCTTGGTCGAGGGGGTTTCACCGGAGATGAAGTTCTCGACAACGTGGACGCGGTCGTGACGAGCGCGATCGGAGAGAGCACCGCGCAGTGCAGCGGCGATCATCTTCTTGGGGGTGCGCTGTGCGTAGTTACGCGGGGTCGGACCGTGAACAACGCCACCGCCGGTCATGTGCGGTGCACGGATGGAGCCCTGACGTGCGTTACCGGTACCCTTCTGCTTGAAGGGCTTACGGCCTGCACCGGAAACCTCGCCGCGGTTCTTGGTCTTGTGGGTGCCCTGGCGTGCAGCAGCGAGCTGTGCAACGACAACCTGGTGCAGCAGGGGCACGGATGCCTGCGCGTCGAAAATCTCTGCGGGCAGGTCTACCTTAAGGGTCTTAACAGCCATGATGTATTAGGCTCCCTTCACAGCGGTACGAACCAGAACAACGCCGCCCTTGGGACCGGGGATTGCGCCCTTGATCAGCAGGACATTGTTCTCTGCGTCCACACCCTGGATAGTCAGGTTCAAGGTAGTGTGACGTGCTGCGCCCATACGGCCAGCCATGCGCATACCCTTGAACACGCGTGCGGGGTAGGATGCGCCACCGATGGAACCGGGCTTACGGTGGTTCTTGTGCTGACCGTGAGACGCGCCAACACCCTTGAAGCCGTGACGCTTCATAACACCTGCGAAGCCCTTACCCTTGGTCTTACCAACGACGTCGACCTTCTGGCCTGCTTCGAAGAGCTCAACGGTCAGTTCCTGACCGAGGGAATACTCAGAAGCATCTGCGGTACGCAGCTCGACGATGTGGCGACGGGGGGTAACACCGGCCTTCTCGAAGTGACCAGCCAGGGGCTTGGTAACCTTGCGAGAGTCGATTGCACCGAAACCGATCTGAACAGCTTCGTAGCCGTCAGTTTCCTGGTTACGGATCTGGGTAACAACGTTAGAATCAGCCTTGACGACGGTGACGGGCACGAACTTGCCGTCCTCGTCCCAGACCTGGGTCATGCCGAGCTTGGTGCCCAGCAGGCCCTTCACCTGGCGCTCGAATTTGTTAGTCATTAGATGCGATCCTCTACAGCTTGATCTCGATGTTTACGTCTGCCGGCAGGTCGAGACGCATGAGGGCATCAACAGCCTTGGGGGTCGGATCAACAACGTCGATCAGACGCTTGTGCGTACGCATCTCGAAGTGCTCGCGGCTGTCCTTGTACTTGTGGGGAGAACGAATAACACAGTAGACGTTCTTCTCGGTCGGCAGCGGCACGGGGCCAACTACAGTTGCGCCTGCGCCCTTGACCGTTTCGACGATTTTCCGTGCCGAAGAATCGATGACCTCGTGGTCATAGGACTTCAGACGGATGCGGATTTTCTGTCCCGCCATCTGTCGGACTCTCTTTCTTGATGTATTCCCTGTATCGGAGCTTTTGCCCCTTTGTTATAGCGCTTAAGGAACGCGATATATTCATCACGTGCGCCACTCAGAACGGACTGAATCCGGCTTTGCCGGGTTCCTCACCCCGCCTGAGTACCGACCCCCGAACTCGGGCGTGTCGCCTATTTTCTAGACAAACTCGTCCCGTCATCCTTCGGACCGGGTCATACGTGGGCCTACCTTTAGTGCAGGTAGACGCTTTGACAACGTCGTCAATTCTCTCAGAGTTAGAGCCCTGATGCAATACGAACACAAGTTAAGTGCTTAAGAACACTTAACTGTCGCTGTCAACCTGAGGATACTCCCGCGATGTAACTCTCAGGGAGCTTTCAATCTACTTTCAGTAAGTTCCATGCGCTTTATTGCTCTTAATAAAGCTTTTAGGCCTAAAGACTCTCGTATCGTAGAAGTATCACTACAGCCTAAGGAGAAACCATGTCTCAGCCGACACAACCTCATCAGGCATCCTCTAGCTCTCACTCTTCGTCTCAGAGCCCTCAGTATGCTCAGCCGCAAGGTCTCGGCTTGTACGTTCCCCCGTCCCTATCGAGTCCGTATCCTCAGCCTCCTGCGCAGCGACGCCGGGTCAATGAGGATATCTTCCTCAATATTGTTCTGTACATCGGCTCGCTCCTGCTCATCGGCGCTGCAGGTCTTTTTGTCACCTCGGTGACTTCTTCTCAGGATGAAACGGCTATCTTCCGTGTCCTCGCAATGGCGCTTGGAGCAATTGTCTTCTACGGAGCCGGTCTGCTCACCTACCGTTTCGTAGAGCGCCTGCGTATTGCCTCCTACTCTTTTGCAGCAACGGGTCTTGCGTTTATTCCTCTGACCGGCGTTGCTATCTATGTCCTCAAGATTTGGACTGAAGGACGCTACATCTGGCTCCTCACGTCTCTGGTTGGCACTGCAGCTATTGTTGGAGCCTGCGCCCTCATGCGTAACCGTGTGATGGCGTACCTGCTGATTTCGTTCATCGTTTCGGACTCGTTGGCAGCTACGAAGGTGGCGGCTCTGCCTTTCGTTTGGTATTTCGTTTCTCTGACTGCCGTTGCCACTGTTCTGGGTTTGATTCTGCACTTTGCCCCGAATGCTGCCCCGAAGGGTATCCGCGAAGGTCTTGTTGATTCTTCCCGTATTTTCGTCCCGGCTACTGCCGTCGCCATTTTCTTCTTTACCAACGATCTGAGCTACACGGATGCAGGTATTGCCTTTGCGGTTATGTCTGTGCACGCCATTCTGTTCACCTGGCTGAACGGCACGGCGGATTACTACGCCCAGGCACGCATCTACCCGATTGCGTCCATTCTCTCCTTCATCATGGACTCGGATCACGGCCCGTGGTTCCCCAGTATCTTCTTCGTCTCTGTTCTGGTTGTTAACCTGATTTCTGCCTACGTATTTATTCCTCGTCTGCAGAAGACTATTGCTGGTTCCGCTCCTGCTACTGATGAACAGCCCGAGCAGGCGCAAAGCACCCCGGCTATCCCCTGGGCGAAGGAAGCTCTTCACCAACCCGCTCGCAAGATAGAGTGGTTGCCGGCAATTGACGCATGCGTCGGCGTATTCTTCTCCTTCTTTGCTCTCCTTGATGCCTTCTATACTGCTCACGTCGCTGATAGCGTTACCTACGCAACGCGCTGGAGCACTTTCTTTCCCTACGCAGAAGGTAATCAAGGTATCTTCCCCGCTCCCTGGGTTATTGGTGTCCTCTGCATCGTGAGCTTCTTGCTGTACCGCAAGGCAATTCAGCCTCTGGTGCTCATGAGTTTTGTGGCGCTCGTCCCGGTCATTGGCATGTATGCTTCCCCTGGCAACCAGGGAACGTTCTACCTCTTCTTTGCCGCGGCTGTAGTCATCTATCTGGTCACTGCTAAGGCTCCCGAGGCACGTACCACTGGAGCGGTACTGAGCAACATCGGTTATGCCATTGGTATGATTCAGCTCTTCCTCGCTCTCATTCCTGAGATGCAGACTTCTGAGTCGCTTTTGATGTTTGCGTTGGTCTGCGCCGCTATTGCGCTACTGACTTTTGTCCTCTCTCAGGGCGTTGCAGCGCAGAACGCAAGCTACCGTCTTGTAGAGATGTCGGTCTACCTCTTCTTGGGCGTTTTTGCTCTCTTCGTTGGGTACGTAGCTAACCATGCTGATGGCGGAGCACACGGCCGATTCTGGGTTGGTTTCCCTCTCTTCTCGGGTGCCGTCCTCTTCTTGAGCGTGCTGAGCGCTCTTATTCTGGCCCGCGCGCTACGACTTTCGGATGTTGGATCCTTCCGCTCCACGCTTGTCATGTTTGTCCGTATCGCGTTCTACGCGACTCTGCTTATCGCGACGATTGGCTCGCGACACTACCTGCTGTACGACTTGCAGAAGGAGTACATTGCTGTAGCGCTGCCGGCGCTCCTGACCGTCGTTTATGGTGCGCTTGGTTTCTTTATGCCGGTTGGCTCTTCGATTCGTTCGGAGCTACTCACCGTTGCGCGATTCCCCATCTGCTGGTCGGTCATTCTGCTCGCGATCACCGGCAATATGAAGGAATCGCTCGTAGACTTCCTCGTACTTGCCTTGCTGGCGGTTCAGGCGCTGTGCAGCGTACTACTCTACGCGTACTCCAAGCGAAACTACGAAGCATACGCGGCGGCGATTTTCTTCACGCTCGGTTCTGTCCTGAGCGCAGGCCGTTTCATTGGCGACTTCGATGATCTGCTGTTCGCAGTAGCAACTCCTGCCATCTTCATCGCCGTGTGGGCGCTTGCCCTCATCTTCAAGGTCTCCCGCATGCAGATTGGTGCCTCCATCAGCATCACGACTTTCTGCATCGGTGCTCTGTGGAATCTCTTCAACACGAGGGAAAGCACAATGGAGATGACTCTTCTGGGCTACTACGCTCTGATTGCCGTCATCATCCTGTTCGTTCTGAAGGTCACGCTCCCGGTTGAGGTCTTCGGTGTGAGCGCAAATGTTCGTCCTCGCATCGCTGTCCCGGTCGGTAATACGATGGTTGATTTGCCGATGCACGGCCCGCTGGGTGCCCCCTACGCGCGTTTCATGTCTCGCCGCCCCCTGAGCCAGGGTATCTATGCACCGGTCAACACGCTGCTGATGATTCCCGCTCTGGCGGTGCTGGGATTCTACACCTTCGTTGGGCTGGTTTTTGAGCCCAGGCAGGTGGAGCTCAACGCACTTCTCTGGGGTCTGGGCGCTCTGTCCTTCGTGTCTGTCACCAAGGCGAAGAACCTGCCGATCGTCTGCACCACGGCGTTCAGCCTCTTCATCGCCCGTCTGGTCATTGATTACTCGAAGTCCAATCCTCTGAGCGTCATTCTTGAGGTTGCTCTCCTGATTCTGCTGGCTGTTGTGGCAGCCAAGGTTCTCAAGAACTTCATCGCAAAGAGGCCTGTAGATACGCAGGTATCGGATTCTCCTCTGTACTGGGCTTTGGGTCTGCAGGTGTTCCTCACCCTGGTAACGTGGGCAGTTCCCGCTGATGGTCCGGATATCGTGGTGTTGGTACTCGGTATTGCCCTGACTCTCCTGAGCGCTCTGCTGCTCGACCGAGTCTGGACCTATATCGCAACTGCTCTGGTCACCCTCGACCTGGCAATTTTGCTCAACGGTCTGAACCCGCTGACCCTGCTAATCATCTCGATTTTGCTTATTGCCGGCGTTATCTGGCGTCTGCTGGCGCGACAGAATAAGCAGGATGTGGTAGCTCCGCACCAGGGTTCTGAGCAGCTCGAGGACTTCCCGCCGTCTCAGAATCAGCCGGGTATGTACCCTCAGAGCAATGTCCAGATGCAGCAGCCCCCGGCTCCTCAGCAGGGCTACGATCCTCGCTACGAGGAAAACATCTAGCCATCAACACGTATAGGTTCTATTCCTACGGCATTCTGTAGTACGATTACCTATGTCCCTTCCGAGGGGCAGTCATTCGAATTGCGGTTCCCAGCCTTTGGGCTGGGAACCGTTTTTCTTTGCCTGCAAACCCTATTCGCATCTGCAACGTCTATCTCGCGTCCTTTTGCCAGCGCCTTGAAAATATATGGACATTCAAGAACGGTAAGCCAATGACAGCGCATCTGTTCCCCTATGCCCTGCTACAGGTCTGAGGCACGGGTGTGCGATACTGCTACCGCTCTGAGGATTCCTCACCATTGGCTCCTCACCGCTGAGACTCCAATCTTCTCCCCTATCTTTTAGCGTGGGTTTCTGCCGCACAAAAGCGCTGAGAGCTTGTTGAAGGGCGTCTATAGCGCCCAGGACGTGGTTGCGAGGTTCTCCTGGCAAAGAGGGATACACCTGCCTCTTTGCAGCCTTCAGCAACCCACAAAAGGGCATAACAAAAGGACCCCCGCAGATGCGGGGGTCCTTGAGTATCGCTACCTGATGGAGAGTCTCCCCTCCGGCAGATCTTTAGCGAATTGTCGTAAATTTACGGCAATTACTTGATGATCTTGGTAACGCGACCCGAACCAACGGTGCGGCCACCCTCACGGATAGCGAAGCCGAGGCCCTCTTCCATTGCGATTTCCTGGATCAGGGTAACGGTCATCTCGGTGTTGTCACCGGGCATAACCATCTCGGTGCCCTCGGGGAGGGTGATAACGCCGGTCACGTCAGTGGTACGGAAGTAGAACTGAGGACGGTAGTTGGAGTAGAAGGGGTTGTGACGGCCACCCTCATCCTTGGAGAGGATGTAGACGTTTGCCTCGAACTCGGTGTGGGGGGTGATGGAGCCCGGCTCCACGACAACCTGACCACGCTCAACATCGTCACGCTTCAGACCACGCAGCAGCAGACCACAGTTCTCGCCTGCCCATGCTTCGTCGAGCTGCTTGTGGAACATCTCAATACCGGTAACGGTGGTCTTCTGGATCGGGCGGATACCGACAATCTCGACCTCGGAGTTAATCTTCAGGGTACCGCGCTCTGCACGACCGGTAACAACGGTGCCACGACCGGTGATGGTGAAGACGTCCTCGATGGGCATGAGGAAGGGCTTGTCCTTCTCACGCACGGGGTCCGGAATGTAGGTGTCGACTGCGTCCATGAGCTCCTCGACCTTAGCAACCCACTCGGGGTCGCCTTCGAGAGCCTTCAGTGCGGAAACGCGAACAACGGGAGCGTTGTCGCCGTCGAACTCCTGCGAGGAGAGGAGGTCACGGACCTCCATCTCGACGAGGTCGAGGAGCTCTTCGTCGTCAACCATGTCTGCCTTGTTCAGTGCAACCAGCAGGGTGGGGACGCCAACCTGGCGAGCGAGCAGAACGTGCTCGCGGGTCTGTGCCATGGGGCCGTCAGTAGCTGCAACCACGAGGATTGCGCCGTCCATCTGAGCCGCACCGGTAATCATGTTCTTGACGTAGTCAGCGTGGCCGGGAGCGTCAACGTGTGCGTAGTGGCGCTTCTCGGTCTGGTACTCGATGTGAGCAATGTTAATGGTAATACCGCGCTGGCGCTCCTCGGGAGCGGAGTCGATCATACCGAAGTCGCGCTTCTCGTTCAGGTCCGGGTACTTGTCAGCCAGAACCTTGGAGATTGCTGCGGTCAGGGTGGTCTTACCGTGGTCAACGTGACCAATGGTACCGACGTTAACGTGAGGCTTGGAGCGCTCGAACTTAGCCTTAGCCAAGAGTGTTCCTCCTAGAACGATTGAAAACATGCACGCGGATCTTCGCTCCGGCGCATCCCGTTATAAAACGGTCTAGCGTCTACAATAGCGGATTACGCCGCAGAGATGAAACTGTTCATGCTCTCAATAATGGATTTAATTGAAAATTTTGGCGTGGGCCACAGGTTTTTGGCCCGTGGCCCACGGGTGAGACGCGGAAATTACTCGCCGCGGCTCTTCTGGATGATCTCGTCAGCGACGTTCTTGGGAACCTCGCCGTAGCTGTCGAATGCCATCGAGAACACTGCACGACCCTGGGTCTTACCACGCAGGTCGCCAATGTAACCGAACATTTCGGTCAGGGGCACGATAGCCTTGATGATCTTAACGCCGGATGCGTCCTCCATGGAACGAACCTGGCCACGGCGGGAGTTCAGGTCGCCGATAACGTCGCCCATGTACTCCTCGGGGGTACGAACCTCAACGTCCATCAGCGGCTCGAGCAGGACCGGGTTAGCGCGCTTAGCGCCTTCCTTGAAGACCATCGAACCAGCGATCTTGAACGCCATTTCGGAGGAGTCGACGTCGTGGTAAGCACCGTCGATCAGGGTTGCCTTCACGCCCACCATCGGGTAGCCAGCGAGGACACCGAACTTCATAGCGTCCTGGATACCAGCGTCGACCGAGGGGATGTACTCGCGAGGAACGCGGCCACCGGTGACCTTGTCCTCGAACAGGTACAGCTCTTCGCCATCCAGGGGCAGGGGCTCGAAGGAGACCTGCACCTTTGCGAACTGACCGGAACCACCGGTCTGCTTCTTGTGGGTGTAGTCGACCTTCTCGACTGCCTTCTTGATGGTCTCGCGGTATGCAACCTGAGGCTTACCAACATTAGCCTCAACCTTGAACTCACGCTTCATACGGTCAACGATGATGTCCAGGTGCAGCTCACCCATACCACCAATTTCGGTCTGACCGGTTTCTTCGTTCAGCGAAACGGTGAAGGTGGGGTCCTCAGCGGAAAGCTTCTGGATAGCGGTGGACATCTTCTCCTGGTCACCCTTGGTCTTGGGCTCGATAGCCACGAAAATCACGGGGTCGGGGAAGGTCATCGACTCGAGAACGATCGGGTGTGCGGGGTCGCACAGGGTGTCACCAGTGGTGGTGTCCTTCAGACCAATCGCAGCGTAAATGTGACCTGCGGTAATCTCCTCAACAGGGTTCTCCTTGTTGGAGTGCATCTGGAAGAGCTTACCGATGCGCTCCTTCTTACCCTTGGTGGAGTTCAGAACCTGCTGGCCCTGAGCTGCAACACCGGAGTACACGCGGGTGTAGGTCAGCTGACCGTAGAACGGGTGAGCTGCAACCTTGAATGCCAGTGCTGCGAAGGGCTCGTCAGCGGATGCCTTACGGGTCAGCTTCTCTTCCTCGTTGGAGGGGTTGGAGCCGACAACGTCCGGAACGTCCAGCGGGGAGGGCAGGTACTCAATCACAGCGTCCAGCATGGGCTGAACACCGCGGTTCTTGAATGCAGAACCACAGAGAACGGGGAATGCCTCGCCTGCGATCACGAGCTGACGGATACCAGCCTTGATCTCGGGGATGGACAGCTCGCCCTCTTCGAGGTACTTCTCCATGAGCTCTTCGCTAGCCTCAGCAACAGCCTCAACCAGCTCAGCGCGGTACTGCTCAGCCTTCTCAACCAGGTCAGCGGGGATATCCTGAACCTCGTAGGAGGCACCCATGGTCACGTCACCCTTGGCGTCGCCGGGCCAGACGTATGCCTTCATTTCGAGCAGGTCAACAACACCGAGGAAGTCGCTCTCAGCGCCGATGGGGAGCTGAACAACCAGCGGGCGTGCGCCCAGGCGGTCGATGATGGTCTGAACGGTGAAGTAGAAGTCAGCACCCATCTTGTCCATCTTGTTGACGAAGCAGATACGGGGGACGTCGTACTTGTCAGCCTGGCGCCAAACGGTCTCAGACTGGGGCTCAACACCTTCCTTGCCGTCGAACACAGCAACTGCGCCGTCGAGGACGCGCAGGGAGCGCTCAACCTCAACGGTGAAGTCGACGTGACCGGGGGTGTCGATGATGTTGATCTGGTTGTCCTTCCAGAAGCAGGTGGTTGCTGCGGAGGTAATGGTAATACCTCGCTCCTGCTCCTGAGCCATCCAGTCCATGGTGGAAGCGCCGTCGTGGGTCTCACCAATCTTGTGGTTAATACCGGTGTAGAACAGAATGCGCTCAGTGGTGGTGGTCTTACCGGCGTCGATGTGCGCCATAATACCGATGTTGCGGACCTTGTTAAGGTCGGTGAACACGTCAAGTGCCACGTTATTCTCCCTAAATGAGATACTCCGAAAGCCTGCCGACTCGAATCGACTCGGCAGGCTCTAAACGGAGAATTACCAGCGGTAGTGTGCGAAGGCCTTGTTGGACTCGGCCATCTTGTGAGTGTCCTCGCGACGCTTCACAGCGGCACCGAGACCGTTGGACGCATCCAGGATCTCGTTCATCAGACGCTCAGTCATGGTCTTCTCGCGGCGCTGCTTCGAGAAGCCAACGAGCCAGCGAAGAGCCAGAGCGGTGGAACGGCCGGGGCGAACCTCAACCGGAACCTGGTAGGTTGCACCGCCAACGCGGCGGGAGCGAACCTCGAGAGAAGGCTTGATGTTGTCCATTGCCTTCTTCAGGGTTGCGACCGGGTCAGAACCGGTCTTCTTCTCGACACCCTCGAGGGCGCCGTAGACGATGCGCTCTGCGACGGACTTCTTGCCGTCCAGCAGAACCTTGTTGATCAGCTGAGTGACCAGAGCAGAACCGTAAACAGGATCGTTTACGAGGGGACGCTTGGGAGCGGGACCCTTACGAGGCATTACTTCTTCTCCTTCTTAGCGCCGTAGCGGGAGCGAGCCTGGCCGCGACCCTTAACACCCTGGGTATCCAGAGCGCCACGAACGATCTTGTAGCGAACACCGGGGAGGTCCTTCACACGACCACCGCGAACGAGCACGATCGAGTGCTCCTGCAGGTTGTGACCCTCACCGGGGATGTATGCGGTAACCTCGACGCCGCCGTTGAGCTTGACACGAGCGACCTTACGCAGTGCCGAGTTCGGCTTCTTCGGGGTGGTGGTGTACACACGGGTGCACACGCCACGCTTCATGGGGTTGCCCTTCAGTGCGGGCGCCTTGGTCTTAACGACCTTGGGAGTCCGGCCCTTGCGGACCAGCTGCTGAATAGTAGGCACGTTTTCTCCGTTGCTTGATCAGGTTTCTCGTTAGAGAAGCCCGTATAAACTTACTGGCCCCCATCACGTTGGATGGGTGCTCTCGGTTATCAGAAACGCTCGGATGCATATCCGGTTGGTTTCTATAGGTTCCTCGACATCTCGGCGAGTTCTCAGGGCTAAAATTCCTCACCGTCAGAGGTGAAAAAGTTTTTGGGCACGCTTAAAAATGGCATTTAGGCGTCAGCAAAAAGCAACGCCAAAGGACGGTATCCATACTGCCATTGATTCATCATGCCCGTGCCCTCGGGATAATCCCGCGTAAACCCACCGGGGGTGGATCCTTGTGCACCGAGCTCAAGTACTTCGGATAAGACTATACAGGTTAAATCCCACTTAATCTAGCGCCAGATCTGGGATTCTTCGCTTTAATGCCCCGCCCAAGGGGTTAAACCCAATGATTTACCTCACTTAAATTACATTGTTGGGATTTACTCCTCCCTCGCCACCTTCTTGACGCACTTTAAAGCAGAAAGCCGCCAAGAACCATCTCAATGATTCCTGACGGCCTCAACAACTGCGGGAGGCGAGCGCAAAACTGCACCCACCTCCCGCAAGAGAGTATTCAGTTATAGGTTCACCGTAGCGACTGCCGAACTACACCACCTGGAAGACTCGAGTCTGCCCCTCAAACGGGGTAATAGTCTTCGAGTTCTTCTTGGCATTGCCGTAGTAACGGATGCGGTACTGGCCCTTAGGGGTATTTGCCGGAACGTTCCAACGCACCGTCACCTGAGACGCAGACACGCCAATGCGCTTCCACTCAAAGAAGGTGTCCGGGTTGTTATCCGCGGTGTAGTACTTCCAGGTATTACCCACACGACGCTCAATCACGAAGTAGCTACCATCGTGATGCATGTTGTTATTCGGGTGCGCACCCACAAAACGTGCTGATACCTCCTGACGGCCGGCAATAGCATCCTGGGGCTGCTGGGTCACCTGACCGTAGCGCGTACCAAACATCGGAGTGTCGTAGACGACCTTACCCTGCAGGCTAGCTACCGGGCGACGATCATTCGGACGATCACCGATACCCAGAGGGGTGCCGTTCTTCAGGGAAGTTCCAACAACGTTAATAGTCTGGCGGAAGGCACTGGAGGTGTAACGGCCAAAGAGGGTCGCACCGCCTTCGTACTGCTGCGAGTCGTATTCCTCAGGAGTCGTGACGTAGTGGTCGTAGGCATTGGTGTAGCCCTGCAGAATAATATGCGATTCGGGAACACCGAAAAGCTTGGCAGCATCCTGGCGGTATTGCACACCTACCGCACCGGTGAACTCACCAGGCATACCCAGCAGGTAGTAGTCACCGAAGCGCATAATCTGCACCGGATACTTTTCCTGAATGATCGTTCCATTTTTTGCAGAGAAGAGAATACCCTTCGGCTGCTGGCAACGCGTCTGCGCGGCACTCGGAGTGAACACCAAAGTACCCAAAATAGAGGGGCGACCGGAGCCTTCCTTATAGACAGCCCAACCACCGCCGCCATCCTCAGTGGAGCCGGCACCAAACGGAGTACCCAAGAAACCCTGACAGGTGCGCTCATTATGGCCGCTACCGGTGTACTTGGCATCCACGTTCATACCCGAGAAATTGAAGTACGAAATACGCGAATCCAGACCCTTACCCACCGGAGTACCCGCGCTCTTGAGCTGAGAACGCACAGCATTAGCCTGCTTCTCACCCTGAATCTTCACATTCTTGAACTGGTCATTAGTGGGACCCTGACCAGGCTTCAACCAAGTATTCGGAGAAACATCACCAGCATTAGCATTTGCAAACGCCGCAACGAAACCATCACCACTACCGGGAACATTGCGGTCAGCACCGTGATCCTGAGTCTCCAGCAGATACTCCGCATAACCCTTGTTATCACTCGAAATCAGAGTATTCTTCGAGGTCAAAGAAGTCGGGTGAATCGCGTACCAGTTCAGCACCGCACGAGTCTTACCGTTGCGCTCCAGACGCAGAGTCATATTGGTCGGATCGGTACCGCCGGGCAACTTAGAACGCAACTGGGGAGAATCCAGATTAAACGCCTCGCGGGAACGGTTAGCACCAACACCGGTCAGCTTCGAAGAGGAAATCGTCAGGTTACCCGGAGCCAGGTCCTTAGTTGCCTGGCGGATTGCCTTCAGCGAACCATTCACCTGAGCATTGAAAGTGTCCTGGTGGAAGCCCAGAGTGGTGATGTTGTACAGGCTCTGGTGTGTAATGCCACCCGGAGTTGCGTGAGTGTGGGTAGCGGTAATCATAATGTTCGACTCATCGTACGCGGAGCCAAACTCAGCGCGAATACGCTTGACCAGTTCATCACGCAGGGACTGCCAGCCAGTCAGAGAGTCCAGGACAACAATGAGGTTGCGCTTACCGGAGGCGCGATCCACCGCAATAAAAGCACGAGCATACTGGCGAGTATGCACGCCGCTGCCTTTCTGAGAGCTCTCACCGTAGCCCATGAAACCGACTTCACCGGGCTCACCGGTAATATCCGCCGCACCCGCACCTACCAGGTAGGGGGTAGCACTAGCGCTCTGAGAGGCAGGAGCTGCGGTCGCAACCTGACCGGCAGGAAGAACTGCGGAAGCCGCAATAAGGCATGCTGCACCAATGCGAGCAAGAGAGTGGGTGGGCGCCTTAAAACGCGAAAAAACAGAGGAGCGCTTTCGCTCCCCTGCAGACAAAGAGGAATTCTGTTCAAGCATCTGAGATTGAGATGTTCCGGAGGGCAGTCGGGTGCCGCTAGTAGTCACCCGTCCGGAAGTGATTGGAGTGATATGCATGCCTTCAAGAATAGAACCTAGCCAAAAGGCTTTCCAGTTGAATTAGCATTGTTCAAATCAAGAACATTTATTCTATATATGCCCCAAAGAAAAACGAGTGAATATTCTATATATTGCAGTTCTAGTGCGGTTTCTAGGGAGATTTAGAATATTTGACCGCCATCTAATTTCTTGCTCTGTCAAGCAATTTTCTCATCATGAAAAATGATGCACTCTAATGATTTTTTCATAAATAAATTCGTCCACTAGGCATAAAATCTACAACCTCACCTTGAAGGGTAAAGAATATTAAAGCCACGCTTAAAAGAAACCTCCACCTCCTCATGAAACAAAAACGCGGATACCCGAGACAAACTCGAGTATCCGCGTTCTTTATCAAGGACCAGGCCGGGAGCCTAAACCCCCAACCTACCCCTCACGGCAGAAGCCTTAGTCCAGACCACGACCGTACTCATCCAGCGAAACAGCCATAAAGCCGCCGTTGCCGTAAGTGTACACCTCGTTATCCATCTGGAACGCGCTCTGGTAGCCACCGAAAGTGTCCAGAGCCTGCATACGCTCAGCAGTAGCCTGGGCGCTGGGCTCAACCTCAATATCGTTGTAACGTGCCAGACCGGTACCGGCGGGAACCAGCTTACCGATGATCACGTTCTCCTTCAGGCCGAGCAGCGGGTCAGTCTTCGCCTCCATAGCAGCCTGAGTCAGGACGCGGGTGGTCTCCTGGAAGGAGGCCGCCGACAGCCAGGACTCGGTAGCCAGCGAAGCCTTGGTAATACCCATCATTTCCGGACGACCAGCTGCGGGCTTCTTGCCCTCAACCAGTGCCTTACGGTTAGCAGTCTGGAAAGCAATGTTATCAACCAGCTCACCAGGCAGCAGATCAGTATCACCGGACTCAATCACAGTCACGCGACGCAACATCTGGCGAACAATAACCTCAACGTGCTTGTCGTGGATTTCCACACCCTGCGACTTGTACACGCCCTGAACCTCGCTCACCAGGTGCTTCTGAGCCTCACGAGGACCACGAATACGCAGAACCTCCTTCGGATCAACAGAACCGGTAGCCAGCTGATCGCCAACCTGAACGTGATCGCCGTTCTGCAGCTTAGAAGCGGCACGACGCAGAACAGTGTAGGACTGGGGCTCGGAACCATCGTCCGGGGTCACCACAATCTTGTAGGACTTCTCGGTATCCTCAATGGTCACGCGACCAGACACCTCAGAAATCGGGGCAACACCCTTGGGGGTACGAGCCTCGAACAGCTCCTGAATACGGGGCAGACCCTGAGTAATATCGTCAGCCGAAGCCACACCACCGGTGTGGAAGGTACGCATGGTCAGCTGGGTACCGGGCTCACCAATCGACTGAGCCGCAATAATACCAACAGCCTCACCAATGTCCACCAGAACGTTCGAAGCCATCGAACGACCGTAGCACAGTGCACACACACCAATAGCGGACTCACAGGTCAGAACCGAACGGACGCGAACGTCCTTCACGCCTGCCTTGAAGAGCTTCTCAATGAGCTCATCAGAGACATCCGAGCCAGCAGTAGCCAGAACGTTGCCTGCCTCATCCTTCACGTCAACCGCAAGGGTACGACCGTGAATCGAAGTCTCGACGTCCTGGTGCAGACCGCCATCCTCATCAATCAGAGGCAGAACCAGACCACGGCGAGTGCCACAGTCGTGCTCGCGAACGATAACGTCCTGCGAAACGTCCACCAGACGACGAGTCAGGTAACCCGAGTTAGCGGTACGCAGCGCGGTATCAGCCAGACCCTTACGTGCACCGTGGGTCGCGATGAAGTACTCCAGAACCGACAGGCCCTCACGGTACGAGGACTTAATCGGGCGAGGCATAATCTCGCCCTTCGGGTTCGACACCAGACCACGGATACCCGCAATCTGACGGACCTGCATCCAGTTACCACGTGCACCGGAGGTCACCATACGGTAAATGGTGTTCAGACCACCGTGAGAGCTCAAGTTCTCACGCATAGCCTCTGCAACCACGTCGGTAGCCTCGGTCCAAACCTTAATCAGCTCCTGACGACGCTCTTCGTCATCGATGGTACCGATCTCGAAGTCGTCCTGAATTGCAGCAGCCTGCTTCTCGTAGCGCTCCATAATTGCCGGCTTCGCAGCGGGAGTAGCAATATCGGAAACAGCCACGGTCACGCCCGAACGAGAAGCCCAGTAGAAACCGGAGTTCTTCAGGTTGTCCAGAGCACGAGCCACAACATCCATCGGGTAACGCTCAGCCAGATCATTAATCAGGCTACCCAGGCCCTTCTTATCTGCCACGCCAGAGAACCAGGGGTAATCCTTCGGCAGAGCCTGGTTGAACAGAACCTGACCAACAGTGCAGTCCAGCAGCACAGAATCGCCGGGCTGGTAACCCTCCGGTGCTTCCCAATTCTCGGGAGCAACGAACTGGTCACCATCAAGGCGAATCTTCACCTTGGTGTACAGCTCAATCTCGTGACGATCCATCGCCATCAGAGCCTCAGACACCGAAGAGAATGCGTGACCCTCGTTCTTCTGGCCCTCGCGAGGAGTAGTCAGGTGGTACAGACCAATGATCATATCCTGCGAAGGAACAGCCACAGGGCGGCCATCCGACGGCTTCAGGATGTTGTTCGAGGACAGCATGAGGATACGAGCCTCAGCCTGAGCCTCGGGAGACAGCGGCAGGTGAACTGCCATCTGGTCACCATCGAAGTCAGCGTTGAACGCAGAGCAAACCAGCGGGTGCAGCTGAATAGCCTTACCCTCAACCAGCTTCGGCTCAAACGCCTGAATACCGAGGCGGTGCAGGGTAGGTGCACGGTTCAGCAGAACCGGGTGCTCAGCAATAACCTCTTCCAGAACGTCCCAAACCTGCGGGCGGAAACGCTCAACCATACGCTTAGCGCTCTTAATGTTCTGAGCGTGGCTCAGCTCCACCAGACGCTTCATGACGAAGGGCTTGAACAGCTCCAGAGCCATCTGCTTGGGCAGACCACACTGGTGCATCTGCAGCTGAGGACCAACCACAATCACGGAACGACCCGAGTAGTCAACACGCTTACCGAGCAGGTTCTGACGGAAACGACCCTGCTTACCCTTCAGCATGTCAGACAGAGACTTCAGGGGGCGGTTACCGGGGCCAGTCACCGGGCGACCGCGACGACCGTTATCGAACAGCGAGTCCACAGCTTCCTGCAGCATACGCTTCTCGTTGTTCACGATAATCTCGGGAGCACCCAGCTCCAGCAGACGCTTCAAACGGTTGTTACGGTTAATCACACGACGGTACAGGTCGTTCAGGTCGGAGGTCGCGAAACGGCCACCGTCCAGCTGAACCATCGGGCGCAGTTCCGGCGGAATAACCGGAACAACATCCAGAACCATACCCAACGGGGAGTTATCGGTGGTCAGGAAGGCGTTAACAACCTTCAGACGCTTCAGAGCGCGGGTCTTCTTCTGACCCTTACCGGTCTGAATGATCTCCTTGAGAGCCTCAGCCTCAGCCTCCAGGTCGAAGGACTCCAGACGCTTCTTAATAGCCTCTGCGCCCATCGCGCCCTCAAAGTACAGGCCGTACTTATCAATCATGGAACGGTACAGCGCCTCATCGCCCTCAAGGTCAGCGACCTTCAGGTTCTTGAAGCGATCCCACACGCGCTCCAGGTGCTCAGCCTCACGCTCGTAACGCTTACGCACCGACGCGAGCTGACGCTCAGCGTTATCGCGCAGCTTACGCTTCTCAGCAGCCTTGCCGCCCTCAGCCTCAATACGAGCCAGCTCCGCCTCAACCTCACGGCTAATAGCGTTCACGTCAGCGTTCAGAGCAGCCTCAAGCTCCTGCTTCTCACGGTCGTGAGCAGCCTGCAGCATCGGCAGATCCTCATGACGAGCTTCCTCGTCAACCTTAGTGATCATGTACGCAGCGAAGTAAATGACCTTCTCCAGGTCCTTCGGAGCCAGATCCAGCAGGTAACCCAGGCGGGAAGGAACACCCTTGAAGTACCAAATGTGGGTAACAGGAGCAGCCAGCTCAATGTGACCCATACGCTCACGACGTACCTTGGAGCGGGTCACCTCAACACCACAGCGCTCACACACAATGCCCTTGAAGCGCACGCGCTTGTACTTACCGCAGTAGCACTCCCAGTCCTTAGTGGGGCCGAAGATACGCTCGTCGAAGAGGCCGTCCTTCTCGGGCTTCAGGGTACGGTAGTTGATGGTCTCGGGCTTCTTAACCTCACCAAAGGACCAACGACGGATGTCGTCGGCGGTGGCGAGGCCAATTCGCATCAAACCAAGCGAAGATTCGTTGGACATATCGGTCCTAATCTCTTTCTGTAAGTTTCTGAAGACTTGGGTTAGCGGGCGGGAACCCCACAACGCACGCGAGCGCATGCGGGGCTCCCCACCCTAGAAGGAGGCGGTGCTTATGCCTCGTCGACGGAGCTAGGCTCGTCGTGGGTCAGGCTCACGCCCATATCTTCTGCTGCCCGGAAGCCTTCTTCCTCCGAGTCGCTCATCTCAATAATCTTGCCGTCGGTGGAGAGCACCTCGACGTTCAGGCACAGAGACTGCATTTCCTTGATAAGAACCTTGAAGGATTCGGGGATACCCGGCTCAGGGATGTTCTCGCCCTTCACGATAGCCTCGTAAACCTTCACGCGGCCCGCCACGTCATCGGACTTGACGGTCAGGATTTCCTGCAGGGTGTATGCGGCGCCGTATGCTTCCAGCGCCCACACTTCCATCTCACCGAAGCGCTGACCACCGAACTGCGCCTTACCACCCAGGGGCTGCTGGGTAATCATCGAGTACGGACCGGTGGAACGAGCGTGAATCTTGTCATCCACCAGGTGGTGCAGCTTCAGGATGTACTGGTAACCAACCGAAATCGGGTCCGGGAACGGCTCACCGGAACGGCCGTCAATCAGACGTGCCTTACCGGAACGGTTGATCAGACGGTCACCATCGCGGTTCGGGTTCGAGTGATCCATGAGGTCGAACAGCTCGTCCTCGTGGGCACCGTCGAACACCGGGGTTGCCAGGCGGGTCGGGCCGGATTCCTTCGGGAAGTTCGGCATGTGCTTGAGCCACTCGGGCTCGCCCTCAATCTTCCAACCCTGCTTAGCCAGCCAACCGGTGTGGACTTCCAGAACCTGACCAATGTTCATACGACCGGGCACGCCCAGCGGGTTCAGGATGACGTCCACGGGGGTACCGTCTTCCAGGAAGGGCATATCCTCGATCGGCAGGATCTTGGAAATAACACCCTTGTTACCGTGGCGGCCTGCAAGCTTGTCGCCGTCGGTAATCTTACGCTTCTGAGCCACGTACACGCGGACCAGCTGGTTCACGCCCGGGGGCAGATCGTCCTCATCGTTGTTCTCGCGGTCGAAGATACGGATACCGATGACGGTACCGGACTCGCCGTGAGGAACCTTCAGAGAGGTGTCACGAACCTCGCGGGACTTCTCACCGAAGATTGCGCGCAGCAGGCGCTCCTCGGGGGTCAGCTCGGTCTCGCCCTTGGGGGTGACCTTACCGACGAGGATGTCGCCAGCCTCAACCTCAGCACCGATGTGGATGATGCCGCGCTCGTCCAGAGCCGAGAGAACGTCCTCGGACACGTTCGGGATGTCGCGGGTAATCTCCTCGGGGCCCAGCTTGGTGTCGCGGGCGTCAATCTCGTGCTCCTCAATGTGGATCGAGGTCAGCACGTCCTCAGAAACCATGCGCTGGGAGAGGATGATCGCATCCTCGTAGTTCAGGCCTTCCCACGGCATGTATGCCACGAGCAGGTTCTTACCCAGTGCCAGCTCGCCACCGTCGGTGGAGGGACCGTCAGCGATAACGTCGCGGTATTCGACGCGCTGGCCTTCCTTCACCACAACGCGCTGGTTGTAGCAGTTACCCGGGTTCGAACGGGAGAACTTCATGATCGGGTAGGTGGAGACAGAGCCGTCGTCGTTACGGACAATAACGGTCTTAGCGTCCACGGAGGAAACCACACCGGGCTTCTTCGCGAGCACGGAGTCACCGGAGTCCAGTGCTGCGTACTTCTCCATACCGGTACCAACCACGGGAGCCTCAGACTCCAGCAGGGGCACAGCCTGACGCTGCATGTTAGCACCCATCAGTGCTCGGTTAGCGTCGTCGTGCTCCAGGTAAGGAATCAGGGCGGTAGCCACGGACACCATCTGGCGCGGGGAGACGTCCATGTACTGAACGGCACCGGGAGCGACCAGAACAGCTTCGCCAGAACCATCGCCCGCACGGCAGAGAACCTCGTTCTCAGCAAAGGTGCGGTCCGGGTTCAGCGGCGCGTTTGCCTGTGCAATAACGACAGACTTCTCGTCGTCAGCGGTCAGGTAGCGAACCTCATCGGTCACGCGGCCGTCAGTCACCACGCGGTAGGGGGTCTCAATGAAACCGAAGGAGTTGATGCGACCGTAGGTTGCCAGCGAACCAATCAGACCAATGTTCGGGCCTTCAGGGGTTTCAATGGGGCACATACGACCGTAGTGCGAGGGGTGGACGTCTCGAACTTCCATGCCTGCACGGTCACGGGACAGACCGCCCGGGCCCAGTGCGGACAGACGACGCTTGTGGGTCAGACCCGCCAGCGGGTTGTTCTGGTCCATGAACTGGGACAGCTGAGAAGTACCGAAGAACTCCTTGATAGCTGCCACGACGGGGCGGATGTTCACCAGGGACTGCGGGGTGATAGCGTCCACGTCCTGGGTGGTCATGCGCTCGCGAACCACGCGCTCCATACGGGACAGACCGGTACGGATCTGGTTCTCAATCAGCTCGCCCACAGTGCGGATACGACGGTTACCGAAGTGGTCGATGTCGTCGATATCGATCTTGAGGGAGATTTCCTCGCCATCGCGTACACCCGGGATGCTGGTCTCGCCTGCGTGCAGAGCGCAGAGGTAACGAATCATCTGAGCGATGTCGTCCTGGCTCAGAACGGAAGCCTCGGGGGAATCCATGGGAACGTCCACGCCGAGCTTACGGTTCAGCTTGTAACGGCCAACCTTCGCCAGATCGTAGCGGCGCGGGGTGAAGTACATGTTGTCCAGCAGAGCCTGGGCAGCTTCCACCGTCGGGGGCTCACCCGGACGCAGCTTGCGGTAGATGTCCAGCAGAGCCTCGTCGCGGTCCTTGACGGAGTCCTTCTCCAGGGTTGCGCGGATGGAGTCGTACTGACCGAACTCAGCCAGAATCTTGGACTCGGTCCAGCCCAGAGCCTTCAGCAGAACGGTCACGGACTGCTTACGCTTACGGTCCAGACGCACGCCAACCTGGTCGCGCTTATCAATCTCCAGCTCGAACCATGCACCGCGGGAAGGAATCACGCGGGCAGAGTAAATGTCCTTATCGGAGGTACGGTCCGGAGCCTTCTCGAAGTAAGCACCGGGGGAACGCACCAGCTGAGAAACGACCACACGCTCAGTACCGTTAATAACGAAGGTACCGGCCTCGGTCATCAGGGGGAAGTCACCCATGAACAGGGTCTGCTGCTTGACCTCGCCGGTAGCGAGGTTCATGAATTCAGCCTTAATGTACAGCGGAGCCGAGTAGGTTGCGTCGCGGTCCTTGCACTCCTCAACAGAGTACTTGGGGTCAGCAAACTCAGGCTCAGAGAAGGAGAGCTGCATAGTCTCCTGGAAGTCACGAATCGGGGAGATTTCTTCAAAAATCTCAGCCAGACCGGACTGAGCGGGGACAGAAGTGTCACCAGCAGCCTGCGCCTTCTCCAGACGCTCCGCCCAGCGCTCGTTACCAACGAGGCGGTCGAAGCTATCGGTCTGGATAGCAAGCAGGTTGGGAACCTTCAGCGGTTCGTTAATCTTCGCGAATGAAATTCGGCGCGAGACGTTCTCTGCGCCGTTAGCGGCGTCATGGTTAGAGGTGCTCGAAGCGACCAAAATGGGGATCCTTCCACAGACATGTCTGTTAGCAATCAGCCTCCCGGCGACATTACCGGCGACACGACAACCTCAGCCCCCGAATAAAACGGTGCTCGAAGCTATAGAGTCGGACGGAAAAACGTCACCTTCAGCCCGTGCCCACCGCTATATGAAGGCACAAAGGTTAGGGAAAGCGTAAATACTAACGATACAGGAAGAAAGCCCTTCTGTCTACCACACCCTCATCAGGAGTGCAAACCTGCCGCAGCGTGCACCTAGCATTCCACCACATTCACAGCCAAACCACCCATGGACGTCTCCTTATAACGGTGAGACATATCCAAACCGGTCTGACGCATCGTCTCAATCACCTGATCCAACGACACACGGTGCGTACCATCACCACGCAACGCCATACGAGCCGCCGTCACAGCATTCGACGCAGCCATCGCATTACGCTCAATACACGGAATCTGCACCAAACCACCCACCGGGTCACACGTCAGACCCAGGTTGTGTTCCATCGCAATCTCAGCCGCATTCTCGACCTGCTCGGGAGTACCACCCATCACCTGCGCCAAACCAGCAGCAGCCATCGAGGAGGCACTGCCCACCTCACCCTGGCAACCCACCTCAGCACCAGAAATCGACGCGCGCTTCTTATACAGCACACCCACAGCAGCAGACGCCAAGAAGAAATCAACAACCGCCTGATCACGAGCAGCCTGACCGCAATGGCGGATACCCTGCGTGTAATTCATCGCGTAATGCAGCACCGCAGGAATAATACCCGCAGCACCATTCGTCGGAGCAGTCACCACACGACCACCAAAAGCGTTCTCCTCATTGACCGCCAAAGCAATCAGGTTCACCCAGTCAATAGCGAACTCAGGAGACTTCGAAGGATCCTCCACCATCAAATCACGATGCCACGCACCCGCACGGCAACGCACCTTCAGAGGCCCCGGCAAATAACCCACACGCGCCAGAGAAGAGCCAATGCACTCCTTCATCACACGGTAGATATGCAAGATGCCATCACGGACCTCCTGCTCCGAACGCAGAGAACATTCATTCGTCATCTTCAACTGCGCAATCGACAGACCAGACTCATTCGCCATCTCCAGCAGCTCAGTAGCCGAACCAAACGGATACGGAGGGTTCATCAGTGACGCACCGCCGGTCGCCTCCTCATCACCCTCAACAATGAATCCACCACCAATCGAATAGTAAGTGCGCTCCAACAGCAGCTGCTCACCCGCAAACGCCGCAATCTTCATACCGTTCGTATGGCGCGGAAGAACCGTCAATGGACGCAGAGTCATATCCAGCTCACGGTAATTCACCACCGGGCCGTACACCTTCTGCTCCTCACCACCGGGCGCAGTCACACCGTACGCAGAGGACGGATAACCAGCAAGCGGCAAAGTACCATCCACGCTATTGCGCTCAATCATCGCCTCAGAATCAGCAATATTGATCGTCTCAGGCACAAAACCGCACAGACCCTTCAACGCCGCGCTCATCGTGCCGTGACCAGCACCCGTAGCCGCCAACGAACCATACAAATCAATATGCACGCCCGTCACACGGTCCAGCAGACCCTCGTCAATCAGCTCCGCCACAAAACGGTTCGAAGCGCGCATCGGACCCACCGTATGCGAGCTCGAAGGACCCACACCAATGCTGAACATCTCAAAAACACTGATGTCATACGGCAGAGCCTCTGCCTTCTTCTGGGCGCTACTGGGTGCGCTCTGGTTAATAGCCACGTTCTGTCCTTCGAAATAGTCGTCTGTGTGCCGCCCCAAAAGATATGTGCCCCTCAACGAAGGAACCACACATCAATCTGCGGTCTATACGTGCGGACAATCACCCTTGACTGGCCGCTCTAATCCTAACGCACTTCAGAACCATCACAAACTAAGGCTCAGAACACCTCACCCGCTCCCCCACCGTTCAAACCCGCATTACAGCACAGAAAAGGCGCCGTACCCACACAGGACACGACGCCTCTCCCCTACAGATAGCCTGAAGAAAAACTCTTACTTCTCACGCTTGTAGAACGGCAGAGCCACAACATCAAACGGAGCACGCTTACCGCGGATATCAACATCCACAGTAGAGCCAACCTCAGAGAACTCACGGTTCACCAGCGCCATAGCAATCGGGAAGCCCAGAGTCGGGGAAGGAATACCGGAGGTAACCTCACCAATCTCATTGCCCTCAGCATCCACCAGCTTAGAACCGGCACGAGCAGGACGCTTAGCCTGAGCCTTCAGACCAACCAGAATACGCTTGGACTCACTCTTAGCCAGCTCAGTCAGAGCCTCACGACCCACGAAGTTAGCTGCCTTCTTCTCCAGAGCAATCTCAACCAGGCGACCCAGACCAGACTCAAAAGGAGTAATATCCAGACCCAGCTCGTGACCGTACAGCGGCATACCAGCCTCAAGACGCAGGGAGTCACGAGAAGCCAGACCCGCAGGAATCATGCCGAAAGGCTCACCCGCAGCAGCCAGCTTATCCCACAGCTCAACAGCCTTCTCATTCGGCACGAACAGCTCGAAGCCATCCTCACCGGTGTAACCGGTACGAGCCAGCAGAACATCAACACCAGCAACAGTCAGCGGAACCGAAGCGTAGTACTTCAGCTCACGGACAGCCTCTTCATCAGAGACACCAGCAGCCAACAGGATCTCCTCAGCACGGGGACCCTGAACAGCCACCAGAGAAGTCTGGTCCGACTCATTCACAAACTCAACATTGAAATCGCCCAGGCGCTCGCTCATCGCAGCGAAGTCAGTGTCAATGTTCGAAGCGTTCGGAACGACCATGAATTCCTCATCGCCCAGACGGTAAGTAATCAGGTCGTCAATCACGCCGCCCTTGTCGTTGACCAGGATCGAGTACTTCGCCTTACCAACCTTCAGGATGGACATGTTCGACACCAGAGCGTAATCCAGGAACGCACCCGCATCCGGACCGGTCACACGGAACTCACCCATGTGAGACAGGTCGAAAATACCGGCACGAGTACGGACAGCCTCGTGCTCAGCAACGTCGTTAGCGTACTTCAGGGGCATATCCCAGCCACCAAAGTCGGTGAAAGAAGCGCCCAGCTTCTCGTGAACCGGGTACAGGGAGGTCTTCTTGGGGGACATTGGATTCTCCTCACGCACAGCATCGTGCTGTTATCGTTCAATCGTCGTAGATTTGGTTCGCCCCCACAGACACGAGATACGCTGCGGAGGCATCCCCCGCCCGTCCCCAGAAACCTGAGGACGGACGGGGCAGGCAGACCGTTACAGCCCGCCCAGGAGCGTTACAGGCTCCTTATGCTTCCAGGTCGAAAGCCTCCATCGGGGGGCATTCGCACACGAAGTTACGGTCACCGCCGGCGCCATCAATACGACCCACCGAGGTGAAGTACTTGTTAGCGCGCAGGCTCGGAACAGGGAAAGCCGCCTGGGTACGGCTGTAGGGGCGATCCCACTCATCAGCGCTCACCACATCAACGGTGTGCGGTGCGTTGCGCAGAACCGAATCCTCCACAGCGACCTTGCCCTCAGCCACCTCGATAATCTCGTCGTAGATGGTCTCCATTGCCTCAATGAAGCGGTCCAGCTCTTCCTTCGATTCAGACTCGGTCGGCTCAACCATCAGGGTGCCCGGAACCGGGAACGCCAGGGTCGGAGCGTGGAAGCCGAAGTCCATCAGACGCTTGCAGACGTCCTCAGCAGTCACGTGAGACTGATCGGTCAGCTGACGCAGGTCAAGGATGCACTCGTGAGCGACCAGACCGCCGGGGCCGGTGTACAGCACCGGGTACTTGTCGTTCAGCTTCTTCGCAATGTAGTTAGCGTTCAGCACCGCGTACTGCGAAGAGTCCTTCAGACCCTGAGCACCAGTCATCGCAATGTACATCCAGCTAATCGGCAGAACACCGGCAGAACCGAAGAACGCCTGCGAAATCGGCAGAGCAGCATCGTTGGGGAGCTTACCCTCAGAATCAGCGCGGTATGCGTCACCGGGCAGGAACTTCGCCAGGTGCTCACGAACAGCCAGCGGGCCAACACCGGGGCCGCCACCACCGTGAGGAATGGAGAAGGTCTTGTGCAGGTTCAGGTGCGAAACGTCGCCGCCGAACTTACCCGGCTGAGCGAAGCCCATCTGAGCGTTCAGGTTTGCACCATCCAGGTACACCTGACCGCCAGCCTCGTGAACCAGCTGGCAAACCTCAGCAACCTGCTCTTCAAACACACCGTGAGTGGAGGGGTAGGTAATCATGATGCCGGCAACCTTGGGACCGTACTTCTCGATCTTTGCCTTCAGGTCATCAACATCAATCGAACCGTCAGCCGCAGTTGCCACACCGGCAACCTTCAGACCAGCCAGAGCGGCAGATGCTGCGTTGGTGCCATGAGCAGACAGCGGAATCAGGACAGTGTCGCGCTCGTGGTCACCGTTAGCCTCGTGGAAGGAACGGATAGCGCGCAGACCAGCGTACTCACCGGTCGCACCCGAGTTCGGCTGCAGGGAGATAGCATCATAGCCGGTAATAGCAACCAGCCACTCGCTCAGGTCCTTAATCAGCTCGTGCCAGCCCTCAGCCTGGTCCTCCGGGACCAGCGGGTGGATGTTCGCGAACTCGGGCCAGGAGATGGGCTCCATCTCAGCCGCTGCGTTCAGCTTCATGGTGCACGAACCCAGCGGAATCATGGTGCGGTCAAGTGCCAGATCCTTGTCAGCGAGGTGACGCAGGTAGCGCATCATCTCGGTCTCGGAACGGTACTTGTGGAAAATCGGGTGCTGCATGTAGTCATCGGTACGCAGCAGCTCAGCGGGCAGATCGTACTGTGCATCTGCCTCGCCCAGGGTGCCGCCCAGAGCCTCGACCAGACCCTTGAGCAGTTCCTCACCGTGAGACTCACCCACGGAAATACCAACACGGTTCTCGTCGAAGCGGCGGATGTTCACGCCAGCGTCCAGAGCCTTCGCAACCAGCTCGTCAGCACGGCCAGCAGCCTCCACCACAACGGTGTCGAAGAAAGTATCGTGAGCGATACCGTAACCCGCAGCCTTCAGCGCGGTAGCAACACGAGCGGCATTAGTGTGCAGGCGGTTCGCGATAGCGCGCAGACCCTCAGGACCGTGGTACATCGCGTAAGCACCAGCAACAATCGCCAGCAGAGCCTGAGCAGTACAAATATTGGAAGTAGCCTTCTCACGGCGAATGTGCTGCTCACGAGTCTGCAGAGCCAGACGGTACGCAGGCTTACCAGCCGAATCCTTAGAAACACCCACCAGACGGCCAGGCATGGTACGCTCCATGCCCTTGTGAACAGCCATGTACGCAGCGTGGGGGCCACCGAAGAAGAAGGGCAGACCGAAACGCTGAGTGTTACCAACTGCGATATCAGCACCCAGCTCACCCGGAGACTTCAGCAGGGTCAGAGCCAACAGGTCAGCGACCACAGTGACCAGGGCGTTACGCTCCTTAGCGGCCTTAATCAGCGGCTCAATATCGCGAATATCGCCTTCATTGCCGGGGTACGCCAGGACGATACCGTACAGGTCGCCCTCAGGCAGACCCTCAGAGAAATCAGTAATGACGAAGGGAATGCCGAGCATCTCTGCACGGCCGCGAGTCACCGAAATAACCTGAGGCAGGCAACGGGAGTCAATCGCGAAGAAGCCATTCTTCACCTTGCGGTTCGCACGGTGCATCATGACAGCTGCCTCAGCTACTGCGGATGCCTCATCCAGCAGGGAGGAGTTTGCAATCTCCAGGCCGGTCAGCTCCATCACGGTGTTCTGGAAGTTCAGCAGAGCCTCCAGACGGCCCTGAGAAATCTCAGCCTGGTACGGGGTGTAAGAAGTGTAGAAACCGGGGTTTTCCAGAATGTTACGGCGCAGAACCGCGGGAGTTACTGCATCGTAGTATCCGGCACCAATCATCTGGGCGAGAACCTTATTCTTCGCAGCATAGCCGGCAATCTTTGCCTGAGCCTCATGCTCCGACAGCGGAGCAGGCAACTGCAATTCGCCGTCAAGGCGAATCTGCGAGGGGACAACAGCGTCCATCAGCGCATCCAGGGAAGAATATCCCAGGGTTTCGAGCATCTGCTCTGCGTCTGCGGAACGGGGGCCGAGATGACGATCAATAAAGGACATAGGGATTCTCCTATTGGTCGGCGCAAACCGTAGAGGGGTCACGTCGCGCTATTGCGACGAGTCGAACGCTTTAAGTGTCCCACATCTCCGCACATTTTTCTCACCATTATCACGATTCGACATGCTCGGAGACGATAACTCTTCTCCTAACCCTCATATTGACGACTCGAAGGATTCTCTCGCCCCTGATACCGAACAGAGCAAGGCCCCGGTTCGTTCTCCGTTACCGGAAGAACGAACCGGGGCCCCTATGAAAACAAGCTCAGATATACCTCTTACGAGGAATATCTAAATATCTTCAATGGATTACTTCTTAGCGTGATCCGGCTTGCCACCGTGCGGCACGAGGAATGCCGACAGAAAGGCGAGGAACGCGGTCACGGCCAGCAGCATCAGACCGATGAAGTAGTTGTTCTCAGCCTGGTTGTAGGTTGCACCCATCACCAGCGGCGGGAAGAAACCACCCAGAGCGCCAGCAGCAGCAACCACACCGGACACCGCACCAACGTTCTTCGGATCAGCCGCACGAGCCACCCAGCCGAAGACCGAGCCGTGACCCAGACCCAGAAGAGCAGCCATCAGGATGAAAACAGCACCATACACGTGCTCAGCATCAGGCTGGAACGCGGTAATAACTGCCAGGATCACCACACCACCCAGGGAGATGAGGGTGATAATCTTCGGACCGAACTTATCAGCCAGCACACCACCGAAGGGACGAGCAATCACAGCAGCAACCGCAAAGCCAGCCGCACGCATACCAGCGTCGTTAGCGTTGAAGTTGTAGATGTTGCTCAGGTAAGTAGGCAGGTAGTTCGAGAATGCCACGAACGCACCGAACACAACAGCGTAGAGGAAGCACAGCTGCCAAGTGGTCTTCACCTTGAATGCCTGAACAATCTTCGGCATCAGCGGAGTAACCTCACGGCCGATGGTTGCCGGAGAATCCTTCAAGAAGAAGAAAGAGATAGCAGCGGTTACAGCACAGATAACAGCAATCAGAACGTGAGTCTGGAAGTAACCAATACCCTGCACCAGGCGGGGGGTAGCGAATGCAGAAATTGCAGTACCCACCATGCCGGCACCGAACACACCGGTCGCAAAACCCTTCTTGGAAGCGTCATACCATGCGGCACTGAAGGGAATACCCACAGCGAACACGGTACCCGCAATACCCAGGAAGAACGCCACAACAAGCAGCATGGGCAGCGAGTTCATCTGACCAGCAACACCAACCAGGAAGACCAGGGGTGCGCTAATCGCCAGAACAGCGGTGAACATAATACGACCACCGTAGCGGTCAGTCAGACCACCAGCGGGAATACGGCCGATAGCGCCGATGAAAATCGGCATAGCGACCAGAACACTAGTCATACCAGCGTCCAGGTGCATCTGCTTGGCATACATTTTTGCAAGCGGGCCGACGATGGTCCATGCCCAGAAGCCAATGGTCGAGGCGAAGGTTGCCAGCAGAACGTTACGGAGCTGACCCTTCTTCAGGTCGTAGCTCGGTGCAGCAGGGGTGCTCATATTTCCTCTTTTGCAATATGGATATGTGTATTAGCGGTCGGCGCGCTCACGCGGGAGAGTACCAACCGGATCCCAACCTCGACGTGCACCAACACGCTGGCCGCCACGAGAGCGGTACACGGTGTAGGGGCGGAAGAGGTAGTGCAGAGGCACAGTCAGTGCATGCACCAGGCGGGTAAACGGCCAAATGATGAACAGAACCATAGCCACCACGATGTGAATCTTGAAAGCCACAGGAATATTCACCATCAGAGCCACCTCAGGGTGGAAGTAGAACAGCGAACGGAACCACACAGAAATGGTCTCACGGTAGTTGAAGTGAACCTCGTGACCATTCACCGGAGGCAAACCACCCGAGGGGTTCACTGCCGAAATTAGAGTAGCCGCAGTACCGGCGAGAATCACCAGAACCAAAACGACATACATGAAAACGTCATTACGAGTGGTAGCCGAACGCACACGAGAGTTCGAAACACGGCGACCAATCAGAACAAACATACCAACAATGGTTGCGACCGCAGCAACAGAACCGCCAGCCAGCGCCACAATGTGGTAAGTGTCCTCCGAAATGACCAGGTCGGTGAATGCCTTAGGCACCAGCAGACCACCAACGTGGCCAAGGAAAACGGCCGCAAGACCGTAATGGAACAGGGGCGAAGCGATGCGCAACAGCTTCGATTCATAGACCTGGGACGAGCGGGTAGTCCATCCGAACTGGTCAGTACGGTAACGCCAAATGGTGCCACCAATCAGAATGACCAGTGCAACATAGGGCAGAACGCCCCACAGCAGGATGTCAACAATACCCGGATCGGCTACAGCCTGTGCAGCATGTCCTGCGTTCTCAGAAGCAAGTACGTACACGTGTTGTCTCCTCACAAGGGATAAAACTAGTTAGAACGAGCCGAAGCCTGCTGGAGCAGCTGATGATCAGCGTAGCCATTCAGGCCAACAGTCTCGACGGGAGGGCCGTAGCCAGCCATCTTCTGGACCTCCTCCTGAGTCTGCGGAGAGACGCCAGGAAGGGTATCGCAGATGCTCTGCAACAACCCGTAGTGGGGCAGATTTCCGTCCTTCATGGACAGACGAAGAAGCTCAAGGGACGGACGGTACGCCTGCAAAGCGGAACGTCCCTTACGGCGATCCACCAACGCACAGAACTCCAGCACCAGCGGCAGGTAGTCCGGAAGCTCACCATTCAAAACGGTCAACATACCGGAGTCGCGGTACATCTGCTTAAAACGCAGGAGCGTCTCACCACGGCGGCGGGTATCACCATCGGTCCAGTAGGACAGATGCAGAGAATGACGACGTGAAAGGTCGTACTCCTGCACGTACTCGGACTGCACATCCTCCAGGTCCTTAGAAGTCAGCCACTGCTGAACCGCATCAACGGCAGCAATGAAAGCCTCATCCTGGGTGGAAGCGGTAATCTCCACCAGTTCAGGCAGAACCTTCAGAGTCTCCTCATCGGGGTAGCCCAGGAGCATACCGCTCACCTGGTAAATCACCGAGTCCTTATCCTCGCCGGGACCGTAATCGATATCAAACGGGTTCTCCGGCTGAGCCGGCTCCGAGACAGTAGCCTCGGAACCGGCCTTGCCCATGAGCTTGGAAAAGAATCCAGCCACTTATTACTTCTTTCCGGTGGTATTCGGGAAGAGGCCGTCAGGACGGGAAGAACCGTCCCAGCTGAACAAGCTGACCTTGTTGTTAGCCTCGTAGACACCGGTGGACACGGGGGTCGGGCGACCCTCCATGTCGTTGAACGCATCGCCGTACATGCCGGGTCCGCCATCCACGCTCAAGGAGCAGCCCATTTCCTCAAGGTTGTGGGCGTCTTCCATGTGAGCCTTCGGAATGACGTAACGCTCGTTGTACTTAGCGATAGCCATCAGGCGGTACATCTCGTACACCTGCTGACCAGTCATGCCAACTGCCTGAGCGATCTCCTCGTTGCCTTCGCCACCGAGGTTGATGTCACGCATGTACGAACGCATCGCAGCCAGGCGGCGCAGAACGTTAGTAACAACCTCAGTGTCACCAGCGGTGAACAGCTCAGCCAGGTACTCAACCGGAATACGGAGAGACTCAATAGCGCCGAACAGGTTGTTGCTGTTCTCTGCATCGTGGCCCTGCTCCTTGAGCAGGTCAACAATCGGAGACAGCGGCGGCACGTACCAAACCATCGGCATGGTGCGGTACTCGGGGTGCAGGGGCAGAGCCACCTTCCACTCCTTCGCCAGCTTGTACACGGGCGACTTCTGAGCTGCAGTAATCCACGCATCGGGGATGTCGTTCTTACGAGCCTGCTCAATCACAGCCGGATCCGAAGGATCAAGCATCAGCGACAGCTGAGCCTCGTAGAGATCCTTCTCATCCTCGACCGAAGCAGCCTCAGTCACGCGGTCTGCATCGTAGAGGAAGATACCGATGTAGCGCATACGACCAACACAGGTCTCAGCACACACGGTCGGGATACCAGCCTCAATACGGGGGTAGCAGAAGGTACACTTCTCAGCCTTACCCGTCTTGTGGTTGAAGTACACCTTCTTGTAGGGGCAGCCGGTGATGCACTGACGCCAACCGCGGCAACGGTCCTGGTCAACCAGGACGATGCCGTCCTCAGCACGCTTGTAGATAGCGCCGGAGGGGCAAGAAGCCATGCAGGAGGGGTTCAGGCAGTGCTCACAAATACGAGGCAGGTAGAACATGAAGGTCTGCTCGAACTCGAACTTAATCTTGTCCTCAGCCTTCTTGCGAACCTTCTCAACCAGCGGGTCCAGGTGACCGTACTCGGTCGCACCAGCCAGGTTGTCGTCCCAGTTCATACCCCACTCGACCTTGGTGTCCTCACCGGTGATGAGGGAGACCGGCTTAGCAGCCGGGAAGTCATCGCCCAGAGGAGCGCTGGTCAGGTTCTGGTAATCGTAGGTCCAGGGCTCGTAGTAGTCGTTCAGCTCGGGCTGAATCGGGGAAGCGAAAATCGTGAAGAGCTTCTGGAAGCGGTTACCGCTCTTGAGCTCCAGACGACCGCGCTTGTTCAGCACCCAGCCGCCCTTCCACTTCTCCTGATCCTCGTAACGGCGGGGGTAACCCTGACCGGGGCGAGTCTCAACGTTGTTGAACCAGACGTACTCGGTACCGGCTCGGTTCGTCCATGCCTGCTTACAGGTCACGGAGCAGGTGTGGCAGCCGATGCACTTATCGAGCGCCATCACCATAGCAACTTGTGCCATAACGCGCATTAGAAAGTTACCTCCTGGGACTTACGGCGACGGATGTACGAGACGATGTCTCGCTGGTTACCGGTCGGTCCAAGATAGTTGAAGGCGAACGCCTGGTGAGCGTAGCCACCAATCATGTGGGTGGGCTTCAGAAGAATACGGGTCACCGAGTTGTGAATACCACCGCGCTTGCCGGTGACTTCAGACTTCGGGCTAACCATACGCTCCTGAGCGTGGTGGACGTAGCAGACGCCCTCGGGCATACGGTGCGAAACGACCGCACGACCAACGAAGACACCGTTGTTGTTCACACACTCAATCCACTCGCCATCCTTGACGCCAATCTTCTCAGCATCCTGCGGGCTCATCCACGCAGTCGGACCACCACGGAACATGCTCAGCATGTAGTGGTTGTCGAAGTACTGCGAGTGAATTGCCCACTTGTTGTGCGGGGTCAGGTAGCGAACAGCAACCGAAACACCATCGGTAGTACCGAGCTCGGGCTCGTTGTACAGGCCGGTCATGTCCAGCGGCGGACGGTAAATCGGCAGAGCCTCGCCCATTTCGTGCATCCAGTCGTGGTCGAGGAAGAAGTGCATACGGCCGGTCAGGGTGTGGAACGGCTTCTTCTTCTCGATGTTGACGGTGAACGGAGCGTAGCGGCGACCGCCGGTCTCCGAACCGGACCACTCGGGGGAGGTCATCACGGGCTGCGGTGCGGCCTGGGTCATGGGGAAGGTGATACGACGTTCCTCGTTACCTTCTGCCAGGTCCATCAGGTGCAGACCGGTCTGCTTCTCGAGCTCCTTGAAGCCCTTGATAGCAACCTCACCGTTGGAGGTACCGGAAATCATGAGGATTGCTTCAGAAATCTTCACGTCGGTATCCAGTGCCGGACGGCCTGCGCCCTTACCGGAGTCCATCACGCCGAATTCCTTAGCCATCTTCGCGACTTCGTTCTTCAGGTCGTAAGTAATGAACTTGGTGGTTGCACCGAGCTTGTCGAACAGCGGGCCAACGGTGGTGTACATGTCGTACAGTGCGCCGTAGTCGCGCTCAACGGTGACGAAGTTCGGCATGTTCTTGCCGGGTACGCCCACCATGCCGGGGGTGTTCTTCCAGTCGGGTGCGTGACCACCGGGCTGAGCAATCTGGCCGGGGGTGTCGTGCAACAGCGGGACCGAAACGATGTCCTTACGGACGCCGAGGTGCTTCTTAGCCAGACGGCTGAACTCGTACGCCAGTGCCTTGAAGGTCTCGTGGTCGGTCTTTGCCTCCCACGGCGGGTCAATTGCCGGGGAGAACGCGTGCAGGAACGGGTGCATATCGGTCGAGGAGATATCGTGCTTCTCGTACCAGGTTGCAGTCGGCAGAACGATGTCAGACAGCAGGGTCGTGGAGGTCATACGGAAGTCCGAGGTGACCAGCAGATCCAGCTTGCCCTGAGGTGCCTCATCAACCCACTTCACTTCGTTCGGCAACTTCTCCGAATCGGAGCCCTGGACGTTGTCCATGCTACCGACCAGGTGCTTCAGGAAGTAGCTCTCACCCTTAGCGGAGGAACCGAACAGGTTCGAACGCCACAGGGTCAGGGTACGAGGCCAGTTGACGGGGTTATCAACGTCCTCAACGGAGAACTCCAGGTCGCCAGAGTTCAGACGCTTCGCAATGTAGTCCGCGTTCGAGGAAGCCTCGCCGCGTGCCACTGCCTGCTCTGCCTTCTCAGCCAGTTCCAGCGAGTTCTCGGGGAACTGCGGGTAGAACGGCATCCAGCCCATGCGCACGGAGCGTGCCACAACGTCAGCAGTGTGAACGTCGCGCAGCTCGCCCTTAGCCAGCGGGGACTGCAGGTAGTCGGTGGAGTATGCATCCTGACGGAACTGGTCAGTGTGCATGTACCAGAAGCCGGTACCGATCATGTGACGCGGCGGGCGGCTCCAGTCCAGAGCGTTCGCAATGTTGGTCAGACCGGTCAGCGGACGTGCCTTCTCCTGGCCCACGTAGTGAGCCCAACCGCCACCGTTACGACCCTGGCAACCGGTCAGGTTCAGCAGGGCGAGGATAGCGCGGTAGGTGGTGTCAGCGTGGTACCACTGGCAGATACCCGCACCGAAGATGATCATGGAGCGGCCGCCGGAATCCAGGGCGCTCTTAGCGAACTCGCGGGCAACGCGGATAACAGCCTCGGCGGGGACAGAAGTAATCTGCTCCTGCCATGCCGGGGTGTTCTGAACGTTCCAGTCCTCGTAGTCCTTAGCCCAGGTGCCGGGCAGGCCCTCACGGCCCACACCGTACTGTGCAAGCATGATGTCGAAGACGGTGGTGACTTCGTGGCCTTCAACGTAGGCTACGGGCACACCGCGGGTAATGACGTCGCCGTGACCCTTCGGGTTGTCGAAGGTCGGCATCTTGATCTCTGCAGCTGCAGTCTGACCCTGGGGCAGGTCGCGAATCGACAGAATCGGCTTACGACCCTGCAGGTCCAGGTTCCACTTGCCCTGGTCTTCCTGAGCGTAACGGTGACCCATGGTGCCGTTGGGCACGAAGACCTCACCGGTCTCGCGGTCCATCAGGACGGGCTTGAAGTCAGCGTTAGCCTGCTCAGCCTCGCCTGCGAGCTTAGCTGCGGTCAGGAACTTGGAGGGGACCTTAACGCCGTCTTCACGGGTTTCCAGGGTGACCAGGAAGGGGAGGTCGGTGTAGGTCAGGGCGAAGTCCTCAAAGAACTCGACACGCTGGTCGACGTAGTTCTCCTTGAGGATGACATGGCCCATCGCCATTGCCAGTGCCGCGTCGGTACCTGCCTGTGCGGGCAGCCACTCATCAGCGAACTTGGTGTTGTCGGCGTAGTCGGGGCTCACGGTGACAACCTTGGTACCGCGGTAGCGAACCTCGGAGACCCAGTGAGCGTCCGGGGTACGGGTCAGCGGAACGTTTGCACCCCACATGATGAGGTATGCAGCGTCCCACCAGTCGCCGGACTCGGGAACGTCGGTCTGGTCGCCGAAGACCTGCGGGGAAGCCACGGGGAGGTCAGCGTACCAGTCGTAGAAGCTGGTCATGACGCCGCCGGTCAGCTGGATGTAGCGAACACCCGCGCTGAAGGAAGCCATAGACATTGCCGGAATCGGGGTGAAGCCGGTGTTACGGTCGGGACCGTAGTACTTGATGGTGTGCACGTGAGCAGCAGCCATCAGCTCGAGAGCCTCAGCCCAGGTCGAGCGCACCAGACCACCCTTACCGCGTGCGTTCACGTAGCGTGCACGCTTGGCGGGGTCGGACACGATGGAGTGGAAGGCGTCCACGGGATCGTTGTGGATTGCCTTCGCTTCGCGGTACATCTCCAGCAGGAGACCGCGAACGTAGGGGTACTTAACGCGGGTGGGAGAGTAGGTGTACCACGAGAATGCTGCACCGCGGGGGCAGCCGCGGGGCTCGTACTCGGGGCGGTCGGGACCAACCGAGGGGTAGTCGGTTTCCTGTGCTTCCCAGGTGATAATGCCGTCCTTGACGTACACCTTCCAGGAGCAGGAGCCGGTGCAGTTCACGCCGTGGGTAGAGCGAACTTCCTTATCGTGGCTCCAACGGTCGCGGTAGAAGGCGTCACCTTCGCGGCCGCCTTCACGGAAGACGGCGCGGCCGTCTTCAGTCTCATCCCAGCGGGAGAAGAACTTACCGAACTTGATCAGCTGATCGGTAAGGGGGCCGTCCGGGCCCTTAATCTGTGATGCTTGTTCCATACTGCCAATATATCTGAAAATTGGCATGGAAAATACGAGATAAAAACCTTGCCTAATTCATACGAAATAAGGGTGTTTTAGACCGTAAGCCAGGCGGAAATTCCGCCCTCAAGCATGTACACAGAACGCTCCTCCAGGGGCGCTATTTCACGAGCCGCTTCAACTGTTCGGGTGTATCCAGTGCAGTAAATAACGATTTTCTGGGCATTTGCGGGGATTTTACGCTCAATCAGGGCCTTTAGAGTGCCGCTTCGAGCTGCTTCAAGCAGTTCGGTGAGGGGCAGATTGATAGCCCCCTCAATCGCAAAAGCATCGAATTCCACCCGCTCACGAACGTCCAAAAGGGCAATATTTTCACCCGATGACATCTTTTTAAGGTCCTGAGCACTCATTGAGCGGGGCTTCGAGTCGACAGAAGGGCTTGTAAAATCCTGAGAAATATTACGAATTGTTACAGAATTTTTGGGCTTCTGGCTCGTTTCCTGGGGCAAAACAACACTTTTCTTAGGTACAGCTTGCACGCTAGCTACAAGAGGTATATATTCCCACCTCCCGCTTAACGCCGAATATAGGCCAACCTCACCCATGAGCGGCTCCCCCACCCCGGTCAGCAGCTTCACCGCCTCCATGGCCATCGCAGCACCCACCACGCCAGCCATAGCACCCACCACACCGGCAGTACTACACGACGGCACACTACCGGCAGCAGGAGCATGAGGATACAAATCCTCGTACACCGGGCCGTGCCCCGCCCAAAACACACTCAGCTGCGCATCAAAACCAAGAATCGCAGCCCACACATGCGCAATCCCAGCACGTGCAGCAGCCGCCGACACCACATAACGCGACTCAAAATTATCGCTACCATCCAGCACCAAATCAGCGCCAGCCAGAAGCTCATCAGCATTCGCCTCCGTCAGCCGCTCGCGCACCGGCACAACCTCAATAAAAGGATTCAGCGAGCGCAAAGACTCTGCAGCAGACTCAGCCTTAGAATTACCCACCCTGGCGTGCGTATGAATCACCTGGCGGTGCAGATTCGAAGCATCCACGACGTCATCATCAACCACCACAATCTGACCGACCCCGGCACCCGCCAGGTACAGCAGAGCAGGAGCACCCAAACCACCAGCGCCCAACACCACCACGCGTGCGCCCTTGAGCGCCAGCTGAGCCTCGTAACCCATTTCGGGCAGAATTAGCTGACGAGAATAGAACGCACGCTCAGCAGCAGAGAGCTCGCTCGCGCCGGTTGAAGGCTGAGAAGACATAGGGAATCCTCACATCAAGTAATAGAGGGTGGCTTGAGCTTTTAGGGCGCCAAGCCTCAATGAGAATAAGCCTGCCCAAGAGAAATCCCCCCCCCTGACAGGCTTATATAGAGATATCAGAATATTCAGGAGGCTAAGCGGGCGAAGTGTCCACGCCAACCCACTCGATGCTTCCATCGAGCAGTTCCTGTTCCTTCCAAATCGGCACACGAGCTTTCACACGGTCAGCCACCAGCTCGCACGCATCAAACGCGCGGCCGCGGTGAGCAGCCGCCGCCATCACGGTCAGAGCCGACTCTCCGATAGCAATCGGGCCCACGCGGTGCACAGCCCACAGGCGCACACCGTCCAGCTCAGCAGCAACCTCGGCGGCAACCTCGGCAATATACTCACGAGCCTGCGGATGCGCGCTATAAGACAGCCCGCGCACCGCACTACCGTGATCATGGTTGCGCACAATGCCGTCAAAAATTACCAGGGCACCCATGGCGTCAGTCATGACCTCAGCCTTAGCCGCCGCGTACAGCGGCTCGAGGGGCGCCTCCGTAATATCGGTGAACACCACGGTCGAGCCGCTCGGCTCAGCACCGTGCGCACCCGAATGATCCAGGGATTCTTCGTTCTGCGGCTTAGTGGTCATGGTAGTCCTCCATCTGGCGGCAAATGTGCTCAACGAGCGGGTCGAGGGTCGCCACGCCGTCTTTCACGCCGCCGCGCGAACCGGGCAGGGTCATCACGAAGGTGCGGTCAATTACGCCCGCCACGCCGCGTGAAAGCACCGCTGCGGGAACGTTCTTCAGACCGTTCATCCAGAAGGCATGCATAATGCCGGGAACTTCCTTGTCTAGGTGGGGGCGAACCGCCTCCACGGTCTGGTCGTCAGAGTTCAGACCGGTACCGCCGCTGGTCAGGATGAAGGTCGGCAGGGTGCCGTTCTTCTTTCCCTCGGTGACCAGGGTGTTGAAGTACTCGACAATATCGCGGTCTTCAATGACCACGGCATCCGGGGTGTCGAAGCCGCGCGAGCGCAGCCACTCCACGGCGATGGGGCCGGACTTATCCTCGTACACGCCGCGGGCTGCGCGGGTGGAGGCGACAATGACCAGACCGGTCAGGTTCTCCGGCATGGTGTACTCTTCGCTACTCATGGGCTTTCCTTTTCTGTATCTATCAGGTGACGGGGGTGCGCCGCCGCAGCTTAGGAGTCCTCGCGGACGGACCAGTCGCCGGACTTGCCGCCGCTCTTCTCCAGAACACGAATATCGGTAATAACGGCGTACTTATCGACTGCCTTAATCATGTCGAAAACGGTCAGCGCTGCCGAGGAGACGGCGGTGAGCGCTTCCATCTCTACGCCGGTGACTCCGCGGGTCTTCACGGACGCCTCAATACGCACGAAGTCGGTGCCGCGCTCGAAGTCGACCGTGATCTTGCCCAGGGGTAGCGGGTGGCAGAGGGGAATGATTTCCGGGGTGCGCTTAGCGCCCATAATGCCGGCGACGCGTGCGACGGGCAGTGCGTCGCCCTTGGGCAGGTCGGCGTCAAAAATCATGGCGATGACGTCTTCGCGGGTGCGCACAGTCGCCTCAGCCAGGGCGGTGCGGGTGGTGACTGACTTCTCCGTAACGTCCACCATGTGTGCCGAGCCGTCGGCGCGCACGTGGGTCAGTTCCTGATTGGGCTGCGAGGTAGAGGTCATCGTTTCTCCTGGCTTCTGCGCGGTGTTCTTCTGCCGCAAATCGTTACTTGGTGTGAGTCTCAATTATTCCCTGTCGCTATTATTCACTGCTCTAAAGCAAGGAACAATGCGGGGCGGGGGCTTAGTTATCGGTGAGGCGGATGCGGTGGTAGGGTACCGCTTCTCCCCCGGTGTAGGTGGTTCCGGGCGCCAGCTCAATGAGCACGTCCGCCTGTGCGGCGCGGTGTAACAGGTGCGAGCCGGAGAGCACGTCGGGGTAGAGCTCCACCCGGTAGGTTCCGGGCTCGACCTCGACCATGCCGAGGGTTCCGCGCAGGAACTGGCGCTTGGTTGCCGGGGCGGTGATCGGGGTTTCGGTGACGAGCACGCCTCGCGGTGCGTTGTTCAGGGTTGCCTGTTCGGAGGCAACCGCATAGGGCACACCGTAGGGGCCGCCTGCACGCAGGTAGGGGCGCAGAATCAGCGCGTACGAGATGAGGGTGCTCACCGGGTTGCCGGGGAAGGAAATCATGGGCACGCGATGGCCCTTGAAGTCGAGAACGTTTACGCCCTGCGGTCCGCCGGGCTGCTGGCTCACGTGACCAAACCAGGAGACGGGCACCAGGATGTCGGCTTCGTGTGCCTTGGCGATGGCGTTGCGCACCACTTCGTATTTACCGTGGCTAATACCGCCCGAGGTGATGATGATGTCCGGCGCGAAGCTCTCGTATTCTGCCGCGAGACGGTGCAGCAACTCGATGGGGTTATCACCAATAGCGATGCGGCGCACCTCAGCGCCGTCTTCACGGAGCATAGCGGTCAGCATGGGCCCGTTCGCGTCAAAAATCTGCCCCTGAGCCAGCTCCTGCGAGGTAGCGGTGCCGTCTTCTTCAACGCCGGAGAGAATCTCGTCGCCACCGGTGCATACGAGCACACGGGGACCTGCCGCGACGGTCAGACGCGCATACCCCTGGGAGGCGAGCGCACCGAGCAGGGCGGGGGTGACGCGTTCACCAGCGCGTGCGAGTACCTGTCCGGTGACGACGTCTTCGCCGCGGCGGCGCACGAACTGTCCGGGTTTGCCGGGGGCGAGTTTGACCTTTTCGCTGGGGCGGCCGAAGGATTCGGGCAGGTCGGGGTATTCGATGCGTTCGGACTGCTCGACCGGGATGACGGCGTCGTAGCCCTTGGGCATGGGTGCGCCGGTCATGATGGGGTAGGTCAGGTCGTCGGAGGAACGGGAGCGTTGCAGCGGACGCCCTGCGGGAATCTCGCGGCCGACGGTGAAGATGCGGTCCTCGCGGTCAACGGCTGCCGCGGTGAGGGCGTAGCCGTCCATTTGAGAGTTGTCGAAGCTGGGTACGTCCATGCGTGCGGTGACATCTTGGGCGAGAATGCGTCCTGCCGCGTGGTAGAGGGGAACCGTTTCTGCGGTGCCGATGAAGACTTCGCGCAACAGTAGCGCCAGGTAGGCGCGGTATTCCTCGGTGCTGGGGGTTCCATTGAATTCAGGGGAAATCATGGCGGTTCCAATCGTGCGGCGGTGGTTATGACTAGTGTAGGTGTGTGTTTGTGGGCTGGTAAATGCAGTTGTGCCTAAGAGCCTGTGTGTACCGGGTGGTGTGCGGTGCGAGCGTCGGAGCGGCTTATCGGGTGCTTTCGCGTAGTTTTTTGAGGGCGCGAATCAGACCGAGGACCCCGAAGATTCCCAGGTAGAGGCTGATGAGGATCAGGGCGCTTCCGAGGGCGCTGGGAATGTCGCTGCTGTTGATGGCTAGGTCAATGGCGAGGGGTATGGTTTGGGTTTTGCCTTGCACATTGCCGGCGAAGGTGACGGTTGCGCCGTATTCGCCGAGTGCACGGGCGAAGGAGAGGAGAAAGGCGGTAGCGAGTCCGGGCGCGGCGAGGGGCAGCAGCACTTTGAAGGTGATCTCTGCGGGTTTGGCGCCTTCGACGAGGGCGATTTCTTCGTATTCGCGGGGAATAGCCTGCAGGGTGGTGACCGCGGTGGCGACAAAGAAAGGTAGGGCGACAAAGACCTGAGCGATAATCACCGCGTTCGAGGTGAACGGGATAGAGATTCCAGCCTGGTAGAGGTAGGTACCGATCATGCCTTTGCGGCCCCAGAAGAAGAGCAGGCCGAGGCCGGAGACCACCGGTGAGAGAATCACCGGGGTATAGATGATGGCGTAGAGGACCGACCCGAATCGGTGCAGCCGCGAGCGGTTGAGCACTTTGGAGAGCACGAGCGCCAGGGGTGCGCCAAGAAGACCACAGATAAGGGTGGATGCAGCGGCGGTGCCAAGCGAGAGGTTCGCCGCCCTGAGCACCTGCGGGGTGAAGATGCTGCCGAGCTGGCTCCAGGGGATGTTGAGAAAGAGCCCGAGAAGCGGCCCGGCAATGAGGAAAACACCCAGCGACGCCGGAACCAGGAAGAGCACGGGCACGGAGGCGAAGAGGCTGCTCCCGGGCGTGCTTGAGGCGCCGGCGCGGCGGCGGGTGGTTGCGGTGCTGTCTGTCATGGGTATTTCTCGGCGTATTTCTTCGGGGTTTTGAGAGCGCGGCAGGAGACGCGTTCAGGATGCGGCGGCTTGCTCGTTGAGCGTGCCGCCGCATCCTGCGGGTGTCCGTTCTGCGCTCCGGGTTTCAGCGGTGCGGAACGGCGCTAGCGTTACTTTGCGGTGCTGAAGCCGTAGTCGGTGAGGATTTTCTTCGCCTCGTCGGAGTTCTTCAACCATTCGTTGAACTTCTTCGCAGCTTCGGAGGAGGAGCCGGTCTTGCTCAACGCTGCGGGGTATTCGTTGCGTTCCACGTCAGTCAGCTCAACGGAGCCGAGGTTCGCGCCCTTCTTCTTGGCGGCGGCGAGGTCGGTGGTGTAGATGAAGCCCGCGTCGGCGTTACCGGTGGTGACCTTGGTTGCTACGTCGGTGACCTTGCTTTCGGTGGTTGCGTTCTTGAGGGTGATGTCGTGCTTCTTCAGTTCCTGGTGGGCGATGGTGCCGCAGGGAACGTCTTCCTTGCAGACTGCGACGACGCCTTCGGTGGTCTTGAGGTCGTCGAGGCTGTTGATCTTACCGGGGTTACCTTCGGCGGTGACGAGCACGAGCTTGTTGGTGACCAGAACGTTGGTTTCGGAAGTCGAGAACTGGTCGAGCTTCTTTGCCTTGTCCATGTTCTTGGTGTCTGCGGTGATCAGCAGGTCGGGGGTTGCGCCCTGCTCGATCTGGTTGACGAGCTTTGCGGAGCCTTCGTAGACGAAGGTGACGTCTACGCCGGGGTTGGCGGCTTCGTATGCCTTTTCGAGGTCTGCGCCGGCGTTGTTCAGGGAGGCTGCGGCGAAGACTTCTACCTTGCCGGAGGCTGCCTGGCTGCTTGCGGCAGATGCGGTGGACGAAGAGGAGCTCTGGGTGGCGCCGCATCCGGTGAGGACGAGGGTTGCAGCAGCGAGCGCGCTGAGGGCTGCGAGGGGGCTCTTCATGAGGTATTTCCTTGGTTGGTTCGTACTGCTATTGAAGGTGAGGTGCGTCCATGTGCGGGCTTTATGTGACGTCCCGTGTACGTCCCTAGCTTGTACACGCGGCGTTGTTTCGTCGGGGTTGTCTGCTGTGGCGCAGTTGTAACTTACCCTGCACACACTATGTACGGGGCGCCGGAACATGGAATAATCATATTGTCACCTGAAATATGCAAATTTTCCACATAGGTTTTACATGGCGTACACGGCGAATTCGGCCTCTTCTGAACTCATTGCGGGCCCAACGTTAAGCACCTTATCTTCTGCGGAGGGTAACGGGGCTGCTTTTGTTACGCCCGAAAAATCTGAGAGCGGCGTCAAGCCTGCGCGTAAGCTCCCTAATATTACGAACAGCGGTCCGCTCTTGGACCGTTGGGGTCGCGTGGCGACGGATCTGCGTATCTCTCTGACCGATAAATGTAATCTTCGTTGCATTTATTGCATGCCGGCGGATGGTTTGCAGTGGCTCCCGAAGGATAATCTGCTCTCCGCCGAGGAGATTGCGCGCCTTGCCGATATTGCGATTACCGAGCTGGGCGTGGAGGAGATTCGCTTCACCGGCGGTGAGCCGCTGGTGCGCGCCGATTTGGTGGATATCATTTCTCGCATCCATGAGGCGCATCCGAACATTCCGTTGGCGATTACGACGAACGGTATTGGTTTGGAGAAGCGTGCCGCCGCCCTGGCGGAGGCTGGCCTGACCCGCATCAATGTTTCACTGGATACGATTTGCCGTGAGACCTTTGCCGAGCTGACCCGCCGCGATAAGCTTGACGCCGTCCTGAAGGGCATTGATGGCGCTGCTGAGGCTGGCCTGTGGCCCATCAAGATTAATGCTGTACTGATGCCGGGTCTGAATGATGATCAGGCTCCGGAGCTTCTGCGCTGGGCGTTGGCGGGCGGCTATCAGCTGCGTTTCATTGAGCAGATGCCGCTGGATGCCGATAACCGTTGGACCCGCGAGGGCACGATTACTGCCGCTGAGATTCGCGAGAAGCTGTCGGCTGAGTACGTCCTGGGTTCGGTGACTGAGGCACGCGGTGACTCCCCCGCTCAGCTGTGGGAGGTATACCCGCTCGGTACTGCCCTGGATGAGGCGGGCTTCCCGACCGACAGTACCGAGTCGCTGGGCCGCGTGGGCATTATCGCTTCGGTGACGGAGTCGTTCTGCAATGCGTGCACCCGCACCCGTCTGACGGCGGACGGTAAGATCCGCTCCTGCCTGTTCTCCGATACTGAGACTGATCTGATGCAGCTTCTGCGTTCTGGCGCTGACGATAAGGAGCTGGCTCTGCGCTGGCGTGAGGGCATGTGGTTCAAGCCGCGCGCCCACGGTAAGGAAGACGCTGACTTCGATATTGAGGAGTTCGCGAAGGCGAGCCGCTCGATGAGCGCTATTGGTGGCTAGGAAAGCCGCTGATTCATCAGCCGAAGGTGCGCGGATAAGGCTTTTTATTGGCATCTTGCGCCCGTGATTTTCGGCTGTCCCCTGACTTAGGATTGAGGAGCATTATGCAGGTTCATTTTTTCGCTGCCGCACGTTCTGCGGCGGGTACCACGCAGCTGTCGGTACCTTTGGCTGAGTTACCGTCGGCAACTCTTGGCGCGCTCGTTGAGCATCTGGGTCAGAGCTTGGAGGGTACGACCCCGTCGGGTCTGACTCTTGCGCAGGTGATGGAGCAGTGCTCGTTCCTGGTCAATGGTGCCCGCTCGGATGCGCAGGCACCTCTGCAGGATGCCGACCGTGTGGACGTTCTGCCTCCCTTTGCGGGTGGATAATGCCGGCGGATAAGATGCCCGGTTCCCCGCTCCCCGCTGAGGGTGATTTTTCGTGCGCCGCGGTCGTTGTTGCCGGAGGCGCTTCTCGCCGTCTGAACCATGTGCCGAAGGCATCCCTGTCTGACGGCACGAGCACCCTGCTGGATTGTGCTCTGGAGGCGGTGGCCGCCGCATCCCCGCGTGTGGTGGTGGGTCCTGAGAGCCTGCCGTTGCCTACCGGGGTGTTGCGTACTCGTGAGGATCCGCCGTTTTCGGGTCCTGCCGCGGCGATTCATGCCGGGTTGGAGTGTATTGCGGCAGATTGCGAGCGCTCGCAGACCCCGTTGCCGGGCTGGTGCCTGATTTTGGGTGTGGATACTCCGCGTATTGCCCCCGCGGTTCAGCAGCTGATTACCGCGGCACGGAGCGCTGAGCAGACCGCGGCTACCCCCTCCCCCATCAGTTCTGAAGCGCCCAGTGACTCTGAAGCTTCTGAGGGCTTCTGGGGCGTCTCTGAGGGCATCTATCAGCCGCTGGTGGGTATTTACCGTTTCGAGGCGATCCGTTCGGTCTTTTCGACCGGCACAACTGATGCTTCTGTTCGTTCTTTTTTGCGCCGTTTGAATCCTGTGGCGGTTCAGATGTCTGCCGCTGACACTGCCGATGTTGATACCTGGGAGCAGGCGCAGGCTCTGGGCTATACGACCTCGCTCTGGTCAAGCTATTAGCACGAGTTATTAGCATCTGAGGCGCGCGGGAGCGCTAGTTGCCAAGCTACGAGTACCCTAGTGGTAGGTCTTAACGCCCGACCGGGCGATGTTTTTGAGCTCGCGCGCTGTTGCGCGTCCCGCACACACTTTTACGAGGTACGATGTCTCACCATATTCCTTCTGTTTCGTGGCAGCAGGCCCGCCAGATTCTGCATGAGCAGGGTCTGGAGATTGCTCACCATGTGAAGACGGAGTCTTTGCCGCTGTTGGCGACGATTGGTCACTATTTGGCGGACGACGTTTATTCGATGATGCCGGTGCCCCACTACAGCTCTTCGGCGATGGACGGTTACGCGGTGGCGGGTGCGCCTCCGTGGCGTCTGGTGACCCCGGCGTACCCGGAGGATTCTCGCGCAAATATTCACCGCCTGACCGTGCCGATTGCACCGGGCGAGGCGACCCCGATTCTGACGGGTGGTTTGATCCCGGAGGGCGCTGAGGCAATTGTGCGTGAGGAGCATTCCCGCCTGTATGAGGGTGCGGAGGCTTCTTCGCGTCCGGGCGTGAGCGCCCATTTGGAGACTGTGTCGAGCATTCATTACCTGGATATGGCGGAGGGTTTTGAGCCTCCGGCGCCGGGTGCTGATATTCGCCATGCCGGTGCTGAGCTGGAGCGTGGCGAGCTGTTGGCGCGCCACGGTGACCGCATTTCTGCGCGTATGGCGGCGTTCTTGGGCACGAATGGTTTTGATGAGTTGCCGGTGTATGCCCCGATTCCGGTGCGTTGCGCGTTTACGGGTAATGAGGTCATTACGTTTGGTGTGCCTGCGCCGGGTCAGGTGCGTGATGCCTTTGGCGGCTTCATGGAGCATGCGATTATTTCTGCTGGCTGCGAGGCGCGCCCGTCGATTCGTCTGGCGGATGTTGAGTCTGAGTTCCGCACGTTCTTGTCCACGTCGACGGCTCGTGTGCTGGTGTTCACAGGTGGGTCGAGCACCTCGGGTGTTGATTTGGTGCGTAAGGTGCTCAACGATATGGGTGCGACGTACCTGTTTGAGTCGGTGGATGTGCGTCCGGGTCATCCTGCGTTGGCTGCTCGTCTGCCGGTTCCGGAGACTGGCCCGAATTCGGGTCGTGAGCGTTTTGTGCTGGGTCTGCCGGGTAATCCTTTGGCGGCTTACACTGCTCTGTATTCGTATTTGCCGCCGCTTTTGGCTGGTATGAGGGATATGCCTCTGCCGGAGCTGGATTCTGCGGTTCTGGGTGAGCCTGTTGATACTTTGCGTAAGCCGGCGGGGGCTCGCCTGCTTCCGGTGTCGGTGCGTGATGGTGTGGCGTATCCTCTGCCGAAGTCGGCGTCGCATATGCTGTCGTCGTTGGCGGCGGCTACTCACTGTGCGGTGTTGGATGATTCTTCGGTTCGGGGTTCTGCTCATGAGGTGGGGGCTCGGGTTCCGATTATTCCGGTGCTGTAGTAAGGCGCTATTTTCCGGCGTTTAAATGTTTATGCTGTATGCGGTCGGGGTATAGTAGAGAGATATGTCAATCGTTTAGCATACCGAAGGGAGCCTCCGTGGCTAAGCCCAAACTCAGCGACGTTGCGGCCCTGGCGGGCGTCTCCCCCACCACGGTCTCCCGCGTGCTCAACAACCGCGGCTACCTGAGCGAAAGCACCCGCACCAAGGTCCACGATGCAATGCGTGAGCTCGGCTACCGACCCAACGCCATCGCCCGCAGCCTGCAGGGTCAGCGCTCGCAGATGGTGGGCCTCATCTTCCCCACGGTCGCGAACCCCTTCTACGGGGAGATGGTGTACCGCCTCGAAAGTTACCTTGCCGAGGCAGGCTACCGCGTCATTCTCTGCAATAGCGATGATCACCCCGAACAGGAAAAGCGCTACCTGGAGATGCTTTTCTCCAACCAGGTGGACGGCATTATCAGCGGCGCGCACTCTGACGCGCTGGTGAATATTCCGCACGCCCAGGCTCCCCTGGTGACCGTGGACCGCCTCGAAAGCGGCTTTTACCCGAATGTCCGCTCCGATAATTACGGAGGCGCCCGTGCCGCCACGGAGCATCTGATAGCCACGGGTGCGCAGAATATTGTGCACGTAACTTCTACCCTGGGTGAGCATAATGAACGTCAGCGCGGCTACCGTGAGGCAATGCTTGAGGCGGGGCTCATGCCGGAGTTCCTGGAGCTGGGTTTCCGCCCCTCCCTGGGCATTAAGCGTGAGGTGCTCTACCGCTATCTGGATGAGCGCGCCGACAGCCCGGAGCCGGTGGACGCGGTCTTCGCCTCCAACGATAATTACGCGGCCCTCACCCTGGGCTGGGCGCGTGCTCGAGGCGTTCGCGTCCCGGAGGATTTCCAGGTGATTGGCTACGACGGCACTCAGAGTGTTCAGCTGCTCATGCCGGAGTTGGCGACCGTGGTTCAGCCGATTGAGGGCATGGCAGAGCGTACCGCGCAGCGTCTGCTGGAGCTCATTGAGCTACAGCAGGAGGATTCCCCCGAGGATGCCACTCCCCCAATTACCCAGCCCGAGGATGTGCTCCCCGTTGAGCTGCATTTGGGGGCGACGGTGCGTTCTATCCCGAATCTGGATCAGATCCTGCCTGACACCTCCGCCCCGGACGAGCTCCAATAAGAGGCTCCTTTTCTGACGATCAAAATCCGCCCCACCGTGCGAGTGCTCACGGTGGGGCGGATTTTGCATATACATTTATCGGTTTTGTGCGCGTCCGGAAGTTTAGGAGGTGCGCTGCACAATCTCGGTGGGACCGGTGCCGGGGTAGACCATGCCGACGGCGTGTGCCTTGGAGAAGATTCCGTGGAGCGGGCCGAGGGAGAAGAATCCGCGGCGCTCGTAGAGGCGGGCGCTATCGTAGGTCGATGCTTCGAGGTAGGCGGGGTAGTCGCCGATGCGTTCGGTGCCGTAGTCAAGTAGCTTCGAGCCGATGCCGCGACCGCGGTACTCTTCGAGAACACCGATATTGAAGAGGTACCAGTGCTTGTAGGCGGGGCGGTACTTGAGCAGATGCAGCTCCATCGTGATGGCTCGCATCAGGGTTTTACAGCCGAGAGCCTTGTAGTAGGCACCCACCTGCTTGAGCTCGTTGAGGAAGGATCCCTCGTGAGATTCGGGGGTGCTCCAGAGACAAACACCCACAATCTTTCCAGTGGATTCGTCGATGGCGATGTCGATGCGTCCGCGATCCTGGAAGTTGCCGTAGACCTGCAGGGTCATAATGGCGCGGAGTTTGGCGAGTTCCTGTCGGCGGCTACCGCCTGCGATGACTGCCATCATGGCGGGGTCACCGTCGAATGCGGCAATCAGCACTTCGAGCGCATCTGCATATTCATGAGGCTCGGCGGTGCGGACGGTATAGGAAGCTGAGGTCATATTCACCCTTTACAAAAGCTTGAAACTATACATAAATATTAGCTGGATTATTCACTCCTGGCTAATAAATTCTGCCTTATCAAGACATTTTTCATGACCATGCACCAATGTGTGCCAACTTATATTGCACCATTATGCATAATTTTAGTGCATATTTATTCATGATACTTTTACATGTTTTTGCAGGAAAAATTGAACACCCCGCACCAGCTCTAGGAAGAGCGGTACGGGGTGTACATCACGTTGAGGTTATCTACTCACTAAGAGTGCAGACTATGCGTTAGCCTTTGCCTTCAGTGCAACCTTCAGGAGCGAATCTGCATTGGTGACAGATGCGCCCGAAGCCTGAACATCTTCAACCGAAGCAGCCGCCTTCTTGGCGTTGGTAATCACCATGGGGGTTGCCAGCGGGTAGCCAGCAGCCTTGATGGCGGGGATATCGAACTCAGCGATGACGTCGCCGCGCTTGACGGTGTCACCCTTAGCAACCTTGGGCTCGAAGTGCTTGCCGTCGAGCTCAACGGTGTCCATGCCGATGTGCATCAGCAGATCCAGGCCGTCCTCGGTGCGCAGACCGTATGCGTGGCCGGTAGGGAATGCAACGGTGATCTTGCCGTCAGCCGGTGCGTAGAGCTTACCTTCGGTGGGCTCCACTGCGGTGCCTGCACCCAGTGCGCCGGAGGAGAAGGTGGGATCCTTGACGTCAGCCAGCAGAACCACGGAACCGACCATATGGGAGCCGATTTCGACGCTCTCGCCAGCCTCAGTTGCTACAGCGGCAGCGGGAGCTGCAGCAGCTGCTGCGGGAGTAGCGGGAACAGGAGCGGCGGGTGCCTCAGCCTCCTCAGTGTTGCCAGCCTCAACCTTCTTACCCCAGATGAAGGAGGCAACGAAAGCGATGACGGTGGTCAGGATGAGGCAGCCGAAGAAGCCAGGAATACCAGCGCCAACAGTCGGTTCAATCGAGGGGAAGCCAAGGTAACCAGCGGCGCCAAGCTTACCCGCCTTAATTCCAAGAATAGAAGTAAACATCGAACCAATACCCGCGGAGACGATTGCAATGTAGAAGGGCCAGCGCAGAGCCAGGTTCACACCAAACATTGCGGGCTCGGTAATGCCGAGGAATGCGGAGGGTGCAGATGCCGAAGCAATACCCTTGATCTTCTTGTTCTTGGTGGTCAGTGCGACACCGGCTGCGGCAGCACCCTGCGCCACGTTAGACATGGAGGCAACGACGAAGATGAAGGAACCGCCGGTTGCCCACAGGCTCATCTCGATGGGCGGGAATGCCTGGTGCATACCGGTCATCACGATGAATGCGTAGAAAGTACCGAAGATCAGACCGCCGAGCGGGCCAGCAACGGTGTAGAGCCAGTTAATACCTTCACCCAGCCAGGTACCCAGCTGGAACATCGGCGGGCCGACCAAGATGAAGGTCAGGAAGCCGGTGATAAGGATGGTGAGGGTCGGGGTGAAGATGAAGTCGATGGTGCCCTTGAGGACCTTGTGGAAGAACTTCTCAATGTGGGACAGGATGAAGGCAACCAGCATGATGGGCAGCACGGTACCCTGGTAGCCCGCCTGCTGGACCTGCAGGCCGAAGAGGTTCCAGTACTTCATCGGTTCGCTACCCTCGGCACCTGCCAGAGAGGCAGCGACATTGTAGCCGTTCATCAGTGCCGGGGAGACCATTGCGGCACCCATGGTCATGCCCAGGTAAGGATTACCGCCGAAGACCTTGGTTGCGGAGAAGCCAACCAGCACGGGCAGGAAAGCGAAGGGAGCTGCGGAGAGCAGGTTGACGATGTCCGCGAAGTCAGCCCATTCCGGGTAAAGTTCAATAACTGCCTGGGGACCAAAGATACCCTTGGAAGTCAGGAGGCTATTGAGCGCCATCAGCATACCGCCACCGACCAGCACCGGAATCAGCGGAACGAAGATGTCAGCAATGGTCTTGATGAAGCGGGAGACAATGTTGCCCTGCTTCGCAGCGATGCTCTTGAGGTCATCCTTGGATGCCTCGGGTGCACCAGCGGCGATGAGGTGCTTGTGCACCTCGTTGACGTCGCCGGGGCCGACGATGATCTGGAACTGGCCGGCGTTGAGGAAGCTGCCCTTGAGATCCTCGTCGTTGTCGATTGCTGCCTGGTCGACCTTGTCCTGGTTCTTCAGGACGAGGCGAAGGCGGGTTGCGCAGTGTGCGGCTGCAACGATGTTGCCGGCGCCACCGACGTCCTTCAGCACGCGCTGTGCCACTGACTTGTGGTCCACGCTCGCTCTCCTTTGTTTGGAGCACCACCGGATGATGCTTTGTGAATGAGTTGGGGTGATATGTCTGTGTGTGCATGTCATGCATATGTCATACGTTTGACATATCGGATGTAAGACATGGTATCACGGGAAAGTTCTTAAAAGCGAGGGCCCACCCTCCACATGGAAAGTGAGCCCTCAGACATATTCAGAAATTACCGTAAAACCACCCGTGCGGGCAGCTCCCAGCACCTAGAACCAGCGCCTAGAAAACGGCTTAGAGACGACCGTACTCCAGGGACAGCACCTCGCCACCGGTCAGGCGGACGCGGCGCTTATCGCCCTTGAAGAAGGTGCGAGCGGTCATGACCTCAGCGCCCATGGATGCGACCAGCTTGCCGCCCACGTACAGTTCGGTTGCCGAGCCGTCCACGAGCAGGTCAAACTCGCGAATCTTCGAACGCTTCAGGGTGCGGCGGCGCAGGCTACCGCCCTCGGTGTAGCGGGTACCGCCACGGTCCATCTGCACAAAGTCCTTATCCAGAACGATGCTCAGTGCCACGCCGTGGGTGTCCTTAATCTTCAGCTTCACGCGCTCATCAGAGACATTCACGCGGCCACGCAGGCGGAAGGTCAGGGCGTTCTTCAGCTCGACGAGCTTGCCCTTCTCCTCTTCGCGGTACAGCGGCTTCATCTCCATCGCGTCGTTGAGCTGCGGCACCGGGCGCTGGAACAGCTTACCGTTACGCAGGTGCAGCTCACGCGGGTAGGTAAACATGTGCACCCAGCGGTGGCTCCACGAGGGCAGATCGTCCTGGTCTGCGTTGCCCAGCCACGCAATCATCACCGGGGCATCGCCGCTCACGGTGTGCGGTGCCTTCGGATCAGCGGTCAGGCCGGTACCGGAGATGGTCTGCGGTGCGTAGAACTCGAAACCTGCATCCAGCTCGGTGAAGGGGGTCTCAACGGTGAACTTGAGGGTCTCATTATCCAGCGAACCAACAATGTAGCCGCTCTGGAAAATGTTGTTGTACTTCTCGCCGAGGGGCTGCATGCCCTGCGGGCTGAAAATCAGTACGTCGCGGATTTCACCGGTCAGCTCATCGCGCATGCTCAGCAGGGAGGGGCACTCGTACATGTAGGTGCCCTTGAGGGTCTTATCCTTAATGCCCAGCTCACCACGGAAGGTCCACTCGCGGCGGTCCTTGGAGGTGTACACGACCACGGCACCGGTCAGGTCCTCACGCTGAGCACCGATGACCATCCACCATTCACCGTTACGCTCAAAAACGTGCGGGTCGCGGTAGTGCGCGGTGTAACCCTTTGCGGGACCGGAAATCAGCGGGGGCAGCTGACGGGTCGGCTTCGCGTCCTCACCCGCGGTAGCAAGAATCTGGTAGGTTTCGCGGTTGCCTTCTTCATCCTTCACGTTACCGGTGTAGAAGAACTCAAAACCGCCGGGAACCTTAATGCCGGAGCCGGAGTAGCAGCCGTGCGAATCGTAGCGGCTATCGGGAACCAGGGCGGTACCCTCATCGGTCCAGTGGGTCAGGTCCTCGCTCACGGCGTGACGCCAGTAAACCATACGCTCCGGGTGCAGGGGCGAGTACTGGTAGAAGGCGTGGTAGCGCTTACCATCGAAAACCAGGCCGTTCGGGTCGTTCAGACGGCCCACGGGAGGTGCCAGGTGCAGAGCCGGGTAGTCGCGGTCTTCACGAACACCGGCACCGAAAGCGTCCAGGATCTGCTGTGCTTCAGCCGCCAAGTCGCGGGCGGGTCGCTCGGTTGCGCTCTTCTTCTTTTTCTTCTGCTCGCTCATGTCTATCCGCTTTCGTGCAAAGGAATGTCTGGGTTGTCTCATCCCATCATACGGCACCTCTCCCCCATTGCTGGGCTCCAGGAGAGAGGAACCACAGTGCTCTCAGACTCTCTCACTCGGGGCACAGGGCGGCCACAGCGGCTTATACCGTCACCTGCCGATTATGTGGCGCATGCCCCGTTTGCTACAGGAGAAAAGAACGGGCACGACGAAGCCCCGAACCTCCCCCAGTCTTCATACCGGAGTAGGTGCGGGGCCGTTAAATGCCGCGAGGCGGCACATCCGATGGATGCACCGCCCGCGTAAGAATCGAGAAGAAGTCGATTACTTGAGGGTGATGGTTGCGCCAGCAGCCTCGAGCTGCTCCTTAGCCTTCTCAGCGTCTTCCTTGGAAACGCCCTCGAGCAGAGCCTTGGGAGCGCTGTCAACCAGGTCCTTTGCTTCCTTCAGGCCGAGGGAGGTCAGGGCACGAACTTCCTTGATCACTGCGATCTTCTTGTCGCCAGCGGACTCCAGGATAACGTCGAACTCGGACTTCTCTTCAGCAGCCTCGCCTGCTGCGCCGCCTGCTACAACTGCAACGGGAGCAGCTGCGGTGACGTCGAACTCTTCCTCGAATGCCTTGACGAACTCGGAAACCTCAACGAGGGACAGTTCCTTGAATGCTGCAATGAGTTCTTCGATGGACAGCTTAGCCATTGTTTGGCTCCTTCACTATCTGGTGCGGACTGACGCCCGCGGTGTAAAACTTCAGTACCTACCCGGAAAGGGTCGGTCAAATTTAGGGTGCGTTACACGCTATTCGCGTTCACGCTGCTGAGTATCTCAGCGCTGGTGCAGTAGCACGAAAGGGGCTTATGCCTCTTCCGAAGCCTCCTCGGCAGCAGCGGGAGCTGCGCCTTCCTGCTCCTCCAGCTTGACGCGCAGTGCGTCTGCAACCTGTGCGATGCGTGCGATGGCTGCCTTTGCGCCACCTGCAACCTTGGACAGCAGAACCTCGCGGGATTCCAGGTCAGCGTAGCGCTTGACGTCGTCCTCGGTCAGAGCGGCACCTTCGTAGTAACCGTTCTTCACGATCAGCTGGGGGTTAGCCTTGGCAAAGTCACGCAGGCCCTTAGCAGCATCAATCAGGTCGCCCTTGATGAATGCCAGTGCGGAGGGACCCTGGAGGTGGCCTTCGAATGCGTCGATGCCAGCTTCCTTAGCTGCGATAGCAGCCAGCGTGTTCTTCACCACGGCGTATTCGGTCTCTGCACCGAGTGCGCGGCGCAGCTCCTTGAGCTGTGCAACAGTGAGACCGCGGTATTCGGTCAGGATGACTGCGTTCGAAGCTTCGAAGAGTTCCTTCAGCTCGGATACTGCAGCGATCTTTTCCTGAGTCGCCATGGTAGTTCCTTCTTCCGATTCTTGTAAGGTCGCCGGTAGAGCCTCGAAGCATTTATTGCAAGCAATAAAAAATGCCCCGACGCGTAGGCGTACGAGGCACAGTAGACGGCACCCTGCATGAGGGCAACGGCTATTCACTTCGAGTTACCTACGCGGGCGGCGATTTCTAGTGAAATCTGCTCTTATCAGAACTCTGTTCTTCGTCTCCATCGAGGTGGCGATAAAGGACATAGTTCTAGACCGGCGGTCTTTGGTTCATTCATCATCTCAGGTTAAAGCCCGAGTCGCAAGTTAAAAACGTGATTAAGCGGGGTTAATCACTTATTTAAGTCGATTAACCCGCGCTTTCTCCCCTCTGAAAGGCCCGATAAACCACGTTTTAGAGGTAAAAACGCTTTCCGTCCGAGAACAAGAAGCAGCGCTCAGCAGCCACCCCCAGGTGCACCTGCTCCCCTACGCTGAGCGAGGCGCCAATCAGGGAGGTGCCCTGCGCATCCGGGATAAAGAACTCAAGTTCCTGACCCGCACGCACACGGGCATACATTTGGGCGCTCAGCTCAGTTTCCGTCTGAGCCCGCGGGGATTTCAAAGGTAAGGAAACCGCCTCCAGCAGACGCCCGCGGTACAGCATGCCACCGACTAGGTGACGGCACCCGAGCACCTGCACCGGCAGTGCGTGAGCAGCGTCTGACGCCACGGGGTGCAACGCGGTCGCGCGGATTGCCAGCTCACACCCGGCAGGAAGAAACTCCGAGTCCTCAAGAGCCAATAGATTCAGCGCGGGCGCCGCCAAAAGCTTCGCCACCTGCAGAGTATGCGGATGCGCCAACAGACGCTCCGGAGTATCCACCTGCACCAGGTAGCCGGCATCCATGACCGCCACACGCTGACCCAGCATGAGCGCCTCATTCTGATCGTGGGTCACGTACAGGCCCGTAAAACCGTAGCGCTCGTGCAGACGCACAATATCCGCGCGGATACTCGCGCTCATCTCCTCATCCACGCTCGCCAGCGGCTCATCAAAAAGCACCACCGGAGCACGGCGAATCAGTGCACGTGCAATGCCCACACGCTGCGCCTGACCGCCCGATAGCTGCGAGGGCTTGCGAGACTCCAAGCCCTCAAGCTTCAACGCTTCCAGTAGCTCGCGGTAGTAGTCCATATCAGCCACGCCGGAGAACGCTCCCAGCCGGGTCGGGAAGAGAATATTGTCCTTCACGCTCAGGTGCGGGTACAGAATAGGACGCTGAAAAACCACACCCACCGAGCCGCGCTCCAGAGGCTGCCCGGCATAGGTCACCCGACCCGCACTCGGCTCCTCCAGGCCGGCAATAATGCGCAGCAGAGTCGACTTGCCCGTACCCGAAGAACCAACCAGAGAAATCAGCTCGCCAGGGTGTACATCCAAATCAATCTCATTCAGAACCGTCGTATCGGCGCCAAAGGTCTTAGCGACGCCTCGAATACGCAGGCCCTCAAAGGGCTCTGCCGCGGCAGAAGAGTGGGATGCAGAAGTCATTCCCCCATTATCGCCGAAACTCACACCCGGCACGGGCGCAGAAGATAAGCACCGTCATAAAACGGTGCACAAGCCTGGTATCAGAGTCTCATGTGAGCGCCCTAGCTCGGGCGCACCAGCAAACGCCCCTTCAACGCCAGATATAGCGTGCCCGCCCACAGGAAGATGAGGAAAGCCGTACCCGCCACCGTCAAGACAGGACCCACCAGCCCCAGCGAGCCAGCAGCCGTCAAGCGAACACCACTCGCCGCCATGGAAGCCATACCGAATGAGAAGCCCCACATGCTCATCGAGAAGCCGCCCTCAAGCACCCACGGGAGCAAACGCATCAGGAAAATCAGCTGCAGAATGCCGTAACCCGTCAGCACAAGGAAGAACCAGTCAACCGTGCCGCCATTAGCCGCCAAGTACGCGTTACCACCCACAAAAGGCGGTGCCATCTGGATACCAATAATGCCACGCTCCCCCTGAGGCAGCGGAGTCAGGGTGCGCAAGCGGCTCAGAATCACAGCCTCGATGCTGAACCACGAAATCAGGCCCGCACCGAAAAAGAGCATCGCCATATCGCGCCACCCCACAAAACCCATCGCCGTGGCAGTCGCAAAGTTCGTCGCAACCGTCGGCAGATACAGCACCGGCGAGGCAGCCTCGGGCGCATACCCGCCACGCCACGTGCCGGCGATACGGTGAGATGCGAAATACAACTGACCCACAGCTCCCAGCACAACCAGAGTCAGAGCCGGAGCCTCAGCATAGGGGTAGAGAGCCGCACCCACCTGTGCCGTCGTCGCCGGAATCAGCGAAAAGAAGCAGGTACGCGCCGGATGCTCCCAAAAACCACGCACCCACGCACGGTACTTCACCACCGAGTGAACCAGGAAACCCATAAGGAGCAGCCACACCACGGCGTTAAAAGCCAGGATGCTCTCGCCCACCCAATCGGGTGCCATTCCCTTCGACGCACCGGTGCGCCAAGCGGCACCCAATGCGCCGGTACCCAGCGCCACCGCAAAATAATTAACCGGCACACTAAGGCCTCGACGGGCTATCTGCGCATTCTGGGTAGAAGAAGACATAAACTCTCTCTCGTCATGGATGGGGTGATAAGGAAGCGTACGGGCTTCCTCCACCATCGGTTTTAGAGGTGCCGGGGTAATCACGGCCAGGAGTTCATTCTACGTTTTAAGCCTATAAAAACTGGAAGTCCATGACGCACTTTAACTGACGCCGGTCACGCAATGTCTTGAATCTTCACACTGTGTTTTGAATCTTCACACAGACAAAATCATGCACAAAAAAATCGCCCCCGACGCCTAAACGTCGGGGGCGACTACTAGCTCATGCTAGAAGCTACAGGTGCATACCTTAGGCAGCAACGGCAGCCGGATCAACGGGGATGCCGGGGCCGAAGGTGGTAGCAACGGTTGCCTTGGAGATGTAACGACCCTTAGCCGAAGAGGGCTTCAGACGGTTAACCTCTTCCAGAGCTGCCTGGAAGTTCTCCTCGAGCTGCTCAGCGGTGAAGGAAGCCTTACCGATGATGAAGTGCAGGTTGGAGTTACGGTCAACGCGGAAGTCGATCTTACCGCCCTTGATGTCTGCAACAGCCTTTGCAACATCCATGGTCACGGTACCGGTCTTGGGGTTCGGCATCAGGTTACGGGGACCCAGAATCTTACCCAGGCGGCCGACCTTGCCCATCATGTCGGGGGTTGCAACCGCTGCGTCGAAGTCGGTCCAGCCGCCAGCGATCTTTGCGATCAGCTCATCGGAACCAACGTAGTCAGCGCCAGCTGCCTCAGCCTCAGCAGCCTTGGGGCCTGCTGCGATAACGACCACGCGAGCGGTCTTACCGGTGCCGTGGGGCAGGTTCACGGTACCGCGAACCATCTGGTCTGCCTTACGGGGGTCAACGGACAGACGCATTGCAACCTCAACGGTTGCGTCGGTCTTGGTGGAAGAGGTTTCCTTCGCCAGGGCAACTGCCTCAGCGGGGGTGTAGAGCTTACCCTCTTCAATCTTGGCTACAGCTGCCTTGTACGCCTTGCTGCGCTTTGCCATCTGCTTTTCTCCTTATGCAGTTGTGGTCTCGTGAGCCGCGCTCGGCTCTGCCACATCCCGTCCATACGACGGGCATTTACAAGTTCTGTGTAGAAAAATCTACGGTGCCGATTACTCGGCTATTCGGCGAACCGAAATTACTCGACGGTGATACCCATGGAACGAGCGGTACCTGCGATGATCTTGGATGCTGCATCCAGGTCGTTTGCGTTCAGGTCGGGCATCTTGGTCTCAGCAATTTCGCGCACCTGAGCCTCGGTCAGCGAGCCAACCTTGGTGGTGTGAGGAACAGCGGAGCCCTTAGCAACGCCAGCAGCCTTCTTGATCAGCTGGGAAGCCGGAGGGGTCTTGGTGATGAAGGTGAAGGAGCGATCCTCGTAGACGGTAATCTCAACGGGGATGATGTTACCGCGCTGCGACTCGGTTGCAGCGTTGTATGCCTTGCAGAACTCCATGATGTTCACACCGTGCGAGCCCAGTGCGGGGCCGACGGGGGGAGCCGGGTTAGCGGCGCCTGCCTGGATCTGCAGCTTGATGAGGCCAGTGACCTTCTTCTTGGGAGCCAATGTAGGGTCCTTTTCTTAGCTGGGAACCGACGCACAGGAGCGTACGCCGGCAAGATGGTGACCGTGGCGCGGTCACCCGTGCATCCGCATGAAAGCGTGACATGCGCATACACAAACCAACATTCTAGCGTTAATCAGCGACTTAATCCAGCGCCAGCTAGCAGAAAGAGTAAACCCCACCCGCACAGCTCGCGCAGTTCACGACGCCCATACGCAATATGAGCCCCGCACCGAAGTGCGAGGCTCATATTCACACGCTAGAAGCGTTAAATCTTTTCGATCTCGGTGAAGCTCAAGGTCACCGGGGTGTCGCGGCCGAAGACGGAAATCATCACGACAATCTGCTGGGACTCGCCCTTGATCTCCGAAACAGTAGCGTCCATGCCCTCGAAAGCACCGGACTTCACGCGGACGTTCTCGCCCACAGTGTAGTCGGACTCGATAACGGGCTTGGAAACGGGCAGGCCCTGGCTCTGCTGCTGCTCTTCGAAGACCGGCAGGAGCATGTCAAAGACCTCGTCCATACGCAGCGGGACCGGGTTGTACGCATCCTGACCCACGAAGCCAGTCACACCCGGGGTGTGGCGGACAACGCCCCACGAGTGGTCGGTCAGTTCCATACGAACCAGAACGTAACCGGGAACGCGCACGCGGCGGATGGTCTTCTTCACGGTGTTCTTGAACTCAACCACGGTTTCCATGGGAACCTGAACCTCGAAGATCTCATCTTCAGCTTCCAGGTTCTGGATACGGGTCTCGATACCGGTCTTCACCTTGTTCTCGTAACCGGAGTAGGTGTGCACCACGTACCAGTCGCCCGCCTGACGGCGCAGCTTGGACTTGAATTCTTCCAGAGCGTCGACTTCCTCAGCCGCCTCAGCAGCTGCTTCAGCCACCGCGACAGCCTCGGTAGCTTCCTCAGCCTGCTGCTCAATAGCCGCAGACTCCTCAGTAGCCTCAGCAGCGGCTACCTCGACCTCTTCAATCTCGGATACCAGTTCCTGCTCGGACACGTCGCTCCTACTTTCTATCGTTAATCATCCAGAGGGGACTCCCACTCACCAACACGCTGAGGGAAATCACTGATGGGGCACCCAGAATAAGGATGCAGCCAGTACTAGTTACGCTGAATCGTTCCGTTACCGAAAATCCAGAATGCTCCCTGGCCAAAAAGATAATCCAGACCAGAAATAAGCAGGAGCATCACCACGACAAAGAACAGAACTCCGAAGAAGTAACCAACCAGTTCGCGTCCGGTGGGAGTAGTAACCTTCTTCAACTCCGCAATAACTTCACGGAGGAATGCAAAAATACGGCCGAAGAAACCGAGCTTCTTATCGCTCTTCGACGATGCGCCGGGCTTAACAGCCTTCTCGGCGGTAGCAGACGATGCCATTTCTTCTGCCCCTTTCTGAGTCTAAAAAAGTACGCCCGGGGAACGGGCGTACAAAGATGTTATTGAGGCAATAAAAGCAGGGCGGACAGGACTCGAACCTGCAACCTGCGGTTTTGGAGACCGCTGCTCTACCAATTGAGCCACCACCCTTTGAAGTTTTCACTTCAGGTGTGAGAGTTGATTCTCACTCGCTCGCTCCTCCATTGCCTCCTAAGCCGTGGCTTTAGAGGGGCAAACAATTACACCCTTGCGGGTGCAGAACTAACTGTAAACCATCTTTCGGGGCCGATGCAACTTCAGAATGTAATATTTTTTCGAAAAACCTCTTGAGATACCTTGACGAAGGGTTCCGCATCGCTACTAGTGGACCGTATCCTAATAAGAGGAATGCCGCATATACCCGCGCCACCATGCGCGAGATCATCCCACCTTCGCATTCCCATCACCTATTTCCCTTGTCGACTTCACGCCGGCAGCGCACACGAAGAAAGAGAAGAGAGCCCCATGGCGCGTATTTCAAGCCGCATCGGTGCCATCGCACCCTCCGCCACCCTTGCCGTCGACGCAAAGGCAAAAGCACTCAAGGCTCAGGGACGCCCCGTCATCGGTTTCGGTGCAGGCGAACCGGACTTCCCCACCCCCGCGCACATTGTGGATGCAGCACGCGAAGCGCTCAACGACCCCAAGAACTTCCGCTACTCCCCCGCCTCCGGTCTTCCCGAACTGAAGAAGGCCATCGCGGAAAAGACCCTGCGTGACTCCGGTGTAGAGGTTGACCCCTCCCAGGTCATCGTCACCAACGGCGGCAAGCAGGCCGTCTACCAGGCCTTCGCAACCGTCATCGACGAAGGCGACGACGTGCTGTTGCCCGCACCCTACTGGACCACCTACCCCGAATGCATCCGCCTGGCAGGCGGCAACCCCATCGAGGTTTTCGCCGGTAGCGACCAGCACTACAAGGTCACCGTCGAGCAGCTCGAAGCCGCATACACCCCCGCCACCAAGGCACTTATCTTCGTCTCCCCCTCCAACCCGACCGGTGCCGTCTACACCGAAGAGGAAACCCGCGCCATCGGCGAATGGGCACTGTCCAAGGGTATTTTCGTGCTGACCGACGAGATTTACGAACACCTCACCTATGACGGTGTTAAGGCAGTCTCCATCCTGAAGGCAGTACCCGAGCTCGCTGACCTGTGCGTCATTCTCAACGGCGTGGCAAAGACCTACGCCATGACCGGTTGGCGTGTGGGCTGGATGATTGGCCCGCGCGACGTTATCGCCGCAGCCTCCAACCTGCAGTCCCACATGACCTCCAACGTCAACAACATCGCCCAGCGTGCCGCTCTTGAAGCTCTGACCGGCCCGCAGGACGACGTGGAAATCATGCACGCAGCCTTCGACCGCCGCCGCCGCACCATTGTGGAGGGTCTGAACGCTATTGAAGGCGTGCACTGCCCCGTACCCACCGGCGCGTTCTACGCCTACCCGGACGTACGCGAACTGCTCGGCAAGGAAATTGAGGGTGTACGCCCGCAGACCAGCGCAGAGCTGGCTGAGCTCATTCTCGAAAAGGCTGAGGTCGCCGTAGTTCCCGGTGAGGCATTCGGCCCCAGCGGCTACCTGCGCCTCTCCTACGCGCTGAGCGATGAGGACCTGGCAGAGGGCCTGGCGCGCCTGCAGAAGTTCCTCGGTCAGGCACGCGACTAGTTCGTGGTGCTCCGGATTGCGTCTCTCGCTACGGTGGGAGGTGCGGTTTAGGTACTGGGTGAACCGGTACAAAACGATCAAACACAGGGCTATTGACCGTTTCTTGCTCTAAAAACCGAGAATCCCACAAATATTTAAAAATATTTTTAAAACGAATGAGGCTTCCCGCATCTTTACAGATGTGAGGAAGCCTCATTCGCCTCTTCGGTGCCATAGGTGGGAAGCGGCGGCTATTTGTATTTCAAACCCAAACATACAGGTGCCAAAAACCTGAACTTTTCAGCACCAAAACGGGCGTTCCCACGGCTTTCCACCACTACCCACACAACCCAAACATCGCTAAAATAGAGACCAAGAGAACGACCTCCCGTCCGGCGCACATCCGCGCGCCGAATTTGTGGAGGTCATAGTTATATACACGCGCGCACAACACCTAAAACGCGCAGACATTAGGAGCCAACCATGAAGATCGGTCTGCTTACTTCCGGCGGCGACTGCCCCGGCCTGAACGCTGTCATCCGCGGCGCTGTCCTCAACGGCGTCAAGAAGTACGGCTACGAGTTCGTCGGCTTCCGCGATGGCTGGCGCGGCGTCGTTGAAGGCGACTACATGGACCTGCCTCGCCAGAAGGTCCGCGGCCTGGCAGCCCAGGGCGGCACCATCATCGGTACCTCCCGCACCAACCCCTTCGACGGCCCCAACGGTGGCCCCGAAAACATCGAAATCATGATGGAACGCCACGGCATCGACGCAATCGTCGCTATCGGCGGTGAAGGCACCCTCGCAGGCGCAAAGCGTCTGGCAGACGCAGGCCTGCCCGTCATCGGTGTCCCCAAGACCATCGACAACGACCTGCGTGCAACCGACTACACCTTCGGCTTCGACACCGCAGTGTCCATCGCAACCGAGGCAATGGACCGCATCCGCACCACCGGTGAATCTCACCACCGCTGCATGGTCGCCGAGGTCATGGGCCGCCACGTCGGCTGGATCGCTCTGCACTCCGGCATGGCAGCAGGCGCACACGCCATCCTGATCCCCGAGGTCAAGGTCTCCATGGAACAGGTCGCTGAATGGGTCAAGGAAGTACACGACCGCGGCCGCTCTCCCCTGGTTGTTGTTGCTGAAGGCTTTATCCCCGAAGGCTTTGACGACGTCATGGCAAACAAGGGTACCGAGAAGGACGGTCGTCCCCGCCTCGGTGGCATCGGTGAGTACATCACCCACGAAATCGAGAAGATGACCGGCGTCGAAACCCGTAACACCATCCTGGGCCACATCCAGCGCGGTGGCGCACCCACCGGCTACGACCGCGTGCTCGCAACCCGCCTGGGCATGGGCGCAGTCGACATGGTCGCTCAGAAGCAGTGGGGCAAGATGGTCTCCGTTCAAGGCACCGAAATCAAGTACGTACCCCTCGAAGAGGCACTGGACGGCCTGAAGTCCGTACCTCAGGAACGTTGGGAAGAAGCAGCCGTCCTCTTCGGCCGCTAAACCCCGCAGGCTCAGCAAGACCGCTGAGCACACATACTAAAACCGCGGAGGCGGGCACTCGCAACGGGTGTCCGCCTCCGCGGTTTTTATTTCTAGTTCAGGCAGTTTTGGATTGGGGAGCGCCTAGCGCTTCAGGAAGTCCTGACCAGCCAAAGAACGACGCGCCACCTCACCGGACTCCGGCGAAACCACCGTCGTCTGAGCCACCGCATACTCGGTCGCCGGCGCCGGCGAACCGTCCGGCAGGAAGTCGCCGCCATCAACCGCACGCAAAGGCGCCTGCGGGTCAACGCCGCGCTTGATCACAGCCAATGCAATCGGGCCTGCCTCATAATGCAACGCCACAGAGGTAATGCGACCGACCGGGCGGGACTTGCCCTCCACGAACAGCTCACTACCCGCCGCCGGAAGGGTGTGCTCCGAACCGTCAATATCCAAGAACACCAGACGGCGCGGCGGGCGGCCCAGGTTATGCACGCGCGCCACCGTCTCCTGGCCCTTGTAGCAGCCCTTATCGAAATGCACAGCGGTACGGGTGTAATCCAGCTCCTGAGGGATGGTCTTATCGTCAGCCTCGGTGCCGTAGCGCGGGCGCCACGCCTCAATACGCAGAGCCTCCGCAGCCCACAGACCGGCAAAACGCGCATCCGAAGATTCAGCCAGGGCGGGCAGAACAGAGCGCGGCACAATGCTCAAGAAACGCTTGTAGTCCGCACCCGGGTGGTTATCGCCCGCCTCATCGTAACGGTAGCTACCCGGTGCCGGAGTGTGCCAGGGATCCTCCCACACCAGCGGCCGGGCCTTAGCGAGCGCCGGATGCACCGAACCGTCCTGCTGGATCGGGTTGCGGGCGCTCTCCAGCACGGCGTACTCGTTGCTGAGGTTCTGCACCTCAACACGCATCATGAACTTCATACGGTTCAGGTAATCGGTCAGCGGCTGAGCCTGGTAGCCCTCAACGATGAGCCAGAGTGCTTCACCGTCTTCGATAGCTGCCGGGGCGTACTCCACGCGGCCCTGGGGCGAAAGCAGCAGGAACTCGCGGCTCTCCCCGGCGCTCATACCGGTCAGAATCTGCGAGGCGATGGAGGTCAGCCAGGTCTGGCGGTCCGGCCCTTCCACGTGCACCACGCCCATGGAGGAGCGGTCCACCAGCACCAGCGGTTCGCCTGCGTCGGCGGAGCGGTCAAAGCTGAGGGCGCGCTGCTCCAGCATGGGGTTGCCGTAGTGTGCGGCGATGCCGGCATCCAGCCCGGAGGCGGCAAAAGCGCCGTGCAGGCTCAGCAGGGGGCTCACCGGGCGGGCGGCATCGGGCTGGGATACCTCAGCCTGAGGGGCTTCAATCGAAGATTCAGTCACGGAAGGTGCACCTTTCACGCAAAGAGTCTGCCCCGCCATTCAGCGGGGCAGACACAGGTTAGTTATTAGGCGGTGGGCTCGGAGCCGGGCTCGCCGGTGGGCTCTTCACCGTCCAGGGAACCGAACATCGAGGTACCCAGGGAGTCGCCGGTCATCGACGAGGTCTTACGCAGTTCAGCGGAAGCGTGCTTGTGCAGCTTGCCCTCAGCGTCAGCGACCTCCCAGTCCCACATGAGGTTGCCGTTGACCAGGCCCCACAGGCGCACCGAGCCAGCGTACTCGTGAGAGATGTCGTCGCGCAGCAGGTTACCGGTCTGCATGCGAATCACCGGGCCCTTGACCATGCCCACGTAGTTCTCGCTAATACCGCCGGGGTGCGCGATGGTTGCCAGCAGCGAGAAGCCGTCGTCCTCGTTGCGCAGGGTCTCAACGCTCTCAGCATTGGGGAACGCGGGAACAACGTCCTTGGGGACAATACCGAAGCCGCCATCGGCGTCGGTCAGGGGGCGGTCAATCTGCCAGAAGCCGGTCTCAACGGTGATGGGGCGCAGCTTCTGACCCTCGTCATCGAGCAGGAAAGACTCAGCGCGGTATTCGATGAAGGGCAGGCCGTCCTGCTCAAAAGTAATAATCTGGCCGAAGGGGGTGTTTTCCTGGCCTTCGTACCACATGGTTCCGGTACCCTCCCAGGTGCCGAGCAGCCATGCGAAGGGAACAAGTTCAGGGGTTAGGTTGGTAGGGATTTCAATAGCCATACCCTCTATTTTAGTACCCGAGGGTAAACCAGCGCCCCGTTCGTTCGCCCTCGGCGCGGGATAGTTCCCCGTCCACGCCCGGTATCAGACGTATAGAAAACCCCCAACCGGAGGGGACCGGGTGGGGGTTCACGCCGTCATTGGCGAGGCGGTACGAACCGTACGACCGCCTAAAGCCCTGTGTGGGCGATGCTTCTGCTCTGTGCGGGGAAGACTACTTCTGACCGCTGAAGAGACCACGCAACACTGCGAATGCACCGATACCGATGCACACGGAGATGATAGCCATCAGCGACATGAAGAGAGCTTCAAGAGCCATAAGATTGTTTTCCATGCCTTAAACCTACCATAGACCCGCCCCGAAAGGGCGCAGAATCAGCGGCAACAACATAGTGAACAGCACGATTCCCAACAGGCATACGCCCCGCCCGGCACCAGCAAAATAATATCCCCGCAGAATCCGGGTAGGTGCCCCATCATAGCCAGCTGAAAAGGCTGTATGAACAGTCCGGAATACGATATTCGGCCCGGTCTACACCGGCGCCCACAGCCGCGTCACAGCCTGGCGAGTACACTAGAAAGAGCCCAAAAGTTTTACACGGGAAATACATGGGAAAGGAGAGGGTGTGTACCGTATTGCGCTCATGAGCGACACCGCCGCGCAGGATATGATCCCCTCGCTGAGCCTGCTCAGCCACAAGGTACACGTCTTCCCCCTCGACACCGCCCACACCGCCCTCGAATCCGAGACCTTCGACCTGCTCATGGTCGACGCCCGCACCGCCCTCGTCAAGGCACGCCAATGCGCCCAGCTGTTGCGCGCAGCCGGTGTGCAGTTGCCGCTCATCGCACTCCTGAACGAGGGCGGCATGGCGGCGGTTGCCGCCTCCTGGCAGGTGGACGATATTGTTTCTGACCAGGCGTCCCCCTCCGAAATGGATGCGCGCCTGCGTCTGGCTATCAAGAGCGACGCAGCCGCGGAAGAAGAAAGCTCCGAAGAGCGCATCGTGCGCGCGGGCAACCTTGTCATTGACACTCAGGCGTACTCGGCGCACCTCTCCGGCACCGCGCTGAACCTGACCTTCAAAGAGTTTGAACTGCTCAAGTTCATGGCCCAGCACCCCGGACGCGTCTTCTCCCGCGCCCAGCTGCTCTCTGAAGTGTGGGGTTACGACTCCTACTACGGCGGCACCCGCACCGTGGACGTGCACGTGCGTCGTCTGCGTTCCAAGCTCGGCACCGAGTACGAGCAGATGATTTCGACCGTGCGTAACGTGGGCTATTCCTTCAACAGCACCCGCTAAATTTTGCGGTACCAACCGCTGTTTTGGCGTGCCCGTTCTCGAGTAGCCTCGCCGCTGAACCAGGTACCAGAATGTGTAAATGTTCCGGTTCTTGTCATATTCGCCCAAGACGAAGAGCAAACTCTTCAAAGAGCAATCATCCCCGGTAGAGTTGAATCAGAAGGCTACGAAAGAAGGCGATGATGGTACACAGTCAGACACCCAATCCCTCCACCCTGCCCGCCGAAAGCTCCCTTGTTTACGCGGAACCGCAGCTCACCGAAGAGCTGCTGGAACGATTCGATTCCTTTGCCCAGGCGGTTGCCAAGCACGACGGCGTTTCGGCGTTCTCCGAGCAGACCCGCATCGAGCTGAGCAAGGCGCTACGCGAAAGCACCCTCACCCCTCCGCGTTTCTTTGTCGCCGAGGACAACGGTACCCTCGCTGCTGTCTTCGTGGCTCTCACCCCCGCACATGACGAAGATACCGGCGTGATTGAGGCCGCCGTCGCCCCCGAATACCGCGGACGAGGCGCCGGCAGCGCATTCTTCGACCACGCCGTCCGCCAGCTGGGTGAAGACGCAGTACGCTACCGCCTCTGGGTTCACGGCAGCGCCACCGATACCGGCATTGAAAGCCCCGCCCACGCATTCGCGACCCTGCACGGTTTCGAGCCGGTACGTGTGCTGTACAAGATGGTTCTGCCCCTGGACGCGCAGACCCGCGAAGAGCTCGTGGAACGCTCCGATGCGCGCACTCTGCCGGAAAACCTGCGGATGCGTACCTTTACCGGCGCGGACGAATTCCCCTGGCTTCGCGTGAACGCCGCAGCATTTGCGCACCACCCCGAGCAGGGCAAGCTCACCCTCGCCGATTTGCGCGAGCGCACCGGCTCCCCCTGGTTCCGTCCCGAGGGTTTCTTCATTGCCTCCGAGGTTGAGGATGACTCCGCCATTGCGGCGTTCACCTGGACGAAGATCCCGACCGGCCAGGAGCAGGGCGAGCTGTCCCCCTCCGGCGAGATTTACGTGGTGGGCGTGAACCCGCAGGCTCAGGGAGGCGGCCTGGGCCGAACCCTCACCCTGCGCGCGCTGGCGTACCTAGCTTGTGCGGAGGACGAGAACGGCGAGCCGCTGCGCGCCATTGACCTGTACGTGGATGCCGATAACACCGCCGCATACTCCCTCTACACTTCGTTGGGTTTCGGTGTGGCAACGGTTGACCGCATGTACGCCCCCGCCCAGCAGGCTGAGCCCGCCGCCTAATTTTGGTGCGCCACAGTTGGCGTGCCTCTTCACGACTTATCCCCGAGCAGAAAGGCAAGTACAGTATGGTACCCGCCCCCAATGGCCTGAATAAGGCGCCTAAGCCTAAGCCGTCTGAGCCGGCACCCATGACCGGTGTCATTCACATCGGCCACGATATTTCGAAGATTGAGCGTGCCGAGTCCCGCGGCGACCGCATTGAGAAGGGCGAGAAGCGCTCCTACTTCAGCCTGGAAGAGGAGTTCGGCCCGGAGCGTTTCTTCGACCGTGAGAGCAGCTGGCTGGACTTCAACACCCGCGTGCTGGAGCTCGCGGAGGACCCGAACCTGTTCCTGCTGGAGCGTCTGAACTTCCTGTCGATTGTGGCGTCCAACCTGGACGAGTTCTTCATGGTGCGTGTGGCGGGTCTGAAGCGCCGCATTGCGACCGGTCTGGCGGTTCCTTCGGCGGCGGGCCTTAGCCCCGAGGAGCAGATGGAAGAGATCGCTGAGCGTGCTCACAAGCTACAGGAACGCCACGCCGACGTGTTCCACAACCAGGTTCTGCCTGCTCTGGAGGAGCAGAACATCCGCATTGTCGGTTGGGACGATCTGGATGCGGACGCTAAGCAGCGCCTGCGTCAGGAGTTCATGCAGGACATCTTCCCGATTCTGACCCCGCTGGCGGTTGACCCGGCGCACCCCTTCCCGTACATTTCGGGTCTGTCGCTGAACCTTGCGGTGCTGGTGCGTAACCCGCAGACCGGCAAGGAACTCTTTGCTCGTGTGAAGGTGCCCGATCAGCTGGACCGCATGGTCTCTGTGGATGGTTCCCGCGCCGCTAATACTGCGGGCCGCGAGAGCCGCTACATTGCGCTCGAAGACATCATTGCTGAGCACCTGGACACCCTCTTCCCGGGCATGGAGGTCGTGGAGCACCACGTCTTCCGCGTGACCCGTAACGAGGATCTTGAGGTGGAAGAGGACGATGCAGAGAACCTGCTGAAGGCCCTGGAGAAGGAGCTTCTGCGCCGCCGTTTCGGTCCGCCGGTCCGTCTGGAGGTTGAGGACACCATCAACCCGACCATCCTGGATCTGCTGATTTCTGAGCTGAACATTGACGAGTCCGAGGTGTACCGCCTGCCGGCTCCGCTGGATTTGCGCGGCATGAGTGCGATTGTTCGCGCGAACCGCCCGGCTCTGCACTACCCCAAGCACATTGCGCACACCTCCCGCTGGCTCAACGCCACCGAGACCGCGAAGGCTGCGGACGTATTCGCTGCCGCGCGCGATCACGACGTGTTGCTGCACCACCCGTACGACTCGTTTGCAACCAGTGTGCAGGCGTTCCTGGCTCAGGCTGCCGCTGACCCGCGTGTTCAGGCGATTAAGCAGACCCTGTACCGCACCAGTGGCGACTCCCCCATCGTGGATGCGCTGATTGAGGCGGCTGAGGCAGGCAAGCAGGTTGTGGCGCTGGTCGAGATTAAGGCTCGTTTTGATGAGGAAGCCAACATCTCGTGGGCTCGTAAGCTGGAGCGCGCCGGCGTGCACGTGGTGTACGGCATCGTGGGTCTGAAGACTCACTGCAAGCTGTCGCTGGTGGTGCGCCGCGAGGGTAACCACCTGCGTCGTTACGCTCATATTGGTACCGGTAACTACCACCCGTCCACGGCTCGTTTCTACGAGGACCTGGGTCTGATTACCTGTGATGAGCAGATTTGTGAGGACGTCTCCCGTCTGTTCAACCAGCTGTCCGGTTACGCGCCGAAGACCAACTACCAGTCGCTGCTGGTGGCGCCGCGTACTCTGCGTAGCGGCCTGATTGAGTGCATTGATCAGGAGATTGAGAATCACAAGGCTGGCCGCCCGGCGAAGATTCAGATCAAGTGCAACTCCATGGTGGATGAGGCCGTGATCGATTCGCTGTACCGTGCTTCGCAGGCTGGCGTACCGGTGGATGTGGTGGTTCGCGGTATTTGTGCTCTGCGCCCGGGCGTTAAGGGTCTGAGCGAGAATATTCGCGTCCGTTCGGTGCTGGGTCGTTTCTTGGAGCACTCGCGCGTGTTTGCTTTCGAGAACGGCGGCGATCCGATCGTCTACATTGGCTCCGCCGATATGATGCACCGTAACCTTGACCGCCGTATTGAGGCTCTGGTGCCGGTGAAGGATCCGCGCCACGTGAAGTATCTGCGTGATATGTTCACCATCTACATGAGTGATTCTTCGCGTACCTGGCACCTGGATTCTGAGGGCAACTGGACCCGCCACGACACCGACGACCAGGGCAACCCGCTGCAGGACGTGCAGTCGTACTACCTGAGCTCGCGTTCCCGTAAGAACGTGGTCGATAAGGTCTAAGACTTCGCCGCTGACCTTCCGGTAATTTCTGGTGGTGAACCCCGTCTGTTCTCGCGCTTTATGGCATGAGGCAGGCGGGGTTTTCCGCGTGTCGTGCAAAAACGTGCGGTGGACTAGTGCACTTAGCACAAAAGTGAACAACAGGTTACGTTGAGATTACAACTTGACGCTTCTCTCCCCTACAATTAGACGCGGAGCATGGTGCCCTCTGGCATTGTGCACGGCCTAGCGAAGAGGATCAGAGAGAGATATGGCACCGCTGGATTCCCCCTCCATCTACTACTCGGCACGACGTTTTGACGCGGTCAACAGCATTGACCGTTCCCCCGCGAACACTGCGGATATTGTTGCTTCTGGCGCACTGATTTGGCGTATGCGCGATGGTGCGCTTGAGGTCCTGATCATTCACCGCCCTCGTTATGACGACTGGTCCTGGCCTAAGGGCAAGCAGGATCCGGGCGAGTCCCTTGCTGAGACCGCTATTCGTGAGATTCGCGAAGAGGTCGGTCTGCAGGTTGTTCTGGGTGTGCCCCTGGCGGTGACTTCCTACCCGGTGGGTGGCCGTCCGAAGGATGTTTTCTACTGGGCTGCTGAACTGCCCGACGGTGCCCGCGCCCTGGCGGATGAGGGTGAAGTGGATGAGCTGCGCTGGGTGACCACCGATGTGGCTCGCGCGCTGCTGACTAACCAGGATGACCTGGCACCCCTGGAATCCCTGGAGGCTCTGGCTGAGGCGGATGCGCTGCGCACCCGCCCGATTCTCATTGCCCGCCATGCGAAGGCTAAGCCTCGTTCGAACTGGGCTGCTGCTGAGGATGACCGTCCGCTCGCGGCGACCGGCAAGCGTCAGGCGTTGGCCTCTAGCCGTCTCTTTGCGGCGTGGGCTCCGAGCCGTATTATTTCTTCCCCGTGGCTGCGTTGCGTTCAGACCGTGACCCCGTACTCGGTGGATTATGGTGTGTCGGTGAAGGAGAAGAAGTCCCTGTCTGAGGCTGGCGCTCAGCGTCACCCGGCGCGTGTTGCCCGCACCGTGGCGTCGCTGTTCGATAAGGATTCTTCCTCCCTGCTGTGCACTCACCGCCCGGTGCTGCCCCAGGTGATGGATGTTCTGCGTGAGTACCTGTTTGAGGGTTCCGCGGAGGTTCTTCCGACTGAGGACCCGTACCTGGAGCCCGGCGATGCCCTGGTTCTGCAGGTGACCGAGGGCGATGACCCGCGTATTGTCTCGGTGGAGCGTGTACGCGCGGCTCTGGACTAGCGTCCATATCTTTTATCTTCTAACGGCGAGCGCGCTGGGCTTTATGCTCAGCGCGTATGCTCTACCTGCACCCCGTTTGCGGGTTTTACAATAGAGGGGCGGTTGCTTCTTTGCCGTCTCTCACGTCTACTGACAGGATTCAAGGTTTTTCTTATGACTCACGCAATCCCTACGCCCTATGAAGATCTTCTGCGCGAAATCCTCGAGGAGAACAAGGACGCCATTGCGGCGGATACGCAGCGTTCCGACCGTACCGGCACCGGCACCTTCGGTGTTTTCGGCCGTCAGATGCGTTTTGATCTGCGTGAGTCGTTCCCGCTGATTACCACCAAGCGCGTGCACTTCAAGTCGGTTGCTATTGAGCTGCTGTGGTTCCTGCGCGGTTCGTCGAATGTGCGCTGGTTGCAGGAGCGCGGCGTGACCATTTGGGATGAGTGGGCTGACGAGAACGGCGATTTGGGCCCGGTGTACGGCGTGCAGTGGCGTTCCTGGCCGACCCCCGATGGCGGCACGATTGACCAGATTGCGAAGGTCATTGAGTCGTTGAAGAACAACCCGAGCTCTCGCCGTCACATTGTTTCGGCATGGAACCCCGCCGAGGTGGATAGCATGGCGCTTCCGCCCTGCCACGCGCTGTTCCAGTTCTACGTGCACGAGCGCCCGGACGGAGTGAAGGAGCTGTCCTGCCAGCTGTACCAGCGTAGTGCCGACATGTTCCTGGGCGTGCCCTTCAACATCGCCTCCTACGCGTTGCTGACCTACCTGATTGCCGAAGAGGTCGGTATGGTACCGGGCGAGTTCATCTGGACCGGCGGCGACTGCCACATCTACTCGAACCACCTGGAGCAGGTGAAGAAGCAGCTGGGCTACGGCACCGACCCGGAGGGTAACCCCTACCCGCCGCGCGAACCGTACCCGTACCCGAAGCTCGTTATTAAAACCAAGAAGCCTTCTATTTTCGACTACGAGTACGAAGACTTTGAGCTGGTGGATTACAAGCACCACCCTGGTATTGCCGCCCCGATTGCGGTCTAACTGCAGGTAGTTCTAGGAGGCATGATGTATCGTCTGGGCGCTATTTGGACTCAAACCGATGCCGGCATCATTGGTCGTGACGGGGATATGCCCTGGTACGCTCCGGAGGATTTGGCGCACTTCAAGAAGGTAACGCTGGGTGCTCCGGTGATTATGGGTCGCCGCACGTGGGAGTCCCTTCCGCCGCGTTTCCGCCCCCTGCCGGGTCGTACGAATATTGTGATTAGCCGTTCTGTCTCTGAGGCTGAAGAGCGCGACGGAGCCCTGTGGGTTCCTTCACTGGATGCGGCGCTGTACGCGGCTCGTGACGCCGCGGGCGCGCCGGTTGAGGATACCCCCGCAGATGCTGCAGCAGTTGATGCCTGGATTATTGGCGGAGGCTCCGTGTACGCGGAGGCGCTCTCCCGCACCGACCTGCCCGCCTTCGGTCGGGTGGAGACGGTGGAGCGGACCCTCTTCTACTGCCAGGAGGGCAACGAGATTACCGGCGATACGCGAGCGCCCGAGCTGCAGCTTGCAGATTCTCAGGGTAACTGCGCGGCTGGCTCCCCGAACGGGTGCTGGCGGACGGTTTCCGAGAGCGCCTGGGAGAAGAGCGAGAAGGGCTACCTGCTCGATGAGTCGGGCACGAAGAACCCCATGTACTTCTCGTTCCAGCGGCTGGAACGTATCTAGCTCAAGCTTCCCGCGTTCACTCGCTAATATGGACGTACATTTCGAGCCTGCGGCTACTCCACCCGGAGTACCGCAGGCTTGAGTGTTTAATGCACCTCCCGGTGCCCCGGTAATGAGCCCCGCCTCTTCACACGGTATTCCGTTCCGAATATCAGATTTTTTGTACGGTGTTAGTCCGCGCCCGCCAGCCTGAGAGTACACTGGGAACCATGAACTTTAATCCCGGTGACTCTGTAGGTTTTGTTGGCTGGCGCGGCATGGTGGGCTCCGTCCTCATGAAGCGCATGGTTGAGGAAGGCGATTTCGAGGGCATTACCCCCGTCTTCTTCACTACCTCTAATGTTGGTGGCGCAGCGCCCACCTTCGACGGCGTAATTGAGCCGTCCGAACTGAAGGACGCATACGACATTGATGAGCTGCGTAAGCACTCGATTATTGTGACCGCTCAGGGCGGTAGCTACACCGAGGCTGTGCACCCGAAGCTGCGTGCGGCTGGCTGGGACGGCCTGTGGATTGACGCCGCATCCACCCTGCGCATGAACGATGACTCCATCATCGTGCTGGACCCCATCAACCGCGACGTTATCGACCGCGGCCTGGCATCCGGCGTGAAGGACTTCGTCGGCGGTAACTGCACCGTCTCCTGCCTGCTGATGGGTCTGGGCGGCCTCTTCAAGAACGACCTGGTCGAGTGGGCAACCTCCATGACCTACCAGGCTGCATCCGGCGGCGGTGCCCGCCACATGCGCGAGGTGCTCGCACAGTTCCGCGACCTGGGCAACGAGGTCTCCGAGGAGCTGAACGATCCCGCATCCGCAATTCTGGACATCGACCGCAAGATCCTTGCTAAGCAGCGCTCCGGTGAGCTGGATTCCTCCCAGTTCGGTGTGCCGCTCGCCGGCTCCCTGATTCCTTGGATCGACTCGGATCTGGGTAACGGTCAGTCCCGCGAAGAGTGGAAGGCTGAGGTTGAGACCAACAAGATTCTGGGCCGTTCCGAAGATGACAAGATCACCATGGACGGTCTGTGCGTCCGTATCGCTGCGATGCGCTCGCACTCTCAGGCGCTGACCATCAAGCTTAAGAAGGACCTGCCGCTCGAGGAGATTGAGCGCATCATCGCTGAGGACAACCCCTGGGTTCGCTTCGTGCCGAACGAGCGTGAGGCTTCCATGGAGCAGCTGACCCCCGTGGCTGCTTCCGGTTCTCTGGAAATTCCGGTTGGTCGCGTGCGTAAGCTTGCGATGGGCCCCGAGTACATTAGCGCGTTCACCGTGGGTGACCAGCTGCTGTGGGGTGCTGCTGAGCCGATTCGCCGTATGCTGCAGATTGCTATTGGCAAGCTCTAAAGCTCACTGACAAGCCTATATAGAAGCCCTCGCTACCATCCTTATCGGATGGGAGCGAGGGCTTCTGTGTCTAGGTATAGCTTACGCGGGCTGAGCGCGAGCCAGGTTAGCATTGGTTAGCGCTTGTTCTCGGCGGCGGCTTTGCGTTCTGCCTTACGTTCGGCTTTGCGTTCCTTACGTTGCTGTCGCCAGGCGCGGTAGCGGTACCAAGCGGTGAGCACCACGTGCTTCATGAAAATATTGGCGCGGCGTGCCCAGGTGAATTCGGTGCCCCAGATGCCCAGGCCGATGAAGATGAACAGCCAGCCGGGGCCGGGGGTGACGAGCATAATCAGTCCGGCGATAAAGCAGAAGGCGCCCACACCGATGACGAGGGGCTTGTAGAGATGACGCATGACCGGATGCGCGTGCATGCGCTCCTTGCGGGCTTCGAGCCAGCGGTGGAAACGACTGGTTTCGCTTTCCTTGACTTCATCTTCGAGGGTTTTCAGGGTTGGTCCTTCCAAACGTGCCGTAGGTGAGTTTCACCAGGCGGCGGTGGTTAGAGAATAGCACCTACCGCTGGGCGACGGCTGTGAAAGATTTCTTCATGTTGAGATTTTTCCGTCATCTTCAAAATTTTTTCGTTTCAATAGTGTTCAAGTCGAAAGTACCTTTATACACTGTAAAGGAACAATTCGCCCGGCACTATGCCTAAACACTAAGGAAGCGACCCACTACCGTGTCCTCCTCACGTCCCGCATCAACGGACTCACCCCGCACCAACGCTGCTGCACCCGCTGGTACCTCTGTGCCCGCTACTGAACGCAACGCCGCCCCGACTCTCAACGAACGCCTCGAAAACCTGCCCTTCACCCGCGCCCACGGCAAGCTCCTGGGCATCTCGGGTCTCGGCTGGGCGCTGGACGCCATGGACGTCGGCCTCATCTCCTTCGTCATGGCGGCACTCATCAAGGAATGGCAGCTCAGCCCCACCGAAGCTTCCTGGCTCGGATCCATCGGATTCGTCGGCATGGCGCTCGGCGCAACCTTCGGCGGTCTACTCGCCGATAAGCTCGGCCGCCGCTACATCTTCGCCCTCACCCTGCTGATTTACGGTCTGGCGACCGGCGCCTCCGCCCTGGCAACCTCCCTGGGTGTGCTGCTCGTCTTCCGTTTCCTGGTTGGTCTGGGTCTGGGCGCGGAACTTCCCGTGGCGTCCACCCTGATTTCTGAGTTCTCGCCGCGTGCTATTCGCGGGCGCGTCGTGGTCGCCCTGGAGGCTTTCTGGGCTCTGGGCTGGATCCTCGCCGCACTCATCGGTACCTTCGTCGTTCCGCAGGCGAACGGCTGGCGTTGGGCACTTGCCATCGGTCTGATTCCCGCCATCTACTCGCTCGTAATCCGTATGGGAACCCCCGAGTCCGTGCGCTTCCTGGAGTCGGTCGGCAAGCACGATCAAGCACGCCAGGTGGTCGAACGTTTCGAGGCCTCCCCCGCGCTCTTCTCCCGAACCAAGAAGCAGACCGAAGACGCTTCCGTACACGGTGCCGTAGAAAGTGCCGACAACGCAGAATCCGCGAAAATCCACTCCATCTGGGCTGCCGGTCAGCGCCGCAAGACCATCGCCCTGTGCGTCATCTGGTTCTGCATCAACCTCTCCTACTACGGCGCATTCATCTGGATTCCGGCGCTGCTGAACGCCCAGGGCTTCAGCCTCGTGAAGTCCTTCGCGTTCACGCTCATCATGACCCTCGCCCAGCTGCCCGGATACGCGGTCGCCGCCTACCTCATCGAAAAGTGGGGCCGACGCGCAACCCTGGCGACCTTCCTTCTCGGCTCCGCACTGGCGGCTGCTGGCTACGGCATGGCGCACTCCGAGGTATTCATTATCCTCGCCGGTTGCATGCTCTCCTTCTTCAACCTCGGCGCGTGGGGCGCCCTCTACGCCCTGAGCCCGGAGATCTTCCCGACCCACCTGCGCGGAACCGGCACCGGTGCCGCCGCCGGTATCGGCCGTATCGCCTCCATCGCGGCGCCGCTCATTGTGCCGCCGCTGGTCGCATTTGGTGGAACCCCGCTGCTCTTTACGCTCTTCTCCACCGCGTTCCTGGTAGCGGCAACCACCGTGTTCCTGCTGCCTGAACGCCGCGGCGAGTCCCTCTAACGAACCGCCCAGCCTACATGATGGGCTGTCCCTCCTGAACGCTTTTTCCGAGCAGTCAGAAGGGGCAGCTCATTTGTCATTTAAGCCCCCTATCCATGCGCCACAACCTCAAACTATGAGAGGATACGTTCTATGCTCGATTCCTTCCTCTCCAGCCCCTACCGCACAGAGTTCAGCCCCTGGCCCGTGAGCGAACACTACGCCACCGAACGTGCCGGCGGCGTGCCCGAAGCCATGCTGCTGCCGGGCGAACTCACCGTGCACCGTAGCGATGGGGCAAAAATGAGCTACTACCTGGACTGGCCCGAGGAATTCAACGAATACACCCGCGCAATCACCCTGCGCCCGCGTAGCAAGGACGGCTACCCGCAGGACTTTACGCTCAGCGTCGCCGTACGAGACGGCCAGGCTGTCTTCACCGCAACCGCCCTCAGCTTCTGGGAGCAGCGCGACGGCCGCCCCTACGACCGCGAGCCCATCGCCCGCGGCTACGTGGACGTCGCAGCCTACGAATCCTGCGAGGACTACGCAGGCAATTCCGCCGCGCCCGCCCTCATCGGCTGGGATATCGCAGACCTCTACCCTGCACGCATGGCGCTCATCCGCGCCCTCTGCGAAGGAATCGCCAGCAGCATCACAATGGGCACCCAAATCCTCGCGGACGGGCAGGTACAGGTCGACCACAAGGACGGGGATCTGCTCGCCCTACACGTAAACGCGATTAGCACCGTAGGCGGCATGGTCCGCGCCCTCATCATCGAACAGGACCGCGTACCCAGCGGCGTATCCACCGGCACCACTACTGGCGCCTCCGAGCGTGTCGACCTGCAGACGCGCGCCTACTACGCCAACGTGCTCTCCCCCGTTCCCGGCGAGTTCGGCAACCTTGTCTGGTCACACAGCGAGGACGCGGAATACTACCCCTACCGACCCACGCGCCATAAGCCGATTTTCCACGCCCCCAGCCCGCCGCAGAAGCTTCCCCTGGCGGTCCAGGTGTTGATGGAGCACCTGCCCGCCGCTCCCCTTGCGGCAACGCGCACAGCGCCCAAGCGCAGGCCTTACCTGCCGGGGCAGGTGCGCATCTTTTCCCCTCGCCACTAGCTCAGTGAGTCAATACAACGCTTCGGGCGGCCTCTGATACAGAGACCGCCCGAAGCGTTTATTCTGAAGCGTTTATTCTATGCGTCCTAGCGCTACGAGAAGCGAGAAGTTGAGCGTTTAGATTTCGCCGTTAACCACGACAGGCTCAGGAACCAGAGTCACACCAAAACGTTCACGCACGCCGTCGCGCACAGCGCGGGCGATAGCGAAGATGTCCTCAGCGGATGCGCCGCCGCGGTTCGTAATCGCCAGGGTGTGCTTGGTCGACAGGCTCGCACGGCCCTGAGCAATCTCGCGAGACTCACCCTCCAGACCGAAGCCCTTCTCGAAACCGGCGTGCTGAATCAGCCAAGCAGCCGAAAGCTTCACGTGATCGGGGTCCTCGACACCCGCGGTGAACGGGGAAGTCTTCACGACCACCGGGAAGTTCGGGGCGCCCTCCGGCAGGGAATCCAGGGTCGAGCGCGGAACGATCGGGTTGGTAAAGAAAGAACCGGTGGAGAAGGTGTCACGGTCCTCGGGGTTGAGCACCATGCCCTTGGAGCCGCGCAGCTCCAGCACCTTTTCGCGCACCAGGGCGGATTCGGCGCGCTGACCGGGCTCAACGCCCAGGCTCCTCGCCAACTCGGCGTAACGAATCGGGGAGGACAGGCTACCGAGGGTGAACTGGAAATCAACGGTCAGCACCACGTAACGGGGCGAGCCGTTGACGGTTGCGCGCTTGAGCACCGAGTCGCGGTAGCCGAAGCGCAGGTCTGCGCTCGCGAAGGTCTTCCGAGTGTTCTTTTCGCGGTCCCAGGTGCGTACGGAGGCGATGAACTCGCCCACCTCAACGCCGTATGCGCCGACGTTCTGCACGGGGGTTGCACCCACGGTGCCGGGAATGCCGGAGAGAGCCGCGGGGCCAACCCATTCGTTCTCGATGCTGAGCTTCACGAAGTCGTCCCAGATAGTGCCCGCCTGCACGCGCACGTTCGCGCCGCCGCATGCGGGGATGGGCAGAACCTCTACGCCTTCGGAGGCGATGTGCACGACGGTTCCGCTGAAGCCTTCGTCGGAAACCAGCAGGTTGGAGCCGCCGCCCACGATGAGGACGGGTTCGCCTGCGGCGTCTGCAGCGGAGACTGCTTCGATAATTTCTGCTTCGGAGGTGGCGCGGACGTAGGTCTTAGCGGGGCCGCCTACCTGGGCGGTGGTCAGTTCGCTCAACAGCTTTTCAGTCATAGGTTAAGAATACCGGTCGTTGTGCGGGGTCAACACCCGCCACGCGTTAAAGTCATGAAAACCTTATGGTGATTTTGCCTTCATTTTCCGGCGCGCCTTTCTCAGAAAAACGCAACTACCCCGCCGGTAAGCACACAAAAGCGGTGAGCGCGCGAAAGCCCCGGAACCACCGCATCGGGTAGCGCCGGGGCCTTCACATAGTTGCTTTCACACGGCTATCTGCAAGCACAGAAACTCTATACCGAGAGACGAACCACAGCCTGACTCTTCATCAGAACCTTCTGCTCCTTGCCTTCCTCGTCACGAGCGGTGACGGTCAGGTCAATGCGGGCGGTGCGCTCCTCCTCATTCAGGGCACCCACCTTACCGCTGATGGTCAGGGCGTTCGTGGGTGTGTCGGGGTTTTCGCCGCCGGGTGCATCCGCCACGGGAACGGGCTTGGTGAAGCGGGTCTGGTAGTCCACAATCGCGCCGGGGTCGCCCACCCAGTCGCTCACGAGCTGCACAGCGGTACCCATGGTCAGCATGCCGTGCGCAATCACGCCGGACAGACCCACCGACTGGGCAAAACGCTCATTCCAGTGAATCGGGTTGAAGTCACCCGAGGCGCCAGCGTAACGCACCAGCGAAGCGCGGGAGAGCTCCACGGTACGCGAACCGATTTCCTGGCCCTTTTCAATATCTTCAAAACGCACCATTAGTTCTCCTCCTCAGCACGAACCAGCAGGGAAGAAATGCAGGTGGTGACCGGCTCGCCCTGCGCGTCAACGATTTCTTCGCGGGTGGTCAGCATAGCACCGGCACCCATGACACGCACGGAGTCCACGTGAACTTCGGTGCGCAGCTCATCACCGGCAACAATGGGGCGGTGGTGGGTGAAGCGCTGGTCGGCGTGCACCACGCGGGAGAAATCAATACCGGCGGAATCGTCGTTGATGAGTGCCGCGTCGGCTGCCTGCGCCAGGATAATGGCGAAGGTCGGCGGGGCAATCACATCTGCGTACCCTGCCGCGCGGGCTGCCTCAACGTCGTGGTGGAGGGGGTTTTCTGCGTGAACTGCTCGGGCAAATTCGCGGATCTTTTCGCGGCCGACAACGTAGGTGTTCTCGGACGGGTAGACCCTGCCCACAATCTCAGGGTTAATGCTCATGGTTTCAGTCTACAGCTCTTGTGCACAGTGTTCAGCTTGGGCGCACAGAGTGGACGGCGCATCGAAGATTCAGAGGGCACTCGCGCAGTATTTCGTCGCATTATTTACCTGCTAGCGAAGGCACGCAATATGCCCCTACACTTCTCGCCCAGGCGAGAGTAGGCTGAACGGGTACCCACAATCTACTTCAGAAGGAAAACTTGTGTCTTCTAACGTAAAAATTTCGGTTCTCGACCTGATGCCGCACCGCCCCGACCAGCGTCAGCATCAGACCATGCTCAACACCATCGATGCGGCGCGCGCGGCTGAGTCCTACGGCTACGAGCGTTTCTGGGTCGCTGAGCACCATAACGCCGGTTCCCTGCTGTCCTCGGCAACCGTGGTGGTCATGGCTGAGATTGCCGCCGCCACTGAGCGTATTCGCGTGGGTTCGGGCGGCATCATGCTCCCCAACCACGCACCCTACGTGGTGGCGGAGCAGTTCGGCACCCTCAATGCCTTCCACCCCGGTCGTATTGACCTGGGTGTGGGCCGTGCGCCCGGCACCGACCCGATGACCGCCGCCGCCCTGCGCCGCGACGATTCTGCCGCCATGAGCTTCCCCGCCGAGGTGCAGCAGCTGCAGCGCTTCCTGGGCGAGCCCTCCCCCATGCACCGCGTGCACGCCATCCCCGGTCAGGGTTCGAAGGTACCCCTGTACATTCTGGGTTCCTCCCTGTTCGGCGCGCAGCTTGCCGCGCAGCTGGGTCTGCCCTACGCATTCGCTTCGCACTTCGCGCCCGCCATGCTGCAGGAGGCGGTGGATACCTACCGCGCGAACTTCAAGCCCTCCGAGCACCTGGAGCAGCCCTACGTCATGGTGGGTGCCAGCGCCATGCTCGCTGATACCGATGAGCGCGCACGCTACCTGTACACGAGCCAGCAGCAGCACTTCCTGGGCGTGGTGCGCGGCAATGTTTCTTTCGCGCCTCCCGTGGAGGATATGGACGCCGTCTGGACCGACGCAGAGAAGATGCACATTGAGCGCATGACCGCCGAGGCGATCGTGGGCTCCCCCGCCACCGCACAGGCCCGTATTGAGGACCTGGTGGCACGCACGGGCGCCGACGAGCTGATTGTCATGACCGAGGCGTGGGAGCACCAGGACCGCCTGCGCTCCTATGAGTTGCTGTCCCAGCTGCCGGTGGTAAGCCGCGCCTCCTAACGCTTTTGTAAGAGCATAAAGTCGAAGCCCCCGAGTTCTTCTCGGGGGCTTTGCTATACCCTGCATCGAGGCTCGGGGCTAAGGACCTGCAGAGCATCTGCAGGCCGGGTTTTGGGCGCAGAAAATTGGCAAACAAAAAAGCCTGCCTCCGAAGAGACAGGCTTATCTGAGCCCCGACCGGGAATCGATCCCGGGACCTCCATCTTACCAAGATGGCGCTCTACCACTGAGCTATCGGGGCGTAGCGGTGGACGGGCTCGATCCGTCGACCTCACGATTATGAGTCGTGCGCTCTAACCAGCTGAGCTACACCGCCACATCATTAATACGTGCTCTCGCATGAATTAATGAGAGAGCCCCGACCGGGAATCGATCCCGGGACCTCCATCTTACCAAGATGGCGCTCTACCACTGAGCTATCGGGGCAACAGGTAAAACTATACAGGTCTTCAAGAATGCTCGCAAGCGGAAAAGCTATGGCATACACCACATTTAAGGCGGTCTGGTTCAGGAGGAGCGCACCACCCGCCGGAGGTCACCTCGTCCCTCCCCCAAACGGGCCCCAAGCTCGCCCCAAGCTCGCCCCAGGCTCACCCTAGGCTCACTCTCGGGGAATACGACAAAGACCGGCAGGAGAGCTCATCACTCCCCTACCGGTCTTTGAGGCACGTTATAAGGCCGCCAGCTGATAGTCTCAGCAGCCCCTCATACCGCTAATCCAGGCTCAGCCGAAATCTTAGTAGCGCTTGCCACGGCCGCCGAAATCACGGCCACCGTCACGGTTACCGCGGTAGCCGCCATCGCGGCGGTTATCGCGACCGCCAAAGTCACGACCACCCTCGCGGTTGCCACGGTAGCCACCCTCACGGCGGTTATCACGGCCGCCGAAGTCGCGACCACCGAAGTCACGGTCATTGCGCTTGCCACCGAAATCGCGGCCGCCACGCTTGAAGTCGCGGTCGCCACCGAAGTCACGGCCACCGTCGCGGTTACCGCGGTAGCCACCCTCGCGGCGGCCACCTTCACGACGACCACCCTCGCGGCGATCGAAGTCGCGGAAACCGCCCTCACGACGACCACCGCCGAAGCCGCGGCCACCGCCGCCCTTGGGACCGTTGTCCTTGCGGATGTTGATGAACTCGCCAGCAATCTTGGTGTCGCGCAGGCGATCGAAGAAGTCGCGGGGCAGATCCTCGGGCAGGCCAACAATGGTGAAGTGCTGGCGAATGTCGATGGAGCCAATCTGGGAGCCCTTAATGCCACCCTCGTTAGCCAGCGCACCCACAATAGCGCCTGCGGTCACGCGGGAGGAACGGCCAACGTTCAGCTTGTAGTTGACCATGCCCTCGTCGTTGTGCGCGCGCTTTGCCTTACGGCCGCCGCGGTCCGAATCGTCGTCGGAGAAGGGGCGGGAGTTACGCGCGATGTCCTCTTCCTCATCCAGGAAGAACGGGCGACCCTGCTGGGCAATAACAGCCAGTGCGGCTGCGATGTCCTCAGCGGTGGTGTCGTGCTCGTTCTCGTAGTCCTCGATAATCTGGCGGAAGAAGCTCAGGTCCTCAGACTCGATGGTCTCGGTAATCTGCTGTGCGAAGCGCTGCTTACGGGTCTCGTTCACTGCCTCTGCGGTGGGCATGTGCATCGGCTCGACCTTCTGGCGGGTTGCCTTCTCAATCTGACGCAGCATGTACTTCTCACGCGGGGTGACGAAGAGGATTGCGGCACCTTCGCGGCCTGCACGGCCGGTACGACCGATGCGGTGCACGTAGGACTCAGTGTCGTGGGGGATGTCGTAGTTGACGACCAGGGAGATACGCTCAACGTCCAGGCCACGTGCAGCCACGTCGGTTGCAACGAGGATGTCGATGCGACCGTCACGCAGGGCGTCAACGGTGCGCTCACGCAGCTGCTGGGGGATGTCACCGTTAATCGCTGCTGCCGCGAAACCGCGTGCCTTCAGCTTGTCGGCAACTTCCTCGGTTTCCTTCTTGGTGCGCACGAAGACGATGATGCCGTCGTAGTTCTCAACCTCGAGCACGCGGGTCATTGCGTCCAGCTTGTGGGAGTGCATGACCTGCATGTAGCGCTGGGAGATATTTGCGCTGGTGGTGGTCTTTGCCTTGACGCGGACCTCGACGGGGTCGTTCAGGTACTGCTGAGCGATCTTGCGGATCGAGTTGGGCATGGTTGCGGAGAAGAGGGCAACCTGCTTGCTGTCGGGGGTGCCTTCGAGGATCTTCTCCACGTCTTCGGCGAAGCCCATGCGCAGCATTTCGTCTGCCTCGTCCAGTACCAGGTACTGCAAGTTGGACAGGTCCAGGGAGCCCTTTTCGAGGTGGTCAATCACGCGGCCGGGGGTACCGACGACGACCTGCGCACCGCGGCGCAGACCGGCCAGCTGCGGGCCGTAGGGGGAGCCACCGTAGATGGGCAGGACGGTGAAGTCCTCCATGTGGGTTGCGTAGGAGGAGAAGGCTTCTGCGACCTGCAGAGCCAGCTCACGGGTGGGTGCCAGCACCAGAACCTGGGTATCGCGGGAGACGCCGTTAATGTCGGCAAGTTCAGCCATGCGGGACAGTGCCGGCAGCGCGAATGCTGCGGTCTTACCGGTACCGGTCTGTGCCAGACCGACCACGTCGTGGCCTTCGAGCAGCAGGGGGATGGTCTGTTCCTGAATGGGGGACGGCTTCTCGTAGCCGACCTCTTCCAGCGCTGCCAGGACGCGTGCGTCCAGGCCCAGGTCGGTGAAGCGTACGCCTTCTTCTTCAGCCTTTTCGGCGGGTGCTTCTGCGGCAGTCTCTTCTGCAGCGGTTTCTGCAGATGCTTCTGCGGTGGTTTCTTCTGCTTCTACAGCAGGGCTCTCAACGGTGTTCTCGGTGATGTTCTCAGTGGTCACAACGGTCTCTGCCTCGGCGTTCAGTTCGGCCGGGGTAGCAGTATTCTCAGTCAATTTTTCCTCTATACGGTAGGGGTGGATAGCGCACGCTTTTCGGCGCTTACCGGGTGTCCCCTTCACGGCCCAGCCACACATCATCCCCTGGGGAGTAGAGCATCCAGGGGGCCTCCGTTACCGGCGCATTCTGCAGAGGTATTCTGCGGATGCTGCGGGTAGCGGCTTTTGCTGGGGGTGGTCTTGAATTTCTCGGCACATTATCCGCACACCTGGTCGTACTCTGCGCTCAGCGCACAGTAGTCCCCGTATTTCAGGGGTGTACAGGGTGGGTAATGCTCACATGCAATGTCACGTATTCCTGGTGATTCGCCTTCCCGCTCTACGGCGGTGGTGTGTCTGTTACAGCAGACGCAGCAAAGACGCTGGACCAGAGATCGTTAAGAGAAGCCCTCGTGAGCGGTGTGAACCGCAATTTTGTGGGGCGTATCAATCGGTGATGGTGAGTACGGCGCACCTACAATTCCAGCACCACCTTGGGTGCCGGGTGCGCACAAGACCTTCATCGGGGGTTCCCGTGTTCTATCCAGTGTACAGTAGGGTCCCCGCCTGGGCTATAAAAAGGTGCTTAAAACCTCATCTCTTAAAGGCGAGCACCCACCCTCACTTTCGGAGGGTGGGTGCTCATTGAGAAGTTAAACCGAAGGGCTAGTCTACGCGTCGCACAATATCAATCGTGCCGACGGTCGCGTACTTAGCGTAGGAGTGGCCGTAGCGGTCAGCCGCGTACTGTGCGGCGTTGGTCGGCGGGTTGCCGCCCCAGGAGTTGCTCTTGCGGTCAATGACCACGTAGTCGGGGGCGGGTTCGCCGGTGTGGCCGATCCAGTAGACGGTGCGGCCGGGAATCAGCTGGGTCAGAATCGACAGGTCAGATGCGACCGTTACCCCTTCGGGCACCTTCTGCACGGCGTCCTGCTTCATCTGGTCGGTGGTGGTCAGCGCGGAGGCGGTGAACTGTGCGTTACCCAGGGACGCGAGGGGCTGCTGGGAACCAGCAACGAAGATCGGGGACGCAGCCAGCAGGAGCGCCACGGCGGGCAGAACCCATACGGGCATGCGGCGCGCCAGAGTGGTCAGGCGGCCGGGGGCAGCGGGTGCGGCAGGTTCCTGAGTGGAGGCGCTATCGGTTGCGCGCGCGGCCGAGCGTACCGGAATTGCGGCGGGGACCACGCCGTACCGCACACGCAGGACGGCGTCCAGCAGGGCGAGGAAGACGACCGGCATGAGCACGAGCGAGTAGTGCCAGGTGCTTGCCCAGTAGGACTCCATGGTGGAGAGCAGTCGCCAGGCGAGGGTCGGCAGGGCAATTGCCGCCAGCGGTGAAATGACCCAGAGGAGCGCACCGGTCATCAGGAGCAGTCCGAGGGTTGCCAGTTTGGTGTTGTTACCGAGCATCTGCAGGACCGAGCCGAAGGGGTCGCCCAGGGCTGCGGAGAAGTTCACCTTGTCGGCATAGTCGAAGTTACCGCCGCTATTGAAGTAGGGCAGAATCACGTAGATGGCGACGGCGGACCAGAACACACCCCAGATCATGACCATGGTGGATTCTGCGACGGCGGGGGTACGTGCCCAGGAGGAGTAGAGCTGCTGCATGCGGGTGCGCATGGGGGCGGGGGTACCTGCGGAGAGGCGCGGCATCAGAATGTCGACGGCGGTGCTCAGCCAGCCGGTGCGGATAAAGATAATGAGGCCGATAGCTGCGACGGTGATACCCATATCTTCTTTGACGAAGGCGATAGGCAGGGACCACCAGCAGGCGTATGCGAGGTAGCGGGCGCGTTCGGTGCCGCTCACACGCGAGGCGAGCACCAGGTAGCCGAGGCTCATGGCGAGCAGCGGCACGGCGAAGGCGACCTCATGGAATTGGGCGGCAATGGCCTGCTGAACGCCGAAGCTGAGGGCAAAGCCGGCGCCGAGTAGCAGACCGGTAATGGTGGGGATAACGCCCCGATACTTTGCGGGCTTGGCGTTCTGAGCGGGTTCAGCGGTACCGGTCGTAGCGAGTTCAGCTTTCTGACCGAGCGCGAAGGCACGCTGAGTAAAACGCACAATCGCGAAGCTTGCGAAAGCGACCAGGGCGTTCTGCACGACCAGTAGCGTGGTCGGTGAAGGGAACAGCGCGTAGACGGGACCGAGGAGCACCAGAATCGGGTGGAAGTGGTCGCCCCAGAGGTTAAAGTCGGGCCCCTTAATGGGCACGATGGGCACGGAGAAGTGCGAGTACGCCTGCGCCATCTGGGTGAAGATTGCCAGGTCCCAGGAGGGGGTCACCCAGTGCTTCATCTGCTGAAGCGAGTAGTAGGTGTACAGCGCCATAACGGCGGCGGCGAGGAGCAGACCGGGCAGAAGTTCGAGAGGGCGGATGCTCTTGACGCGCTCAGCGAAGGACTGACGCGGCTTTTTCTGGGTACGCTGGCGGCGCGCGCCTGTGGCGGTGCCGTTCTTCTCAGGTGCGTCAGTTATCGAGGGTGCGTCATGTGCTTCCGGTGCCATAGGCGTCCTTCTCTCGGGGTGTATATCCGGGCTGTAGGCGCCCTTGTGAGCGGGGCGGAACGCATCGTCGCCTGTATGGTAGCGACTGCCGCATTCGTTCTTGCTCTACTTTAGGGTATCGCATTAGCGGTGTACCTGCCCCGCCGCGTATTTCTATCGCCCGAACTGGTGGTCATAGGTTGGTGGCACCTAGTCAATGAGGGAATAGACTGGTGGGGTGAGTACGATTCCTCCTGCATCCCCGAATGACCGCACCGAGGCGGGTGTTCGGCGCGCCCGGCATCCCCTAGCGGCGGCTGGTGTGCCCTATGCGCCAGCGCTCGCGGGCGTTCTTCAGGAACCTGGCGTTCTTTACCAGCCGCGCGTTCAGGTTCGTACTCTCTCCCCCGCTACTTCGATTCTTCCGGGGGCTCTGGCTCCCGAGGCGTGCGAGGTTGTGATTGAGCCGCAGGTTCCGGTGCAGTTGGCGCAGACTTTGGGGTCGTTGCGCCGCGGTGCTCAGGATCTTTCGTATCGTGCGCTAAGCCGCGCGGATGGTGCCGAACGAATCTGGTTGACGGCCCGCACACCCTTTCACGAGTTCCCTGCGGTGCTGTACGCCGAACGTTTGGCGCAACCAGCCGAGCTTCCCGAGTCTCTCCCCTCCCTGCACCGTCTACTGATGCGCCCGGTGCGTATTCGCATCTGGGTTTCCTACACCGCCGCCGACCAGCAGGTGCAGGCGCGATCCGACCTTCAGGCGCTGGCGCAGGAAATGACGTACTGGCTGGGATTGCACGACCCCGCCGAACAGTTCGGTGACCTCCCCTCTTTTGAGGCTCTTCCGCCGCGTATTCAGCAGGCGTGGCGGCAGAATCCGGGTCTTCGCCTCAGCGCCTCCGGGCAGCTGGACCGGCAGATGCTCAACGCTATTGTGGAGCAGCGCATCACCCAGACCGAGGCGTTCAGAACCCTGGGCTGGGTTCTGCGAAAGTACGGCTCCGCCGCCCCGTCGACCGGGTTGGGGCATCAGCCGGAGGGGATGCGCGTCTACCCCACCGCCCGGACCCTGGCAACAATTCCTACCTGGGATTGGCATCGTGCGGGCGTGGATAAAAGCCGCTACGACGCCGTGTACGCCTACGCCCGTTCCGCCGAGTCTCTCAAAAATATCGCAGCAAGCGGGGACATCGCGTTACTGGCGCGGAGCCTACACACGGTGCGCGGGGTGGGCCCGTGGAGCATTTCTGAAGCTCTGCAGCGCGTATGCGGACACCCGGACGCCATTAGCGTGGGCGACTACCACCTGGCGCAAGCGGTCGGCGAGCTGTTCACCGGCAAGCGCACCGACGATGCGGGCATGCTCGCCCTGCTCGCACCCTACAGCCTGCATCGGCAACGTCTGGTGCGGCTCATGCACGCCTCGGGTTTCTCAAAGCAGCGCTACGGGGCGCGCATGACTATCGAGGACCATCGCGACCGCTAACGCACCCTAACGAGGTTAAAAGGGACGGGGCGCCCCAGCCGGTTATACCGGCGGGTGCGCCCCGTTCAAGCTCTTTTGTGGTGGTGAGCTTACTTCTTCTCTGCAGAGCCTTCTGCTGCTGCGATTTCTGCACGGACCTTGTCCATGTCGAGCTCGCGGATCGAACCAATCACGGTCTCCAGCTGGTCTTCGCGCAGTGCGCCAGCCTGCTGGTAAACCAGGATACCGCCACGGAAGCCCATGATGGTGGGGATGGAGGTGATGCCTGCTGCCTGAGCGAGCTGGCCCTGGTCCTCGGTGTCGACCTTACCGAAAACGATGTCGGTGTGCTTCTCCGAAGCCGCCTCGTAGACGGGGGAGAACTGCTTGCAGGGACCGCACCAGTCTGCCCAGAAGTCCAGGAAGACGATGTCGTTGCTCTCGACGGTAGCAGTCAGGTTCTGCTGAGTAATTTCAATAGTAGCCATGAGATAAAGCTACACCCTCTAGACCCCAATCGCGAATTGTTCGCCCTGGGATTCAAACATTGTGAAAGATATGACAACTTACCGTCATAGTTGGCTCTTTCCGCGGCTAATTCTGCCGGTTCACGGGCGTGTCGCGGAGGCGCCTGTGAAGGCTCCTGTAACCGATTATGGAGGTGCCCTACCCGGCAGTCGAAAGCCCCGCTAGAGTTTTATAGGAAAGCCCCGACTGAGGAGCCCCAGCCGAGAAGCTCAACGGGGACTATGCTCAGCAGGGCTGAGCCTCGCCTCCCTTGGGTTTGGAAACCGGTTTTAGATACACAAAAGCCCGGTTACTTTCGTAACCGGGCTATTTGTGGCAGGTGAGGGATTCGAACCCCCGTAGGCAGTGCCAGCTGATTTACAGTCAGCCCCCTTTGGCCGCTCGGGTAACCTGCCGCCTAGCTAGGTGCTAGTTGCTCGCTCACGCGAACAGAGACTACTCTACAGCAGTTTTGGGGACTTGTACACTTCACGCAGGGTTTTGTGACGAAGGTTATATTTCTGGTTGTATATATCGTTTCTCACCACTCAAGAACCTCAAGAGCCAAGAGCACTGGCGCGCCGTGCATCCATATCTATCGCACATATCTATTGCAGCGCCCGCGCTCTCACCTCACGAATAAAACCGTGAATAAAGCCACCGCCTACAGCAGTTTTAGAAGGAGCGGGAAGGAGTATCGCCGTCCTGCTCCAGCAGAAGCACAATCTCCAGGTGCTCCAGGTAGCGGCGCGCCTGCTCCACGGTGCACATGTCACCGGCAATCTCACGCTCCAGGTCACGGCGAACACCGCGGAAACGTGCCACCAGCGAAGGTTCCGTCAGAGTGATACCAATGCCCTCAAAGGGAGAAGGCTCATCTTCCTCCTTGTGCAGGTCAAGGTGAATATCGTGGTGGTCAGATTCGTTGAGACGCTCAGCCTCAGGAATACCCTCGGGCTCAGCGCCCAGAGAGGTATGCAGATCGATAAAAAGGAGGGTTTGCAGGTCGCGAGCTTCCTCGCTCGTGCGCAGGTCCGTTGCGGACAGGTTAGGAGTGGTCATATTTCTATTGTCCTCTTTTAAGGTTAGTGGCGCCTGTAAAACAGGCCCGTATTTCTGATAGTTAGCTGTGAACAAGAGCCCCAACCCGGTAGGCTAGTACTAACCGGTGCCAGTAGCACCTCATTCACGAAAGGAAAGCCCATGGCTAGCGAATCGTCATTCGACATTGTGTCCAAGGTGGACAAGCAGGAAGTTTCCAACGCACTGCACCAGGCGCAGAAGGAAATCTCCCAGCGTTACGACTTCCGCGGCGTTGGTGCAGAAATCGACTACTCCGGCGACAAGATCCTCATCAAGGCAAACGCCGAAGAGCGCGCCCTGGCTGTGCTGGACGTCTTCCAGTCCAAGCTGGTCAAGCGCGGCATCTCCCTGAAGTCCCTGGACTCCGGCAAGCCCTACGCATCCGGCAAGGAAACCCGCATCGAGTGCTCCATCAAGGAAGGCATCGCGCAGGACCAGGCGAAGAAGATTTCCAAGATGATTCGCGAAGAGGGCCCCAAGGGCGTGAAGGCGAACATCCAGGGCGACGAACTGCGCGTCTCCTCCAAGTCCCGCGATGACCTGCAGGAAGTTATCGCAATGCTCAAGTCCGCTGACCTTGAGGTTGACCTGCAGTTCGTCAACTACCGCTAAGCGCAGGCACTCCCCCGCCCCGCGATGGGTGAGGGAGGCGGTTAGAAGCCGAAATGCAAAATCCTCGGGGTGACTACTTCCACAGTAGCCACCCCGAGGATTTTTTGTCTACCAGCCCGTCATCGCGGGTCACAATCGTCACGCCGAGTCATATTCATACCCGGATAGTGCAAACAGAGAAAAGACTTAGTACTGACCCATCTCACGAGCCTGCTGCTGCAGGCGCGCAATACGCTGATCCATCGGCGGGTGAGTCGAGAGCATGTTCTTCAGCGAACCGAAGGGGTTCGCAATCATCATGGCGCTCGCCGCCTCAGTGTTGCGGTTGTTCGGGTCCATCGGATACATGGACACGCCGCTTTCCAGCTTGTTCAGTGCCGAAGCCAGAGCCAGCGGGTCGCCGGTCAGACGTGCGCCGTCCTCGTCGGCATCAAATTCACGAGTGCGGCTAATAGCCATCTGAATAACCTGCGTAGCAATGGGAGCCAGCATGGCAACCACGAACATGGCGAGGGGGTTCGAGCGTTCACCGTCACGGCTGGAACCGCCGAACATCGCGCCAAACGAAAGAATCTGAGCAATCGTACCGATGATGGAGGCGATACCCGCCGCCACGGAGGAGGTCAGAATATCGCGGTTGTACACGTGCATCAGCTCGTGGCCGAGCACGCCGCGCATCTCGCGCTCATCCAGCAGCTGCAGAATACCCTCGGTGCAGCACACCGCGGCGTTCTGCGGGTTACGACCGGTCGCGAACGCATTCGGGGTCATGGTCGGTGCCACGTAAAGGGCGGGCATGGGCTGACCCGCACGGGAGGACAGCTCCTCCACAATGTCGTAGAGCACCGGGACCTCTTCACGGCTCACCGGGTACGCATTCATGGAGCGCAGGGCGAGCTTATCGGAGTTCCAGTAGGTGTACGCGACCGAACCCAAGCTAAACAGGCCCATAACCCAGATAAAAATGGAGGTGCGGAAAGTCGCCGAAAGCAGGCCACCGATGAGCAGCATCATGCCCACCATGGAGCCCATCAGCAGGGCAGTTTTCAGTCCATTGTTATGGCTGTGCATGGGTATCCTCCTAAGCGAATAGGTCAGTGCGTACAGTGTGTACTTGACTCTATAGAATACGTGCAAGCACCCGCGGGCGCACCTTATGGCGCGCGGATTCACCCAGAGCGTCACCCATGCGCCAAAAGCTCAAAAAGGATTAGGGAATAGCACCAGGGATATTCACCAGGGGCACCTGCTCCATCACCTGCGCAGTAGCAGTCGGAAAAATACCCAACAGCAGAATCGTGCCGTAAGCACCCAGAAAAAGAATGAAGAGCAGGCCGAGCATCAGCTGACCCTCCAAATCAAAACCGGTAGTGGTGCTACGGTACTGGCCGTAAATCACCGGGGTCACGATGGGCACACCAAAGAGCAGAATCATCAGCAGAATGTAGATGGGGTTTGTGAAGTCGTACACCATGACCCTATCCTCCTTGATGGTGATCGCCGGTGCGGGTTACTCTAGGTTCTTTGATTGTACGGCATCTCTTCACACCCGAGGCCGGGGTGAGGAGGGGCGCCACAGAGTGGATGAAAGGGATGCCCTGCCGGCTTATTATGAGCTTTTCATAAAATAATGATGAATTTCTCATAATAATGTGTAGACTTAAACCTATGACCGACGCAAAGACAACCTCCGATACGAAGAAGACCCAGAACCCAGACCATCACAACACCGGTTGCGCCCACACCACCGGTCTGCCCCTGCTCTCCACAATGAGCCCCGAACAGCTCGAAGAAGCATGGACCACCGGTCTGCGCACCAAGGGCCGCCGCGTCACCAAGCAGCGCCTCGCCGTACTCCACGCAGTGCAGGAACACCCGCACTCCACCGCCGACACCATCGTGCAGGCAGTCCGCGAGCGCATCCCCGCCATCACGGTTCAGTCGGTCTACGTCATTCTTGCCGATCTGACCGATATCGACCTGCTGCGTAAGTTCGAGCCGCCGGGAACCCCCGCCCTCTACGAAACCCGCACGGGCGACAACCACCACCACGCCTTCTGCGTACGCTGCGGCAAGGTCGAAGACGTAGACTGCGCGGTTGGCTCTGCACCCTGCCTGACCCCCAGCGATTTTCACGGCATGGCGCTCTTCAGCGCAGACGTGCTCTACCAGGGCGTGTGCGTAGACTGCCAGACCGAGCAGGAGGCGGAACTCGCCCGCTCCCAGCAGGAGGCGGCAGCGCGCATCCTGGCGGCGTAACCCTATAGCCCCGGGAGTCTCGGGCAGGCTCGGTCATGAGCG
>NZ_CAXOMR010000006.1:0-91304 GCF_964210535.1 Rothia mucilaginosa
GTGAATCTCAGCTAGAAGATATCCAAAGCCTCCGGCTTCTCCTCCATCTGTTGCACCTCCGGCCCCAAATGGCGAATCGAACCAGCCCACTGAGCATCCGTAAAACGCATAATACGAATCGCACCACCCGGCGGAACCTCAACCTGCAACCGGAACAAATCAGAACCCGTCGCATTCCCATTCAGATAGTACTTCGCATACACACTCAACTGCATACGGTCAAAACCCAAATCCAGCAGAACATGACGATAACGATTCGCCAACTTCCGCTCACTCTTCGTCTTCACCGGCAAATCAAACATCACCATCAACCACACAGGATCAGCCATCCTCACACAACTCCTCAACAGCCGTCAGCTCCCACACCGGAACCGACAACCTATCACGCTTACCCTCAACATAGAGAGCAAACTCAGAACAAAAATCCTCCATCACCGTACGGAGCTTAAACGGCGAATCACCATTCGCCGCATCAGACAACACCTGAACCAGAGCCGCCTTCTCCTGCCGGCCCAGCTCAACAGAACCAGCAGAAATCAGCTGATACACCGCATAATCCACTGCGGGACGGAAAGGCTCCACCAAATCATCAACCAGCGCAAAAGCATTCGACCGATGCCGGTGGAACAGCGACAGCGTAGGGCACAAACCCGCAGCAATCACACGAGTTAAAACCCTGCCGCGAAGAATCGTATACCCATAATTGAGCATGCCATTCACTACGTCATCCGAGAGCTGCTGACGACGGAATCCCTGTTCCGGAAGGAATGCGCCCCAATACAGGCGCGCCCCCTGAGCCTCCGCATTCGACGGATCGCCAGAACGCACCGAACGAGCCAAAGCGCGAATATCCGCAGCCCCCTGCCGTCCCATCGCATCAAGACAATTCGCCTGACCCCGAAGTTTAGCCTTCACAATCTGCATCCACGCATTCTTCGCACGCGGCACGCTCAACTCAGCCTGAGCCTCATGACGAGTAAACACCTTCGTATTCTCAGACCAGTGATACAACGTAGAAATCGGCTGATTACGCCAATCACAAATCGCGGCAGCAACATCAAAACGTTCCAGACCAGCCACCAGGCCGTAACCCCAGGAGCACCCCATACCAAGGAGGATAAAATCGACCTCAGCAAGTGGCGTGCTCCGCTCCCCCGCCACGATTCGCCCCCTCTCATACGACAGGAAGCCCTCATAGGCAGTGAAATCAAGAACACGCCACTTACTATCCATCATGGTCTCCTAGCCTTCCGCACCCAGAGCGCGCAATGCCGAAGAACGGACCTCGAACGAGGTCGGCAGATTACCGTTACCGCGCCAACGGGGGAAACCCAAGTTATTGCGGCGAATAACCTTCAGACTCTCCAAAGGCAGGAAGCCGCTAATAGCAACAAACAAGCCCCTCTCGACAGCTCTCAAAAGAATGACCTCAACATCGCTCAGAGTCTTACTAGCAACCTTCTTCTGAAGATTAGAAGGAAGCTGCTCAGCCGACAACAAAGCCGGACGGATACGCAAAGTACCCGCATTATAGAAGCCATCCACACGCCAACGGCTCTCCGGCATCACCTGAAGAAGTCGATTCAACTCATCATTACCACCATGAGCAATGTAGTCATCCGGATCAAACTCCAACTCGTCGTCCTGAGTAATCCACCCAAACTCAACCGCTTCGCCACTCTCAACCGCCTTGCGCACACCTTCCTGCATACCACGGAAAGACTGAGAACCCGGATGAATGGGCATACGCAGAATGTCACGGCTACCGCTCTCACGCATCAGCCAAGGGAACTCCGCGCCATACACACGGAGCATACCGAACTTCAGCTCCCCCTTCTTCGTCAGCCAACTATACAGGCGAGCATGATGAATAGACTCACCAATCTCAGCCGCGCCACGAGGAGTCAAAATCGATGCTGCCTTCTTCGGGAAGAACAGCACCTCATCATCAGCCTCAATGTAGCGACCATCCGACAGCTCAAGCGAGCGAGTAGAATCCTCAGGAAGCTCCTTCAACTTACCCAGCACCTCCTTCATAGCCAGGTAAATCTCCGGATCGACAATACGTTTCACAGCATCAGCAGGCCATGCAGAACCCAAAGTCAGCTTCTTCACCGCATTAATCGTGTCATCGTGCACGGAGCCATTCTTCGGACGCAAACGAAGCGGGCTCACCACCGCAATAGAGTCGTCCTCGATAGCCTCAGCCAACAGGTCGCCCAAAACCGTAGCGGCCTTCTTCCACTCCAAGAATTTCTCCTGAGAAGCCGGGTACAGACCGGTAAAGTCACGCCAGCCGTTCTCACGCTTCGTCTCATTAAACTCGCGCCTCAACTGATGGCGTTGCTCCAGAGTAAGAGCAACCGAACGGTTCAAGAGGGTCATGACCGCTGCATCAATTGCGTGGTGGCGCACATCAAAACGATTCTTATCACGTTCACCGCGCAGAAGAATACGCTCATCAATGCCACCCGCACGACGGGATTCGCGCGTCACTGCGCCAGCATAAACATCCAGCACCACGCGGCTCTTATCGTCAGGGGCAAGACCCTCATTAAAGTGCTGCTCCAAACGCTCACGCACCGCCACAGCCGCGTACGAGGTCGAAGCCAGCGAGCGCTCATCAATCGGATCATCAGCCTCAGTCTGCTTGAGGCGGCGAATCTGATTCTTCAGCATCTTAGCCTTCTTGGGGTCCTTAAAGGCCTTCAGTTGACGAACACGGTCAATGGTCTCCTTGAGCTTCTCCGGGGAAGCCCAGCGGTAGAACGGGGTGTTACTCTTCATCGCGTTACAGTAGCGGCACACAGCAGCCAGATTCTCGCGACGAGAGGAACCGCCGCCAGCACGCGGTACGATGTGGTCCAGCTCAGAAGTAGTCGTCGTAATCATCGTGCCGCAGTACAGGCACTGGCATTCCTGCTCCTGAATCACCAGGTGGCGGCGAACATCCTCGCGCTTCGGGTTTTCCACACCGGACTCACGCAGTTCGTTACGAATACGCTCGTTCTCTTCGCGGTTCTTCTTCTGCTCACGCAAAATGTCCTGACGCTGAGCGGGGCCCATAAGTCCGGTGCGGGCATGCTCAACCGTGATTGCCTGCGGGCGACCCCACTGACGTTCACAATCCAGGACGAAGCGGCGCAGAATAGTCAGAACGCGGTCCACCGTAGGCTGGCCCGTCTGCTCCTCCAGCTTAGCCAGGGGCGGGCGCCAGGTATCGTCCACACCGAAGACAGCCTTGCGAGCCTCGTGAAGACCCACACGGTGTTCGTGCATGTACTCACTCAGCTTAGAGAGGGTCGTCGCGCTGTATCCTGCGCGGCCAGCTTCGAAGGCGATATTAGAAAGAGCTTCACGCTCCTCTTCAGGCCAGCTCTCGAACAGCTCATACAGGCCCGCTTCAATAGCCGCCTGGGCAGTGTCATCCGTTGCGTCGGCAAGGAACATAATGAACAGACTGCGCAGCTGGTCGTCATCAGTAGATTCCCACCACTTGCGTGCTTCAGTCTTCGCCTTCATTGCCTTCTCGAAGGCTGCAGACGAACGGTCGAACGGCGCGGTCTTCTGCTGAACGTCCTCAAGAACCGGTGCAATAAGACGGTTACCCGGGACGCCAATCTCTTCAGCCACATCAGCCCAGCTCGGCTGGTCCTTACCCGTGTAGGACATCAGGAAATCAACCGCAGCATCGTATTCGCTTTCGGAGAGCTCACGCTTGGTACGGGAATCGGTACGCACACGCAGGTTAGCAACAGCGTCGAGGATACGGAACTCCTGGAACTCCAACGAGGCACGGCTTGCACGGATTTCAGAGGGATTCAGCGGGTCCTTACCCACGCGGTCCTTCGGCACGTAGGGGCGCACGTGCGTAAAGACAGCTTCGCGAAGAGCCTCATACTGATCCTCGATACCCTGAACCTCGCAGATACGACGAAGCTCAGCCAGCTGGTCCTCCTGGCGCACCTTCGCGGCCATCAGCGGCTGAGTGCCGTAATCAGCCAGGTACTTCTCAGCCTTCTTAGGGTTATTAGCTTCCTTAGCGTTGTAGCTGCGGCGAGGACGCAGAAGAACCTCATTATTAGCGGCAAGAGCACCCAACATGCCCAAAGTCGGATTAGCCGGAACCTTCTCACCAAACAGCTCACGCGCACGAGCCAGAATAATCTCAAAAGTCTCCGACGGCTCCTGCGATGCTTTCTCCAGCTGGTCAAGAGACCACCACGGATTAGCCCAACCACGGTGACGAGCCATATGGCGCACAGCGCGCACCAGATGCTCATTCAGCTCATCAGCACTAGCCAGCTTGATAGAAGCCAGCAGTGCACGGGACGTCCATGCCTCATAGGTCTCAGGCTCAGGACCTTCCGGCACGGTGTAACCCAGATTCTCAAGCACCTTATCGAGGTCACGCAGACGCTGCTTACGGCGACGGTTCATACGCATCGTACGACGAGCTACGCCGCGGGTTTCCTTGCGGCTCTTCGGGCTCTTGTTCTCGGTCGGATCGAGTCCTCCGTCGTGGCGGAAAGTTACCAAAGCCAACTTCTGGATAGGGAAACCAGCATCATCAAATTCGATAGCGGCAAGACCAACAGAACGGTCGCCGACATCAACACCGATACGGTAGTTCTTCATGTCCGTAGACATGGCATACTCCTTTGTGAGTGATTGCAATCAAGTGCAGACATTGCACTCCTGACAAGCATCATTGCGCTCATCTGAGACTAACAATAACCTGACTGCGCCATATACGCATTCGAAACCGTCATTCACACTCCCAAAAAGCGCAAAAAAATTTTTATGTGAAGCACTTGCAGAAGTAGCAAGTCTCTATGCTAGAATCAGTAACGAAAGATTCTTAATAAGGCGTCCTTCCGATGCTGACTTCTCACCGTCCGGCTCCTCTCAGGAACGGGCGGTATGTTTTTAACTTCCCTATTTGCGGTGTGCATTTAGCAAGCCCGCGAATCATAACAAGCCAAGACAAACAAAGACCCCCTCCGGATCCTCTCGTAGAGCATCCGGCGGGGGTCTTCACTATATAAACTTTTCGGCACGGTTCACGCTGCGCGGTTCACCCGGCGCAACTCACGCTACGCAGTTCACGTTGCAGGATTCACCCTGCAAGATTTCACAGCGTCAGGCGGCGGCTACTCAGACTCGCCGAGCATGCCCTCACGAGCCAACGCAGTCAAACGAGACACCGCACGGAAATACTTCTTCTGATAACCACCAGCCAGCATCTCCTCAGTAAACACCTTGTCAAAAGGCACACCCGAAGAAACAATCGGCAAGTCCTTGTCATACAGGCGGTCAGCCAACACCACAAAACGCAACGCCACCGACTGCTCAGTAATCGGGTGAACATCACGCCACGCAATACCATCCAGGCCATCAATCAGCTGACGGTAACGCGACGGGTGCACCTTAGCCAGATGCTCCACCAGGTCAGCGAAGTTATCCACGCCAACAGTCTGGCCGCCGAACACTTCCTCAACCTTCGCATCAAACGCATCATCAGCGACAGGCTCCGGTGCGGCAGGCAGGCCACGGTGACGGAAATCCTCACCATCCACACGGTGCACCTCAAACTGCGAAGCAAGCACCTGAATCTCACGCTTAAAATCCTCAGCCGCAAAACGGCCCTCACCCAGCGCACCCGGCAGAGTGTTCGACGTCGCCACAAGCTTCACGCCAGCATCCGCCAGCTCACGCATCAGACGAGACATGAGCACAGTATCACCCGGATCATCCAGCTCAAACTCGTCAATACACACCAGCTTGTAGCTGCTCAACGCCTCAACCGTCTTACGGAACGTCAACGCACCCACCAGGTTCGTGTACTCCACAAAAGTACCGAACGCTTTCGGGCCATCCACATAATGCCACAGCGACGCCAACAAGTGAGTCTTACCCACACCAAAACCACCGTCAAGGTACAGGCCAGCCTTCGTCGAATCCTTCTTCTTGCCACCAAACAGGCGACCAAAGAAACCGGCACCAGCGCCGCCACCATTAATCTTGTCGCCAAAATCCTTCAGCTTCTGCACAGCCTCAGCCTGCGACGGCTGATTCGGATCAGGAATGTAGCTATCAAAAGACACTTCACCAAAACGCTCAGAGGGGCGGAAACCCGCCAGCAACTCATCAGCAGAAACGCGAGGGATGCGGTCGGTCAAGTGTACGGTCGTGGTGGGCACAAAAACTCTTTTCTTCAGTGACGGCGATGTGACATTCGCTTTAAGTGTAGTACTGTCTAACACCCCACGTGAGCCATATGAGTTGCCCGCCACATTACGGGCATGAGGAGGGGTGGGGATGTGGGGTTGGGGGGGTGCGGGGATGCGGGCAAGTGGGTGACATGTGGCACCGGGCGGGGGATGCGAGGGCATGGGTGTTCGGGTGCGGAGACTGAGGTGGTGTGTGTGTATCCCGTGGTAGGTCCATCTTGGGCAGGCGCTCTTAGGTGGGCGCAGCGTTCGATAGGTTAGTGTCTTCGCCGTGGGTTTTAAACTCGTTGTGAAGGCACTAACCTATCGATTATTCTCCTAACCTATCGGCTATTCCTCTGCCCCACTGTCTACGCCCCTAGCTTGCTGTTCATTCTTTTGGTCTGCGGCCCTCTCCCCTGGTCTGCTGCAGGGATTCTTTTGCCGGGGAACACTAGCCACTATGTGTAAATTCTTTGCGTGCAGGTATTTATTTGATACATAAAACATTGAGGTGTTCGTATGGTGATGTTTCGTCGCTGTAGCACCCAAAAGAATGCAAATGGCGGCAAACATGCGGTAGGGTGGTGTCTGTAGTGTTCCATAACGCATTGATGCGTTCAGCGGGTGCGCTACGGGGCTGTTTTCCTTCCGGTGGTCAGTTCGACCTGTGAAAAGTAGCCCGACTTGCACATATACATCACACCATCACCGACGATAGGAGCGCATCTTCTATGGATTCGACCATTTTCACCCGCCGTACCCTGCTGGGCAGCGGCGCACTTGTGGGCCTTGGCGCCCTGCTTGCGGCATGTGGCCAGCAGGCAAATAACGAGGCGGCAGCTTCTTCTACTGCCGCGCCGAGTGAAACGGCATCGGCTTCTGCTGCGGCATCTGATGCAGCTTCTGCATCGGCTACTCCGAGCCCGGTCATCACCCGCGGGTATTCAGGGCAGTCCAAGGCACCCGACGGCGAGTACCGTAAGGCAGACGGCTACGGCCCTGCCCAGAATGTACCGAAACCCCGCAATGAGCCTGCTCAGTACCCCGAGACCGAGGAGGGTCTCATGAAGATGATGCAGGACTGGCTGGTTGCACACAACTATGGCACCCAGACTGGCGACTGCTCATATGCGTTCAAATATGTCACGAAAGATACCGATGAATATAATTCATATAACTATACGGAATCGCTTTACCAACGTGGAGGGTGGATCATTGGAGGGCTGGAATCTTACCAATCCGAAGGCCCCCTAATCTACGATGATCAGAATAAGAGTTATCGGATGAAATTCCGAATCATCTGGTCAACTGTCACATATGTAAATCCTGACGGTCGCCTAAAAATGGATGCTAATACAGACACGAATGATGATTCTTTCTATTTCTTGTATGCATATTCTGATGGATACTGGAAAATCTCTGGGTCTGATTTTAATGTCTAACGCCAAGAAGCTATCAATGCATAATAATAGAAAAATTTTCTCCACTTTATGTGCTTCTATTCTTGCGGTAATTTCTATGTCATATTTCCCTAATTCTATCGCCGTTGAATGCACAAACCAAAATTCTAACGGTCATTGTGTAAAAATTCCGGGAAATAAGAGCACCCCTCAGAATGATGATTCTGCAAAAAGATCACACACTGTCAATCAATCGAAAACGACACAAATTTCGGGAGATGACCCGTCTTCTGCCGCCTCGGTAGAAGCAGCGCGCAAGAGTTGGGAGGATAACCACATCCCAATGCGTGATGGAACTAACCAAACAATCTACGGAACTGTACCCGAAGCCAGAAAAGCCGGAGATGCAGAATGTTACACGGAAGGAGACCAACATCCTGGCCACTACGTCATAGGCGCTCTACCTCAGGGAGATAACGCCAATAGAATACCCAACCATGTTGGCGGCCGCTACTGCATACCCAACGACACCAAAAACCTCACCTCTAATGACCCCGCCCAACCCAAGGGCCCCACTGCTGAGGAAATGGTCCAAGAGATTGAGGACCAATTCGCTAACACCAATATTCAGGCCCCTGTTTTGAAGCAGTCCTATAACCTTGGCTCTGGTCAGGGCGAAGACAACCCCAACGTCTATAAGAATCAGGCCGTCAACTTCTACGTCGACGCACCGACTGCACGTTGGGAAGGTGACCTCATGATCGGCCACGTAGAGATGGAATCCTACCCCACCCAGATGACCATCCAATACGGCAACGGTGACGAGGGCAGCTTCTACACCATGGGCAAGCCGGTCAGCAGGGCACGTGGTGAAGAGTCACGCAAGACCGCGACCAGTTATGTGTATAAGCGTTCAGGCAACTTCCACGCTTACGCAACGGTGTCTTACTCTGGCCGTTTCCGTGTGAACGGCGGTGACTGGCAGGCTCTGGATGTCGTGTTGACGAAGGAAACTGTCGACCCGCTGCTAGTCCGTGTCTGGTGGGTTGACGTGGGACGCGTCGGAGGTACCTGCGCCGAAGATGACACTCGCTGGGGTTGCAAGAATGACCCCACAATGGGCAAAAAGGATAACCCAAACCCTCGTCTGCGTAAGGCCGATATTCGCACCGGCCAGCGTTGGCACCTGAACGATAACGGTGACGGGGACACGGAGTATTCGTTACACCGCGACTGGCCTGACATGTAGGGCTGCTCCCCCGCCGTGGGTCTTACGCTGAGAAGCCACATGTTCGCCGAGAAGCCACTTCTTTTGTGGCTTTTCGAAACACATGTGGCTTCTCGGCTATCGGGTTCTTCCTTGTGGCTGGTTAAGTCTTCCGGTTTCTAACCAGCCACCTATTCACACTTCACACCGATATGAGGAATGTATTTCCATGACTTCCGTTTTTCTTACCCGCCGCGCACTGTTGAGCGGCAGCGCCCTCCTTGGGATTAGTACTCTGCTCGCAGCATGCGGCCAGCAAGCAAATAGCGAGGCGGCAGCCACCGCATCCGCAGCACCGGGCGAAACCGCAACCGCTGTTACTTCTGAAGTTGCCTCTGAATCAACTACCCCTAGCCCGGTCATTACCCGCGGCTACTCCGGGCAGTCCAAGGCACCCGACGGCGAGTACCGCAAAGCCGACGGCTACGGCCCTGCACAAAACGTCCCCAAGCCTCGCAATGAGCCTACACAGTATCCCGAAACTGAAGAAGGTCTCAATCACATGATGGAGGATTGGGTCAATGCCCATAACTACGCAATTCAGACTGGTGACTGTTCCTATGCATTCAAGTATGTAACAGAAGATACTGAAGAATATAGGTTCTACAAATATATTGAAATACTTTACAAAAATGGTGGATGGGTTGTAGATTCCCTAGATTCATACCAGAGTGAAAGCGCCCTATTTTATGATGAATCTAAGAAAATCTATCGTATGAAAGTCCGCAGAATTTGGTCAACTGAAATATACATTGAATCGAATGGAGATATAACAAGAAGGGCAAATACCGATACAAGTGACGATACTTTCTATTTTCTCTACACATACTCTGATGGCTACTGGAAAATTATCAATAGCAAATACGAGCACGAGCTATAAGTACCACCAGGTTTAATTCACCAATATAAGGAATGTATTTCCATGACTTCCACTCTTTTTACTCGCCGCGCGATGCTGAGCGGCGGCGCCCTTCTGGGTCTTGGCGCCATGCTCGCAGCATGCGGCCAGCAAGCAAATAGCGAGGCGGCAGCCACCACAACCGCAGCGCCGAGCGAGACCGCCTCGGCATCCGGTACTGAGTCGCCCTCAGCCTCGGCAACCCCTTCTACCGTCCGAGGCTACTCCGGCGGGTCCAAGGCACCCGATGGCGAGTACCGCAAGGCAGACAAATATGGTCCTGCTCAGAATGTTCCGAAACCTAGCCTCCCCGGAGAAGGCTACAGCGAAAAATCTGTAGAAGGCCTACGCAAAACATTTGACGCATGGGTCCAATCGGGAAACTACGGTATCCAAACTGGCGATTATGCAAAGGCACGAGAATTCATCTCGCCTAGTTTCAGCTCCGAATTAGAAGCCTACGAAAGCATCGAAAAACTATATAAGCGCGGCGGATGGGTTATCGACGGTATCGAAAATTTTACAGCTGATGGGTCGCCTTGGTCTGAAGACGGCGAAACATATTTCTGGAAAATGTATCGCAACTGGAACCAGGAGATTCACGTTGAACCAGACGGTAAATGGACTGCATGGGATAACGAGGATAAAACTAACAATACTTTCAAAGTCAAAATGAAACATAACGGCCAAAAGTGGTTAATTCTTGACTTCGAAGATTTGAATGTCTAATCAGTATTCATTTTTTACACACCACACCGATATAAGGAATACACTTCCATGACTTCCACTCTTTTGACCCGCCGCGCAATGCTGAGCGGCGGTACCCTCCTGGGTCTTGGTACCCTGCTCGCTGCCTGCGGCCAGCAAGCTGCCAACGATGCGAGCGCATCCGCATCTACCGCATCGAGCGAAATCGCCTCGGCATCTACTACAGCGGCTGAATCGCCTACAGCGAGCGCCACTCCATCTACCGTTCGCGGATACTCTGGCAGGTCCAAAGCCCCCGACGGTGAGTATCGCCCTGCTGATAAATACGGTCCCGCACAGAATGTACCGAAGCCTAACGCCCCAGAGGACGGCTACAACGAAAAGTCTCTGGAGGGCCTCCGCAAGACGATGGATGCCTGGATTTTATGGGGTAATTACGGTACTCAAACTGGCGATTACTCGATGGCATTCAAGTTTATGTCCCCCTCTTTCGAAAGTGAGATCAAAGCCTATTCAGCCGTCGAGGACCTTTACAAAAACGGCGGATGGGTCATCGGCGGTATAAACCACTATCTAGCTGACGGTAACCCCTGGTCGGAAGATGGTGAAACCTATTTTTGGAAAGCTTACCGCGAATGGGACTATGAGACCTACGTTGAATCCGACGGTAGCTGGCGCAAATGGAGTAATGACGATAAAACTGATGACACTTTTAAGTTTGAGCTGAAGCACAACGGGCAGAAATGGGAAATTATGAATTATGAACCTGTCGATGACTAGCCCTTCCACACGACCCTAAAATTCCGCACCCCGCAGACATTCCGCATCCTTCAGACACGCAGAAGCCACATGTGTTTCGAGAAGCCACCATTGTTGTTGCTTTTCGAAACACATGTGGCTTCTCGGCGCATAGGTATCAGCGCATAGGTATCGGCGCATGGCGTCTTCCGTAAAATGGTTGTATGGCTAAGAAAACTAAAGGTAAGAAGAGCGGCGCAGCAACCGCCGCCGTAGCGCTGCTGACCGAGACGAACACCCCCTTCCAGATGCGCGAATACGAGCACGTTGAGGGCGTCACCTCCTTCGGTGAAGAAGCCGCGAAGAACCTCGGCGCTTCCGAGGAGCAGGTGTTCAAGACCCTGCTGATCGTGCACGAGAAGGATTTCGCCGTCGCGATCGTGCCCGTGTCTGGCAAGCTGAACATTAAGGCCGCCGCCGCCGCCCTGGGCTGGAAGAGCGCCTCCATGTGCGACCCGAAGGTCGCTGAGCGCCGCACCGGCTACGTGGTGGGCGGTATTTCTCCGCTGGGCCAGAAGACCCCCTCCCCCACCCTGCTCGATGAGTCCGCGCAGCTTTTTGACACGATTATGGTCTCTGGCGGTAAGCGCGGCCTGGATGTTGAGCTCGCCCCGGACGACCTGCTGAAGCTCACCAACGGCAAGTACGCTGACATCCGCGCTTAGTCCGCGCTCAGCGGGAATAACCCGCCCGGCCGCGGCGTTACATAAGTCGTAGGAGCCTGGGCAAGAGAGCAAACTGAAGGAGTCATGATGGGCAATTCGCTACCCGGCGTGGGTGCTATCGCCAAGAACTGGCGTGAAGTGCTCAAGCCTGAAGAGTACGCTGTTCTGCGTGAGGGCGGCACCGAGCGCGCGTTCACCGGCGAGTACTGGAACACCCACACGGAGGGTGTGTATTCGTGTCGTGCCTGCGGTACGGAGCTGTTCCGTTCCGATCAGAAGTTCGATTCGCATTGTGGTTGGCCGTCGTTTTTCGCGCCGCTGGCTGAGGACCGTGTGCGCTACCTGGAGGACACGACCTTCGGTATGCGCCGTGTGGAGGTGCGTTGCGCTGCCTGCGATTCGCACCTGGGTCACGTGTTTGAGGGTGAGGGTTACCCGACTCCCACGGATTTGCGGTATTGCATTAATTCGGTGTGCCTGACGCTGACCCCGGCTACTGAGGCACCGGCTACTGAGGCACCGGCTACTGAGGCAGCCGCTGGTGATACCCCGGCTGACGAGGCGTAAGCCGCCGAATAAACCCCTGCAAGACCCCCATCGGGCACGCCGGTGAACCCCTTATTGTGAGTCTCTCTAAATTCGAGGCTTTAAGCTCGGGCGGGTAGAATGGCGTAGTGCCTTCGCGGGCACGCCACCCCGCCCGGGCTCATGTTTGCTCGGGCGTACGCCTACCCGGGCATCTGGCGCATCGTATGGGCGCGTCGAATCAGACAGAGGAAAAGGATTGAGTGCATGAGTACCGCAGCTGAACAGAATGCCGCAGGCACCCCTCAGCTGACCCTTAACGGTATCGAAGTTCCGGATGTTGTTCCTCTGGAGACCCCTTCCGCACCGATTCCGACCCTTATCAATACGGAGAGCGGCCTGCGTCGTGCCGCTGAGCAGTTGGCGGCGGCGTCCGGCCCGGTGGCTGTTGATACGGAGCGCGCTCAGGGCATCCGCTACGGTTCGCGTGCTTTTTTGGTGCAGCTTAAGCGTGAGGATCAGCTGTACCTGATTGACCCTGAGGCGTTTAAGGATCTGCGCATTATTAACGATGCTCTGGCGGATGCAGAGTGGGTTATTCACGCCGCGATTCAGGACTTCCCGAGCTTGGATATGCTCGGTATGCGCCCGAATCGTCTGTTTGATACGGAGCTTGGTGCGCGTCTTGCCGGTCTGGAGCGCGTGAATCTGGGTGCGACCGTTGAGGAGTTGCTCGGCTATAAGCTGGCGAAGAAGCACTCGAAGGAAGACTGGTCGCGCCGCCCTCTCCCGGAGTCGTGGCTGAACTATGCGCTGCTGGACGTTGACGTGCTCATTGATTTGCGTGACGCGCTGGAGGAGCTGCTCCGCAAGCAGGGTAAGCTGCAGTACGCCCTGGAGGAGTTCGAGTACCTGTGTAAGTCCCCGGTGAAGGATCCTACGGATCAGCCGGAGCGTTGGCGTAAGACGAAGGGCCGCACGATGCTGCGTTCCGTCAAGCAGCTGACGGCGTTGCGTAACCTGTGGCTTGAGCGTGATTCGCTGGCGCGTAAGAAGGACGTTGATGCGAAGCGTCTGCTGCCCGATTCTGCGATTGTGGAGGCGGCACGCACCATGCCGCGTAACGTGCCCGCTATCATGGCGATTCCCGGTTTTCAGACGCGCGGCCTGCGTCGTGAGGGTCCGCGCTGGGTGCGTGCGATTGCCGCGGCGGCACGCGGTGAGAACGCCGTACCGTTCACTTTGCCGTCGACTGCTCCGCCGCCGTTGAAGGCGTGGGAGTCTAAGCGACCCGAGAATTTGGCGTTGTTTACCGAGGTTCGTCAGGCGATTGATGAGCTCTCGGAGGAGCTGACCATTCCGGCGCAGAACCTGATCACGACCGATTATGTTCGCCGCCTCTGCTGGGAGCCACCGGCTCGTTTCGACGAGCAGACCCTGCGGGATGCGCTCGCCGAGTACGGTGCGCGCCCCTGGCAGACGGGTCTGGTTGCCCCCGTGATTGCGCCGATTTTTGCCCGCCACCTGGGGTAGTTTTCTCTAACGCTGAATAGACGTGTGTGCCGGTTGGGTGTGTTGCTGATGCGACCGCCCGACCGGCATTTCTATTCTCTTCGCGGGTGCAGGCGGGAACAAAGCTTAGCCTGCTCTCATTCGATTTTTATCCCAAACGGGCATAGGGTGGAGAGAGTACACGAAAGGACCCACCATGCCCGCACCCAACGGATGTTGCCGTTCTCAGGAGGCGTGCGCCTCCCCCGCTACTGAATCTGCAGCCGTCGACACCGCAGTCGATACCGCAGAGACTGAATCTTCTGCTCGCGTCTTCTCCCGCCGCGCAACCCTCGTCACCGGTGCCGTTGCATCCGGTGCGCTACTCGCTTCCTGCGCCGAAGATGACTCCGACGTCACCCCACCCGAAGGCAGCGTTGAGATGGGCGCCGCCTCCGCAGTGGGCGTGGGTAAGGCGGCACGTCTGACGCACGGCTCCACGACCGTGATCGTGTCCCAGCCCTCTTCGGGCGAGTACAAGGCATTCAGCACCGTCTGCACCCACCAGGGCTGCCAGGTGCAGGTACAGGATTCTAACCGTATCGTGTGCCCCTGCCATGGCTCCGAGTACGCCGTAGCTGACGGCTCGGTCGTGCACGGCCCCGCGGAGGAGGCGCTGACCAGCTACCCGGTGCAGGTGAAGGGCGGCAAGATTTTCGTTAGTGGCACCGGCAACTCCTAAAACCAGCGGCCCAGAACCTACGTAGAGCAAAACCTACGTACGGCAAAATATGCATACAGCAAAGCCCCGCCCATCAATCGTGATGGGCGGGGCTTTGTGCTGTCTATAACCGCTACTGATGCCTGCTGCCGAGAGCAGCTCAGGCGGCACGTTTCAGGTACGACCGCTTAGCGGGTGTGGCGCGGCTTCTGGCCCTCTTCACGAGCGAACGGCACCTTATCGCCTGCCAACTGCGCACGCAGGTCCGCGATAATAGTTTCCGCGGTCAGGCCAACCTCTTCCAGGATCTCTTCACGAGAAGCGTGCGGAATGAACTCCGCCGGAAGACCCAGCTCGCTCAGCGCGGTATCCACGCCAGCCGCACGCATTTCCTGGCGGATGCGCGAACCCACGCCACCGGAACGCACGCCGTCCTCAATGGTCACCACAATGCGGTGATCGCGGGCCAGCTCAATGACCGAAGGCGGCACCGGCATCACCCAGCGCGGGTCAACCACGGTCGACTGGATACCCTCGGCGGCAAGAACCTTGGAGGCTTCCAGAGCCACACGAGCCATAGCGCCCACAGCAACGAACAGTACGTCACGCTGACCGGTCTCCGGGTGGGGTTCGCCGGTGCGTGCCAGCACGTCCACGCCATCGCTGCGGCGCTCCAAGGCGGGAATGTCCTCACCCACGGAACCCTTCGGGTAGCGAATCACGGTCGGGGCGTCGTTGATAGCTACAGCCTCACGCAGTTCTTCGCGCAGGGTCGCGCCATCACGCGGAGCCGCCAGGTGCAGACCCGGAATGAACTGCAGCATCGCCAAATCCCACATGCCGTGGTGGCTTGCGCCGTCCGGACCGGTAATGCCGGAGCGGTCCAGCACCACGGTCACGCCCGCCTTGTGCAGGGCAACGTCCATGAGCAGCTGGTCAAAGCCGCGGTTCAGGAAGGTCGCGTAGAGAGCAACCACCGGGTGCATGCCGCCGTACGCCAGGCCTGCACTCATCGCCACGGCGTGCTGCTCAGCGATACCTACGTCAATAACGCGCTCGGGGTGGCGCTTCTGGAACTCGCGCAGACCCACGGGAATGAGCATTGCGCCGGTAATGCCGACGACGTTCTCCTGCTCATCCGCAATATCCGCAATTTCGCGGCCAAAAACGCTAGTCCACGACTCGGCGGTGCTGGTCGAAACGTCCTCACCGGTCAGCGGGTCAATCTGGCCCACCGCGTGGAACTGGTCGTCCTCGTTCGCGCGGGCGGGTGCGTAGCCGTGGCCCTTCTCGGTAATAGCGTGCACAATCACCGGGCCGGCGTAGTTCTTCGCCGCGGTCAGTGCGTTCTCCACAGCCTGCTGGTCGTGGCCGTCAATGGGGCCCACGTACTTCATACCCAGGTCTTCGAAAATGCCCTTGGGAACAACGACGTCCTTAATGCCCGCCTTCATGCCGTGCAGGCCGCGGTACACCATCTGACCGACGGGGCCGCCACGCTGCAGACCGATGCGCACCGCATCCAGCGCGTGGTCGTAGCGGTGGTCGAGGCGCACACGATCCACTTGCTGCTGCACGCCGTGCTTCAGCTCAGACAGCTGGTTCGCAAAACCGCCAATAGTCGGCGCGTAGGAGCGGCCATTATCGTTGACCACAATCACGACCTTGCGGGTGCGGTCGGCTGCAATATTGTTCACAGCCTCCCACGCCATGCCGCCGGTCAGCGCGCCGTCACCAATGAGAACCACGGTGTAGCGGTCATCTTCACCGTTGAGCTTATGCGCGCGAGAAATACCGTCAGCCCACGAAATCGAGCTGGAGGCATGCGACGAGGCAATAATGTCGTGCTCAGACTCGCCGCGATCCGGGTAGCCTGACAGGCCGCCCTTCTGACGCAGAGTCTTAAACGCGTGACGGCCGGTCACCAGCTTATGCACATAGGACTGGTGGCCGGTATCGAAAAGAATATTGTCCTTGGGAGATTCGAAGACACGGTGAATACCGAGGGTCAGCTCAACAACGCCCAGGTTCGGGCCCAGGTGACCGCCAGTTGCCGACACGTTCGTCACAATGAACTGGCGGATCTCCTTAGAGAGCTCCTCCAGCTGCTCGTAGCTGAGGTTCTGCAAATCCGCCGGGGACTGAATGCCGGGGAGCAACTTGGCAGTGGCACCGTCGCCAATGCTGTAGTCTGCGGTGGGTGCGCCACCGGCGACGCTATTCGGGGTCTCCTCCTGCGGCATTGCGTTTTCAGCGGACATACACCCACACTCCTCAAGGTTGGGGCACGGCTCATTCCGTGCGTTGGTTCTTCAATGATTCTACCGTTTACGGTGCCAAAAAGCAGATTTATGCGCCCGCAGAGCAAGACGCACCGGGTTGAGTGAAAACGGTCTGAAATAACCCCTAGTGGGCTGGCTGGTGAACAGTCCAGCCAGCCCAACACGGTGGTTATCTACGTACGGCTAGTGCTGCTCTACTTGGTGCGGCGGCGGCGCGGACGAGGCTTCGCCGGGGCACGCTCAAACAGCGCCACAGACTCCACGTGATGCGTATTCGGGTACATATCGAACGCCCGAAGCTGCACCATGTCCCAACCCAGCTCACGCAAAATACCGGTGTCACGGCCCAGGGATGCCGGGTCGCACGCCACGTACAGAATACGCTTGGGGTCCAGCGCATCCAGGCGTTCCAGGGTGGTGCGGTTTGCGCCCTCACGGGACGGGTCAAGGACCACCGCATCAATGGCGGGGATCTCACCAAATTCAAGGGCGGTCTTCAAATCGACCAGGTGGCGCGCCACGTCACCGCGAATCACCTCGATGCGGGTGTTCGCGGAGTTCTCGGTGCGGGAGCAACCATCCGGCGCGAAGTTCGAGCGCGCATCCTTATGGGTCACCGGGGAGCCCTCAATGCTGACGACAGTACCCGTTGCGCCCACGGCGTCCGCGAGCGCGGCGGTAAACAGGCCCGCGCCGGCGTACAGGTCGAGGGTGCATTCACCTTCCTGCGGGCGGAGCATGGTGAGCATGGTGCCGACCATGGTGGAGGGGGCGGCGCGGTGAATCTGCCAGAAGCCGCCGGCGGACACCTGGTAGCTGAATCGGCGGGAGCCGAAGGTGACTTCTTCGGTGACGGATCGCAGGCCGGCACCGAGCAGCTGGTCGCCTTCGGGTACGCGGCGGTAGGGGCTGTGGGAGGAGCCGGGGCGGCGGCGCTTGGGCTTGCCGTTGGAGGTGGACTGCGGGGTGAAGAACAGTGAAATCTTGCGCTTGGCGAGCAGACCCCAAGCGTCGGATGCCTGCTGTTCGATGTCTTTGGCGACCTCTTCGATGGAGAAGCGGGGGTCGACGATGAACTGCAGCAGGACCCTGCCGCGGGAGGAGACGGTCGCCTCAACCTCACGTACGCCGCGCAGGTTCAGCTTCTCAAGCTGCAGGTTGCGTAGCTCGGTGGCGGCAAGGGGAAAGTCGACGACCGGTACGGGCTGGGAGGCGCGGTACGGGTGCATGCCGATGCGCCAGGTGACGGCAGGGTTCTTCTTGCCGCCGTTCTTCTGCTCGCTGTTCTTCTCTTCGCTATCGTGCGCGCGGACCTTGGTCACGTTGTAGCGCACTCGGGTACGCCAGGACAGGCCCTCGTTGTTATCGCGCAGGGGAAGCTCTTCAACGATGAGGTTGGTCAGCAGGGGCGATTCGAGGGGCAGGCCGCCCAGTCGGTTGATTTGGGTGCGGACGATATCGGTCTTGTAGCGTCGCTGCTCATCCAGGTTGATGTGGCCGTACTCCATGCCGCCGAGCAGTTCGGGTACGCCGGTGGCGGCGGCGCGTTCCTCGTCGGTGGCGAGCGCATCCGCCTGAATCCAGGGGTGGGCACGGCGTGCCAGGGAGGGTACGGGTACGGAGATAACATCCGCGAAGTAGAAGCGGCGCTTGGGGCCGATTGCGGTGATGCGCACTTCTGCCTGTTCGCCGACGATGCCGTGACGCACGAAGATGACGCCCTGTTCGGTGCGCGCTACGAAAGCGCCGCCGTGCGCGGGTGCCTCACAGGTGACGGTGAGGGTCTGCCCGACGCTGTATCCGTCTACATTGTTGGAGGCGGCAGGCGTGGTAGCAGTGTGAGTCACAGCATTGTCTCCTAAAGAATCACTTAATGTGAACTATTTTACACCGGTTTGTATCTTTATTCCGATTCCGACGCCCCGCTAGGGATACCGAATAGGGCGTAAAGGGCAAAGTCCAGGCGCTATTCGAGGGGATGTACGAGGCTACGTACGGGGTGTACGGAGGCTCAGAAATCGGCTTAGCCGATACGGCTAGCGCTTCTTCTCGCGCGCCACAGCGTCCGCCTCGTGCAGGCGGCCGCGGTACACCGCGTGGCGGTTACTCTGAATCAGTTCGCGGCCGCCACCGGCAGAACGGGTCACGTTCGGGGCGACCGCCGCCGTAGAACCGTCAGCAGCCTCTGCGGTCGAATCATTGGCAGCTGAGTCCTTGCCCTGCAGGCGCTGATCAAAGATCTCGTCATACACTTCGTCCTCGTGCATCGCCCACGGCACGGTCGCGGTCATCACGCCCGGCTCATGCAGAAGCGCCTGCTTGAGGCGGCGCACCGTACGGCGGTGCAGAAGACGCTGCCACCAGTGCTCCACCACGAACTCGGGCAGGTACACCACCAAAATATCGCGGGGCGACTTCTTGCGGCGGCGGCGAATATACGAGACGACCGCCTCCACGGTGTCACGGTACGGCGAATCAATCACCGACAGCGGCACCGGAATACCCAGGGCATACCAGCGCTTCTTCACGACTTCCAGAGCGGCGCGGTCGTTGTTGACCGTCAGCGCCTCAATCGTGGAGGGGCGACCGGCACGCGCATAGGACAGGGCGCGAACCGCCGGGCGGCGCACACGCTCCACGTACACGATGGCGTGTACACGCGAAGGCAGGGCCGCCACATCCGCAACGGATTCAGCGTTCAGGGGGATGTCCAAGGCGGCATCCACCGCATCGTAGTGGCGGCGAGTCACAACCATACCTCCAACCATCAGGGCAATCATTCCAAGGGAGAGCCACGCACCGGCGGCGAACTTCGTCACCACGACGATGACCAGCACCGCGGCGGTCACCATCACGCCCACCGCGGAGACCGCAATATCGCGTAGCAGGGCGCGGCGCGGCATCTGCGCCAGGGTAATACGAAGCAGACGCATGCGGTAGCGCACCACCGCCAGCTGCACCAGCACCATCGACAGGCACATGCCCACGATGTACAGCTGAATCAGTGAGTACACGTCCGAGTTGAAAACGGTGGTGAGGAAAATCGAAATCGCAGACAGCGCCAGCACACCGTTCGCGTACAGGCCGCGCGAATCCACGCTGCGGAAGAACACCGGCAGGTACTGGTAATCAGCTAGCGACGAAGCAATCACCGGAAAGCCCGTAAACGCGGTCAACGAGGCAATAATCAGCACGCCCACCGTGGCAAAAACCAGCAGCTGCGCAAAGAACGGCACGCCCTGATAAATCGCCAACGCCACCTGGTACAGCGCAGGCTTCTGGTGGAAGTACTCCCCCGGCGTGTGCCCGTCAATGAACAAGAAACGGGTCGTATCGTGCACCATGTGAACGCGGGTTGCCGCAGCAAAACCGAGCAGGCTCACCAACAGTACCGAGGTAATCAGGCCCATCAGCATCATGGTGATCGCCGCATTATATTTCTTCGGGCGGCGGAAGTACCTCACCGAATTAGAAATCGTAGAAACACCCGAGAACGCCACCAAGCCGGCGGAGAAAGAACGCGCCAGAAGCAGCATCAGCGCCAGACCCTCCAGCGAGTGGGTCTCGAGCTCGGGGGCAATCACGTAGGTCGCCGATTCAGCCAGCGGCAGGGTACCCGTCGCGGCACGAATCCAACCCACAATAAGGGTGACCCCCAACAGCGCCAAGAACACGTACAGCGGCCAGTACGCAATCTTGCCCAGCAGCTGCACGCCACGCAGCGCAAACAGTGTCAGCGCAACAATGAGCAGCACCGCAATGTGCGTGCGCCAATCCTGAATCTGCGGATACAACGCCACCAAAAACGAGGACGCCGAAGACATCGACACCGCCACAGTGAGCGTATAGTCCATCAGCGAGGACGCACCCATCACAATCGACGGCAACGCACCCAGTTTGCGGTGCACCAGCTGAATATCGCCCTCAGAAGCAATCTGATTAATGTTGTACCGGTAGGTACCAATCACCAGCAGACCCACCATCGCCACGCCCAAACCAATCCAGGGCGAAAAAGCGAGCGCAGACGCACCCGCAGCGGCAAGGGTCAAAATCATCTGGTCGGCGGCGTAGGCGACCGAAGAGATGCCGTCGGCACCGAAAAGAGGCAGGGCGTAGCGCTTCGGCAGCGCGACTGCCGAAAGATTTCGCGTGCTGACCGGCTGACCGGTCAGGGCGATGCGCATCCTATCCCAACGATTCCTCACGCTGTTAAGGCTATCGGTCGCGGCTTCAAAGCTCAATTTTATTCAGCCGAATAGTGGGCATTGCGAGCGGAATATCACGGGGCATCGGCGCGGAGGCTCACCCGCCCATTACACTGGTAGAGGTAGGCGGTCATGCCTTATCGCCATAAAACATCAACACTCGGAGGGATGTATGCCTCACTTCGTCATTATGGGTGCCGGACGCGTGGGCGTCATGCTGGCGCGCACTCTGGAAGCTTCGGGGCATACGGTCGCCGTCATTGACCAGGACGAACGTGCTTTCCAGCCGCTGCGTAAGGGCTTTGAGGGCCGCCTGGTTACCGGTGTTGGTTTTGATGAGGACACTCTCAAGCGTGCCGGCATTACCGAGGCGTACGCTTTTGCCGCCGTCTCGTCAGGCGATAACTCGAACATTATTGCCGCCCGCGTGGCGCGTGAAATGTTCAAGGTGAAGAATGTTGTGGCGCGTGTGTACGACCCGAACCGCGCCGAGTTCTTCCAGCGCATGGGTATTCCTACGGTGGCGTCGGTGCGTTGGTCCACCGACCAGGTGCTGCGCCGCCTGCTGCCCGAGCAGGCGCTCAAGGGCGACTTCCGTGAACCCTCGGGCCGCCTCATGCTCACCGAAATTCCGCTCGACGACGGCTGGGCTGGCCACGCGTTGACCAGCATCGAACGTGCCGCCGGGGTGCGCATCGCCTACATCACCCGCTTTGGTGAGGGCATGCTCCCCCGCCCCGATTCCGCCTACCAGCAGGGCGATAGCGTGCACGTGATGATGCGCACCGACGACGTCGCGGACGTAACCCGCATTCTCTCCCGCCCGCCGCGCGTTGAAGATGAAGAAATGGAAGCGGACTACGCCCCCGCATCCGGTCACCGCAAGCACCCCCACGCTCCGAAGAAGCCCGCCGAATCCGGCGTGACGATCACCCCCGAGCAGGAGCGCAACGAAACCCCCGTTGTCGAGCACGAATTCCATCTCGGTGACACTCCCCCGGAGCTGCCCGACCCCCTCGAACTCATCGGCCGCCATCGTGACTCCTCGAAAGGTGAGAAGTAAGTGAAGGTCCTCATTGTTGGTGCCGGCTCCGTGGGTGCCTCCATCGCTAAAGAACTCATGATGAACGGCCACGACGTGACCATCATCGACTCCAAACCCGAAGTCAAGAAGCGCGCCGACCTGCCCGGCGTGCGCTGGCATATTGGTGACGCCTGCGAACTGTCCGTGCTGCGCCAGGTGCACCCGAACAAGGCGGACGTGGTTGTTGCCGCAACCGGTGACGACAAGGCAAACCTGATGGTGTCCCTGCTGGTGCGTAGTGAGTTCGGTGTGCCGCGCACCGTGGCGCGCGTGAATAACCCGCGTAACGAATGGCTCTTCGACGACTCCTGGGGCGTGGACGTTGCCGTGTCCACCCCGCGCCTGATGACCGCCCTCGTCGAGGAAGCCGTGGAAGTCGGCGACGTGGTGCGCCTGCTGACCCTGCAGGCTGGCGGCGCGACCCTCGCCGAGTACACCGTGCCGGATGACCACCCCGTCATCGGTTACCGCGTGGATCACGTGCAGTGGCCCGTCGATACGGTGCTCACCGCAATCCTGCGTGACGGCGCCCCGATCCCGCCCAGTTCCGACGTGGCGATTGAGGGCGGCGACGAGCTGTTCTTCATCACAACCATTGCCGGTGAGGACCAGATCCGCGCACTGTTCGCATAAGCGTTTATGCGCAAACTTTTGCATAGCGTTTATACGCAAGTTTTTGAGGAGGCGAAAGCCCCGGTCACGGGTACCGGGGCTTTCGCGTACTTCTATGAAGTTCTTCTACATATGAAGTTGTGGAGTTAGCGGCTTTCTGAACCGTCAACTTCGGCAGCTTCGGAAGCTTCGGCAGTTTCGTCAGCCTCGGGGTCCTCTCTCACCGGTGCCTCCTCGGGAGCCGACACGCGCCAGGCAAGCCACACGCCCAAAGCGTACAGCGGCAGACCCATAATCAGGCGGGTCGCGCCCAGCGCCTCCACATTATCCGCAAAATACAGGGGCACCTGCACGGCAAGGCGCAGCATCATCAGCACGGTAATAATCCAGGTCGCCAGCATGTACTGGCGCAGGCGCACCGGGTTCTGGCGCCAGCTCAGCGCCTCACCGCGAATGACCGCAAAAATCAGGCCCATCAGCGGCCAACGCACCAGCATCGACAGCAGATACGCCAGGATGTACACGCCGTTCGTCCAGAAGCCCACCACAAAGTAGTCGCTCGCATTACCGGTACGGTACGCGGCAAACGCACAAATCGCCACGCCCACCAGACCGGTCAGCGCACTCACCAGCTTAGAGCCCTGCACCAGACGAATCAGCGTGAACACGCCCGCCGCAGCCAACGCCGCAATCAGGGACAGGTTCAGTTCCTTCGTCACGGTGAACAACACCAGGAACGCCACAGCTGGCAGGGAGGATTCCACCAGGCCGCGCCAGCCGCCGATAGCGTGCAGAATATCCACATCACCGTTGGCGGTGCGGCGCATATTCGCACCCATGGAGGCGCTCAGGCTCTGCGCCAGCTGATTCTCCTCCCGCGCCGGGTCAGCAGCCGGGCTAGTTGCGGGGTTAGCGTTCGGATCGGGCTGGGTCGAAGACTGCTCAGCGCTCATGTTTTCCCTTCTCAGCAAAGAATTGCGGCACGATCTCATAGCGCGGGTTATAAATCACCGGCTGATGAGCCCTCACCGACACCACACCGGAACAGCGCAGCAAGGCACCGGCAAGCACGCCGGGCACCATCCGCTGCCCCTGCCACTTCAGCAGCACCCTATCGCCCGGGTTGAACGGCGCATACGGTGGGAAAGACACCTCGTGAGGCTCCTGCACCGCCACAGTCGCCAAAGATGCCGTGTTCAAATGGTGCTGCTTCTCGAGGTCCTCGGACTCCTCCTCGAAATCCTCACCGGGCGGCTCCACAATCGGCATACCAATCAGCGCCAGCGGGCTCGACCACTGCAGGGGCTTCGACTTAGCCACCACCAGCTCGGCACGGTACATCGGCTTATCCTGCAGCGCAGGCAGCCATACCTGCTCCACGCGTCCGGCAAGGCGTACGCGAAAGCGCTCGGGGTACCCGGGAGCAAGAATCTGCTCCTCTGGAACCGCGAGCGCACTCGGGTAGTTCGAAAACTCAGGCATTAGCCAATCTCGGTAATCTCAGGGCCGCGGCGAGGCATCGGGCGCAGCTTGCTGTGCTCGTTCTCGGTCTCTTCTTCCACGGCGGGCTCTTCCTCAGCCACAACCAGGTCGGCGGGCAGAGTCATGGGCAGCAGTTCGCGCGGCGGGCGCGGGTCGTCGCCGCGGTCCACCACGACGGTGCGGAAAACTTCCTCCACGGAGGCGGCAGCCTTATCGTCGCCGAGCACAGCCGCGCCGGAGATGACGCCGCGCAGGAACCAGCGGGGACCGTCCACGCCCACGAAGCGGGCGATGCGCTCGCCGGGCTGACCGTCCGGGGTGAAGGCGGGCAGGCGGGTCAGCATCTCGGCACCGAATACGCCGGCGTAGATTTCGACGTTGCCGCCCTGGGAGGCGACGGACTCGGTCAGGTCGTGACGGATGTCGTCCCAGATGCCGGTGGTGCGCGGTGCGGCGAATGCCTGCACCTGCAGGGTTGCGCCGTCGCGGGTGATGGTTGCGGCGATGACGGCACCGGTTGCGTCGTCGGTTTCGAGGCGCAGGTTCATGCCGTCGAGCAGCTTGATGCGCAGCGCACCCAGGTCGACGTAGTCTTCGAGGTCTTCGGCGGTGACTTCTTCAATGTCGTGGGGGCCGTTGACGCGGTCGTACTTAATGACCTCGGGAGAGTTCTCCTCTTCCTTCAGCTCCTCAACCTCGACGTTGGTCTCTTCGACCTCTTCGGCGACAGCCTTGTCGATGGCGGCCTTTTCAGCCTCCTCGGCGTGCTTCTTTTTACCAAATCCGAACATGGTATTCCTACTTTCACCGCACGCAGGGTGCGGGGGGGGTTCTTCTCTTCTCTCGTGCCGTTTCGCGGTGAGAGCAGACTAGTGGATTCCGCTGGAGCCGAAGCCGCTGGAGCCGCGTTCGGTCTGTTCCAGTTCATCCACCACGGTAAAGGTTGCGTGCTCGTACTTCTGAATGACCAGCTGGGCGATGCGGTCGCCGCGCTGCACGTGGAAGGACTTGGTCTTGTCAGTGTTGAGCAGGGTGACCATCAGCTCGCCGCGGTAGCCGGAATCAACGGTGCCGGGTGCGTTCACAATGGTGATGCCGTTCTTGGTTGCCAGGCCCGAGCGCGGGTGCACCAGACCAACGTAACCTTCGGGCAGGGCGATTGCCACGCCGGTGGGTACCAGGGCGCGTTCGCCCGGCTCCAGTTCGAAGTCGATGCGGGAGCGCAGGTCAGCGCCAGCGTCGCCGGGCTTTGCGTAAGCGGGTGCGGGCAGCTCGGGGTCGAGCAGCTTAATGTGGACGTTTACGGGGGTCATCATGGTCAATACTCTAACCTTTCGCGGGTGTCTGTGCCATTACCTCGCGCTGTGTTGAGGCTCTACTGCGGGGTGTTTGGGGTGCGTGTTCGCGTTCAGCACGTGCCGCGGCGTGCCGTGCTGGGTACGACGCGGCGCTGTTTGTGTGTGTGCGCGCGGCTTTCACATACTCAACGGGGCGGGTGCACTCGGCACTCGCCCCGTCATGAGGTGTATGTCGGGTGGGTGTTATCCCTTCCCTAAAGTTTTAGCCCTCGCACTCGATGCAGTAGGACAGGCCGCCCTCTTCGCGCGCAATCTGCGAGCGGTGGCGCACCAGGAAGCAGGATGCGCAGGTGAACTCGTCGTCCTGAGCGGGCAGAACAACAACGTTCAGCTCCTCGTTGGAGAGGTCAGCACCGGGCAGCTCGAAGCTTTCTGCTGCGCTGTTCTCGTCTTCGTCCACCGCACCGGACTGCATCTCGGAACGGCGGGCGTTCAGCTCCTCGTAGGACTCTTCGTTCTGCTCTTCGTCCTGCTTGCGAGGTGCATCGTAATCAGTTGCCAAACTTTCACGCTCCGTTGGTTCTGTGGCTGTGTGTTGGACTAGGCCACGCTGGTTTAATGAGTGCTCTAGGTGCCGCTGGTGTGTAATTAACCCCGACGGCATGCCAGGTATTGTTCACCATTGGCACCCTATTTGTCTAATCCTGGGTAGGCTTTGGACTGTTTAGGCGTCACATTCTAGCTTTTTCGGTGCGAAAAGTACATCTTTTTTTGGTGAAAATCCCGCCTCCGCTACTGATTTACCGCGCTTTCACGGTACCCTGGTAGGTAGTTTGCGTTCCGTGCAACACATTCACGAACGCGTCCGGTTCACCTATGGAGGTTCTCATGCTTGAACTGCGTCTGATTGGCGTTCACGATGACGGCGAAAATCTGGTGCTTGAGTCTGCTGACGGCACCCGCTTTTTGTTGCCGATTGACGCGAACCTGCGCACGAGCATCACCAAGGCTCGCCGTATTCAGCCCGCCCGCGGTCTGGGCGCTAAGGGCACCTACGGTCCGCGCGATATTCAGACCCGTTTCCGTCAGGGTGCCTCCGTTGAGGAAATCGCTGAAGAGTCCGGTTGGGAGCCGGAGCGTGTGCGCCGCTACGAGTGGCCGATCGTTGCTGAGCGTGCCCACATTATTCGTGCCGCTCAGAGCGTGAAGATTGGTCGCCGTAGCTCCGCTTCGGGTACCGCACAGATTCCCGTGACCCTGAGCTCCCGCATTGAGGAAGTCTCCGAGCGTTACGGTTTTGAGGACGCAACCCAGGACTGGACCACCCGCCAGCAGGAGAACGGTCAGTGGCGCGTTGAGGTTGATATTGCGCTGAAGGATTCGGTGCGTCAGAACCTGCCCGCGCAGGTGGTCTTCCCCGCACGTTGGGTGTACAACCCGGCGAACCAGGGCTTGTACGCTTCGAATGAGGCGGCGTACTTCCTGATGGGCAATAGTGAGGACGCTGTTGCCGCCGCCGCGAAGAAGGCTCCCGTGGAGGTTCCTCCCGCCCGCCTGCCGAAGGCACCCGAGCCCGCACCGGCACCCCTTACTTCCTCTGAGAGCGCTGATGAGCGTAAGCTCAAGGAGCTTCTGGAGCGCGCCCGCTCGGTGCGCCCGGCGCAGGTTGAGGAGCCCGAGGTGTTCGTGCACCGCGAGCCTGCCCAGCCCGCTCAGCCCGCTGAGCCTGTAGCACCGGCTACGCCTGCGCCTGTAGCTCCTGCTGCTCCCGAGCCCTCGGCAGAGACCACCGACCCGCTGGCTGTGGATTCGGAAGCACCCGCTGAATCCGTTCCGGTCGAGTCCTTCACCCTCCCGGCACCCATCGAGGACGCACCCGCAGCTGAGGCTGCTGAGGCGCCCGTTGCTGAGGCGCCCGCTACTGAAGCACAGCCTGAGCCCGCACCCGCAGAGAAGCCCAAGCCTTCCTCCTCGAAGAAGCAGCGCGTGAGCGTTCCGGCATGGGATGACATCATCTTCGGTAGCCGCAAGTAAGCGAGCGCCCTCGCGCCGCATAAAGGCATCTAGACATACGAAAACCGCTGGTTATTCACCCGAATAACCAGCGGTTTTCTCTATCTTCTCAGCCTGATCTTCTCAGCCTATGCCCTCTGACGCTTTAGAAGACTAGTACTTTAGAAAGTCTTGAGCATGCGCAACGGCACCAGACGCTCAGCGTCCGTCAGCGAACCGTGCTGACCAACCATGTGCAGGGCACGCTCCTGATAGTGGCGCATATCGTACAGCGCCCAGTCGTCGCGAGCGCACACCATCAAATCGCCAATGCGGCCGCGCGCCGCATCCGTGATGACCGGGCCAAAGTAGCCGGCACGCATCAGTTCGCGAGAGTCAATCACCCAGGCGCGCTCGCCCCAGTACTGCGCCCAACGCTGAGCGGTGGCGGTGCGTGCAGCATCCGAGGTGTCTTCCAGGTACAGGTGCACGGCACGCGGTTCACCGGCGGTCATTGCGATGTTGCGGGTCAGCTCCTCCACGCCAGAGTAGTCGATGCGCTGATGCTCGGGCACGTTCACCATGCCGTGATCGGCGGTCACGAAGAGCGCCGCCCACGCCGGGGCACGCTCCGCCAGACGCTTCAGCGCCGAGTTCAGTTCCTCCAGCTGCTGTAGCCATTCGTCACTGCCCACGCCGTAGCGGTGGCCCGCCGCGTCAATCTCGCCCCAGTACAGGTACACGGTGGTCGGGGTGCGGCTGGAGAGCGCTTCCAGGGCGTAGGTGACGCGGGCGTTATAGCCGACGGCGTCCACAAAGTCGCCGCCGCGCAGCGCCGCCTCCGTCAGACCCGTGCCGCGGTACTTACCCAGCGAAATGGTCAGCACGCGGCGGTTCGTATGGTGGCGTTCCAGCACGGTCGGCAGCGGCTGCCAGGCGTGCGGGTCCACCGACTGATCCCAGCCGGAGAGGTGGTTCATGACCGAGCCCGCTCCCCCGTTACCAGCCGGGTTGCGCACCTCGTAGCCGGCAATGCCGTGCGCGCCAGGTGCCGTGCCGGTACCCAACGAGGTCAGGGATGCGGCGGTCGTGGTGGGGAACGCGGCGTCCAGTGGTCCCAAGTTCAGGGTCTTACGCAGGGCGGGCGCGTAGCCGCCGTAGCTGTTGATGAGCTGCTCGCCCAGACCGTCCACCATGACCACGCAGGCGTGGCGGAAAGACGCCGGATCAACGTCATGCTCCGCGAGGCGACCGGCAAGGTTCAGCGGGTCGGCAACAGCGTGGAACGCCGGGTCGGAATCCAGGGCGTGCGCGGGGCGCGCCAGGCTTCGCTGAGCCACCAGAGAGGAGGCGGACTCCAGCACATCGGCGATGCTATTGCTGCCGTAGGCGGGCGCGGGAGGCAACGGCGCGCCCAGAACATCGTGCAGGGTGGTCTGTACCGTCATAAGGTCCTCTCAGGGGTGTGGCGGGTGTGTGAAAGTACGGGGCACCGCGCGGTCTGTTACTGTGCGAGCGCTACCACCGGTGCTTATCAGTGGTGCTTATCGGCGGGTTGCGTACATGCGGGCACGGTGCAGAGCACGGGCAAAATGCTGCGCACGCTGAACCGACTCCGGGCCGTCAGCGGTCGCAGAAACACGCACCGCAATGTCCTCGCGGCGCGCATCGCCGGTGAAGCCGTGGTCGGCGTTGCACTGCGGATCCTGGCAACCGGCAGGGGCCAGCTCCATGTGCAGCGAACCGGTCCACGCAATCTGGAAGGAAATCTCAGTCGGGGCGGTGCTACCGGCGTTGTACGCCTGCGGCTGGCTGAAACCATAGCTGATGGTGACCGCGTTCAGGGCGCTCAGGTGCACCGCCTCCACGCTCACATGCGCCACGGTGCCCTGCGCGTCACCTTCAAGGTGCTGGTCGTCCAGGTGCGCAAAGATGACGTGCTCGCCGCAGAGCACCATCACGGTGATGTGGCGGTGAAAATCATCGCGGGAGAAGTGGGTTTCATGCTGTACGAAGTGCGCGTCCGGGTTCATGCCCGCCAGCGCGTCATCCACCACTTCCAGCACGAGGTCGGGGTAGAAACCGGCATGCTTAATGTCTGCGACCAGTTGCTCGCGTTCGGGGGTGGTGGCGTACATCGTACCTCTTTCGTGCTGTGCCCTCATGAGGCGACGTCGGTCGGCGCACACGATGAGGGCGGTTAGGTATTACTCCCCTCTACCTTAGAGGGTTCCAGCCGGGCTGTGCTACTTGACCACGCTAATACAGGCTCATATGACGGCGTGTACTCCCCCGGCACGCTTCTGTCAGAGCCCCTTTGACACTCACGCTGCGCTTCGGTTAGCACCCCGCGACCGTCTTGGCGCACCCCACAGATGACGCTGACCAACCAGCCCGATTCATCCGCTCCCACCCGCTAAAATAGGAGGAGCGAAAACACACCGACACGAGGAGATATATGGCTCGCCGATCCAAATCCACCGTCAGCGACTACCCGGTGGATGTGGTAGAGAATATCGTCGACATCGACGTATCCGCCGAGATGGAAACCAGCTTCCTGGAATACTCCTACTCGGTGATTTATTCGCGCGCCCTCCCCGACGCCCGCGACGGCCTCAAGCCCGTGCAGCGCCGCATCCTCTACATGATGCAGCAGATGGGCCTGCGCCCCGACAAGGGCCACGTCAAGAGCGCCCGCGTGACCGGCGAGGTCATGGGTAAGCTCCACCCGCACGGCGACGCCGCCATCTACGACGCCATGGTGCGCCTCGCTCAGCCCTTCGCACTGCGTCTGCCCCTCGTGGACGGTCACGGTAACTTCGGCTCCCTCGACGACGGCCCGGCGGCCGCCCGATACACCGAGGCGCGCATGGCACCCGCCGCACAGGCGCTCACCGCGGACCTCGACGAAGACGTCGTCGACTTCGTACCGAACTACGACAACCAGTTCATGCAGCCCGCCGTGCTACCCGCCGCGTTCCCGAACCTGCTTGTCAACGGCACCACCGGCATCGCGGTCGGCATGGCAACCAACATGGCGCCGCACAACCTGCGCGAGGTCATCGCCGGTACCCGCCACCTCATCGCCCACCCCGAGGCGACCCTCAAAGACATCATGAAGTTCATCCCCGGCCCCGACCTGCCCACCGGCGGCACCATCGTGGGCCTGAGCGGAATCCGTGACGCCTACGAAACCGGCCGAGGCACCTTCAAGACCCGTGCGAAGGTCTCCATCGAGCAGGTCAGCCCCCGCAAGCAGGGCATTGTCGTCACCGAACTGCCGTACATGGTCGGCCCCGAAAAGGTCATCGAAAAGATCAAGGACGGCGTCAACTCCAAGAAGCTCACCGGCATCTCCGACGTGGTCGACCTGACCGACCGCACTAACGGCCTGCGTCTCGTCATCGAAATCAAGAACGGCTTCAACCCGGAGGCGGTGCTCGCCGCCCTCTACAAGCACACCCCGCTCGAGGACTCCTTCGGTATTAACAACGTGGCACTCGTGGACGGTCAGCCGCAGACCCTCGGCCTGCTCGACCTGATGCGCGTGTACATTGACCACCGCCTGAACGTGGTCCGCCGCCGCACCGAATTCCGCCTGGGCAAGCGCACCGACCGCCTGCACCTGGTGGAGGGTCTGCTCGTGGCAATCCTCGACATTGACGAGGTCATTCAGATTATTCGCGAGTCCGACGAGACCGCCCAGGCACGCGAAAAGCTGAAGGTCGTCTTCGGCCTGACCGACACCCAGGCGAACCACATTCTGGAGTTGCGCCTGCGCCAGCTCACCAAGTACTCCCGACTGGAGTTGGAAGCAGAGCGCAACACCCTGCAGCAGGAAATCGCGGAACTGCAGCGTATCCTCGGCTCCGATGCGGCGCTGCGCGAGCTGGTCTCCGACGAGCTCGCAGAGGTCGCCGAACGCTACGGCACCGACCGCCGCACCCAGCTCAAGACCAAGGACGACATGCAGGTCGCCATCGAGGCGGTCACCGCGCAGTCCAAGGCGAAGAAGAGCCTGGGTCTGGCTCTTGAGATTGCCGACGAGCCCTGCTGGGTGCTGCTCTCCGCCACCGGCATGATGGGACGCACCCCCGGCAAGCCCATCCGCGAGGCCCTCGTGGACCCCGGCAAGCGCTTCAAGCATGACGTGTTCACCTCGATTGTGCCGACCACCGCGCGCGGCGAGATTGGTGCCGTCACCTCCGCCGGACGCATGGTACGCCTGTCCGTCATGGACATTGCGGTGCTGGACGAGAACGGCGGCACCCCCTCCATGGCGTCGGCGGTGAAGGCAACCGAGCTGGTTCCGCTCGCCAAGGGTGAGAAGCTGGTTGCCCTCGTACCGCTGAACACGGTGCTGGCGATGGCCACCGCCGGCGGCGTCATCAAGCGCCTCAACCCGGATTACCCGCTGAACCAGACCGAGTGGGACATCATGAAGCTCAAGGACGGCGACGAAATCGTAGCCGCCGCCCCCTGCCCCACCGACGATGCGGTGCTCACTTTCGTCACCCGTGATGCGAAGCTGCTGACCTTCGACGCCGCCAAGGTTCGCCCGCAGGGACGCACCGGTGGCGGTATCGCGGGCATCAAGCTTGCTGACGGCGACCGCGTGATTGCCCTGGGCGTGACCGCCCCCAGCGACGCGGCGGAGGTCGTGACCGTCACCAACGGCAAGGACGGCCTGGCGAGCGCCAAGGTCACCGCCCTGGCCGAGTACCCGCAGAAGGGCCGCGCAACCGGTGGCGTGCGTGCGCACCGCTTCCTCACCGGTGAGAGCCAGCTGGCTCTGGCGTGGGTGGGCGTGGGCCCGGCGAAGGCGGCGTCCTCCGGCGGTGTGGCTCGTTCCCTGCCGACCGAGCACGGTGCCCGCGACGGCTCCGGAGTGATGCTGACCCAGAGCATCGGCGTGATTGGCCCGAACTACGCGGCTGTTTCTGCTGCGATGGCGGTAAGCCCGGAGGGTGAAAAGCTCTTCTAGGCGCGCCGTTCACGGCCTTTCGACCTTAGGTTGCTAACGAAGCCTGGGGGAATCCGCGCAGATATAACGCGCAGAAATATGAACGCGCAGAGATATAAACGCTCAGAGATATAAACACGTAGAAAGGCCCCGGTACATCAGTACCGGGGCCTTTCTTCATGCGCAATCCGCACGTGACGCCTGCATCAGATGTGTTTAGAGGCGGCGTTTAGAGGCGAACCACCTCATCGCAGCGGGCAATATCCTCAGGACGGTGCGACACCAGAACCGTAGCCACGGAGCTGGAGCGGGTCGCCGCATCCAAGTCAGCCATCAGCGCGCGAGCAGACTCAGCGTCCAGGTGCGCGGTCGGCTCATCCAGCAGCAGCACCGGCGAGTTCACCAGCAGGGCACGAGCCACCGCCAGACGCTGACGCTGACCACCCGACAGGAAGGAACCGCCAGCACCCACCGGGGTGCGCAGACCCTGGGGCAGAGCGTCAAACCACTCGCCCAGACCCACACGGCGCAGAACCTCAATCAGCTCTTCTTCGCTCGGGCGGTCTGAACGGTCACGAGCCAGCATCAGGTTACCCTCAAGGGTCGACTCGAAAATGTGAGCCGCCTGCGGGCACCACGCCGCGTAGCCGCGCAGCTGCTCGCCCTCCAGGACCTCACCGGAAGCCAGCACGCGGCCGGACTCCAGCGGCAAGAAGCCCAGAACGGTTGCAAGCACCGTGGACTTACCGGAGCCGGAGGGGCCGGTCACCGCAGTCCAGGAGCCCGCGCGAGCGTTCATGTTCAGGTCGGTGAAGACCGGGTGGTCCATGCCGGGCCAGCGGGCGGCGGCGTCCTGCAGGCTCAGGGCCGGTTCGGTGGCCTTTACGCCGAGCTCCTGCGGGGTGCCGCAGGTGACCAGGGTGGGTTCGCCGGGCTTCGGCGGGCGCGGTGAGCTAGCCTTAGACTCCGCCTTAGTGCCAGCCGCAGATTCGGGTCGGTCAAAGCGGTGGGCACGCTGACGGTCAGCCTCCAGCAGCTCCTCCATCTCGGCCTCCGCGCGGGCACGCAGACGCTCAACACGACGCGGCAGAACGTGGGTGTCCACCTCAGCCTCGGTCGGCACGGAACGCTTCAGAGTCGAGACGGCAACAATACCCTCCAGGGATACGTCGCGCACGCTCGGGGCAATCGTCGCGAGCAGGCGGCTAAACGCGGGCCAGGAGCGGACCGCCTCAACATGGCCCAGGGAGCTTTCCAGCATACCGGTGCACAGCAGCACCACAATCGCCGCTTCGGGGGCACGCACGGTGCCGTCAACAGCCAGCGGGTACGCAATGATTGCGCTCGCCAGAGCCGCACCGAACCAGCTCAGGGTCACGAGGGTACGACCCACGCCCTGAGCGGTCGAGCCCTTCTGCAGGGCGGACAGGTTCTCGGCGTCCAGGGCGCCGTTAGCCTTCTCAGCGGTGGTTGCCACACCGTTAGCGCGCAGATCCTCAGCAGCCGAGAGCATGCCGGTGCCCAGGCGCAGCATCTGCGCGGTAGAGCGGCGAGCCAGCGCCTCCGCACGGGCATCGGCGCGCAGCACAATCCACGGAGCCACAAAAGTGCTGACCAGCACGGCAAGCAGAACCGGGATCAGAGCCTGCGGCAGGATGCACGCGGTCGTAATCAGCGCCGCGGTCATGACCAGCAGGTGCGCAGCCGGCGGGATAATAACGCGCGGCACGCCGTCACGCAGCTCATCAATACCGCCCACGAGGCGTTCGAGCAGCGCGTCACCGCGTAGCAGGGCACGCACGCTGCTCACGCTCTGCCATGCGCCAACCCAGGCGCGCAGGCGCAGAATATTTGCGGCGGCAAGAACCTTCGAGTGGGTCATCAGACGCTCAGCGTAGCGGGCGCAGGCACGACCCAGACCGAAGAAACGCACGCCCACAATGGCGACCATCAGGTACATCATTGCCGGGCCCTCGGCGGCGCGAACGATCAGCCAGCCGGACAGTGCGGTCAGTGCCGCAGCCATCAGGGACGTAATCGCAGCCATAATCACCGGGCCGGTTGCGGCGCGAACGCCAATACCTGTCAGTTCCTTCAGAGTGCGCAGGCTTGCGAACAGGCCGGCAGGCTCGGCTTCCTGAACCTCGGCAGTTGCGGAGGCGCCCGCCGGGGCGGTGCTTTCAGCCTCGTACTCCGCCTTGTCCTTGAGCAGGTGCGCGGGGGCTTCGGCGGGAACCGCAACGCGGGCGGTGTTCGCTTCGGCGGTCCAGGTGTAGCCCTGGGCGGTCTGCACGGCACGAACGAGGGTGTCGCAGCCAGCGGCAAGCTCCTGCTCGTGGGTCACAATCAGCACGGTTGCGCCCAGTTCCGCCAGGCGGTGCAGGGCGCGGGTCACCAGGTATGCCGAGTAGGCGTCCAGGTGCGCGGTCGGCTCATCCACCAGGACGGTCAGCACGGTCTGCTCACCGCCAGCACGGTAGATAGCCTCGGCGCGAGCCAAGGTGCGTGCCACGGCGAGGCGGCGCGCCTGACCAGCACTGAGGGCACCGGGCTCAAGGGCGGTGAGCTTCTCCATGCCCAGCTGAGCCAGCGGACCAACCAGCAGAGCAGACTCGGCATCGGTGACGGACAGCTTCTTGGAGTCCATCGCCTCACCGAGCAGAGCGGCTGCACGCTCACGCTCAGCCTCGGTAGCGCTCAGTGCGTAGAGCGCCATTTCGGTCTGCACGGTCGGCGCGGTGAAGACCGGCGACTGCGGAATCACCAGGGTGGTGCCCAGGCCGGTCACGCTACCGGTCAGGTGCACGGGCTCCTTCGAGCCGGTGGGCACCAGGCCCTCACGCACGGCACCGGAGAACACGTTCAGCAGAGTGGACTTACCGCAACCGGACTCGCCCATCACGCCGATGACCGCGCCGCGCTCACCGTTGGCAGTGGCAACGCGACGGTTCAGATTCAGCGACAGGTTAGTCAGCACGGCAGGACGCGCCGGGTAGCTCACCGACAGGTCCTCAACAGAGATAGTGGAAGGCTGGGCCTTCTGCGCTGCCGAATCCTGCGCAGTCGAGTCCGCAGCGGGGGCGGGCAGGGGCGCATCAATAATCTTCTGGGCGCTACGCAGGGCGGCAACGCCGTCCTCCGACTGGTGGTAGGCGGCACCCACATCACGCAGCGGCTGGTAGCACTCGGGAGCCAGCAGCAGCACGAGAATTGCGGTGTCCAGGCCCAGGGTGCCGTTGACCAGGCGCACACCAATCAGCACAGCAATCAGCGCCACCGAAATGGTGGTGATGAGCTCCAGCGCGAGCGAAGACATGAAGGCGCTACGCAGGGTCTGCATGGTGCGTTCACGGTAACGCTGACCCAGGGCGTTCATGGCGCGGGTCTGTGCACGTTCGCGGCCCAGACCGATAATGACGGGCAGGCCGCGCACCAGCTCCAGAATATGGTCGGAGAGGCGGTGCAGTTCAGCCTGCGCTTCTGCGGTTTCGTCGCGGGTGTTCTTACCAATCAGGATCATGAACACCGGAATGAGCGGCAGGGTGCACGCCAGCACCAGGGCGCTCATCATGTCCAGGGACGCCACCACAATCCACAGCAGGATCGGCACAACCGCGGTGGAAACAAACGCGGTCAGGGTCTTGGTGTAGTAGTCATCCAGCGCATTCAAGCCGCGGGAAAGCAACACAGCGGTCGCGCCGGTACCTTCGGGGGTGTCTGCGCCACCGGTGGCGAGCACACGCTTGAGCAGCGAGGAACGAATCTGAGACTTCGCCCCGGAGGCGGCACGCTGCGCGCTCACAGCCAGCAGGTAGTCGGTGCCCGAGCGGACGAGCAGCGCAATGACGGCGACCGCAATCAGGCCGGGGGTGATGGTATCTGCGTCACCGAAGATGCCACCGAGGCCGAGTAGCCAGCCGCCGTGCGCCTCCAGCTGCGCCTGCGCGGAGCCCGAGAACTCAATGTAGGCGCGGTACACATCCGGGGCGCTGGTCTCTTTGAGACGCGCGTGTTCGGCTGCAACAGCGGCGAAACCGGCGTGTGCCGCCCGGGCAATGATTACAGCCAGGGCGGCACTGAAAAGCACCGTTGCGAGGGTGTGCACGGCGGTGATGACGCCGAACGTGCTGAGGGTTTTACGGGCGTCAGGGCCCAGGGGCGGGCGACGGTCAGCGCGGTCGTTGCGCTTTCCTTCGGTCACCTCTGGTGCCTCGGTGTTCTGATGTTTGTCAGCATGACGCGGTGTGTGCGTTCGACTCACGTGTTGTCCTTAGTCTTCTGCTGTTTTTACCTCCCATTAGTTTAAGGCTTGGGCTATCTAATACCTATTTGACCAGTCGGGTTTCAGCTAATTGGTTGCCCCCCACCCAGCGCAGGCTCTAGCCGCGCATCGCGTCGGCGGGGCTCTTGCGGGACGCCACCCACGCCGGGTACGCCGAAGACACCAGACCGGTGAGGGCACCAACCCCCACGCCGAGCACCACGAATCCCGGGGAGAGAATCGCCTGCCAGCCCTGCACGAGCGAAAGAATAATAGTCGCAATCATGCCGGAGCAAGCGCCGATGGAACCGCCGAGCACGCCGAGCATGACGCCTTCCATGAGGAAGATGCGGGCAATCAGCCATTTACTCGATCCGATGGCGCGGCGCAGCGCAATCTCTGCGGTGCGCGATTGCACGGACAGATACATTGCGGTTGCCGCCGAGAGGGAGGCGAGCACCAGCAGAATACCGGAGAGCACACCCACGTACAGGCCCAGATCCGAGGCGATAGACGCGCGCAGGCTCTGCAGGTCGGAGGGGGTTTCCACGTTAATCTGGCTGGGTTCAGCGGGCTTGAGGGTCAGCGGAATGGCCTTGGCGACCGCTTTGCCGTAGCCCCGTTCGGTTTCGGTAATGTAGGTCACCTGGCCGCGTCCGGTGCGCTGAAGTGTGCCCGGCGAGACAATGACCGAGTTCCTGAATTCGTAGCCGCTATTGCCGGGGTCGAAGAGGCCAATGACCGGCATCAGCTGGCCATCCACCCAGATACTCACACCGGGTGCCACCTGCGGCAGCCCACCGAGTTTAATGCCGTAATCGACGGTGGGCAGCTCGCCGGGTCTGGGCTCGGTTGTGGCGTTATCTGCCGCCTTATCTTCGGGAATAATGCCGAGGGCACGGGCAGCGGAGACCGAGACGATAGCGCCGGAGAGCTGCTCGGAGCGTTCACGGTCGGCAACGTTCTGCTGGGTGAGGGTCGAGTTCATCTGTTCGAGCGCACGCAGGGTTTCGGGGTTCATGCGGGCACCGATTTGCTCGAGCCTGGTCTTCGAGGTGGAGCTGAGGCCAATCGCCGTTTTGGGTTCGTCCTCGTAGGGGCTGAACCGGGTGATTCGCACGTCGGCGGGTGCCACGCTACTGACGAATCCGGTGTTCTTCACGTAGTCCAGCGCGCTAATGCGGTCGGCAACATTCTGCGCGGATTCACCCTGCCGGTAGGTTCCGAGCATGTTTTGGTCATTGTCCCTGTCGCTGATGTAGAGCGTGGATTGTTCGGATCCGAGCAGGCGCTGGTTCACCTGGTAGCTGGCGGATTCGCTCATGCCGGAGGCGCTGATGAGTCCGCCCACGCCCAGCGCGAAGGACAGGCCCAGCAGCAGGGTGCGTAGCGGTCGTGAGGTGAGCGCCGAGATCGCCTCGATGCTGTCGTCGGTGAGGAAGCTTCCGCGACGATGCGTAGCGGGCTTCTCCCCCGGTGCGAGGCTGGCGGGGGCATTCACAGGGGCATCTACCGTGGCTTCCGCCGGGGTGTCTGCTACAGACGACACAACCTCGGCAACCGGCACCGTAGCCAAGTCGGCGCGGCTCTGCTCGTGCAGCCGCCCATCCTCAATGCGGATCACGCGGCGGGCGGCAGCGGCAACCTCCGGGTCGTGGGTAATCACCAGCACGGTACAGCCGGTGGCGTTAATGCGCTGCAGAATCTCAATGACCTTGGCGCTATTGTGGCTGTCCAGGTTACCGGTGGGCTCATCGGCAAGAATCAGCGGCGGACGCGTGGCGAGGGCGCGGGCAATGGCGCAACGCTGCTTCTCGCCGCCGGAGAGGTAGCGGGTGCGGATGCTAGCGCGATCGCTCAACCCCAGAAACTCGAGGGTTTCTTCGGTGCGTTGCAGGCGCTCGCTGTAGGGTACGCCCTGCACGCGCAGGCCCATGGAGGCGTTGGTCGTGCTGGTTTCGTCCAGCAGCATGTTCGAGGATTGGAAGATGAAGCCGAGGTGGTCTCGGCGCATTTCGTCGCGTTCTCTGTCGCTGAGTCCTTCCGTGTTTTTGCCGAAGAGGCTGTAGGTTCCGCTGGTGGGTGTGTCGAGCAGGCCAATCGCGTTGAGCAGGGTTGATTTACCGGAGCCCGACGGACCAATAATGGCGAGGAATTCGCCGCGTTCGACCACCAGGTCGAGGTGGTCGAGGACGGCTCGTTCGCTCCCCTCGAAAACACGGGTAATGCCGTGCATTTCGATAGCGGGCGCGGTACCGAGCCCGGCGGCAGGTGTAGCTGCGGACGCTACGTTGGGCGCAATTGTAGGCGCACGTCCCGGGCTTGTGTCTGGGGTTATCTTACGGCGGCTCATGAGACAAGCACCTTCTGTCCCGTGCTGAGGTTCGCGTTGATGGCGGCGTATCCGCCGGCGGTGCGTAGAACCTCAACGTTGACTCGTTCGGTAGCGGGCGCATCCTTGCTGGTCGAGGTGGAGCTTCCGCCCTTTTCAACGAGCACGTAGGTGCCCTGGGAGTCCTGACGCACCGCGGTAGTCGGCACGGCGAGGGTGGTTGAGGTGTTGCCCTTACTGGTGATGGAGGCGCTCTGCCCCGGAGTGAGTTTGCTCGGGTCGTCGGCGCTGAATCGCACGCTCTTTGCCGCACCCTTGGAGGGGTCGTTCTGCAGCTCACCAATGCTGGTGATGGTGCCCTCCACGCTGCCGGTGGAGGTGCGCAGGCTAACGCGGTCGCCGGCCTTGAGCTTATTGGCAACGGAGAGCTCAACGCTGGATTCCACGTAGGGTTCGCTGGTTTCTACGCTCGCGATGGGGGTGCCGTCGTTAATGAGCTGACCGACCGCGGCAACTGCGGTGACGGTGTGGCTACCGGCGGGCAGAATCGCGTAGTTGCTGCGGGCAATGCTGGTGACCCCCTCGCTGGGCACGCCGGTCAGGTGCGCGCGGTGCAGGCGCGTGACGGCGTCGAGGGTGTCTTCGGTGACGGTGCCGCTCAGCTCGGTGGCGTACCCGGCGGAGTTCAGGGCCTTCTGGAAGGCGAGCACGTCGTCACCGTTATCGCCCAGGTGGAGGTCGCGGTACAGCGGTAGCGGCCCGTCCAGCACGAAGACGGGGTCGGCGCCAATGATGCCGATGAAGTCACCGGCCTTGAGCACGTTACCGGGCTTCTGGTTCTGGTAGACGAGCACCGGCTCACCGTTGGTGCGCGCGCTAATCGGGGCGGTCTCTCCAGCCTTGGTGGTTCCGGCAATGGCGAGGCCCTCGCTGACGGTTCGTTCTTCAACCTTCGCCCAGACCGGAATCACGGTTTTCGCCTGCACGGCCGGGTCGGGGCCCGTGGCGGCGTAGCGGGTACCAAGGTAGAAGGAAAGCATGAGCGAACCGATGGCGAGGATTGCCAGCAGCAGGAGCACGCGGGGTCGGGCGATGCGCTCGCTGAAGCGGTGCCCGCTGTTTTGGTTTTTCGTGTGAGTGGTCATGGCGGTGTCTTTCTGTTCTTTACGCCGTAGTATGCTGTCTCGAGTTACTGGTGCTCCAGAACGTACTGCTTGAACTTCTCGTCACGCTCACGTTCTGCCTTGCGGTCCTGCTCAAGCTGCGACTGGTACTTGCGGATGAGCGGCATCTGATACTGTGCCTCCAGGTCGTAGAGCTGCTGACTCATGCCGACCTGCTGGTTACATTCAGCCTGGATGGTGGCGATACGAATCTCTTCTTCGGAGGCGGGCTCGTTGTAACCGCCGTTCTTGCTCTGCTGCTCAGCCAGCGGGGATTCCTCGGCTACCTCCCCTGCCTTAATGGGGGTGAGCCCCCGGTCAGAGACGCACTGCTTCCACTTCTCTTCGAGCTCGCGGTGCAGTTTGCTACCGTAAACGGCGCTACCCGCCTCAGTAGAGATACGACTGTATGTGGACTGCACGTCGTTCTCGGGCCTCTTACCTTCGGGTACCGCGGCGTCCAGGGTCTCGCGGGCCTTGTCTTCACATTCGATGATGAGCCTCTCCTCGGGGCTGAGGCTTGCCCCTGGGGTGACGGAGATGGGAGCTTTGGCGTTGGGGTCTCGCTTCTGAAAACCGTACTTCTTGGCGTACTCGACGTTCCAGGGACCGTACTTTCGTCCCAAATCGCCACGCGGCGCGCTTTCAGATTGGGGAGCTTGGTCGGGGTCGGTGTAGCTCTGCCCGTGTTCGGCGTAGCACTGCTTAATGGCGATTTGATAGGCCGTGTATTCGTAATGAGTGCCCAGCTCGTAGTAGAGGTACTCGTCCAGGGGCATCTTCACGATGTCCTGTTCCGCGTCAAAGATGGCGTGGACGCTTTCGTCACGTTCCAGCGGCGGGTTGAAGAGCGAGCAGGCACTCAGCGGGAGCACGCCGATGCAGAGCAGGGCGCCCGTGGTGAGCAGGCGGCGGCTCAAACCGGCGCGAGGGGCGGGTGCAGTGGAGCTGCGATTGAGGAACTTCATCGTTGAACCCCTTTCATAAGAGTGAGTTGTACACCACATTACACTTTTTGCTCCTTGCCGCGCCTTAAATCCGGGGGGGGTGTGCACCAAAAATTTTTGCGCGCCCACTCGTCTGCCGAGAGCTACATCCTCTGCGGGAATATCCTCTGGGGGCATAGAAAAATCCCCCGAACTTCTCAGAAGAGAAATTCGGGGGATCCTTCAATCAGCTACATGCTACTTGGTCGGCAGTTCAGCCAGTTCGGTAGCGTCGTGAGCCTCGGGGATGTGATCCACGTGCAGACGCTTACGGAAGACCCAGTAGGTCCAAGCCTGGTAGACGAAGACGACCGGCAGACCAAGGCAGGTCACGAAGGTCATAACGCCCAGGGTGTACTCGGAGCTGGATGCGTTCGCAATGGTGAGCGAGTATGCCGGGTCCAGGGTGGAGGGCAGAACGTTCGGGTACATTGCGGTGAAGATTGCCAGCGCGCCGAATGCGAGGAACACGGACAGGCCTGCGAAAGCGCGACCCTCACGGCCACCCTTTGCGGAGATCCAAGCAATCAGAACAGCAACCACAGCCAGGATGGTGCACAGCCAGGAGACGCCGTTACCGGTGGTGAAGTCCAGAGCCAGAACCCATGCAACGATCGGCAGCAGCAGGACGGGAGCCCAGCGTACCAGGGTGTTGCGGGCACGGTCGCGGATGTCACCGTCGGTCTTCAGAGCGACGAAGGCAAGACCCTGAACCAGGGAGAAGCCAACGAAGCCCAGACCGCCGAGCAGAACCGGCAGGGAGACCCATGCGAAGGCGCCGCCGACGCGGTCACCATTGTCGTTGATGGGCAGACCCATGGAGGTCAGGCCCAGCAGAGCACCGACGAGCAGTGCGATGAAGAAGGAAGAAACAGACAGAGCGATGTTCCAGTTACGGATCCACTTCTCGTCGTTCTTCTTACCGCGGTATTCAATTGCGACCACGCGCAGAATCAGGAAGACCAGCGCGAGGGTCAGAGGAATGTACAGAGTCGAGAAGAGGGCTGCGTACCAGATGGGGAATGCAGCGAACAGAGCTGCACCGCCGGACACAAGCCACACCTCGTTACCGTCCCAGACGGGGCCGATGATGTTCAGCAGCAGACGACGTTCCTTCTCGTTCTTGGTGAACTTGGAACCCATCAGCATGCCGACGCCCAGGTCGAAACCGTCGAGGATCAGGTACATGATGAGGAAGACGCCAATGGCGACAAACCAGAGGGTGGGCAGGCCAGGCTGACCGGCAAAGATATTGAAATCAAAGTTCATGGTGAATCAATCCTTACCCGCCTAGTAGGCGAACTCCAGCACATCGCGCTTGGACTTGTCGTTGGACTCGTCCTCGTGGTGCGACTGAACCAGCTCGGGCATTGCTGCCACCACACCGGCCTTGACGTACTTGATGAGCAGGTAAACCTCAACCACCATCAGCACGCCGTAGAGCAGGCCCAGGGTGAGCAGGGAGAAGAGGATTTCTTCACCGGAAACACCCGGGGAGATAGCTGCTGCGGTGAACAGGTGGATCGAGGGGTCACCCTGAAGGTTCGGAGCCACAACGAAGGGCTGGCGGCCCATTTCGGTGAAGATCCAGCCGAGGGAGATAGCGAAGAAGGGAGCCAGGATGGACCAGACTGCAACGTTCTTGAGCAGCTTGGACTCGGGGACGGTGCCCACGCCCTTCTTACGGGTTACCCACAGCGCGTAGAGGTAGAGGGGCAGTACGACTGCACCCAGACCAATCATGCCGCGGAAGCCCCAGTAGGAGACCTCGAGGGAGGGCAGGTAGTCAATCTTCTGACCTGCACGCTCGCCGTAGAGCGGGTTGTTGGGCAGGTTGGTGCCGAACTTAGCTTCGTACTCGGGCAGCAGGGTCTGAATACCCTTCACCGGGGTGTCGAAGTTGTCGTGTGCCAGGAAGGACAGCACGCCGGGGACCTCGATGATGGGGGTGATCTTGTCGCAGCTCTGAGCGCCGAGCTCGCCGATGGTCAGAACAGAGAAGGCGGTACCGTCGTGGCACGCAGCTTCTGCGGCAGCCATCTTCATGGGCTGCTCGTGGATCATCATCTGTGCCTGCAGGTGGCCGGATGCACCAACACCTGCGAACGCGAGGAGACCAACGACTGCGCCCAGGCGCAGGGACTTGATCCAAACCTGGAAGTCCTTCTTGTCTCGTGCGCCCTTGTCGGACTCACCAACGACGACCTTGCCGTCAACGACCTTGTCGATGCCGTCCTTGCGGCGACGCCACAGCTTGTACCAGGCAATACCGACCAGGAAGCCACCGGCAACCTGGATGGATGCGGTGATGACGTGAGAGAAGGTCACCCATGCGAGGGGGTTCATCAGCACTGCGCCAATGTCGGTCATGCGGGGACGACCGTCAATCATTTCTGCACCGACGGGGTGCTGCATCCAGGAGTTTGCAACCAGAATGAAGAATGCAGAAATCCAGGAGCCGAGAACTGCCATGAACAGACAGAAGGCGTGGACTGCGGGCTTGAGGCGGTCCCAACCGAAGATCCACAGACCAAGGAAGGTCGACTCAACGAAGAAGGCGAAGAGGCCTTCCATTGCCAGCGGAGCGCCGAAGACGTCGCCGACGAAGCGGGAGTATTCACTCCACGCCATGCCGAACTGGAATTCCTGAACCAGACCGGTGGCCACACCCATAGCGAAGTTAATGAGGTACAGCTTGCCCCAGAACTTCGTCATGCGCTTGTATTCGTCCTTCTTGGTACGAACGTAGCAAATGTACAGGTAGGTCACCACAAGGCCCAGACCCAGAGTCAGCGGAACCATGAAGAAGTGGTAGACGGTGGTAATACCGAACTGCCACCTACCAAAATCAAGGGGATCCATTGATAGGTCCTTACTATGTGTGTACTTAATGTGCGTTTGTGCCAGATTTCGGGTAGTCCACCATCGATGGAGGGCATACGAGAGTTACTGACACAGTGTCTCTCATGCTTCTAAGGTACAGGGTTTTCCTAAGAAGCTGTGAGTAGGCTGTGCATAGTATGGACGTTTATTGTTTGACGTTTCGCTAAAGGTACCTTGGACGTTATCCCCCGGGGCGGGGGTGGTTTGAGGGTTGGAACACGGAGGGGCTGTGTGGGTCTGAGAGGCACTTTCAGAACCACGGTAAAACTTTGCAGTTTTATGCAGTTTATGCAGATTTTTGATGACACATTCTCGGAATATGACAGGCACTTCAAGTAGTACTCAAAGCTTAAATTTGCCTGCTTCATGCGGAATTTACGCGGAATCTCCGAGAATTGCGTGACTATTCTCACACAAAATTCCTGGATTGTGACACGCCAGTCACACGCTCCCCCGCAGGTTACATATCGATGTTCTCGGTATCCAACTGATGCGCACCGGCAATGATGAACTCCTTACGCGGAGCCACCTCAGAACCCATCAGCAGCGAGAAGGCGCGCTCGGCAGCCTCGGCATCCTCAATGCGAATACGGCGCAACATGCGGTGACGCGGATCCATCGTGGTCTCAGCCAGCTGGCCGGCGTCCATCTCACCCAGACCCTTGTAACGCTGAATCGGTTCCTTATAGGTCACGCCCTGCTCCCGCAGGGAATCCAGCAGCTCGTGCAGCTGCTTCTCGGAGTAGGTGTACACCATCTCGTTCGGCTTACCGCGGCGCACCACCTCCACGCGGTGCAGGGGCGGAACCGCGGCGTACACGCGGCCAGCCTCAATCAGCGGGCGCATGTAACGGTAGAACAGGGTCAGCAGCAGGGTACGAATGTGGGCGCCGTCCACGTCCGCATCGGTCATCATAATGACCTTGCCGTAGCGGGCGGACTCCAGATCAAAGGTACGACCCGAACCGGCACCAATCACCTGAATCAGCGCCGCACACTCGGCGTTCGCGAGCACATCGGTCACCGAGGCACGCTGAGTGTTCAGGATCTTACCGCGAATCGGCAGTAGCGCCTGGTACGAGGAGGAACGCGCCAGACGCGCAGTACCCAGCGCCGAGTCGCCCTCCACAATGAACAGCTCGGAATGCTCAACATTGGTCGAACGGCAATCCACCAGCTTAGTGGGCATGGATGAAGACTCCAGCGCGGTCTTGCGACGCTGCGTCTCCTTGTGAATACGCGCCGAAACGCGGGTCTTCATCTCAGAGACAACCTTCTCGCACAGAGCGGTCGCCTGAGCCTTCTCAGCACGCGCGGTCGACTCCAGGCGAGCCTTCAGCGCATCACCCACGACCTTCGACACAATCTGACGAACCGCCGGGGTGCCCAGGATCTCCTTGGTCTGGCCCTCAAACTGCGGCTCGACAAGACGCACGGTCAGCACGGCGGTCAAGCCGGCGAGCACGTCGTCCTTCTCAATCTTGTCGTTACCCACCTTGTACTTGCGGGCGTTATCGGCAAGGTGCTTGCGCATCACGCGTAGCAGGCCCTGCTCAAAACCGGTCGTGTGGGTGCCGCCCTTGGGGGTGGCAATAATGTTCACGAAGCTACGGACCGTCGTCTCATAGCCAATACCCCAGCGCAGAGCAACGTCAACTTCGCAATCGCGTTCCACGTCGGTCAGCTGCGAGCGGCCGTCCTCGCCCAGCACGGGTACGGTCTCGGTGAAGGTTCCACTACCGCTAAAACGCCAGGTGTCGGTAATACGCTCATCGTGCGCCAGGAACTCGACGAACTCGCTAATGCCGCCGTCGTACTGGAAAACTTCCTCGTGGGGCTCCAGCTCACCGGGGGTGCCGGGCAGGCGGCGCTCATCACGGATGCAAATACGCAGACCCGGAATGAGGAACGCGGTCTGGCGCGCACGAGCCACCAGATCCTCGTAGCTGAACTTGGCGTCGGGGGTAAAAATCTGCGGGTCAGCCCAGTAGCGCACGCGGGTGCCGGTCACGCCGCGCTTCGCCTTACCCACAATCTGCAGGGCGTCAGTGCCCTCGGTTGCGGGAGTGAACGGATCATCGGGCTTGGGGGTGCGGCCGGACTCAAAGTGGCCGGGAATGCCGTGGCGGAAAGACATCTGGTAGGTCTTCGAACCGCGGTCCACCTGCACGTCCAGGCGGGAGGACAGCGCGTTCACCACGGAAGCACCCACACCGTGCAGACCACCGGAGGCATTGTAGGAGCCGCCGCCGAACTTACCACCGGCGTGCAGCTTAGTGAACACAACCTCCACACCGGACAGACCGGTGCGCGGCTCAATATCGGTCGGGATACCGCGGCCATCATCGCGCACCTCAACCGAACCGTCACGGTACAGAATCACCTGAATGGACTGACCGAAACCGGCGAGCGCCTCATCCACCGAGTTGTCGATAATCTCCCAGAGGCAGTGCATCAGGCCGCGGGAGTCGGTGGAGCCAATGTACATGCCCGGGCGTTTGCGTACAGCTTCCAGACCTTCCAGCACGGAGAGGTGACGGGCGGTGTAGTTCGAAGACGCCACGGGATTCCTTTCGGGTGAATATGTCTGCGGTGGTGAACGCGTGCCACCGGGCGGAGTGCGAGTCCGGCTCAAGTGCTACGGGGGCAGAACGACAGCGGGGCACGACGCGTGTCGTGCCCCGCAGAGCGTTCAACGTTCGGAACTCTATTCTAGCGTGGCTTGGGGAAAAGAGTGATTATGACAGTCACCGCTAATGCGCTGCTCTGCTCCCACGTTCCTTCCCCTAGTGCGCCTCACCCGAGGCACGCGAGGAGCTCTCGTGACGGTTCGTAACCATAATATTGGACTTGAAGTAGAACTCTTCGGGAAGCTCATTCGTGACCGGGCCGTGCGGGAACTCGCTAAGCTTCGGTACAAAGTACCAGTCCATCAGCTCGCCGTTGCTCTGCTTGAGCACACGGCGTTCCCTCATGGCGTGGCGTACTTTGCGGCGCAGGCGGGCGCTATCTTTCAGGGTGCTGGTGAAGACCCACGGGGTCTCGTAGCCCTCGGTAACCATGCCGAAGGTGATGCGCAGGTTGCCGTTCTCGTCGGCGTCCATCGTGAAGTCGCCGTCGGCGATGTCGGTGAAGGCGAGCATCCAGCTGTGGCGGCGTTCGTAGCTTTCGCGGGTGGTCTGCAGCGCCGCAATGATGCGGTGGTCAACCAGCAGCTCAACCTTACGTTCGGTGATTTCGCCCAGACGCGCGTAGGAGCCAAAGGCGCGGTTCGCACCACTGCGGCGAGGCCACTTCGTCACCGCACCGTGCGGCACCTCCCCCGCAAAGGTGAAGGGACCGGTGATAGTACCGGGCAAGCGTAGACGCTCAAACGGAGCGGTCGGCAGGAAGGTCGTCAGCAGCTGATCGGAGCTCACCGACTTACCCCAGCGCGCCATCTCAAAAATGGTCGGTTCAGGGCCTACAGGGTAGATATGCGGCATCTTGCGACCGAACTCGTCAAAGCCCTCAATAAACTCACCGTTGGAGCTGTACCCGGGCATGGTCGCACCGAGCGGGCGAGTCCACGACCCCGAATACGGCTTGGTCAGGTGCGGGTTCTCCACCGGCAGGATGCTGGTGCGAGCACCCAGGTAGGCGGGCATGCGCGAGAGGTTACGCCAGGCGAACTTCGCGGCAACCGCCTCGCGCCACCACATCGGGCGTTTGCCCGGGGTCTGCCCGCCCAGGCAGTGCATGAGCAACCAGAATCCAGCCCAGCCGAGGCACCCTACGGCAACCACGCAGAAAATAATCGTCAGCACAGTGTGCAGGGTTCCGGTCGCCCAGATATTCGTGGCGATCAGAGCCATGAACGCCACCCACGCCGCCATGACGTACGGGCCGAGCGTAATCATCGGATCGACCACCTTCACGGCGGCAATGACGCGGCGGTTCAGTCCGCGCCACACGTAGGAGTACGCCCAGCAGCCGGCGGCAAGGGCGAGTGCCATCAGCAGAAGAAGGATGAGCATCGGTGTGTCTCTTTCGCTGCAGGTTTTTCTACCGCGGTCGGTGACAGCAAGCGTCGGACAGATGCCCCGCTGAAAGGCTCTTCAATAGCAAAACTCGTCTGCCGAAGGTACCTTCAGCAGACGAGTTTCTTTGGTGTCACTAACCTTGGGGTAAAGCTTCTCTACCTATTGTGCCTTTAATTGGTATCCCTGTGGGGGATTTTAGGGGGATGCACGAAAAAATCGTACCCAACCCCGCCTTTTCACCCATCAGACAGGCACCGTAAGTATGCTCTGGCGCCTCAGCGACGGTTTTAGACAGAGGTTTTAGACAGCGGTTTTAGGAGGTCAGCGCAGCAGCAATCTGAGGAATCAGCGCTTCAAAAGCACGCGCACGGTGGCTAATCGAGTTCTTAATATCGGCGGGAATCTCAGCGCAAGACTTGCCAGCGTACTGACCCTCGTACAGGGCGTTCTCACCGTTCAACTCCATGGGGCGCAGAATCGGGTCGTAACCGAAGCCGCCCTCCCCCGCCGGTGCGGTCAGCAGCTCACCGGGCAGCTCGCCGTACTCGACCGCCTCAAAACCGCTCGGGGCGGCAACCGAGGCCGCGCAGCAGAACTTCGCGCCGCGGTGCTCGGCAGAAATATCGCTCAGCTGAGCCAGCAGCAGGTTCAGGTTCGCGGTGTCATCGCCGTGGCTACCCGCCCAGCGCGCCGAGAAAATGCCGGGAGCGCCGTTGAGCACATCCACCGACAGGCCGGAATCGTCAGCAATAGCGATCAGGCCGGTTGCTTCGGCAACAGCGCGCGCCTTCAGCAGGGAGTTTTCAGCGAAGGTCACGCCGGTCTCGGGAACGTCGGGTGCGTTCACGCTGGAGGCGTCAACCACCTGGGTGTCAACGTCCAGGCCGTCAATGCGTCCGCGCAGAATTTCGCGCAGTTCCTTGAGCTTGCCCTTATTGTGGCTTGCCAGAACAATCTTTGCGTCTGCCATAGTTTCTCCTTGTTGACGGAACTAGTTACTGGGACGGGTTAGTGTGCCAGTGCTTCACGCTGAATCTGAGCCAGTTCAGCGGTGCCTTCCAGCGCCAGGTCGAGCAGGCTGTTGAGCTCGTCGCGGTCGAAAGGCGCGCCCTCGGCGGTGCCCTGAACCTCAACGAACTTGCCGCTGCCGGTGACGACCACGTTCATGTCGGTCTCGGCGCGAACGTCTTCGGTGTAGGGCAGGTCCAGCATGGGGGTGCCGTCAATAATGCCCACCGAAATTGCGGACACCGAATCGATCAGAGGGTTCGCCTTAGCGGGCAGAATCTTCTGCTCCTTCGCCCAAGAAATAGCATCAGCCAGCGCCACGTATGCGCCGGTAATAGAAGCGGTGCGGGTGCCGCCATCAGCCTGCAGAACGTCACAGTCGAGCACGATGGTGTTCTCGCCCAGCTCGTCCATGTTGATGACCGCACGCAGGGAGCGACCAATCAGGCGAGAAATCTCGTGGGTGCGGCCGCCCACGCGGCCCTTCAGCGACTCGCGCGAAGAACGGGTGTTGGTGGCGCGCGGCAGCATCGCGTACTCGGCGGTCACCCAGCCCTTACCTTCGCCCTTGAGCCAGCGCGGCACACCCTCGGTGAAGGATGCAGTGCACAGCACGCGGGTGTTGCCGAACTCGATGAGGGCGGAACCCTCAGCATTGCGGGACCAGCCGCGGGTAATGGTGATGGGGCGCAGTTCGTTGAGGGCGCGGCCGTCTTCGCGGGTTGCAGTCATGGGTTCTCCTTGAATCTGTCTGCGGGATCTGTGTCTGTCTGTTGAATCTTTGTCGAAAAAGTGGGCGAGGCTGAGCGCAGTTTGAACTAGTCCAGCTTGTTTTAGCCTAGCTCGGGTTTGGTCTAGTCCAGCTTGGGCTTCACCTAATCTAGTTCGGGCTTAGGGAGCGCAATCGCGGTGTTCAGCGGCGGGTCAAGCACCTCCACCACGTTCAGGGTGGACGTGACCGGGTGAGCCTCCGTCGGGCGCGGGTAGATGCGGTAGCTTGCCGCCATTTCTGCAACACCTACGGGACCGGAGAACGCGCTACGCGCCTCGGCACGGGCAATATCCGGGTCGTTCCACACGGGCAGATGGGTCAGCAGCAGGTTGCGCACGCCCGCCTCCTGCGCTGCCTCACCGGCACGCTTGCCGGTCAGGTGAATACCGCGCAGGGCGTCATCGCGGCCCTCCTGATAGGCGGCCTCGCAGAGGAACAGGTCGGCACCGCGAGCAGCCTTAATCAGACCCTCGCACAGGTCGGTATCGCCCGAGTACGCGAAAATCGTGTGACCCTCGCGGTCGTTGCAGGTGATGCGCAGGGCGTACGGATCCTTCGAGGGGTGCACCACGCGGAACGGCTCCACGCGGAACGGGCCAATCTGCACGGGCTCACCCTCGGTCCAAGTGTGGTACTCGAACTCGGTGCTCATGCCCGGATCCGGGTCCAGGCCGTGAGTCGCCGAAAGGTACTCGTTAATCGCGGCGGGACCGTACAGCGGAATGCGGCCCTTGGGCCAGCCGCGCGGATCCCACTTGACCGCCACGTGCAGACCGGACAGATCGATGCAGTGGTCCGGGTGCAGGTGCGAAATCAGAATCGCGTCGATATCGCTCAGGTCAATATGGCGCTGGAGCATGCCGAGAGAGCCGTTGCCCATGTCCATGATGATGCGCCAGGTTCGACCCGCGAAGTCCGTGGCGGTGAGCATGTAGCAGCTAGCCGGTGAGACGGGGCCGGGAAAGGAACCCGTGCAACCGATAACGGTTAGACGCATGAGGAGTCGTCCTTAGTGGTGGTGCCAGAAAATTCAGTGCCTGCAGTAGCCTCCGCTACCTGGTCGGATTCTGCCTCGTCACCACCGAGGTTAATGTTGCGGTGTGCCGCGAGCATTTCGGGGGTGATGGCGGCAAGCGAGCCAGTCGGGTAACGTTCAGCCACGGAGCTGGTGTGGCGAACGTTGGTGACCTCGGGGCCGAGGAAGCGGCGCGCCAGGTGCGAGAACGTTTCAGATTCGCCGGTGGCGAGGAATTCGTGGTGCGGGTTTTCCTCGGGGACCGGGCTTTCAATGGCGTGGTTGAGCAGTTCGCGGTACACGTCCTTCGCGGTCTCATCCGCGGAGGAAACCAGGGTGACGTCCTCACCCATAATGTAGGAAATCACGCCGGCCAGCAGCGGGTAGTGGGTACAACCGAGCACGAGGGTGTCCACGCCGGCATCCTTGAGCGGCTGCAGGTACTCGCGGGCGGTCTCCAGCAGCTCGGGGCCGGAGGTAATACCCTTCTCCACGAACTCCACGAAGCGCGGGCACGCCACCGAGTGCACCTCAAGGTTCGGGGTGATCGCGAAAGTGTCCTCGTAGGCGCGGGAGGTGACGGTCGCCTCCGTCGCAATCACGCCGATTTTGCGGTTGCGGGTTGCGGCGAGCGCGCGGCGGGCGGCGGGCTGAATCACCTCGATGACGGGGATGCCGTACTGGCGGGTGTAGCGTTCGCGGGCGTCGCGGAGCACCGCTGCGGAGGCGGTGTTGCAGGCGATGACGAGCATTTTCACGCCGGAGTCGACGAGTTCGTCCATGATGCGCAGTGCGTTGGCGCGTACTTCTGCGATTTTGAGGGGTCCGTAGGGGCCGTGGGCGGTGTCGCCGACGTAGATGATGCGTTCGTGAGGCAGCTGGTCCATGATGGCGCGTGCCACGGTGAGTCCGCCAACGCCGGAGTCGAAGACGCCGATGGGTGCCGCGGCGGTGGGGCCTACAGGCGCGGGGCTTCCCCAGGGGGTGCGGGCACGGTAGGGATTTGTTGCGTCGATGCTGTCACTCATGTGTCACCTACACTTCGTTATCGGTCGGGTACCACGTTCTATGCTAACTCGCTAAGGTTACCCTTTTAGTCCGTTGAGCGGTTATATGAGTCGAGAACCACCATTATGTGGTTGTATATGACGATAGTTTGAGGTGAATTTGAAAAATTTGTTCTATTCTTGCTCTTTTTCCCCGCCATCTGCCTCGCCGGACTTTTCCTCTTCTTCGTCGTCCAGCCCGTCAAGCATGGCGAGCATGAGCGAGTCCTGAACCCAGGAGACGAAGTTGTACACCACAGCCATGTACTCTTCTTGGGTCTCGATCTCGGAAGGGTCGGTGAACGCCGCAATATCTTCTGCGGTGTCTTCATCCACGATGTAGAGGCGGTCTGCGAGCACCAGTCGAATATCGCCGAGCGCGGCAGCCCAGGCGCGGGCGTGCTCCTCATTCAGGCGCAGGTCGCTGGATTCAATGTCGAAGGCGAGCATGGCGAGGTTCGCGCGTTTGGTTTCACGCAGGTCGCGTTCGGTGTAGCGGCGGTATTCGGTGGCAGCCTCGTCGTCGCTGCTTGCGGAGGGCAGCAGGCGCGCCACGGCGCTGTCGGCGGGGATGGTGGGGGTTTCGGTGATGCCGACCAGCACCTCCAGCGGGTCGACGGTGCCGCCGTCGGCGGTGGTATCTGCCGGTCGCAGCAGCGCGCGCACGTCTTCGGCGAGTTCACGAATCAGGTCGCGTTCGGCGGGTTCGAAGGAGGCGGTGTAGCCTCCGGGGGTGCGGCGGAAGGGTCGCGCCATTAGTTTTCTACTTTCTCGAAGGTTGCCAGCAGACCCCAGGCGTGCATTGCCTGGGTGTGTTTTTCGGCGTCTTCGCGGGAGCCGGTGAAGACGATTGCCTTGCCGTTATTGTGCACCTGCAACATGAGTTCTTCGGCGCGGGCGCGGGAGTATCCAAAGTGGCTACGGAAGACGTAGGACACGTAGGTCATGAGGTTGACGGGGTCGTTCCAGACGATGACTTTCCAGGGGGTGTCTGCGGCGAGGATGTTTTCCAGTGCGGTATCGAGGTCAGTGTCCTCGAGGGTTCCGGTAGAGAGGGTCACGGCGGTAGTGTTCATTGGTTTTCCTTTGCGGCCGGTTCCCTTTGATTATACGGGCGGGTATGTGTTGCCTCTGTGTTCGTCCTATGCCGCTGCGGTGTTCATCCTGCGTTGCTCCCGCACAGAGTGCTGGTAATTTGTCATACTACAGCACTTAGAGTCAAGAATACTTTATGTATTGATTGACACGCCGAATTAATAGGAAAAATACCCCAATCCCCCACTACAATAAACACATGGCTACTACCTCACTTCTCACCGACCACTACGAACTGACCATGCTCCAGGCGGCACTCGCCTCCGGCGCAGCCAACCGTAAGTGCACCTTCGAAGTCTTCACCCGCCGCCTACCCGCAGGCCGCCGCTACGGCATCCTCGCAGGCACCGGCCGCTTCCTCGAAGGCCTCGCTAACTTCCGATTCAACGACGAAGAACTCTCCTTCCTCTCCTCCCGCAACATCGTCAACAAAGAAACTCTCTCCTACCTCGAATCCTTCACCTTCAGCGGCAACATCCGCGGCTACGCAGAAGGCGAAGCGTTCTTCCCCCACTCCCCCGTCATGCAGGTCGAAGGCACCTTCGCCGAAGCGTGCGTCCTCGAAACCTACCTGCTGTCCATCCTGAACTTTGACTCCGCCGTGGCGAGCGCTGCCTCCCGAATGAGCGCCGCCGCAGGCAACCGTCCCTGCCTCGAAATGGGTTCGCGCCGCGCCCACGAACGCGCCGCCGTCTCTGCTGCACGCGCCGCCGTCATTGCGGGCTTCGCGGGCACTTCCAACCTGGAGGCTGGTCTGCGCTACGGTCTGCACACCATCGGCACCAGCGCCCACGCCTTCACCCTGCTGCACGACAGCGAACGTGAAGCATTCGAGGCGCAGCTGCGCTCCCTCGGCGCCCGCACCACCCTGCTCGTGGACACCTACAACGTGGACGACGCGGTCCGCCTCGGCGTGGAACTCGCCGGCGAAGAGCTCGGCGGCGTGCGCCTGGACTCCGGCGACCTGGTCGCCACCGCGGCACGCGTGCGTGAACTGCTCGACTCGCTCGGCAACACCCACACCAAGATCACCGTCACCAGCGACCTGGACGAGTACGCTATCGCCTCCCTGGCGGCAGCACCCGTGGATTCCTACGGCGTGGGCACCAAGCTGGTCACCGGCTCCGGCGCGCCGACCTCCTCCATGGTGTACAAGGTCGTTGAGCGTGAGAACTCCGCCGGCGAAATGCAGCCGGTCGCTAAGGCTTCGGCTGGTAAGGCGTCCATCGGTGGCGCCAAGCGTGCAGCCCGCCGTCTCAACGGCATGGGCATCGCTACCGCCGAGGTTCTGGGCACCCACGAGGACCCGAACCTGCTTGAGGACACCCGCCCGCTCATGGTGGACTTCGTCCGCAACGGCGAACTGCTCCCCGGCTTCACCGGTGAGGAAGGCGTGCGCCGCGCAACCGCCCGCCATGCAGCCTCCCTGGCGGAGCTTCCCGAAGCTGCCCGCCGCCTCTCGGAGGGTGAGCCGATCATTCCGACCGAGTTCATCTAAACCACCCTTCTGAGATACTGTTTTCGCCTGACAAACCAGAGCGAAAACTCATTCCTACTTGTAAAGGACAGACATGTCTAAGGCACTGATTATTGTTGACGTGCAGAACGATTTCTGCGCCGGCGGCGCCCTCGCCACCGAGCGCGGTGCGGACGTTGCCGCTTTGATTAGCGAGTACGTGGAGAATAACCACCACCACTACGACGCGATTGTTGCAACCCAGGACTGGCACATTGAGCCGGGTTCGCACTTCTCCGACACCCCGGACTACGTTGATTCCTGGCCGGTGCACTGCGTGGCGAAGAGCGAAGGCGCGCAGATTCACGAGAACCTGGACACCGACTACATTGAGGCGTACTTCCGTAAGGGTCGCTTCGAGGCAGCCTACTCGGGTTTTGAGGGTCTTCTGGCTCCCGAGGATGAGGTTGCAACCGGCGAGCACGAGCCCGGCGCGGATGCGTCCGAGGACGGCCCGCAGACTCCCCTGTCGGAGTGGCTGGATGAGCGCGGCATCGAGTTCGTCGACGTTGTCGGTATTGCCACCGATTATTGCGTGTTTGCAACCGCTCGTGACGCGGTCGATGCAGGCTACGAGACTCGTGTGCTGCTTGACTTGACCGCGCCCGTGCACGAAGACAAGCTCGATGACGTGGTTGCCGAGCTTGAGGACGAGGGCGTTGAGGTGGTTGAGGTTCTCTAGCCTCCACCAGCTCTGCCGGTGACTCGCCATCTAGGCGGGCACTGAATACCGGGCGCTAAATACACAGAGGCGGGGAGCCTGGGATAGTACGTCCCAGGCTCCCCGCCTCTTAGTGTGTCCATGACCTAGCGTGCCCATGACCTAGCGTTCTCAGCACCCGCCGGGCAAAGAACCCCGGCGGTCATGTAGCCGGTTGAGCCGCTTACTTGAAGCGAACCTCCGCCATACCGTTCACGCGCACGTTCGGGCCAACCGGCGCTTCCTTAGTGCCAACAATCGCACCGTTACGCACGCTCGGTGCCAGGTAGGAACCACCAGCACCACCGGCGCCACCCTGCTGAACGTAGCCGACCGCGCGGCGCGGGTTCTTCGGATTGTTGCACCACTGCTGCGAGATGATAATTGCCGAAACCGCGTTCGCCGCGCCGGAGCCGCCGCCACCGTAGCCTGCGCCGCCACCAGCAGAAACCACGGTCTGGTAGCCGAAGAAGTTCTTGCTGATGGTGATGCTGGTGGTTCGTGCGGTTGCGGTGCCGGTCAGGTTCGCCGGGTCGTTCTTGTCGTACTGGTAGGCGTACGCGCCCACGCCGTCCGCACCGTTTGCGTTGAAGCCGGCGTCGCCGGTTGCGCCCGCGTTGCTGGTGCTGTGGATGACCTGCCTGTTCTGGGAGCCGAAGCCGACCAAACCGTGGTCGCCGGTGGGCAGGGTGTCTGCGATAGCACCCATGCCGCCTCGACCGCCGGAGCCACCCGTGCCGGGGGTTGCGATGATCTGCAGGTTCGCCTCGACGCTGTAGGCGTCGCTTGCGGCAGCACCTTCATAGCCCATGGCGGCTTCTGCATTGCCGCCGGAGCCGCCACGCACCCATTCCAGGCCGCAGACCGGGCTAATGGCGTAGCTGGAGCCGGGCAGCGGTGCGGTGGAGCTGGAGTTACGCACGTGTCCGCCGCCGCCACCTGCTGCGATAGCAACCACGGTGCCGTTGATCAGCAGTGCGGAGGAGCCGCCACCGGATGCGGCGTAGATGCTGCGCTTGAAGTGGGTGTGGGGTGCGCCGTCGCCAGCGGTGGGATTGCCGTAGGTGCGGGGGTTTGCCGCGTCGATAATAGCCTTCGGACCTGCGGGAACGGTGACCTGAGCGGCGGAGGAGCCGCCCTTGCCGTAGCCTTCACCACCGGTTGCGGGCTTGGATTCGTTCCAGCTTGCGCCGTTGCGGGTGACGCGCTCGAGCACGCCGATACCACCGGCTGCCGCGACGATTTCTACGGTTGCGCCGGGGGTGACGCTGACGGTGCCGGTGACCTTGGCACCGCATCCGCCCTGACTGCGTGCCATGACGGTGCCGCCCGCGCCGCCGGTGAGGGTGAAGCTGAGTTCGCGTACGCCCGCCGGGACGGTGAAGGTCTTGACGGTCTTGCGGCCGTTTGCCTGTCCCTTGATGGTGTGGGAGGCGCCGGTCTGCGTATTGTTGGCGGCGTATGCGGGTACGGCTGCAGAGGCGGCGATGATGGGCAGTGCCCATGCCGCGCCGGTGAGGATGGTGCGGCGGGTGGGGTGTGCGTTGTGAGGCATGAGGTTTTCTTTCATGAGGGTTGAGGGTGTGGGTTGAGTAGAGTGAATAATTTACACCATTGTGCACTGAGTGCAATATTCATTTTCTAGAGTATAGACCCTGAAAAACATTCTCAACTCGCCACACTATAGCCTCGCTCATTCCAACATTTCTGAGCACAAAGAAGCCCGCGAGCGCACACGCCCGCGGGCTTCCACCCCTCATCTTCAGAGGGCGCTAAGACTAGCCCTTAGTCTCGCAGAGGTACACCTTGGCCTCGCCATCATGGACGTTAATGCCACCCCTCATCGCGTTCATAGAGTTAGAGATTTCACCCTGAATAACGCGCGGCGACAGGTACGAACCACCCGCACCACCGGCACCGGAGAACTGCAGGTAGCTCACGCTCTGGCGGATGCCCGCAGGGTTGTTATTCCACTTCTGAATGGTCGTAATAGCAGACAGCGCCAGTGCAGCACCCGAACCGCCACCACCGTAGCCGCCGCCACCGCCTCCGGACATTGCGAACTGGTAGCCGTTGAACTCCGCAGCGGTTTCCTCGGCGGAGAATTCGATGCGCTCACCACCGGGCAGAGTCAGCACTTCAAGGTTCTTCGGGTCGTTATTGTCGAGCTGGTAGCTATAAGCGACAGCACCATTACCGCCCTTAGCCTTAAAGCCGGAGCCGCCCGCGTTACCTGCGGCCGAAGAGCTGTACAGCACCTGGTTATTCTGGCTGTCGTAGCTAAAGATATGGTTGGGGCTACCGGTCGGCACCTCAGGCTTAGCTGCGCCCGCGCCACCTGCACCATTGTTTCCGCCCTTACCGCCGTCAACAGATACCTTAGTGTTCAGGCTGTGGGTGTAGAACTGGGTTCCTGTGGTGGCGTCTCCACCGCGAGTGCTCAAACCGCTACCCGCAAAGCTGCGGATGGGACGAACAGTCGGATGGTAAAAATTAGTCACGCTCGCATCAAGAACAGCGGGGAAATGCTTAGCGTGAGGCGCTGAAGTGTAGGAGTAGGTGACGCCGCCGCCACCGCCACCGCCTGCAACAGCGATGACTTCGCCGTCAATCAGCAGTGCCGAGGCGCCGCCGCCGGGGTGTCCATAAACCTCAACGGTGCCCTTAGGGCCGTCTTCAAGTTCCCTCCAGTTGAGGGCGCCCGGGTAACGTTTGGTCACTTCAGCCACCACTTCGGCAGGCATGGTGAATCGGGGTGCGTCGCCGCCGTCGCCGTAGCCACGCCCGCCTCGTCCGGGTCCACCAGTCGCAAGATTGCCCCGCCGATGGTAGTTATCTCCAGAACCGCCGCCAGCAATGACACGAACCGTCTGTCCCGGCTTCACTTCAACGATTCCGGTGGTTCGGGCGCCCGAGCCGCTTTCGTGGCCAGTGTCGCTGACTCCGCCACCACCAAAAATATCGAAGCGGATCCTATACACGTTAGCGGGGACGGTGAATTCCTCTTCTACACGATAGTCACTATATCCCCTCAAGAACTTGTGGGGACTGTCAGCAAAGACGCAGTCCAGGGATGCAGCGAACGCGGGAACAGCAGCCGAGGTGGCAATGACGGGGGCAGCCCACGCGGCACCCGCAACGACCCTGCGGCGAGAAATATGAGTAGACATCAATGTCCTTCGGTGTGGTTAGTTCAGGTGCTCGCTCCCCTACCGTGCACAGGGCGGCAGGCTGTGCCGGGCTGATGCATCCCCGGAGGCGGGGCTCATCAGGTGCTACGCTACCGCCTCAGTTGCGAAGCGGAAAATATGGTGCTTCAGGTGTGCGTGGTTGGGAAACGGTGACCTGGTGTTTCTCTATATGTGCACCGCTCATGCACTCAGCACTGCCCTTTTATTCATTCTGGCCGGTGTCTAAGAACGGGGAGGTATCCGTGCCGAAGATTGCGTTCGGTGCCGAATATCGTCTCCTCTTCTACCCTACAGGTATAAGGCTCTAGTTGAGGGTCATCTCTGCTTATACGACCAAATATTACGGGCACGCGAAAGCCCCGCGAGCGCATGCGCACCCGCGGGGCCCCCTTATCCAAAGGTATTTACGTGCTCACCTTAGGCAGGGAAGGTTGACTATACCTCACAAAGATACACCGTCGCGGTGCCCCCCTGACCATACTGCGAGCCTTTGTATGCATTATTGGCCCGAGAAATTTCACCTTCAATAACGCTCGGAGCCAGATAAGATCCACCTGCGCCACCCGCGCCGGCAAGCTGCGCAGAGCTGATACTCTGGCGAGCACCCGTCGGGTTATTATTCCATTTCTGAGCAATCGTAATAGCAGACTGTGAGAGCGCCGCGCCTGAGCCGCCACCACCGTAACCGCCACCGCCACCACCGGACACAATGACCTGCGCGCCGTTGAAGTATGGGGCGAGATGATAGTAGGACAGATATTTATAGGTTCCATCAGGGCGTCGGAGAGTTTCGTAATACTGAGAGTACATATCGTGGTTATCCAGCTGATAGCTCACAGACATCACGCCGTCGCCACCATTTCCTTGCAGACCATTAGTCCCGGGATTACCTGCAGTGGAGGAGCTATAAAGCACCTGCTTATTCTGACTATCGAAGCTAAAGATATCATTGGGGGTACCAGTCAACACGGTCGGCTTAGCACCACCGGCACCACCAATACCATTACCGCCACCCTTGCCACCTTCAACAGTCAGCTGAACGCTCGGGTCCTGAGCATAATATTCACGCCCAGTTGTGGCGTCACCACCGCGTGCGCGTTCCCCCGACCCACCCACACTGAGCACGGGCGGGCGGGTCTGGTTTTCCGGGCCAATCATACGAGCGTCAACAATTCCTGGGAAATGGTCCGGGTCAGGTTCCGTCGTGAACATTGTTGCCCGGGTGACACCACCGCCACCGCCGCCAGCAACAGCGATGACCTCACCGTTGATGAGCAGAGCCGAGGAACCGCCGCCCGAGCATCCATAAATCTCTTCCATAGGCTGCTTAGGATGCGGACCGTGATCCCAATCAGCAGCCCACACCCAGCGCTTGGTTAGCTTTTTCATCACGTCATCGGGAATCCTGGAGCTGGGAACTCCACCACCGTTACCGAAACCTTGGCCACCTTGGGAGCCTTCAGTCCGGTACTCATCTAAATTGTCAGCTCCGTACCCTCGGACTTCGAGCATACCGCCGCCACCTGCGATGAGCTCAATAGTTGCCGGACCATCCACCCCGATAACTCCGGTTACTTTCGCACCTGAACCGCCGAGAGAGTTGTTTTCAAAGCCTCCGCCACCTGCACCACCGATCAGTTCAAAACGTATCTTATAGAAGGTAAGGCGGCTATGAAGATATTCCGTTTCTTCCCCGCGCTTATACATGTCAGCATAGGCAGACATGTAAGGTTTTTCTGACACGGTGCAATCCGGTTTTGAAGCAGCGTAAGCTGGCACTACTGCTGAAGCCGCAATCACAGGGGTCGCCCAGGCGGCACCCTTCACGACCTTACGGCGAGAGATATGAGACATCACTGTCCTTCAATGGTTGGTGCAACCGTCCCACTGCGCACTATCCGGGGGCGCGCCATCCTGGGTTGGTTACATGGTGTTTCTTAAAGTTTTGATGACCCAGCACAGACCTATATGCTACGCATCAATGGAAAGTTCCCTGAGCCCGGCGACCATGCCGTGTTTTCTAAAGAACTTACCCCCACTAGGCTACACGTTCTATCTCCGCACTGCCATGATTATCGCGCCTCAGACCCAATATTTCTGCATTTTATGCACACAAAAGCCCCGCGAGCGCATACACACTCGCGGGGCTTCTCTCTACGTTCTATTCACGTTCTAGCGTCGGCCCACGAACCAGTCCGACAGCTTATCGATACGCGCCTGAATCTGCTCAGCAGAAGCCTGCGCGACCGCCGGGCCGCCACAAATCTTACGCAGCTCGTTGTGAATCACGCCGTGCGGCTGACCCGAACGAATCGACCACGCCGCCACGTTCTTCGCCAACTTATTGCGCAGCGCCTTCAGCTGGCGGTGATCCACCACCGAAGGCGCCGCAGTTGCCGGACGGCGTGCCGCGTGCTCACGCTGATGCGCTCGCAGCAGCGTGCCCACCTGTTCGGCATCCAGCAGACCCGGAATACCCAGGAAGTCCTGCTCCTCCTCACTACCCACGGCAAGGTTGCCGGAGGCGAACTCGGCACCGTCGAACAGCACACCGTGGAAGGATGCCTCGGAGCCGAGCGCCTCGAACTTGCCGCGTGCCAACTGTTCGGAGGCGCGCTCCTCGCGGTTCGCTTCCTCGAGCAGGTGGTCGTCCAGGCCCTCAACCATGGGGTCAATTTCCTGGGGTGCGCCGCGGTCGAGGGCGTGGTCGCGTTCTACTTCCATGTCGTTGGCCAGCATCATCAGCTGCGGCACCGAGGGCAGGAACACGGATGCGGTTTCGCCGCGCTTGCGGGCACGCACGAAACGGCCAATAGCCTGCGCGAAGAACAGCGGGGTACTGGTGCTGGTGGCGTACACGCCCACGGCGAGGCGGGGCACGTCCACGCCCTCGGACACCATGCGCACGGCGACCATCCAGCGCTGCATGCCTTCACGGAATTCGTCGATTTTCGCGGAGGCTTCGCGGTCGTCTGAGAGGATCACGGCGGGGTATTCGCCGGTGATTTTCTGCAGCTGTTCGGCGTAGGCCTTGGCGTCCGCGTGGTCGGTTGCGATGACGAGCGCGCCGGCATCGGGCACGGTGCGGCGCACCTCAGTCAGGCGCTTGTCGGCGGCGGCGAGCACGGTCGGAATCCACTCACCGTTGGGGTCCAGAGCGGTGCGCCATGCCTGGGAGGTAATGTCCTTGGTGAAGCCCTCACCCAGGTTTGCCGCCATCTCCTCGCCAGCGGAGGTGCGCCAACGCATCTGACCCGAGTACGCCATGAAGATAACCGGGCGCACCACGTGGTCCTTCAGCGCAGGACCGTAACCGTACGAGTAGTCAGCCTTGGAGCGGCGAATACCGTCGTTGTCCACTTCGTAGGTGACGAACGGAATCGGGGAGGTATCCGAGCGGAACGGGGTACCGGTCAGCGCAACGCGGCGGGTCGCATCATCAAACGCTTCACGCAGGCCGTCACCCCAGGAGAGGGAGTCGCCGGCGTGGTGAATCTCGTCAAAGATCACGAGGGTTTTCGTCGCCTCGGTGTTGCGGGCGTGTAGCTGCGGCTTATTCGCCACCTGCGCGTAGGTCAGCGCCACGCCCTTGTAGTGGCGGCTGATGGTCACATCCGCGTTCTTGAAGTTCGGGTCAATCGGAATACCGACCTTCGCGGCGGCGTCAGCCCACTGCTTCTTCAGGTGGTCGGTCGGCGCCACGACAATGAGCTGGCGCACCGTGCCGCGGTTGAACAGTTCCTTGGCGAGGGTCAGCGCGAAGGTGGTTTTACCCGCACCGGGGGTTGCCACCGCCATGAAGTCGCGGGGGTTAGTTTCGAAGTACTTCTGCATGGCTTCTGCCTGCCAGGCGCGCAGGCTGACGGAAGTACCCCAGGGGGCGCGGTCGGGGTATGCCGGGGAGAGCTTCGGCTTCACCATACTGTCAAATAGTGTGGGTTCCTCTGCGGGTGCGCTCATTCTCTCCTTCTTCCTCGTCTACCTCTGCTGGTTCCCTCTGCCGACTCAGAGCTAGTTGCCTCAGCGCAGGCGCCTCTCCCCCATTAAGAGGTGGGCGTCTGGTGTTCCTGATGCTCTGGTGTTTCTGGCGCTCTGGCGGTCCGGGCACAGCGAGGTTAAATTCTAGCACCACATCCGCGGGTTGTTGCCGGGCTGTGGTGCAAGAATTTGGTGCTCGTCAGCAAAGTCTCATGAGGCGTTTAGAACCTTCGGTCTTCGCAGCTGAGCATGTTATTCAGATGTATTTATTCAGGCATATTGCCCAGGTTGCATTGTCTAGCGCGTATTATTCGCCGGAGCCGTTGTCGCCATCGTTGCCGGGTGCGAGGCCTTCGTAGATTTCCTTGCACTGGGGGCAGACGGGGAACTTCTGCGGGTCGCGGCCGGGTACCCACATTTTGCCGCAGAGGGCGCGCACGGGTTCGCCGGTCAGTGCCGATTCGAGGATCTTTTCCTTGCGTACGTAGTGGGAGAAGCGCTCGTGGTCGCCGGGCTCAGAAAGCTGGGTTTCTTCGCGTTCGAGCAGGGCGGTGCCGCCTGCGGTTCCGGGGCCAAAGGGGTCTTCGATGCCTTCGATCGAGCTCATGTTTCTCCTTGATGATGAGGTGGGATACATAGGGTGAGGGGTGCCGCCGCTCGGGTGGGCGGTCGGCGCCTTATCTATTTTAGTAGCTATTGGGAGGTGCTGAGCCCCCGGGCGGTCAATATGGAGGTAGACCACAGCTGGGCCATAGACTCTTAGGTATTGCGGTGAGCTTCTTTCCGCTAGAAGTTCGGGGCTAGAAAGTTCAGGGCTAGAAATTCGGGCGGCACAGAAAAGGGGTTCCGCGCCAGGCTTAGTACCTAACACGGAACCCTTCTCTTTTATTCCTGATGCACTGGAGCTTCGACTCTTGTTAGTTCGCCTGGAAGCGTGCCACGCGCTCCAGCATCTTGGAGCTGACCTTGTCGTAGCGATGGCCGCCCCACGCCACGCCGCCCACGAGCAGTGCGGCACCAATCAGCAGCTGAATCAAGCCACCGAAGACGAGGGTCAGCATATCCTGCGTGCTGAAAATATACACGATAACGGAGATACCGCCGGGTAGTGCGCTGAGCATCACCAAAATAATGGTGAGCATCAGCAGTAGCTGCTTAGCGAAGCCGTCAGTGTTCTTCGGGTTCTTGAACGGGTTAGCCCCGGGAGGCGCCACAGGCGGACTAATGAAGGTGTCCATCACGCTGCCCATGCCAGCCGCTGCGGCGAGCACGCCAAGCTGGTGCATCAGCACAATGGGGAAAAGCTCCAGGTGCCCATTTGCCGCTGAGGCGACGAACACCATCACCACTACGATCGGAACCATCAGGATGCTGTAACCCCAAAGACGGCCGAGACGATCGTCAATACCGCGCAGCGGGGAGAGCACATGCAGGCTGAATGCGGTGTTGTCGTAGGAGACGAGGTAGCACATGTAGTAGCCGGTGAAAACGGTGCAGAAGTACATCCAGAATCCGAAGAGCTGCATGACGCCGCTATTGATAATCTGGTTGGCTTCAGCCGCGTTGATGCCATTAAAATCAACATGAGTTTTAACGGACCCTACAGAGCTCAGGAACAGCGGCATGCCCACCGTCAGTATCAGGTAAAGCATGGCGGTGCTTACGGTTAGCAACTGCAGACGGTTGTCTTTCATGAATGAGTGCAGGGTTCGTGCTGCCACGGCGCCACGCGGGGTTGCGGGGAACCGTGCAAACAGGCCCAAATCGCCTGCAGCGACTTCGGCTGCGCTCGCGTGGTGGGCGCTACCGCCCACATTCGCCATGGAGCGTGCCAGGTTCTTACCCCACAGCCACCAACCGCCGACCAGGTAGACGAGGGTCAGAGTCAGGCAGCCAAGGGCGGCGCCCATATTGCCGCTCGCCATAAAGTAGGGCACCGCAAACGCGGAGCCGAAGGGGGTCACGCTGAGCCACGGCAGGTAGGGCAGCACCTCTTCCCAGTGCTTGGTCAGGTAGGTTATCGTTCCACCGAAGATAAAGCCGGCGCTCATCATCAGTAGCATGGCAACGATCATCAGGGTGTTGGCGATGCGCGGGTTATCGTTCAGCGCCATGCCCAGGCGGTTAGCGAGGCGCGCCCACACCATGAGGTTCGCAAGGCCGAGCACGCAGCAGATGAGGTACACGACCAGCGCGAGCGGCTGCGATATAAACGTGATAGCGCCCAGCAGCACGGCAATGATGCTGGCGATGCCGGGGATACCCACGAACCCGCCGAGGAACTGGCCCTTCTGCAGGGTGGAGGGTTTGATGGGGAAGAGCACGAATCGGCTCTCGTCCAAGGTGCCGTCCAGTCCGCTGAAGAAGATAGGGACGATAGCCCAGGCGAGCGCAATAACCGCGCCTACCAGGAGGGTTCCGAGCTGACCGTATTCGGGTACCTCCGAGTTAGCGATAACGTATGCGGAGCCGAGGCCGAAGAGCATACCGCCCGCATAAAGCGCCGCAAAAATCAGGCCGATGAGCGCCCAGATGCTTCGGCGGAAGGAAGCGAGCACATACTGCCACTTTAGTGAGACGAGGTGCCCAACCATGACAATCCTTCCGAGGAGGTGCGGCCGCCGACCAGCTGCACAAATCGTTCTTCAAGGCTCACGCCGGCGCGTACTTCGTCGACGGTTCCGGCGGCGAGAATACGGCCGGAGTCCATGACGGCTACGTGGTCGCACAGGCGCTGAACGAGGTCCATCACGTGCGAGGAGATAATGACAGTTCCGCCGGAGGCAACGAAGCCACGCAGAATGTCCTGAATATTGGCGGCAGAAACCGGGTCGACCGCTTCGAAAGGCTCATCCAGGATCAGTACGGAGGGCGCGTGAACGAGAGCGGCGGCGAGCGCAATCTTCTTGGTCATACCGGCGGAGTAGTCGGCAACGGCACGACCCGCAGCGTCGGTCAGGTTCATGGCCGCGAGCAGATCCTTAACGCGGGAGGCGACGGTTTCCTTATCGATTCCGTGCAGGTAGCCGGAGTAGGTGATGAGCTGCTCGCCGGTGAGCTTGTCGAAGAGGTGCACGCCGTCGGGCAGCACGCCCAGGTGTGCCTTGGCTTTGAGCGGGTCGGTCCACATGTCGATGCCGCGCACGTATGCGGTGCCTTCGTTGGGCTTGAGCATGCCGGTGACCATGGAGATGGTGGTGGTTTTACCGGCGCCGTTGCGGCCGACCAGTCCGTAGAAGGATCCGGAGGGGATGTCGAGGTTGATGCGGTCGACGGCGACCTTCTGACCGAATGCCTTGGTGAGGCCGCGGATTTCGATGGCGGGTCGAGCGCCTGCCGCCGGTGCGGTCTGCGGGGTGACGGGTAGCTGTGGTGCCACCGATGCGGGTACGACAGCTTCCGGCGCTGCAGATTCGGGGACTATAGCTTGAGGTACTGCCGCAGCGGGTGCTGCCTCTACTGCGGTCTCTTGTACCGGGTTCTGCTGTGAACCTGGCTCTTGCGGATTCGGGTCCTGGGAAAAGTGACTAGTGTTCATATTGTCACCCTATCACCCCTTGTAGAAAGGTCTATAGGGTTTGGCGATAAAACCCGCATATTACGCATCTGTCATGCAGTATATGGACATTCCGGAGCTCTATTTGTAGCGTTCAGCCACGCTATCTGTCAGGTTGGGCTGGTCGCTCTCTCTCCCCCCCCGAACCCGCTCTCAATAGCAGACGCAAAACGGGCTACCGCCCACCCAGTAGCACGAGTGCAGAGGTAGACGATAGCCCGTCCGTATTCAAAGTTTCAGCAGACTAGATCAGCCAGTTAGACCGGCTCAGCTCCCTTCGCAAGCTGTTTTGAGAACAGTGCCTTTTAGAACAGCGCCATGGTCAGTGCCGCACGCGCCTTCACGGTACGCGGGTCAGATGCACCCACCACGTCGAAGAGCTGCACGAGGCGCTCACGCACGCGCGCCTTATCGTCGGGGCCGACGGCGCTGAACAGGCGTAGCAGACGGTTGTAGGCGTCCTCCACATGGCCGCCGACCAGGTCCAGGTCGGCTACGTTGAACGCGGCGTCAATGTTCATGGGGTCTGCCGCGGCGGCCGCGCGTTCGGTTGCCATGTTCAGGTCCTTCACGCGGGCGAGTAGTTCAACCTGTTCCAGGCCGAGCTTCGCTTCCTTATCGCCGGGGTTCTCGGCAATTGCCTTGCGGTATGCGGCGCGTGCACCCTCCAAATCGCCGCGGTCGAGGGCGGCGACGGCTTCTGCGTGCAGGGGCGGCAGGGGCTTTTCGTCTTCGGGAACGACCGGGTCGAAGCCGCCGGGCAACTGGTACTGTGCCGCGAGCTGCAGAACCTGGGAGAGCACATCGCCGAGGTCTTCTGCGCTGACCGGGCCGGTGTAGATTGGTGCCGGGCGGCCCGCCAGAACAGCAACGCCCGCGGGCACGCCGCTCACGCCGAATGCCTGGGCGGCTTCGGGGAGCTTGGTGACGTCCACGGCGGCGCAAATCATGGTGCCTGCGGCGGAGTCGACGAGCTTCTGCACGCCCTCAAGCATCTGCAGGGAGGAGGGCGAGTGCGGCGCGTAGAGCGCAAAAATCACGGCACCCTGGCTGGAGAGCTGCACGAACTTCTGGAACTCTTCGGGGGTGTTGACCTCGTAGCGCCAAGTGGGTGCGGAGGGGGTCTGCTCACCGGTCTGGGCATTACCCTGCGCCCCGGTGCCCTGTGCCGCTGCGTTCTGCGCCCCGGCGTTGGGGTTCAGTTCCATGGCGTTGCGTACGGAGGCGGGAATCTCCTGCGCTGCACCGCTCTGTCCTGCGCCGCTCTGGGCGCCGTTACCCTGTGCCGCGTTCTGGGATGCGCCGCGGTCTGCCGGATCAAAAATAATGCTCATCCTGGGCTCCTTTACGTTCTTATCTATCGTTCTTATCTATCGTTGCGTGCGGGCTAAATCCTTCACGCGTTCCTTCCTCTATTATCCCCACAACGCGCCGTTGCGAGCGCGTGTTCCTTGCCGCCTACGCTCTGAGCTCATGCCGGGGATTATGTTTGGGCTAGTGTCCGGACCACCCCGCTGATACCTCTCCCACCTGCGCTCCCATACCTCTAACGTTCACCGTTGACGCCGTAACAAAGTAAACCAGCCGGTAGAATGGCACAGTAGAGAAAAAATACCCGGAATGATCCGGAAAGGAAGAGCATGAGCGAGAAGAAAGCATCAGCAGCTCCCGAAGAGACGTCATCGTCTGACGAGCCACGCAAGAAGGAATCCCTCACCGACCAGATTACGGAGACCTTCAGCGAGCTGACCGAAAGCATCAGCCAGGTGCGTTCCAACCGCCGCCGTGCGTCCATGCCTCCTACGGATACCATTCCGGTGGTCCCCGCCGCTTCTGAGGATGCTCCCCCGGCGCCGAAGGTGGTCGGTAACGGCAAGACCTCCATGATGCACAACCCGGTTGCGTTCGGTTTCCTCATGACCGTTGGCGTCGGTTTGGCGCTCTTCGCCTACTACATTTTCAATAATGTGGGCGCTCTGGTGGGTTGGGTGACCGGTGCTATTTTCATTGCTCTGGGTCTGGACCCGATTGTGCGTCGCCTGGAGTCATGGGGCATTAAGCGCGGTATCGGTGTGATTGCTGTGCTTGCTGGTTTTGCTGGCGCCGTGACCGGTCTGGTCATGACCATTGGCCCGATTATTAGCGAGCAGGCTTCTAAGTTCGTTCAGTACGCGCCGGGTATTTATCAGAACACGATTGATTCTGATTGGTACCACGAGCTTGATCAGCGTTTTAGCATCAGCACCTGGGTGAATGAGAACGTCCCGAAGTTCTTGGAGTCGACGTTCTCCTCTTCGCAGGTCAATAGCTTCATGTCGAGCCTGGTTTCTGCGGGTTCTACCCTGGCGCAGAGCGTGACCGGCGTGATTATTGTGCTGTTCCTGTCCCTGTACTTCCTCACGTCGATGGACACGATTAAGGCGTGGGGTGTGCGTTTGGCGCCGGCGTCTAAGCGTGTGCGTGTCAAGTACATTACCGACAAGATTACTGAGTCGGTGGGTAACTACGTGATGGGCCAGGCGATGGTAGCCATTCTGAACGCCCTCTTCGCATTCTTCATAATGTTGTTCTTGGGCTTTAGCTTCCCGCAGTTGATGGCTTTGGTGGTCATGATTCTGGCGTTCATTCCGCTGGTTGGTGGCGTGATTGCGCTGATTTTGACCTCGCTGATTCTGCTGACTCAGGACTGGAGCCTTGCGTTGTGGTTTGCGGTGGCGTACTTCCTGTACTTGCAGGTGGAGGCGTACCTGATTTCTCCGCGTATTATGGCTCGCGCTGTCTCGGTCCCTGCCGGTGTTGCAATTATTTCGGTGGCTGCCGGTGGCGCGCTCTGGGGCGTGCTGGGTGCGCTGATTGCTATTCCGGTGGCAGCTTCCATGCTGATTCTGGTGCGTGAGGTGTTCATTCCTCGCCAAGACCAGTTATAGTCACCGCCCAACTGTAGTCACCTCCAGCTGTAAACAGCTCTAGGTTTCTCTACGCGCTCGCTACTCTTCCCGCGGGGCACGCATCGCGTATAGATACGAAGGCGGCGGCTTTGGATGTTCTATCCAAAGCCGCCGCCTTCATGCTTTATGCCGTGTTTTTATGCCGAACTTTTAGAGCTCAGTGATTTCTTCTGCCACCGGGCCGCTGTATTCGGTGGGCAGTTCGGTGGGTGCACCGGTGACGATGCTGACCACGGTGTTGAGGACCTGCTGCACGGACTTCTCGCCCACCCACAGGTGCTTGCACCCCTCAAAGGGAATCACCCGAGTGCGCGGTACAGCCGCGAAACGCTCACGCGCCGCCGGAGGCTGCAGGTAGTCGTCGTGCTCGGGCACCAGCGCGTACAGCGGGTTCGAGATCTTGTTCCACTCGTCCAGCTCAGCCGGGTGCACACGGTGCAGCGGCGGAGAGAGCAGAATAGCGCCGGTGAACTCGTCCGCGTATTCGGGCGCGTACTTGAGCACCAGCTCGGTGCCGAAGGACCAGCCGACCAGCCAGGGGTTCGGCAGGGCGCGCTCGCGCACGAACTTCAGGATTGCGTCGAAGTCCTTCTTCTCGGCAAAGCCGCCGTCAAAGACGCCTTCGCTGGTGCCACGAATCGAGGAGGTGCCGCGAGTGTTGAAACGCAGCACCGCGATGTTCGACAGCGCCGGCAGGCGGAAGGACGCCTTCTTGTACACGTGCGAGTCCATGTAGCCGCCGTGGGTGGGCAGCGGGTGGAAGGTCACCAGGGTTGCCTTGACTTCGCCTTCGGGCAGGGCGAGTTCACCGACGAGGCGCTTGCCGTCCGCGGTGGTGACGGTGAAGTTCTCGCGGCGTGCCGGCAGGACGGTACGTGCCTTGATGGGGGTGGGCTCAGCGGCGGTGCTGAAGACGTAGCGGGCGGGATCGAATTCCTGCTCGCGGGTGATATCGGCGGTGTTGCTCATTGCGTTCCTTCAAGAAATGGATTCGAGAATGTGGTCTTGGTCAAAAATGTGGTCTTAGGCTGCACCTCAAGTGCAGTGTTCAGCCTATTTACGGCGGGTGCGCCAGCAATGCTGATGCCAGTGCCTGCGCTCGTCAATGGCGCGGCTACGGCCCATTGTGTGGCTTTCTTGCCACACCACCAGGTGCGCTGTTCTGGGCGGAATTGGGCGGTAGCATTCGGGGCAGGTGTAGGTTTTTTGGGCGTTGACGGCGGGAATGTATTGCACCAGCCAGTCACCGTATCGGTCACGTTCCAGTCGGGGCGCAGGGTCGAGGATCCTGCTGATATCACGCCCTGCGGGTGCTTGACGGTGCCACTTATCGCTGGTGGTGCCGGATACTCGCCTGCCGGGATGATTCTTACGTGCCATGAGCCCTATTCTACCGCGCCGCTCAGCTATCTCTATCTACCAGCCCTGCCGCTGTTCGCTCTACGCTCTTCCACATACTGGCGTGGTACTCATGCTGAGGCGGTACTCCCCCGCCCTGTACCGTGACCTGTACCAAGCTCAGATTCCCTAGCTCATACCCTCACCTGCTAGAGCCAAACACTCGTACCTGCTAGAGTGGACGGATGCGTATTGTCATTGCTGAATGCTCCGTAGATTATGAGGGCCGCCTCCGCGCCCACCTGCCCCGCGCTACCCGCCTGCTGATGGTCAAGAATGACGGCTCCGTCCTCATTCACTCCGACGGCGGTTCCTACAAGCCTCTGAACTGGATGAGCCCTCCCTGCTCCCTGCTGGTGGCTGAGCGTGAGGACGTTCCGCAGAGCATCCGTGAGGACCTGGAGTCCGATGTTCAGCAGCTGTGGACCGTTCAGGCAGCTAAGAGCGATGACCGCCTCATGATTCGCATCTACAAGATTGAGCACGAGCACGCCACCGACCTGGGTGTTGATCCCGGCCTCATCAAGGACGGTGTGGAGGCTGATCTGCAGCGTCTGCTCGCAGAGCAGATCCACACTCTCGGTGAGGGCTATTCGCTGGTGCGCCGCGAGTACCCGACCGCTATCGGTCCGGTAGACATCATGGCGAAGGATGCGCACGGCGTCTCCGTGGCGGTTGAGCTCAAGCGTGTGGGCGATATTGACGGTGTGGAGCAGCTGACCCGTTACCTGGAGTTGCTCAACCGTGACCCGCTGCTGGCACCGGTGCGCGGCGTATTTGCGGCACAGACGATTAAGCCGCAGGCACGTACCCTGGCTGAGGACCGCGGTATCCGCTGCGTGAGCCTGGACTACGATGCGATGCGCGGCGTGGACGACTCCGCTGACCGTCTGTTCTAGCTGACCGTCTGTTCTAAACGGCTCTAGGCTAAGCAGCTGCACATAGCTTGAGGGGCGCCTCCCGACCATGGGAGGCGCCCCTTTTCAGCCCATCATCTTTCTGCCCGCGCTCTTTCGGCGCACGCGTTCTTTCTGTGCACACTCTCGTTCTGCGTAAACAATCTACCCCCGGATACACCAATCGCCGGTGCCCCTCCCCTTTCAGGGTGGAACACCGGCGAGGTGTACACAGTGGCTAATTCCCGCTGAGGGGAACCAGCTTTAGATCTGTGCGTGCTTTGCAACGATGGTCACGTGATCGTTCGAGACGGTCAAGAAACCTGCGTTGAGGATGGTCTTAATGGGCTCACCATCAACGGGTTCAATGAGCAGCTCGCCGTCCTGTGCCAGCAGCGTGCAGGTGGGGATCATGCCCGGCAGGATGCCGAGGTCACCGCTGACGGAGCGTGCACGAACGTACTTCGCTTCGCCAGTCCACACGACGCGTTCGCGGGAAACAACTTCAACTTTCAGAGCCATGATTACTTAGCTCCAGTCTGTGCCTTGATTTCCTCGTAGCGGCGCATAACGTCGTCCATACCACCAATGTTGTAGAACGCCTGCTCGGGGATGTGGTCGACATCGCCGTTGCAGATCATCTGGAAGGACTCGATGGTGTCCTTCAGCGGAACGGTCGAACCCTCGACACCGGTGAACTGCTTTGCAGTGTAGGTGTTCTGGGAGAGGAACTGCTCGATACGACGTGCACGTGCCACGACGATCTTCTGCTCCTCGGAGAGCTCGTCCACACCCAGAATCGCGATGATGTCCTGCAGTTCCTTGTTTTCCTGCAGAATAGCCTTCACACGAATTGCGGTGTCGTAGTGCTCCTGACCGATGTACTGTGCGTCCAGAATTCGGGAGGTGGAGGACAGCGGGTCAATTGCCGGGTACAGACCGCGCGATGCGATTTCACGAGAGAGCTCGGTGGTCGCATCCAGGTGCGCGAAGGTGGTTGCCGGCGCCGGGTCGGTGTAGTCATCCGCAGGCACGTAAATTGCCTGCATGGAGGTGATGGAGTGACCGCGGGTGGAGGTAATACGCTCCTGCAGCAGACCCATTTCGTCCGCCAGGTTCGGCTGGTAACCCACTGCGGAGGGCATGCGGCCCAGCAGGGTGGAAACCTCAGAACCTGCCTGAGTGAAACGGAAGATGTTGTCGATGAACAGCAGCACGTCCTGGTTCTGAACATCGCGGAAGTACTCCGCCATGGTCAGACCGGTCAGTGCCACGCGCAGACGGGTTCCCGGGGGCTCATCCATCTGGCCGAACACAAGAGCGGTGTCCTTCAGAACGCCTGCTTCTTCCATTTCGACCCACAGGTCGTTACCCTCACGGGTACGCTCGCCAACACCGGTGAACACGGAGGTACCACCGAAGTTACGAGCCACACGGGTAATCATTTCCTGGATCAGCACGGTCTTACCCACGCCTGCACCACCGAACAGACCAATCTTACCGCCCTTGATGTAGGGGGTCAGAAGGTCGATGGACTTAATACCAGTCTCCAGCATTTCGGTGGAGCCTTCCAGCTCTGCGAAGCCGGGAGCGGCACGGTGGATCGGCCAGTAGGTGTCAGCCTTGATCTCGGAGTTCGGCACGTCGAGTGCGTCACCGAGAACGTTGAAGATGTGGCCCTTCACGCCGTCACCAACGGGGACGGAGATCGGTGCGCCGGTGTCGACTACAGCCTGACCGCGGACCAGGCCGTCAGTCTGCTGCAGGGAGATAGCGCGAACGATCGAGTCGCCCAGGTGCTGTGCGGTCTCGAAGGTGATGGTGCGGGTGCGACCGTCGAGGGTCAGCTCGGTGGTCAGAGCGTTGTAAATCTCGGGGACCTGACCGGCGGGGAACTCGACGTCGACCACGGGGCCGATGACGCGGGCAATACGACCCGTTGCGCCCTGAGTCGGTGCGGAGACCGATTCGTTGTAGGTGGCAGTCATATTTCTCACTTACTTAGAAAGTTTGGACAGTTGATGGCTTCGTTGGCGTACAAGTACTAGGAGCCGAGGGCGTCTGCGCCGCCCACGATTTCGGAGAGCTCCTGAGTAATTTCCGCCTGACGTGCGTTGTTCATCAAACGGGTGTACTTGGTAATCAGCGTCTCAGCGTTGTCACCTGCGGTCTTCATCGCGCGCTGGCGGGATGCCAGCTCACTTGCTGCTGCCTGCAGGAGGCAGGAGAAGATACGCGATGCAATGTAGCGCGGCAACAGCGCGTTGAGCACTTCCTCGGCGGAGGGCTCGAACTCGAAGGATGCCGCCTGCTCGTACTCAGCCTTGGTCAGTTCCTGGTCGGGAACGATTTCCTCGCCCATAGCCTTTGCGTCACCCACGTGGATGGGCAGCAGGCGCAGGATCTTGGGTTCCTGAACAACCATCGACTTGAACTCGGTGTATACGATGTGCAGTTCGTCCACGCCGCCCTCTTCGAAGGGCAGGTCGTAGGCTTCGAGCAGCGCGTCACGAATTTCGACGGCAGTTTCAACACGAGGTGCATCGGTGTGCCCCTCCCACGCACGGGCGTAGGGGCGCTCACGGAACTCGAAGTAAGCCTTTGCCTTACGGCCAACCAGGTACAGCTGTACCTCCTGGCCGTTAGAGCGCAGCCTCTCAATCAGAGATTCGGTACGACGCAGGATAGCGGAGGAGTACGAACCTGCCAGACCGCGGTCACTGGTAACAACCAGGATTGCGGAGCGACGGTGTTCGTAGGTTCCGAACTCGTGCGGCTTGTGAATCAGCGGGTGCTTAATACCGTGCTGAGTCGCAACCGCAGTCACCACGCGGGTCAGAGCGTTCGCGTAAGGGCCGGCTGCCTGAGCAGCGTTACGAGCCTTGTTAATGCGGGAGGTCGCGATCATCTCCATCGCCTTGAAGATCTTCTTCATAGACGACGTCGAAGCAATCTTCTGTCGGTAAACCCTAATCTGGGCTCCCATAGAGCTTCCTTTCTCCTTGCTTTCTGCCCCGCCCCAGCCTCATAGCTGAGGCGGGGAGAAGGCGAGGACTAATCGCTAACCGATGGTTTCCTGAGTGATGTCGCTATCGCGAGCTGCCTTGTGCTCCTCGTGACCTGCGTCGACGAGGTGGCTGCTGCCCTCAGACTTGAAACCCTGCTTGAAGTCAGCAACTGCGGACTTCAGAGCTGCAACGGTGTCATCCTCAAGCTTGCCGGAGGAAGCGATATCGGTCAGTACCGAGGTCTTGTGACGCAGGTACTCGATGAAGCCTTCCTCGAAGCGCAGCACGTCGGAAATCTCGATGTCGTCGAGGTGACCGGAGGTACCAGCCCAAATGGAGACAACCTGCTCTTCAACTGCGTACGGGGTGTACTGCGGCTGACGCAGCAGCTCGGTCAGGCGAGAACCGCGGGTCAGCTGTGCCTTGGTTGCATCGTCCAGGTCGGATGCGAACATTGCGAACGCTTCCATCGAACGGTACTGTGCCAGCTCCAGCTTCAGGGTACCGGAGACCTTCTTCATAGCCTTGGTCTGTGCGGCACCACCAACACGGGAGACGGAGATACCGACGTCGACTGCCGGACGCTGGTTAGCGTTGAACAGGTCGGACTGCAGGAAGATCTGGCCGTCAGTAATGGAGATGACGTTGGTCGGAATGAAGGCGGAAACGTCGTTTGCCTTGGTCTCAATGATCGGGAAGCCGGTCATCGAACCTGCGCCGAGGTCGTCGGAGAGCTTAGCGCAACGCTCCAGCAGGCGGGAGTGCAGGTAGAAGACGTCACCGGGGTATGCTTCACGTCCCGGCGGGCGGCGCAGCAGCAGGGACACAGCGCGGTATGCTTCTGCCTGCTTCGACAGGTCGTCGAAGATGATGAGGACGTGCTTGCCACCGTACATCCAGTGCTGGCCGATAGCCGAACCGGTGTAGGGTGCCAGGTACTTGAAGCCTGCTGCGTCGGATGCGGGAGATGCCACGATGGTGGTGTACTCCAGCGCGCCGCGAGTCTCAAGGGTGTGGCGGACAGCTGCAATGGTGGATGCCTTCTGGCCAACAGCCACGTAGATGCATCGAACCTGCTTCTCGGGGTCACCGGAAGCCCAGTTGTCCTTCTGGTTCAGAATGGTGTCGATCGCGATAGCGGTCTTACCGGTCTGGCGGTCACCAATGATCAGCTGACGCTGACCGCGACCGATCGGAATCATCGAGTCGATTGCCTTCAGACCGGTCTGCAGCGGCTCGTGAACCGACTTACGCTGGGTCACGCCGGGAGCCTGCAGCTCCAGTGCGCGGCGGCCTTCAGCCTCAATGGGGCCCAGGTCATCGATCGGGTTACCGAGGGGGTCAACAACGCGACCGAGGTACGCGTCGCCAACGGGCACCGAGAGGACCTCACCGGTGCGGTGTACGACCTGGCCCTCTTCAATACCGGTGAAGTCACCCAGGACAATCACACCAATATTGCGGGTATCCAGGTTCTGTGCGAGGCCGAGGGTGCCGTCTTCGAAACGAAGCAGCTCATTCGCCATAACCGAGGGAAGGCCCTCGACACGAGCGATACCGTCGGAGGCCGATACAACTCGACCCACCTCAACACGTTCTGCATTGCCGGGTTCGTAAGACGCTGCAAACTCGTTCAGCGCATTACGGACATCTTCGGCATTGATGGTCAGTTCGGCCATCTTGTGTCCCTGCTCTCTCATTGTGGTTGCGTTCCGTCAACGGAACCAACCGAAACTTGCAATTCGGGTTGAACGGGCGGGCAATGCCACTGCTTCTGCGAAGGAGGCATCTGCCACGCACCCGCAACCCGAGGTATCTTCTAAATCACCGTTGCGACGAACGGTTCAGCGTCGCTAGCTTGAGCCGCTAGCCGATGGAACGAGCCAGGTCGGACATGCGGGTCTCGACGGTACCGTCGATCACCTCGTCGCCCACCTGAACACGCAGACCGCCCAGAACGGCGGGGTCCACCGAAACGTCGAGCTTCAGCTCACGGCCGTACACGGCGTTGAGCGCGCGACCGAGACGTTCAAGCTGTGCCTGCGACAGCGCAATCGCGCTAGTTACTCGCGCAATGTAACGGTTCTGTCGCGTGACGATGATTTCTGCGAACTCATCGGCTACCCGTGCAGCGTGACGGCCGCGGGGGTTGGAGCCAACTCGTTCGAGCAGAAGCACACCTTCGGCGGTGGTGGCGGGGCCACCGAGCGCCACGGCGAGCTTCTTCTTTGCTTCTTTGCTTGCCTGATGGTCGGACAGCGCTTCCTGCGCCTGAGCGTTGGAATCAACGGTACGCACAAAGGTGAGTAGTTCGTTGAGTACCTCGTCCAGGGCGTCCACGCCACCGCGAGACTGAGCCGATGCGGTCACGGCGAGCACTGCTGCACGCTCCAGGGCATTCGCCAGATCAGCATCATCGGACCAGCGCTGAGCCACCGCACTGGTGAGCACAGCCATAGCCTGAGAAGAGATCTTGCCGCCGAAGACGGTGTTAGCGATACCCTGACGTGCTGCTGCATCACGCGAAGAATCGGTGACAGCACGGCGCAGGGTGCCGTTGTGGTCGAGAACATCAACCACAGCGAAAAGCTCGCTCGCCAGGTTCAGGGGCTGCAGGGAAGCGTGAGCTTCCAGCACCTCTTCCACCTTGCTCAGTGATTCAGTAGATACTCCTGCCATTACCGAGCCGCACCTGCGTTCTGCTTCTCGGTTTCAAGGTCAGCAAGAAAACGATCTACCACACGGGCCGATCGCTCATCATCGTTGAGGGCTTCGCCCACAATCTTGCCGGCAAGGGTCGTAGCAAGAGTGCCAACCTCGGAACGGAGGGACACTGCTGCTGCCGCACGCTCTGCCTCGATAGCCTTTGCTGCATTATCGCTAATGCGCTGAGCCTCAGCGGTTGCACGCTCGCGAGCATCGGCAATGATTGCCTCGCCCTCTGCGCGTGCCTCTTCACGAATCTTCTGAGCCTCCAGTCGAGCGCTTTCGAGCTGCTGGGTGTACTCATCGCGAGCCGCTGCAGCCTCTGCCTGTGCCTTCTCGGCCTTGGCAAGGCCACCTTCGATTGCTTCCTTACGGTCCTGGTAGATCTTCTCGAACGCCGGGACAACGTACTTAGCAACGATGTAGTAGAGGATCAGGAATCCGATGAGGGTAATGACAATTTCCCCGACGTCGGGAATCAGGGGGTTCGAAGTTGCCTCCGCTCCCCCTTCGCTTGCCAGATAAATCATGGAGGGAATCCTGTTCTATGGGATGGGTCGTTTAGGATGTGGCAGAGCCGGTTACTTGATGAAGACGAGAACCAGGCCCAGAATTGCCAGCGCCTCGACCAGTGCGAAGCCCAGGAACAGCATGGGCTGCAGGGTCTTCTGGGACTCGGGCTGACGAGCAACGCTGGTCATGTATGCCGCGAAGATCAGACCCACGCCGATGCCGCCGCCAATAGCTGCCAGACCGTAGCCAACCGCAGTGATGGAACCAACCATTATTTTTCCTTTCAACAGTGTTCGACCGGGAACATACCCGGACCGAACAGAGTTTGATTTGAGTTAATAGCCCGCACAGTGAACGTGTGGGTTGCTTTATTCACGCCCAATGACGAACGCGAAAACCTAAAAAACTAGAGAGTTTAGTGTCCCTCGGAAACCGAGCCCTGCAGGTACACAGCCAGCAGCAGAGCGAACACATAAGCCTGGATGCACTGAATCATGAATTCCAGGAAGTACAGGAACAGGCCCAGAGCACCGGGAGCAATAGCAGCCAGGTAGCCGATACCACCCAGAGTCTCAACCATGTAGGTCACCATGCTGGATGCAACCATCAGCGCCAGGTGACCACCGAACATGGTCGCGAAGAGACGTAGCGCGTGAGTTGCGGGACGAATCAGCAGGTTCGAGAAGAACTCGATCGGGATCAGGATGGGGTAGATCCACACCGGCAGACCCGAGGGCATGGTGATGTCCTTGAAGAAGCCGCCCAGGCCCTTGCGCTTGATACCAACGCCAACCCAGGTCAGGTACGCTACGCCAGCCAGTGCGTAGGCGCTACCGGGGTGGGAGAAGGAGGGCAGCTGAACAAACGGAATCGAACCGTAGAGGTTGTTCACCAGAACGAAGAAGAAGGAGGCGAACAGAATCGGCACGAAAGGCTTGTAGTGCTGTACGCCCAGGGTTTCCTTACCGAGGGAGTTACGAGCAAACATGTAGCCAGACTCAGCGATGAACTGAGTCTTGCCGGGAACCATGGCGCGCTTACGTGCTGCGGTGAGGAAGAAGACCGCGATAATCACCACGGACAGCAGAATCAGTACGTTCTGCTTACCGAAAGCGAAATCACCAATGGTGAAGAAGGGGGGCAGATGCATGTCTTCGGGGGTCGGCGGCACATAGGCTTCCGCGAGGATCAACCCGTTCTCGATCAAAGCAAGTCCTTTCTTGCTACTAGTGGCTATCAAGAGCCCATGTCTGCCTCTAAGCGACTGACATGCTAACTACATGGATGAATGTGTGACCTAGCGGTCCGCGTTCAATGACCTAGCGGTCTTTATTCTGCCTGGTCATGTAGGTAAAGACGAGGGTCAAACCTCCGACAGCGCCAATCAAGACACCAACCCACACCAGCCAGGTGGTGGAGAAGACCAGGTCACCGAGGTAACCGATGCCGCCCCACACTGCTATACCGATGATCAGATAGAGAATCGACATGACTGCACCGGAGAGCCCTCCGTCAGACACCAATTCTCCGGTAGTGCGGAGCTTTTTATCTCCGTCCCACCACTTCTTCTCTTCGGCCAAACGTATTTCCTTTCAAACACCAATCGCGTTACCGACCATGGTCTTCCAGATCGGTGTCGAAGTATAGAATTCTCAGTCGTGCGATGCTGACTGTTTCAATAACAATCCACAGAATCACGCCGGTACATGCGCCTGCGAGAGTCCAACCGTGCCTCAGATTCTCGGGGAACGGCACAAACATCAATACCAGACCGAGCAGAGCAATCTTCACGAGGTAGCTCACCACCAGCGATTTGGGTACACCCCAGTCGAAAATGGGAGCAACCAACATAACCAATACGCCCAGAGTGAAGCATATATAGATTATCAGAAAGCCCAATGTTATTCCTAGCGCGCCCACGGGGCCCGCAAACAGGTACGCACTCATCATACCGCCCAACCAAGCCAGCAGAGAGTAAGCCGATACCCTGTAGAACAAAAATTTCCAGGAAAGCTCTTGACTCTCGAAAGAAGAGGCCTTCAAACCTGCTTGAGCACGCTCTCGGCGGTGTTTCTGCTGCTTCTTGCGCTCCGCCGGCGGATACCACAGAACGTCCACCACGCGCCTCCAGAGAGGCTCTGCAGGAGCCTGAGATTTAGGCTGCTCAGAAGCCATTAGTGTTTCTCCCCACGGTTGCGATGAGAAGAAGGCTGAACAGAGGAGCGAGCAGCAGAAGAGCTATCTGCACGGTCTTTCACGGAATCCGGCATGATCGGCTCCGGATGCAGCGAGGTCGGCTCTACGTTCTCAGGAGTCGCCGGAACGCCAGTCGCCGAGGTCAAAGAGCCGGTAGCAGGCTCTGCAGTTGCCGACTTCGCCTTCGGCGCCGAACCCTTCGAATCCGCCGCAAAGCGCTTCGACAGGTCAATCGCAGAAGTAGGTGCCTCACCGCCAAAGAGCTGCGGCATACGCAGGTACACCACCAGCACGGCAAGAGCCACAAGAACCACACCAACAGCCGCCAGCACGGCGCCCGAAGCAAACAAATCAGAGGCAAACGCCAGCAGCACCCACACCAGAATGGTCGTACCCGTCACCACGGCGGTCGAGCCAAGGTGGCTGAAACCAACATCCGTCAGACGCTGATACGTGTGAGTACGGTGCGGCTTGTACCACTGCTCCCCCGCCATAAAACGACGGAACAGAGTCGTACCCGCATCCGCCAGGTAGGTCATCAGCGGAGCAAAAGCCAGCAGGAACGGAACATCCGCAAACCACGCACCCACAGCCAACGTGCCCAGCGCGGCACCCAAAACATAAGAACCCGCATCGCCCAAAAATACGTTCTTACCCGGGCGCACATTCCACGGTAGGAACGCCGCAAAAGCACCGGCAACAGCCACACCAGCCAGAGCCAGCCACGGCAGGTTCACCATCCAACCGGTCAGCGCATACGCCAAACCAGCCACCAAACCGTGAGCACCAGAAATACCGTTAATGCCGTCCATAAAGTTCGCCACATTAATGTAGCCGGCAATAAAAATCGCACCCAGAATCAGCAACAGAATGTTCGTGCTCTGCACCGTCGCAAAGCTCACGCTCACCAGCACACCAATCACCAGCTGCAGGCCCGCACGACGCACAATGCTCACACCGCGAATATCCTCCAGCCAGCCCAGGGCAAGAGCGCACAGAATCGCCGCAGCAATCGTCACCGCCAGCTGCAACGACTCAGCAGAACGGTACGTCCAGCCGAACAGGGTAGCAGCAACAAACGCCACAAAGGTCGCGGCCGCAGTCGCCAAACCCATACCGCGGTACGTCGGCGCGGTATGCGAAGAACGCTCATTAGGAACATCCACCATGTCGTAGCGGTGCAAAATTGGGCGCACCGCAAACGGCAAAAGGGCACCCAAAACAAAAGCAAGAGCAAAAATACTCAACAGCTCAGAAAAGGAGGTCATACCAGCTCCAAGGCATTGGCGCCGCTACCCCTGGACGCAAACTCCAGAATCGCGGCTGAGGGACGATGTGTGCGTAGTGTGTGTTTACTTCGTATTCTATAGAACTCTTCAGTAGCCCGGGGCTCAACGTTACAGAATCTCTCCATACGCTCTGCATATTCTGCGTCCTGAAATGTTCTACACCCGAGAAAGAGAAAGACACCGGATACCGCACCTGCCACGCAAGTGCAGCATCCGGTGTCATTTCCACAAAAATTAGAACGTCTGTGCATCCGCCAAAGTACGCGGATCCGGGGCACGCTCCAGACCATGACGCTCATAGCCGCTGTGTTCCCGATAGTTCTGAATCCACCGCTCATAATCGAGCTCATCAGGGTCAAGTGCCGGGGCACTCGACCGGGAAATATACCGGTTCTCCTCACTAGGTACCAGCTTCTCAGTACCGCCGAAGAGAGTCTCATCCAGCTTCTCACCCTTGCGAAGACCAATCTCCTTGATCTCCACGTCATACCGCTCATACGCTTGGCGCATCGCCTTCGCAACGTCCAGAATCTTGACCGGCTGGCCCATATCCAGCACCATGACCTCACCGGGGCGACCAATCGCACCGGCAAGCATCACCAGCAGGCAGGCATCGGTAATCAGCATGAAGTAACGAGTCGCGCGCTTATCCGTCAGGGTAATCGGACCACCCGAGAGGATCTGCTTCGTAAAGAGCGGCTTAATCGAACCGCGCGAACCAAACACGTTGCCAAAACGAACCGACACGTAGGTGTTGCCGGTCTTCTCACCAAAGTACGCAGTCAGACGCTCCGCCACACGCTTGGACTGACCCAGCGCAGTCTTCGGATCTGCAGCCTTATCGGTCGACACGTTCACGAAGGTCTTCACGCCCACCGCCTCCGCGGCACGCAACACGTTCAAAGTACCCAGGGAGTTCGTCTTCCACGCCTCCTGCGGGTACGCCTCCAACGCAGACACATGCTTCAGAGCCGCCGCGTGGAACACCACCTCGGGGCGACGCTCACGGAAAACCTCCAGCAGGTTATCGCCCTCACGAATATCAGCCAGGATAATGCGGTCATCGTCCAGGCTTGACTCGTGAGTAATCGAAACCTTCGTCTCCATCAGCAGAGTCTCATCATGATCAAGCATCATGAGGGTCTCAGGCTCAAACTCGCTAATCTGACGGCACAGCTCCGAACCAATCGAACCGCCCGCACCCGTGACCAGCACACGCTTACCGTGCAGGTACGAACGCAGAATATCGCGGTCAATATCGTAGTTAATCTCGCCACGAATCACGCGCATCAGGTCGTTATCGCTCGCGGTAATCAGACGCTCACCCATCAGACGAGCATTCGCGCTACTAATACGCTGAACCTCAACCTTAAGCTTACGCATGCGGTTGCAGAAGGACTCGAAGTAATCCTCCGACATATCCGAAATCGTCACCAGAATCTTACGGGTACCCGACTCACGAATCGCCTGCTCCAGCTCACGGTAGGTCGTAATCACCGAAATGCCGTGGAACTTCGTACCAGCCTTCAGCTGGTCATCATCGAAGACTGCAACCGGGCGAAGCTTCGCCTCCTCATCGTGCAGCATCGAATCCATGACCATGCCGCCAATAAAACCGGCACCGTACACAATCACGGGCTCGCCGGTCAGCTCACGCACCGCGCCGCGCTCAGTGTAGACGCGCTTCGCCATGCGAGCGCCCGCCATCATAATCAGGCTAAACGCCGCCGCAATCGCAGGCACACTATGCGGAATATGAGGCAGGCCCAGCAGCTCATCCACAAAGGAGAAAATGGTCAACGCCGCGCCCGCGCTCAAAGCAGCAGCACCGGCACGCCACGACTCATCAAACGAGCCATAAGAGTACACGCCGTTATAAATCTTCACGCCCGCCAAACCAATGACCAGGTGCAACACCACAGCCAAAGTAGCGGTCATCGCCAACGACGCAGGGTGAATAATATCGAACACCGAGCCGTTGCTGAGCAGCACACTATAGCGGAGCATGTACGCGAACAAAACCGCCAGCAGCCACGCGCTCGAATCAATCAGAGCCTGCGCAATCAGCCACCACGGCTTACGCTCATACAGGCGGTTCACCAGCATCGTGCCGGAGTCGCCCTCCGTCACCAGCGTGCCACGCTGAGCCGCCTTCTTCATCACCACATGAGCGTGAGGTTTCAACTGAGCCACTACATGCCTCCTTCAGATGCGGTACCAGAAGAACGAGAAGAAGCGCGAGCCGTCAACGACGACAACGCACGGAACGCCGAACGGCGCGCCTGCTCAGGCACAAAACGGTACACACTACGCACCGCCATGTTCTGAGCCCACTGAAGCTTAGAAATACCGTGACCGGTGTACAGGCGACGCTGAATCGCCAGATCCTGCAGCCAGGCGTCCACTCCCCCGCGCTTCGTGTACGCGCCCGCACCCACGCGGTAACGCACCAGCGCCTCGGGGATATTGCCCAGACGGTAGCCGGCATCGCGCAGACGCATCCACAGCCACCAATCCTCAGCGCCGGGCACAAACTCGTAACCGCCCAGCTGCTGCACGGCACTCTTCGCGAACGCCACCGACGGGTGATAAATCGGGTTGCGCGAATCCATCGCGCTGAGCAGACGCTCGGAGTCAACAATCGCCTCGCGGGTCGACTCCACCGCAGTATTGCTCTCATTTACCTCAAGCATGGCGGAGCCCAGCACCGTGTAGCCGCCCTCAACCAGGGCAGGAATCAGACGCGCAAAACGAGTCGGCTCAGACAGATCATCAGAATCAGCGCGAGCCACCAGCTCATAGGTGCACGCCTGCAGACCGGCGTTCAGCGCCTCCGCCAAACCAACATTCTGAGCCAGCTCAACCACCTGAATCGGCGGGCAATCCAGGTTCTCGGCACGCTGAACCCAGCGATCCACCACGGCATCCAGCTCGGGGGTCAGCGGACCGTCCTTCACCAAAACCAGTTCCGAAGGGCGCAGAGTCTGGTTCAGCAGATTCGACTCCAACGCCTGCTCCAAGTAGGCGGGGTTCTCCTTCGCATACACGCTCATCAACACCGAGAAATCGGGTGCAGAGCTCACGCAACCGCGTACCTTCTCAGGCTCAACGGCGTTAGCAGTAGCCGGCACGCCGTAGCGGCCGGGGAAAGTCAGCGGGTAAATGCCCTCAAGCACCTGGCGGTTCGGGGTGGGTGCCCGCAAACCGTCACGCACACCGTTGAGGAAATACCCCAGGTAGGTGCGGCGGTCATCAGTGCGCAGCACAGTAGAAATCCACAGACGCGCCGACGAGCCACCGTAGAGCAACTTCTCCAGCGGGTTCAGGGTACGCGAACGGGTGAAAACCCACAGCTTATTGCGCACGTCGTTATAGAAACGCGGGCCGGGGTTGGCGTTTGTCGTACCGAACGTCTTCGTGTGGTGCTTTGCCACAGAGGACGGCACCGCGATGCCGTCGCGGTGATGAATCAGGCGGGTCGAAAACTCGAAATCGTCATTCCAGATGAAGAACTCAGCAATCGGCAGGCCACCGTTGCGGCGAATCGCCTGCGCATCCATCAGAATCGACACGAACGAGGCGCTACGAATCGGGCGGGCGCCCACCGCCTGCGCACGAGCATGACGCTGCTCCCCCGCCGCAAACATGGTGCGCGGGGTGTTCATCGGGTGGTCCTCGCCGTTCGTCCACACCACACGAGACGCCACCACCGCGGGACGCTGCGAAGGCACCGGCGAATAGTTCAGCCAGGCGGCAACCGCCTCCGACAGAGTGTTCTCGGTCGGCTCGGTGTCATCATCCATAACCCACACCAGATCCGGGTTATGGCGTTCCAGGGCGCGATCAATACCCACCGCGAAACCGCCAGCACCGCCCATATTGCTCTCCAGGCGGATGCAATCCACCGGCAGCTCATAGTCCAGGGTGCGCAGATACTCGGCAGTACCGTCCGTGGAGGCGTTATCAACAATCACCACCGCCGCAGGCACACGCTCACCAGAAGCGATACCAGCAAGGGTCTTCGGCAGCAGGTCCTCACGGTTATAAGTCACCACCACGGCAACCGTGCGGGGATACTCATTCAAAGAATTGTGAGAAGAAGACTGATCGGAAGAAGGCTGTTGGGAAGAAGGCTGGGCAAAAGCGGTCACGTCGCTGTACTTTTCTGCCATAAGTTCTCCCTCCACGGCGCGATGCGCCTGAATCAGCCGGTACGCGATATACCCATACCGAGCTGGGCGCTTGTGGTGTTTCTCGCGCCCGCGGTATTCAACCGTGTGGATATATCACTCAAAGAAAATATTCTACCTGCGGTCTCCACTAGAGAGTGAACCACCACCCCGAAAGACGCCTTATATGACAAATAAACAACCGAATTCAGTTGATTTATCCGCATAGCGGACGTACCCGAACACCCACTTTTGGGCATCCATCAAGCTACCCGCTTCACAGCCTGTGTCTGCCCTGTGCACCCCGTGCGAAAAAACGACCAGAGACCGAATAAAACCCCACAAATTCCCCATAAACTGTTCAAATATGGGAAAGTTGAACTGACCCCATAAATCCCCGCAACGTACGCGGGCTCGTGAGAGGTAAAAGAGATGTCCGAATCCAAGTGGAAAGTCATTGGCGCCAGCGGCTTCGTTGGTTCCTCCATCGTCGCGCGACTGAACGCAGAAGGTATCAGCGTCGACCCCATTGAGGCACCTCGACTCGCAACCCGCGCCCTCGACGTAGACAGCATCATCGACGAGGCAGACCAGCTTGAAGGCATCATCGACTCCCTCGCAGAAGCCTTCGCGGGCGCACAGGTCGTCGTCAACGCAGCGGGCCTCGCAGCACCCAACATGCAGGATCTGCCCCCGCTCGTCGGCGCAAACGCACTGCTACCCGCAGTAATCGCAATTGCCGCACAGCGCACCGGCGTGCGCCGCGTCATCCACCTCTCCTCCGCAGCCGTACAGGGCCCGCGCCTCGTGCTGGATGCCTCCGAAGAGACCAACCCGTTCAGCGCCTACTCCTTCTCCAAGGCGCTCGGTGAAGAAGCGCTGCTCGACCTGCAGGACTACTTCCTCGAGGAGCACCCCGACAGCGCACCCGAGCTGTGCATCCTGCGCGCAACCAGCGTGCAGGGCCGCGGCCGCCGCACCACCGAACTCTTCGCTAAGATGGCGTCCTCCCCCTTCGCATCCGTTGCAGGTGCAGGCACCGGCAAGTCGCCCGTCTCCAGCGTGCACGCCCTCGCAGAATTCGTGGTCATGCTCGGCACCTTCCCCGGCGAACTGCCCACCATCGTCCTGCAGCCCTGGGAAGGCGCAACCGTCGCCTCCGCAACTCTGGATGCAGGCCGCCGCAAGCCGCTGCACCTGCCCGAATGGCTCTGCCGCGCAGCCGTCAAGGCAGGCTACACCGTCTCCGAGCTGATGAACGACAAGTTCGCAGGCTCCGTACGTAAGGTCGAGGTTATGTGGTTTGGCCAGGGCATTGATGACTCCTGGGCGCGCGACAACAACCTTCTGCCCACCCCGCGCGTACGCGAGGTACTGCGCAACGCCCACACCGCGCTGGGCAAGAAGAAGGACCGCCGCTTCGACAAGAAGTAGATTGCGCACGTGCTTGTAGAGACGCACAATCTAGGGGCACGCAATCTGTAAGACTCATAGCAAAAGGGAACCCCCGATATATCTGAGCGATATATCGGGGGTTCCCTATACGTTTTTATGCTCCGAGATTTTATGTTCCGAGCTCTGTAATCCGCAGAGGTTTAGAGCTGGTCCTCCGGGGCGTCCTTCTGCTCAGTCTTTGCCTCAGACTCGGTGGTCGTAGCAGCCTCGGCCTTAGCTTCTTCCTTGGCAGGCTTGCTCTTGGCAGCAACCTCAATCTTCGACTCGCCAAAGACCAGCGCGCGAGCGGTATCAGCAGGAACCGGGTGAGTCTGCGGCTCATCCGCACGAACCGGCTTCGGAGTGTTGTCACGGTAGCCGCGCGCACGCTCCTGATCCACGCCGGTGTTGAAAGCAGAAGACAGAGCCGAAGTAGCGCCCAGCAGGGACGCCGCAACAGAACCAGCAGCAGGCGCCGAAGCGCGACGAGCAGGCTCACCGCTCACGGTGTGGGTGCTGTCCCACTGCTCGTACGCCTCATCTAGGTCAGCCTGATCGTCCAGAGCACGCTCAGAAGGAGCCGACTCAGACGACGCGGAAGAAGCAGCCTCTGCTTCCTCAACCTTACGAGCCGCCTGCTCGTCAGCCTCCGCACGAGTCAGAATCGACGGAACAACCTCACGCAGTTCCTCCACCGGAATCGCGCCCTCACGAACCACCACATAGGGGAAGGAGGTGCAATCCAGAATCGTGGACGGTGCTGGGTCACGCTCAGTCACCACAACCACGCCGTCCTCATTCGGCTCAGACTCAAGCGGCTTAGGACGAGCGCCACCGTCAATCACCACGGCAACGTCCTCACCCAGGGAATCTATGGCGGTCTGTGCGTCCAGTGCGGCTTCCTGGCCGGTCTTGTTCGCGCTCGAAACCGCCAGCGGACCGTGCTCGGTCAGCAGCTTCAGGGCGAACTCGTCATCGGGAACACGCACGGCGACGGTACCGCGGGTCTCACCCAAATCCCAGCTCAGCGACGGGTACGCGTGAAGAATAAGAGTCAGTGCGCCGGGCCAGAAGCGGCCGCCCAGGTCGTAAATGTCGTCCGGAACATCGTCCACCACGCCGGCGAGCGCAGCAAGGTCAAAGATCAGCACGGGCGGCGGCATGGTGCGGTCGCGGCCCTTATCTGCCAGCAGCTTGGCAACGCCCTGATGCGAGAAAGCATCGGCGGCAATACCGTAGACGGTATCGGTGGGCATCACAATCGTGTCGTGCGCCTTCAGCGCCTCGCGGGCAGCCTCGATGGCCTCGCGGGTCTCAGTTTCAGTCGTTACGGGGTACAGCTTTGCAGTCACGGGTCTTATTCTCTCATGTTTTTCTGGATGCGGCGAGGCGCCGGCATCCACAACGCGCCATGTGGAAGCGTTCTTCCGAGCGTTCACCATATTTCGCAAGCTCTGAGCCTGCTGCGGAGGCGGACGCGTTGCCTTCACGCAGCCCAGCGCGGGCTAGGTGGTGCATCTACTAGTTTAAAGGCTCTAGTGGGCGCGGTTTATAACCGACGCTATGCCGCGGGCGATTATTCAGGTCACGCACCGGGTAGCAGTCCTCGAAGCCGATGCGCGCCAACAGTTCGGCGACGGCTTCTTCCTGGGTGTCGTCGTGTTCCATGATGAACAGGCCGCCGGGGGCTAGAAGTTCGAAGGCGCGGGCAGCGATAGCGGAGGGCATCTGCATGCCGTCATCTCCCCCGCCGTACAGCGCCATGTCAGGGTCGTGTACGGCGGCTTCCGGGTCGGCGGGTACGTTCGCCGGCGGAATGTACGGCGGGTTGGAGAGTACCGCGTCGAAGGTTCCGGCAAGTTCGGGCAGGGCGGTGAGGGCGTCCCCCTGTACCAGGTTCACGCCGAGCGGCTCCAGGTTCTTGCGGGTGTAGGGGATGGCGTCTTCGGAGAGCTCCACCGCGAACACCTGGGCGTCCGGTAGTTCGCTCTTGACCGCCGCGGCGATAGCCCCGGAGCCGGTACACAGGTCGACGATGCGTAGCCCGCCGGTCGCCGAATCGGCGCGGGGTGCCGAATCGGCGCGTGCGCTTAGCATTTTGAGGGCTTCTTCGACGAGTAGCTCCGTTTCGGGGCGGGGTACGAATACGCCCGGTCCGACTGCCAGTTCTAGGCGGTAGAAGGGAGCGGAGCCGGTGATGTGCTGTAGCGGTTCGCGGCGGGCGCGGCGGGCAACCAGCGCCTCGTACTCTGCGACCTGGTCGGGGGTGAGTCGCTCCCCCATGAGTGCGGCGTGCTGTAGGCGCGAGCGTGAGCCGTCGTAGAGCAGGTGCGCGGCGAGTAGCTCGGCGTCCACGCGGGGGCTGGGCACCTGAGCTAGTGCTGCGGTGGCGCGCGTGAGTACCTGCGCGAGCTCTTCCCCGCGCGGGTCGTGCACATTCACCTTCATGAGCTCTCCTTACGCTCCCTTCTACCTTTAGAAATTATCCCCTTTTAGGAATTACCTTCGGAGTCCTCACCCTGCTCTTCCTCTGACTCTTCGGCGATCGCGCTATCGCAAGCCCCCAGCACAGTGACCATGCCGAGTTCGGAAGGTCGGAGCCTCGGCAGCGAACTCGAGTCGTCCTGATCGCTCACGTGATCTTCTCGACGGAACTCACCGCCGCGGCACGCAGGGCAACTAGAATCGCAGGATTCTTCACACTTCTCACCGAAAACACCCACGCACTGATACTCCGGGGTCTCCTTGAGGAGCGCGATGCTCTCCCGAAGCAACAGCTCAAAGGGGCTGGGTTCTTCCAGGTAGCTATAAATGTCATTCGCGTGGAATTCCATACGGTCGGCAATCACTCGGGTTGCCATGCAAACCAGCTTCAAGTATTCGTCAGAATACTCACCCTGGTCTTCATACTTCTCGCGCAGGTTGTTCCGCCAGCCCTTCTTCATGAAGAAGTCCACGGTATCCACCAGGCAGAGAATTAGATGCGGTCCCTCCGCCTCCATGAATTCGGAAATAGCCGGCTTATTCAAGAAGTTCTTGTATATGCCATTCGGCCACGCACTCGATAAATGGACTTGGGGGTGTTCCCACCTCTCAAGATGAGAGAACCAGCCATAGTCGAGATCGTTGTACTCGGGCGATTCATACATTTTATCGAGCACATGTGCCACCTCAGCCGATACGGGGACTATATGGCAGTCTGCGTCCGCAAAGTTGACGGTGCGTTGACGGGTGCTCATAGGCCAGTTATGCATCCTCTCTATACGACTCAGCTGCTCGCGCATCCTGCTATGCATGTAGATACGGATACCGTGTTCAGGCACTACCAAGTGTTCGTAAATAGCCTTCGGAATCCATGGAACTACTCCGGTCAACACGTAGTTTCCCGCATGACACTGGACATCTCGACGCGGATTAATGGGGGTTGCAACGGTTACTACAGTCTCATTGACCGGGGGACCTAGGTAAAGAGCCTGCGTATCATTTACTCCGCTTTCCTTAAAACGTCCCTCGGTATCGTGGTATCGAAGGTCGACCTTAAACGGGTCGTGTTCTAGAACCGTGCCGCTAAATACGAACCGCCCGTCACACTCAGTCACCCACGGTTCGCCCAAGCGTGCATCATGCAGCATCTTAGCGGTGAACTGGTCGCCATCTACGGTGTCCACTTCGAGGACCAGCAGCTCTGTTCCACCCTTACCATCGGTGTGATCCACAATTTGGGCAAGGATTCCGTCACCCGGTTGAAGTTGAACAATAACACCCATGTTCTTTGTCCTTTCTCTATCTATGTATAACGTTACACAATATCTAGCTATTTCATCTCTGAGCTCGTTATTGTGCCCCCCCCCCGATGGGGAGGGGCACAATGAGGAGCAACAGGATACTTGCAGGTAGCAGGCGTCACCATAGCTCTCGACACTTCCCAAAGGGCGGGCTATACCCGCCATAGAAGGAAGTATCCCGAGATTTTTTACTGGGGACACCCGTGCATATATACTCTTTCGTTTCTTTGAGCCGAGCTACGTTCTCCCGCAACAACGCCTCATAGGGAGTGGTGTCCACGGTCTTCTCACGCAGGAGGTCTGCCAAAGCTTCCAACCGGTCGGTCACCGCGCGGGTTGCGTTCAACATTAAATCTGTTCGTTCCCCGGATTTTCGGTCCCAGAAATCGTCCGGTTCTTCAAAGGAATAGTAGGGATGGTCCTTACGGAAGAAATGCCCCGAATCCACCAGGTCAAGAAGAATATGAGGGGCAGAGTGTCCCACCAATTCGCCAGGATAGGGTTCCTCCCAGACCGAGGGGAACTCTGAATAAAACCAGCCAAGGTTGGGGTATCGCCTCCAATCCCATAGCTCAGGGTGACTTTCCTGCAGGCTAGCATACTCAGCAGATTGCCTCAGAGAATCCAAAGCACTCGCTACTTCGACGGTAATAGGGAGAATCTGCGCAACTGCACCGGCAAAATTCCAAGTCTGTCGATGCCTGCACTCAGGCCAATGATCCACACGTAGTTTTTCGTGCAGAGGAGCATCCAAGTAGACGTAACTGTGGTTGTCCACCACAACCACGCCCTCATAGACAGCCTTTACGATGCGTGAGCCGCCCCAAGTAAG
>NZ_CAXOMR010000007.1:0-90998 GCF_964210535.1 Rothia mucilaginosa
GATTCAAAGGTAGCTTGCACTGTTTTCCACAAGTCATCTTTTTCTCGCTTTCGAGGCTAGTTTTCCACAGATTGCCGAACGGGGTGCACACGCTCCTCAAAATCACGGTAGGGTTCAGATACCCACATGAAGGAGCGACAACCATGGCGAAAAAGAAACGCCTCATATCTGGCGAGAAATTCTACTGTCGGTGCCCCAGCTGCACCGAAACCTGGGATTACCCTCCCGTCATCTCATACCTCGACGATGAGAACACCCTCCGCATCACAGACCGCCACACAACCTGTACCGCTACCGACCCGGCTCGAGATATGGCGTACAACTTCAGTATTGCCCTATCCTGCCGCGACGAAAGGACACAGGATCAGTACTGGCAGGTGATTCGTGGCTGTTCCTCCCATCGGAACTTCCACTACCATCGCTACAAGTACCGCAGCGACCGCTCCATAGTCGAAGAGAACCGGCCCCTGAATAGTATTATGGAAAGCAACGCCGCATACGAAGAAGCAACAGCCTTTATCGTAGAAGGCGCATTTGAAAGGATTGAAGAATGGCAAGCATTGAAGTGATGAAAGAACGAGCTCGCATCGCGGGGCGCTTCAACCTGTCTGCCCGCCGCAATCCAGAACACCGCGCACTCGTAGCCCTAGCGGCTCAACGCGCTGGGGGAGAGTGCCATGTCATCCCCGCCGCACCCGGTGAGAAGGTCGCTGACGTCTTCCGCCGCTCCCGTAACGTCGCCGGAGAGTCAGCCGTCATTATCGTCACCGAAATCAACGGAACGCTCTACGCCCAGATTATCCAAGCCGAGCGCGTACGTAACCTCGGACAAGATTCACGCGGTGTAACAACCGTTGCGAGCGCATCTGGCGTTACCCAACCGGAAACCGCACACGAAGACCTGACGATTGGCACCTTCTTGCAGTACGCACAGATGATTCCGAACGGCTCAGTCGTCCTAGAAAGCGACTTGAGCCCGGTGCAGGCAGTTGCACAGAACGCGCTGGGGGCTCATCTGGTCACTGCCTAAAGAAGAGCCTAGAAGCACTAAAACAGATAAAAAGAGGGACTCGGCAGGCTATCCATCAGATAGCCCACCGGGTCCCTTCTTCATACCGCTGCTATGCGCTCAGCCTTTTAGCGGGTGGTGCGTTCCAGCAGCTGCAACACGTTCTGGTAGCTGTGGCCGGTCGCCTCCGTCATACCCTGCTCACAGGTGCGGTTCGCCGAAATATATGCGGCGAACTGCTTCTGCTCGCTCAGCTCCGCAGCCTCCGCCTCCGTAGCGCTCGCAGTCAGCTCCGGGTGCAGCATACCGCGGTCACCCGCATAACCACAGCAACCCCAGTGCTTCGGCACGTACACGTCGTCACTCATCGCGTTCGCAATCTTCTCAAACGCAGGCTGAGTACCCAGGTGAGTCATCGAGCAGGTCGGGTGCAACGCAATCGACGGCAGGGGAGCAGACACGCTCAGCTTATCCAGCATGTTATCCGCGGCGAACTGCACCGCGTCGTACATGCGCAGACGGGAGTAGTCCGGCTCACCCGGCTTCAGGCCGTTCACGATCTTGTGCTCAAGCGCCTTAATAACCTTCTGGCGCATCACCTCAAGGCCCTCAGTACAGGACGAAGCGTCACACACGACCGGCAGGCGGCCACCGTCAGTAGCCTCCCACAGGGACTTCAGCACGCGGTCGCTCATGATCGAGTAGCCGTCGGTGAAGCCCTTCGACTTCCACGGGGTAGCGCAGCACATCTCACCAATATTGTCCGGGATGCGGTACTTCACGCCCGCACGCTCACACAGGCGAATGAACGCCTGGGTTGCGTTGACCGGGTCGTGCTTGCCGTCGCCGTCCACGCCACCGAACATGGAGTTCACGCAGGCGGGGAAGAACACAATCTCAGCGGTTGCGTCCTTGTGCGGCTTACGCGCCGGGCCACCAACCGGCAGGTCCTTCTTGTAGGACGGAACCATGTCGTCGCCCATGACCTTGCGGGCAATGTCGGTGGTGCCGTGCACCACGGGGAACGGCAGCTTCTTCGCCACGGTCAGGGCCTTGCCGGCGACCTTGTCCATGATGCCCCACTGCTGTGCGGCAACCTTCCAGCCGGTAGCGGCCAGCTTGTCCTGGTTCTCAGAACGCAGGCGGCGAATCAGGTCACCGGTGTTAATGTTCACGGGGCAGCGGGTCTGGCACATGCCGTCCACAGCACAGGTCTCAATGCCGTAGTACTCGTACTCCTTACGCAGGCGCTCAGCGAGCTCGTGGTCGCCGTTCGCCTCAGCGGCAGCAATCTCACGGCGTAGCACGATGCGCTTACGCGGGGTCAGAGTCAGGTTGCGGGAGGGGCAGACCGGCTCGCAGTAGCCGCACTCCACGCAACGGTCGACTTCTTCCTCAACGGTCTCAGCGACCTTCAGGTCGGTCACGTAGTCGGTGTCCGGCTCGGCGAGCAGCACGCCGGGGTTCATGAAGCCCTTCGGGTCAATGAGGCGCTTAATCTGGCGCATCACGTCGAAGAGTTCCTCACCGAACTGGCGGCTCACGAACGGAGCCATGATGCGGCCGGTGCCGTGCTCAGCCTTCAGCGAGCCGTCAGCGGCAAGAATCAGCTGAACCATTTCTTCGGTGAACTCGCGGTAGCGATCCAGCTGCTTCGGGTCGCGGAACTGCTCGTTCAGCATGAAGTGGATGTTACCGTCCTTCGCGTGACCGAAAATCACGGAGTCCTGGTAGCCGTGCGAGTCGAACAGCTTGGTCAGGTCGCTACAGGTGTTACCCAGAACTTCGACGGGCACGACCACGTCTTCGAGCAGCGCGTTGGTGCCGGAGCGGCGGTTGCCCGCGACGGTGGTGTACAGGCCGCGGCGTGCCGCCCACAGGGCGTTACGCTCAGACAGCTTGCTGGTCATCGACACCGGCGAAGCCACCGGAAGGCTCTTAAACATGGGTGCTGCAGCGGCGGCAAGGTCGCTCAGCTCCTGCTCGGAGTTGCCCTGGAACTCAACCAGCAGAGCGGCGTGGTCCTTCACGTCAATGGCGGCGAGCGCCTCCGCAGCCTGGCCGGTACGCTGAGCCACACGAATACTGGTGGCGTCCATCAGCTCAACGGTAGCGAGCTTGTTAGCAACCAGTTCGGGCACGGAGCGTGCAGCATCGATGAGGTTGTCGAACACGAGCAGGCCGGTGGAAATGTTCTTCAGAATCGGCAGGGTGCGGTAGGTTGCCGAAGCAACGAAGCCGAGGGTGCCCTCCGAACCAATCAGCAGGTGCTGCAGAATGTCCACGGGGGTCTCGAAGTCGACCAGGGAGTTCAGGCCGTAACCCATGGTGTTCTTCATGGAGTACTGCTGGCGAATCTTCGCCATGGACTCGGGGTTCTCGAGCACGCGCTTGCGCAGGCGCAGCAGGCCCTCGTGGATTTCGGGTTCGAGGGAGCGCAACTTCTGGTCAGCGTCCGGCTCGGCGGTGTCGATGATAGTGCCGCTGGGGAGCACGAACACCATGGAGTCGAGGGTGTTGTAGGTGTTGTACTTGGTACCCGAAGACATGCCGGAGGAGTTGTTCGCAACCACGCCACCGATGGTGCAGGCGGACCAGGAGGCGGGGTCGGGGCCGAGCTTGTAGCCGTAGGGTGCCAGGTAGTTGTTGACCATCATGATGGTCGCGCCGGGCTGCACGCGCACCTTCTTGCCGTCTTCAAGGACCTCAATCTTCTTGAAGTGGCGGCGGGTGTCAACCATGAGGCCGTCGCCGCTTGCCTGACCGGAGAGGGAGGTACCGCCGGAGCGGAAGGTGAGGGGCAGGCCGAGGTCGCCAGCTACGCGGAAGATGTTTGCGACGTCTTCGGCGGAGTCGGGGCGGATCAGGCCGGCGGGCACGAGCAGGTAGTGGGATGCGTCGTGGGAGATTGCCAGGCGTTCGAGTTCGGAGACGCTGGATTCGACTGCCTCGGCGCGCGCGTCGGAGAGTAGGCGCTTGAGGGTGTCTTCGTAGGGGGACTTGAGTGCTTTGGAAGTGTTTGACACAACGGTGGTCATGATGAATCTCCTTAGTGAGACTGTCTTACCTTTCAGTATGTGCTCTTGAACACCGTCTTTTCCGCTTAGCTATGGCTAAGCTTGGCGACTACTTGTCACCATAAAGGGGGTGGGTTATACACCGTGCTGATGCGGTGGTTTGCCGCGTATTTGCTGGCTTTCCGGGGGAATACGCCCGGGCCTGCGGAGGCGCACCCACCACACTCTGAACGCCGCGGCCGCTCTTAGGCGCGGCTGCCGAGGGTTGTAACATTCCAGCGGCTAACCCAAAAGGCGGCTAACCCAAAAGAAAGCGTGGGGCAGAAAGCTACATGCTTTCCACCCCACGCTTGTGTAACGTTTAGGCTTCGTCGAAGAAGTCCTCATCAAGCTTCATGATGGTGTACGTGCGTGCCACCTGTACGCCAACACCGTACTTAATCATGAGGCGCGCCAGGTGCTCACCATCAATCAGAACGAGGGAAACTCCGCCACCAAGTTCCTCCGCATAGCCGCGTGCGTCAGACGTATAGGAGCTCGACGTGATGAACACTCCCTGCGTTGCCTTGCCATGCAGTGCGCCCACAAAGCTCTGAAGGGCAGGGCGTCCCACCACATTGTCCTTGGCGTAACGCTTAGCCTGGACATAAATCTTTGAAAGACCCAACGCATCCTGGTCAATGATTCCGTCCACGCCGCCGTCATTGGAAGCCGGAGTAACGGTGCCGCGTCCTGCCGGGCCGCCGTAGCCCATCGCCAACAGAACATCCACCACCAGATGCTCAAAAGCAGTCGGAGACATTGCGCGGACGCGTTCCAAAATATCGTGCGTCAGCGCGGACTCAATCTGAGTGATGCTTTCATCAATGAGTTCCTGCGGGGTGCTATCAGACACCTCAGAGGGTGCAGTCGTGACGGCAACAGTCTTGGTAGCGGTCTTCGGGGTTTCCTGCGGGTCCTGCTCGGAACTATCAGACTGGGAACGCTCACGCGTGCTGCGGGCGGAACGAACGATATGCGCGACGACATCATCGGGGATGCCCCCAGGATGAGCCTCAATCAGCTTCAAGCCTTCGTCAGAAATAACCTGCTGACCGCGGCGAGGGGAATCAACCGCACCGAACATCTTGAGATAGGTCAAGCCCCAACTAATGCGGTCCACATAGACGGGACGCTTGCCGTTCGGCAGGTAGGGTAGTAGCTGCTCGTCAGAAAGCGGGTAGCGCTCTGCTACAGCGCTATAAATCTCTTTATTGGTGCGGGAGTTGCCGTCAGATAGGTAAGCAAGAATGCTGGGAATGAATTCGTAGAACTTGGGAAGTTCAACCTCAGTGGTATCAGGCGACTGAGCGGTCATCGGTGTATCTCCATTGATTGATAACGGCTGGTTAATAACGGCGGGTAGTCCGTTCTTAATATACCTCTAATACAAAAGATAATCGTTACCAGAGGTGCCTGTTTTCCCTTGTGCAGGCTTTATTAGCGCCGCAGCTGCTCTTAGGCACGCCCGCCGAGCGCCGTAACATTCCAGCTGGCAGTACTATCAGAAGTCACCACACCACAGAACAGGGGAGAACCCGCCGAAGCACGCACCCCCAAATCCTCCACAAACACGCGGCCACCCGCAGGCACACTACGTTCCTTACGATCCACACCCGCACAATACACCGTCATCTTCGCACCCGAACGGTTCTCAACCGCAACCGAACTGCCGCCCGATTTCGACACAGTATCGTGCACAAAACCGCGGTGTAAAGACCGCCGCCCAAAGGTCACAGCACAAGGTCACAGTGCAACGAAATAGAAACGCAAACGCAACGGCGTGGAGTATCATTCACACTATGGATAAGGCAGAACAGAACCAGACAGACAACACGGTAAAGAACGGCACAGCACCCAATACCTCGGGGAATACCTCGGGCAATATTCCGGGGAACAGCCCGGTGGGTGCGTCTGCGCGCCCTGAAACTGTTGCATCTGAAACTACCGCATCTGAAGCCGCCGCTGAGAATACCACGAAGGCTGGTTATACCCAGTCGGCACCGGCAGAATCCAGTGCCGCCAAAACTAGTGCTGCAGCAAGTAGCCCCGCAGAGGCTACCGCCCCCGGCATGGAGGCAGTACAGGTTGATGCCGTGCAGATTGATAGCGCCCGCCTGGACAGCACCCACTCCGTCTACTCCACCGACCTGGACCCCGACGACTACGAAGAGGTCGTCGAAGAATACGCCACCACCGACGCGCCGGACGGTACGCACCGCGAGGAGCGTCGCATCACCCGCACCACGCATCACCCGCACGGCAAGCAGGGCGACCCGAAAGCGGGCACCCAGAAAGCAGGATCCCCGGGTGGCCCTGATGGCGCCGCCGAGATTATTGACGTAGGCGAACCTGAAACGCACACCACGACCATCCGCACGGTCACCCGCACCGTCACGGACCCGCCGCGTCGCGCCCCGCGCACCCGCCTGTTCCGCACGCTCAGCAAGTACCGCGGCGAGAAGAACCTGGCGGCGTGGGAGGAACGCTCCTCCACGCCCATGTTCGTGGCGTCCGTACTGTACCTGCTCGCGTTCGCCGCGCCCATCATGAGCACACGCATTCAGGAGCCGTACGACGCGTACCTCAACATCATTCAGATGATCCTGTGGGGCCTATTCGCCGCCGACTACTGCATTCGCCTGTACTTGGCGCCGCGGCGACTCTACTTCATCACGCATAACCTGATGAACCTGGCGATTGTGCTGCTGCCCGCGTGGCGTATTGTCAGCTTCCTCTCCATGATTTATATGACCGCCAACCGCCAATATAAGAGGCTCTCCGAACTGGGGATGAAGCTCTTCGGCTACACCGCGATCTTCATCATCATGTTTGCCCTGTCGATCTATTCGGTGGAGTCCTCCGAGCCGGGCGCGATGATTCGTGACCTGCCCACCGCCTACTGGTGGATGTTCACGACCCTCACCACGGTCGGCTACGGAGACGTTTACCCGGTCACCGGTATCGGCAGGGTCATCGCCGTGATCGTCATGCTGTACGGCGGGGGCTTGGTCGCGGTTGCTACCGGTGCGCTCGCGAGCTGGATTATCGAAAAGTTTGGTGGCAGGGAGGAGCAGGAGTACCCCGCAACCAAGGCTGACGTGGACGATCTTCGCCAGGAGATTTCTGAGTTGCGTGCCCTGCTGGCTCGTGAGTATGCGCGCCGTGAAGCCCACGACTACACGTTGCGTGAGGTTGTGGATGAGGACGGCGTGCACCCGGTTCCTTCGGAGGCGGAGGCGGCACGCCGCGCCGGTTTCAGCGCCGCCGCGGGCTTTACTGCCCCTGGTACTCCTGGCGCTCCGGGTGCTGCTGCGGCAGCTTCTGCGGAGGCTACCCCGAACACCGCGCCCGGCGCCGCGCGGGCTGGTGAACCTGCCGACTCCTCGGCATCTCATGAGGTTGCGGTGCGCGAGCAGGAGCCGGTCGCCCTGCTGGAGGAGACCCGCTAGACGTTCACGATTATTCGTGAAAAGTTCTCGTTGCGTTCCCGCAAGCAGTAGTCCGCTCGCAAATACCCTGCGGACAGTAACCGGGCTGTAGCGGCTCGGTTGCGGTAGCGCAGATAGCAGCGCAGATATAACAGTTCAGTTGAGGCTTGGCGCTCAAACCCACACCGCATACTTATTGAAGCGGTGGGTTTGGGTGCCGAGCCTACGCGAAGGCAAGACGAAGGCAAGAAAATTGCCGCCCACGCCACCGTGCGGGATATTTCGCCTTGTCGAGGCAAAATTAGCCCGTGGAGAGTGCAAATTGGGGCTCGTGTGCGCGAAAAACCCCTCAACTTAAGATCTAATGTGACCAAACTATCTTTTAAAAATGGCCGCCACTGGTGAAACTCCTAGCCAGAGCCTATAAACTATCTACCGTGCCGGTTATCGAACGCCCTGTAGCCTCAATGCGCTACGGGGTGTCGTCGTATCCCCACCTCACTCACGGGGAGGCACCACTCAACTCACAAACTCACTCAAACACATACTCTGTTAGGACACGTTCGTGGTACCTAAGTCCACTCTGGGCGCGCTCGCTCTACTCGGCGCGCTCTCTCTCACCGCGTGTGCACCCGCACCGAATAACGCCTCCGCAAGTGCGGTTGTTGACCCCGCAGCTTTTGAAACCGTCGAGCCCAGCGCCGTTCCCGCCCCCGGCGACGACAGCACCGGAATTAAGGCGGCGGTCAATACCTCGCAGGACCCGTCGATTCACCCTACCGCGACCCAGCCCACTGAAACCCCCGCGCCGGCGGGTGCCGGTAGCTATACGCCGGATGCTCAGGAACAGACCGCATACACCGCGGCGCCCATGCCTTCCTCGGCAGCCGTTGCGCGCTCGCAGAAAATCATGGACGGCACCTGGGTTCAGCAGGACTCTACCAACCTTGAGAACTACATGGACGCAGTCATTCACGACGGCATTATCGAGGTCACCTACCACCTGAACCACGAAGAGCTGGCAACCCCCTTCTGGGTTGGCACTTTCGAGGCGAAGACCGGCAACTTCAGCTACATTTCCCGCGTGGACCGCGCGAAGCTGGCGCGTGCACCGTACGCTTCCGATAAGGAAACCAAGGAATTCGTCATGGAGGACGGCGTGCTGAGCTTCCCCATGACCTTTGAGGGTGCCACCCGCATCATTCACCTGGAAAAGCAGCACGACTAAGGCCGCCGCCGGGGGAGTTATCTCATATCTGGCACGCATGGCGGGTGGGGCGTTCCTGTTGCCGCGTGCGGGCTATAGAATGGGACTATGAGCGAGAACACGACCCCCGAGCACGGCACCGCAGCCTCGGTGCAGGATTCCTTTGAGCTGCCCGGCGCACCGGACCAGTTCCAGCGCCTGTGGACCCCTCACCGCACCGCCTACGTGAGCGGTGGCCAGAAGGACTACACCGAGAAGACCTGCCCCTTCTGCACCGCGCCCAGCCGCAGTGACGAAGAGTCGCTGATTGTGCACCGCGGCGAGCATGCCTTCGTGATTCTCAACCTCTACCCGTACAACCCCGGTCACCTGCTGGTCTGCCCGTACCGCCACATCCCGTTTTACGATGATGCGACCGAGGCTGAAACCATGGAGATTGCACAGCTGACCCAGCTTGCCATGAAGGTTCTGCGTGAGGTGTCGCATAATGACGGCTTCAACATTGGCATTAATCAGGGCAAGGTGGGCGGCGCGGGCATTGCTGATCACCTGCATCAGCACATTCTGCCGCGCTGGAGTGGAGATACGAACTTCCTGCCGATTATCGCTCACACCAAGACCATGTCCCGCACGCTGGACGATATGCGCGTGGCCATTGCGGAGGGGTTTGATCGACTCAGCTAGACAGTCCGGTCTAGACAGTCCGGTCTAGACAGTCCGGCGACCCGGTTGGCAGGCTTGGTGAGTTTGAAAATCTGCACTATTTCCTTCAATTTGCCAACCAGTGCAGAAAAAACTTGCTTCATAAATGCGTAGATTAGGCGGTCGACGCGTATTTGAATGATGTTATGTCCATTGGATATGGCAAAGTTTTAAATGCAGCAAGGCTGCGGGGAAGCTTCCGGCTTCCATGAACACCGCATAGCTCACCGAAAAATAGCGGTCACCGATCGCTTTCGGGCTTGGCAGGGTAAGCGCCCTGCCTCAACCACAGAGGTCAGCGCCTCAGCTGAGAACCCACCCCGTCGTGCGTGAACGCACGGCAACACTGCGAGGGGTGCGGATCAGCGTGAAGGACGCTGGCCTCTTTTTGTGTTCTGCGGATGCGCGTGGCAGATGCGTGTGGGGGCGAGCGCGCGGGGAATGTGCGGAACGTCTAGGGTGAGCCCGCCGGTCGTGCCACGAACCCGCCAGACCCGCTAGATTTGCCAGCACTAGATGTACCAGACCCGTTAGAGTGGAATGCTATGGACTACCCCAACCTGCTTGAGACTGCTTTCGACGAGTTTAGTGCTGCGCCCGCCGCCGGTAATAATGCCGCCGCCGGTGATTCTGTAGGCGCGCCGCAGCTGCTCATCTGGAGGCAGATCCGCTGGTCCAACCGCCGCCCGCTCATTGAAGTGGAACCGGTCGTGCCCGGCGGGGTCGCGGAAGGAACTCATAACCGGGCGTCTCAAGCGGCGGGGGAGAGCGCCCCTAACCAGGAAAGCAACCCTGCGCAGCGTGGCGTTCCGAGCGGGGTTCGCATCCAGATTCCGCTGACCCCCGGCGCCTACCTGGGGCTGCGCATTCCGCGCGATAGCGAGGGGGAACTCTACCGCTACTGCGCCGGCTACACCACCGGCACGAGCAATGACGCCGCCCCCGAATCCGCGGGAATCCGCCGCGTACCCTGCCCGGAGGGCACCCGCATCCAGCGTGGCCAGCAGTGCCCGCGCTGCACCGCCCGCGACGAATTTACCGCCCTGCACAGCGCGCACCTGTACCCCGGAACGCTCACCGAATCCATGCGCGCCTACGCCATGCTGGAGCATCGCCTCTACATCGCGACCTTCCCCGACGGCACGCACAAGGTCGGCACGAGCTCCCTGCATTCGACCCCGCGCCGCCTGGACGAGCAGGCGGTCGCCACCGCCACCTACATTGCGCTCGCACCCGACGGCCTTGCCATTCGCCGCGCCGAGGATGCCGTGACCGCTCTCGCGAAGATTCCGCAGGTCAAGCAGATGGCGAGCAAGTACCGTGCCTGGACGAACCCGCTGCCCGGCGCGCAGCTTCGCTCTGCCCACCAGGAGGCGGTTGCCCGCGCCCGCGAAGCGCTCGCCGAACTGGCGCGCACCGAGCCGGAGGTGCCGCTCACCGCCCTGGATGAGCCGTGGATTCCGTCGCTTGCCATGAACCGCCCGTATGCGGTGTTGCGTGCGCAATCGCCCGAACCTCTGGCACCCTGCGATTCTGGTCTGGAGAGTGGGGCGGCTGGCTTCTTTTGTACGGGTGCGGCGGGTCAGTTTTTGAGCGCCCACACCGGCGATGCTGACGCGGCGTTCCTGGTGAATACTGCCGCGTGGCGGAATGTACTCGTGGAGCCGGCGCAGGAGTTCACGCGGGTGAGGGTGCAGGGTTCTCTGTTCTAGATGGGTTCACTGTACTAGGCGGGTTCGCTGTTCTAATACCCCCGGCGCTCCGCTCTAGCCGGAGCCCCGCACCAAACCCCTGCGCCAAACCCCCCGCACCCCCTGCGCCAAAACCCCAGTAACCCCGCCCCGTCCGGCATGAGCGAACGATACCGCTCCCCACATTCAGCCGTTAGCGTGCGTGTACTAAAATGGTAAGCATGTCCAAACCCCTCATTCGTCTTCTCGGCCAGGGCGTACGCGCCGCGACTAAGCTTCGCGGCGGCGGCTCCGCCTTCCCCGGCCTTGTCATGGAAAAATTGCACCCCGACTTCGTTGCTGAAGAGCTCGCGAAGCTGCCCTACGGCGTGGTTGTTGTCTCCGGCACGAACGGTAAGACCACCACCACGAAGATGGCTGTGCAGCTGCTTGAAGCTCAGGGTCTGAAGGTTTTCACTAACCGCACCGGCTCGAACTTTGTGCGCGGTGTTGCCGCGGCACTGCTGGGCGAGATGACCCTCGGCGGCAAGCTTGACGCTGATATCGCTGTGCTTGAGCTGGACGAGGCGCACGCCGTGCACTTCGTCAAGGCCGTCAAGCCCGATTACGCTCTGCTGCTGAATGTTCTGCGTGACCAGCTGGACCGCTTCGGTGAGATTGACACGACCCGCCGCATGCTGGCGACCGTCGCCTCCGCAACGACCGGTACCGTGGTGCTCAACCGTGAGGACCCGCGCATCCGCTCCCTCGCTGAGAACGTGCAGCCTGGCGTGACCGTCAAGTATTACGGTCTGGATGAGTCCTTGCGCTCGTACTTCCCCTCGGATGATGAGATGCGCGGCGGCACCGTCGCGAAGGCGACCCTGCCCGATGCCGACGTCACCCTGACTGCGTTCTCCGGCACCTCCGCAACCTTCGATCTGGCGGGTGTGGAGCGAGTCGGCGAGATCAACCTCTACGGCATTTACAACATCTTCAACGCGGCTGGCGCTATGGCACTGACCCGCGCCGTCATGGGCGAGAAGCTCAACGAAGATAAGCTCATCGCGGAGCTGGCAAAGATTACCCCCGCCTTCGGTCGCGGTGAGACCCTGAACGTGAACGGCCGCCCGCTGCAGCTGCTGCTCGTGAAGAACCCGAGCGGTTTCCGCCTGTCCCTGGCGAGCGCGAACGCTGACGACTACGCCACCATGATTACGATTAACGACCAGTACGCTGACGGTCGTGACGTGTCCTGGCTGTGGGATGTTGACTTCGACAGCTTGAAGAAGACCGGCGTGCAGATGGTCTCGGGTGTGCGCGCCTGGGATATGGCGCTGCGCCTGGATCATGACGGAGTGAAGGTTGACGAGGTCAACGAGAACCTCGCCGATGCGCTCAAGGGCTTCATTGCCTCCAGCGGTAACGCGCCCATGCGTATTTTCTGCACCTACACCGCAATGCTGGCTCTGCGTGAAGAGCTCGCAAAGATTACTGACGTTGAGAGGGTCTCCTAATGACGGCAACTCACACTTTTGAGGGCACCCCCGCCTCCGGCCCCAATAACGGTAAGACTCTGCGTATTCTGCAGCTGTACCCGCTCGACATGAACATTTACGGCGACTGGGGCAACACCCTGGCGTTGGCTCGTCGCGCGCAGGCACACGGCTTTGACGTGCAGATTCTGGACCACAACCCCGGTCAGCCCTTCCCGGAGGATGTTGACATTATTCTGGGCGGCGGCGGCCAGGATTCCGGTCAGTCCGTGATTCAGGACGACCTGCACGCGAACGGTGACACGCTGCGCTCGCTGGCTGAGGCTGGCGTGCCGATGCTCGTCATTTGTGGCCTGTACCAGCTGTTCGGCAAGGAATTCCGCACCCGTGAGGGTGAGGTGCTCAAGGGTATCGGCATTTTTGATGCGCACACGGTCGGCGGCGATGACCGCCTGATCGGCAACATTGTTGAGGAGTCTGAGGAGTTCGGTACCGTGATTGGTTTTGAGAACCACTCGGGCCTGACTTACCTGGGTTCCGGCTGCACCCCGCTGGCTACCGTCACCAAGGGTGAGGGCAACAACGTGACCGATGCGTATGAGGGTGCGCGCGTGCACAACGTGATTGGCACTTACCTGCACGGTTCGCTGCTGCCGAAGAACCCGAAGATTTCGGACTACCTGATTAAGCAGGCGGCTCAGCGTAAGTTTGGCGAGTTCACGCCGAACACGATTGACGACTCGCTGGTGGAGAAGGCGCGCGCTTCGGCTGCGTCCCGCCCCCGCTAGCCTATTCCTGGCGGTGGCGTGCACTTTCTGAGGTGGTGTGCGCCTCCGCTACGGTATAGTTGATTGAGTTATAGTACAGTGCGCGGGGCGTTTCGCCGTGTCCGTGCAGAGGTTTTGACTAAGGGAGATACGAATGTCCGGTCACTCTAAATGGGCGACTACTAAGCACAAGAAGGCTGCTATCGACGCTAAGCGCGCGAAGGCTTTCGCGAAGTTCATTAAGGCAATTGAAGTTGCGGCACGTATGGGTGGCGCTGATATTGCTGGTAACCCCGCTCTTGACCTGGCTGTGTCGAAGGCGAAGAAGAACTCCGTTCCTAACGACAACATTGACCGCGCAATCAAGCGTGGCGCTGGCCTGACCGGTGAGACCATTGACTACACCGAAATCATGTACGAAGCACGCGGCCCGCAGGGTACCGCTCTGTACATTGAGTGTCTGACCGATAACCGTAACCGTGCAGCGTCTGAGGTTCGCCTGGCTGTGACCCGTAACGGCGGCACCATGGCTGACCAGGGTTCGGTTGCGTTCCTGTTCGAGCGTAAGGGCGTTGCTGAGGTCACCAAGACTGACGGTCTGACCGAGGACGACGTTCTGATGGCTGTTCTGGATGCAGGCGCTGAAGAGGTTCTGGACGAGGGCGATATCTTCACCGTTGTTTCCGCAGCGACCGACCTGCCCGAGATCCGTAAGGCACTGGACGAGGCTGGCCTGGAGTACAACAACGACGACCCGGTCTTCCGCCCGACCATGCAGGTTGACCTGGACGCTGAGGGTGCTAAGAAGTTCATGAAGCTGGCAGATGCTATTGAAGAGCTCGACGACGTTCAGAACGTCTACTCGAACGCTAACGTCTCTGACGAGGTTATGGCAGAGCTGGAAGCTGAGTAATCATAGCTGAGTAATCACTCGGGTTCTGATATCTGATGCTTGAAGAAGCCGCTCCTTTAACCGAGCCGCCGCGCGGTGGCTGGTTGGGGGAGTGGCTTCTTAGTGTCTGGGGCTATTTTGGGGATGCGCCGGGTACTTTTCGCGGGACGCGCGGTGACCGTTTACCCGGTGACCGTGCTCGTGGCATGCCCCGGTGCCGGGTGCTAGGATTCTGAAGGGCTAGAATCTAGAGATTCTAGAGGGAGTTTGTCGAAAGGGGAGATGATGGCCGCTGCTCAACCTGCCGCACGCGATAGCATGCGTGAGAACCGTACTGCCGCCGCTGTGGAGCGTGTGCCGGGTGCAACCCGCATCATGGGTGTTGACCCGGGTCTGACCCGCTGCGGCTTCTCCATGCTCGATATGACCGCCGACCGTAAGGCGCACTTCGTGAACGTGGGTGTTGCCGGCACGATCCCGGCGGAGTCCCTGGACCAGCGTATTCTCTGGATTTTCAACGCCGCCTCCCACTGGCTCGACACCTACAAGCCGGATGCCCTGGCGATTGAGCGTATCTTCGCTCAGGAGCAGGTGAACACGGTGATTGGTACGGCGCACGCTTCGGGCGCGGTGATTTCTGCGGCGGCGATGCGCGGCGTGCCGGTGTTCTTCCATACCCCCTCGGAGGTGAAGGCGGCGGTGACCGGTAGCGGCCGCGCCGATAAAGCCTCCGTGGGTCGCATGGTGACCCGCATTCTGGGGCTGGATTCCATGCCGAAGCCCGCCGATGCTGCTGATGCCCTGGCGATTGCGATTTGTCACGGTTGGCGTGGCGGCGGCATCGGTTCGGGTATCAATATGTCTGCTCAGACGCAGACTCACCAGGGTTCACGCCCGGCGCAGGCTCGCCGTGGCGGGTTGTTGACTCCGGCGCAGCGTGCCTGGATGGAGGCGGAGGCGCGCGCTCGCCGCTAGAGATGCCGCCGCTAGAGGTGCCTTTGTGGGCCTGTGCCTTGCCTCCTGCTGACTCGCATGTATTCGCTAAGAAGTTCGAATACATGCTTGATTTCAGAAGAAATATTCTAATATACTTGTAGTGTCTCCCCGTGAACTGGGGGAGTGCGTTCTGCGGGTGCCGGAGTTCCCGGTGCCCTCACACTGCCGCGAGCCTCATTCCTGGGCGCGGTGTTGAAAGGTGGAGAGAAATGATTGCATCCCTGACCGGTCGTGTGGCTCAGGTTGGCCTTGATCATGCGGTGATTAACGTGAACGGTTTCGGCATGCTCGTGTACGCTACCGCGCGTACTCTCTCCAAGCTGCGCACCGGTGAGGAAGCCACCGTGCTGACCACCATGATTGTGCGTGAAGAGTCGATGACTCTGTACGGTTTTTCGGAGCCTGCCGAGCGTGAAGTGTTCGATATGATGCTTTCGGTTTCCGGTATTGGTCCGCGTATTGCTCTGGCGGTGTTGAGTGTTCACACTGCCGCTGAGGTGGAGCGCGCCGTGGCAACCGGTGACGATAAGGCGTTCACGAAGGTTCCCGGTATCGGTCCGAAGGGTGCCCGCCGTATTGTGCTGGAGCTTGCCGGCAAGCTGATTCTCAGCGATGGTCAGACTGATGAGCTACCGCTGAGCCAGGGCATTGTCTGGAAGCCGCAGGTGCTTGACGCTCTCACCTCCCTGGGCTGGAGCGAGAAGGACGCTTCCGCCGCTATTGACGCTTACGTGCAGCACAACCCTGCCGCAGAGACTGAACCGGTGGGTGTGGCTCTGCGCGGTGTGCTCGCATCCTTGGGTACTCAGAACACGGTGGGCCGCCACTAAGCGGCGCGCCCTGTTCGACGTATCCCACTCAAACTTTTGTGAAAGAAGAATTCTATGAGCCAGAATCCCTATGAGCCGCAGCCCGCGGCGTCCCTGGTTTCCGGCGGGTATTTTCCCGGTCAGGTGCCCGGCACTCAGGCGTCTTCAGCTCCCGCCCAGCGCCTGGTGGCGATGGAAGAAGAGCCTGAAGAGAAGATGATTGAGGCGGCACTGCGCCCTAAGTCCCTGGACGACTTTGTGGGTCAGCGCCGTGTGCGTCAGCAGCTGTCTCTGGTGCTGGAGGCTTCGAAGATGCGTGGCCGTAGCGCCGACCACGTGCTGCTGTCGGGCCCTCCCGGTCTGGGTAAGACCACTCTCGCAATGATTATTGCGGCAGAGATGGAGGCGCCGCTGCGCATTACCTCCGGCCCGGCGATTCAGCATTCGGGTGATTTGGCGGCGATTCTGTCTTCGCTGACTCCCGGTGAGGTGTTGTTCCTGGATGAGATTCACCGTATGAGCCGCCCGGCTGAGGAAATGCTCTACATGGCGATGGAAGATTTCCGTGTGGACATTGTGGTCGGTAAGGGTGCGGGTGCGACTTCCATTCCGTTGGAGCTACCGCAGTTCACCCTGGTGGGTGCGACGACCCGTGCGGGTCTGCTGCCGGGTCCTCTGCGTGACCGTTTCGGCTTTACCGGTCACTTGGAGTTCTACTCGGTGGAGGAGCTGGAGCTGGTACTGCGCCGCAGCGCGGGTCTGATGGATATGCAGATTACCTCCGAGGGTTTCACGGAGATTGCCGGTCGTTCCCGCGGCACGCCCCGTATTGCGAACCGCCTGCTGCGCCGTGTGCGTGACTGGGCGCTGGTGAACGGCGTGGACCGCATTAACGCGACCGATGCCGCAACCGCGCTGGACATGTACGAGGTGGATTCGCGCGGCCTGGACCGTCTGGACCGCGCCGTACTGGAGGCGCTGATTCACAAGTTCGGCGGCGGTCCGGTGGGTCTGTCCACCCTCGCCATTGCGGTGGGTGAAGAGACGGAGACCGTGGAGACGGTTGCCGAACCGTACCTGGTGCGTGAGGGTCTGATCGGTCGTACCCCGCGCGGTCGTGTGGCTCTGCCCGCGGCGTGGGAGCACCTCGACTTGGAAGCACCGGAGATTCAGCTCTAGATCCGTATCAGCTTTAGGCCCGTATCAGCTGATAACACTGTAGTAGCCCGTGGGAGGTATCCGCCTCCTGCGGGCTTCTCTGTGCCCCCCGGTATCTCTTCTGCAGGGGCGGTAGTTCTTCTGCAGGCGCGGCAAGCTCTTCTACCGGTTCTGCAGGCGCTGTCGGGTTCCATTGGGCTCTACCGGGCTCTGCTGGTCTTTATTGGCGACATAAAATTACGCCGATAGAGTCCAAAACTCAGGTTAACCTCACAAAAACGCTGGTTCGGGGCGCTAAAGCTCATGCTCTCGCGTAGGATGGATACGTACTGTATCTACGATTCCACACCTTCCGGTACGCTCAACCCTCGCGGTGAGCGGCACGGGTGCGGATGTGAAAGTGAGACCATGGATTTTAACCTCCTGATTATGATCGCCATGATGGCGCTGCTGGCATGGATGATGTTCTCTGCACAGAAGCGTCAGCGTAAGCAGATGGAGGAACTGCGCGCAATGCAGCAGTCTCTCGTCCCCGGCACCCAGGTGATGACTGCTTCCGGCATCTACGGCACCGTTGTCAGCACTGACCTTGAGAACAACAAGCTGCAGCTTCAGATTGCGGACGGTGTTGTTATCACCCTGGCACTGAACGCGATTATGACTGTCGTTGAGGAGGAAGCCCCCGCGGCACCCCTGACCGAGGACGCGTACGAGGCTACCGCATCCGAAGCTCCCGCTTCCGATACCTCTTCTGATACTGCTAAGTAATTCAGCGCGTATGAGCCCGGCGCCCAGTGAGCGGCGTCGGGTTTTCGCGTTACGGAATCTGTAGAACACTCAATACTATTCACACGAAGAAGGAACATTATGGCTAAGCGTTCACCGCTTGCAGCCGCGCGAGGGGCGCTCCTCTCGATGGTCCTGCTCATGGTTGTTATGGCTGCCGGTATTTTCGGCACCACCTACGCGGGAGGTTCTTGGGCACCGAAGCTCGCCCTGGACCTTTCGGGTGGTACTCAGATGATTCTTTCTCCGAAGGTCAATGGCTCTTCGGATGAGAACGTCTCCCAGGAGCAGTTGAACCAGGCGGTTGAGATTATTCGTCAGCGCGTTGATGGTGCCGGCGTTTCGGAGGCGGAGGTTACCACCTCCTTCGGCTCGGGTAATAACGTGGTTGTTTCGGTTCCCGGAACGATTAGCGCTGAGACTCGTCAGCTGATTCAGGCGTCTGCAAATATGACGTTCCGCCCGGTTCTTGTAGCCGGTGCCGGTACTGCGGTGGCTGAGGATGCCCGCACTGCGGACGATAAGCTGCCCAAGCCGTCCGCGGAGCCGACTGACGGTTCGGACCGTAACTGGATTACTGCGGACCTGTACAAGCAGTATGAGGCGAAGGACTGCACCGCGGCACGTAATGAGGACGCCGATAGTGCGGACCCGACTAAGCCGATGGTGGCGTGTTCCACTGACGGTCAGGAGAAGTACATTCTGGGTCCTGTGGAGCTGAGCGGTAGCGATATTTCTACTGCAAGCCACTCGCAGGAGACGACCGGTCAGGGCGTGACTACGGGCCGTTGGGCTGTGAACATTCAGTTCAACGATGCTGCTCGTGAGAAGTTCCAGAACATTACTTCTCGCCTGAACGCGATTCGTGCACAGAACGCAAACGATCCGCGTGCCCGCTTCGCGATTCTGCTGGACGGCAAGGTGCTGTCCTCCCCGGTGTCGCAGGCTGTGATTTCTGATGGTAAGCCGCAGATTACCGGTAACTTCACCGAGCAGGAGGCGAAGGCTCTCGCCGATCAGCTCAAGTACGGTGCCCTGCCGATTAGCTTCACGATCCAGTCGGAGCAGCAGATTTCTGCGACCCTGGGTTCGGAGCAGCTGCGTGTGGGTCTGCTGACCGGCCTGATTGGTCTGCTGCTGGTGTTCGTGTACTCGCTGTTCCAGTACCGTCTGCTGGGCTTTGTGACGATTGCGTCGCTGATTGTTGCGGGCATCATCTCGTATGAGGCGATTGTGCTGCTGGGTTGGGCGTTGAACTACCGCCTGTCCCTGGCTGGTGTGGCGGGTCTGATTGTGGCGATTGGTGCTACGGCTGACTCGTTCATCGTCTACTTTGAGCGTATCCGTGATGAGATCCGTGCTGGCCGCACGATCCCGTCGGCGGTGAACCACGGTTGGCAGCGTGCATCCCGCACTATTTTGGCGTCGAAGGCTGTGAACCTGCTGGCTGCTGTGGTGCTGTACGTGGTGTCGGTTGGTTCGGTGAAGGGCTTTGCGTTCACTCTTGGTTTGACTGCGATTGCTGACCTTGTGGTCGTGTACCTGTTCACCCACCCGATGTTGACTCTGTTGGCGAATACCCGCTACTTCGGTGAGGGTCACCGCCACTCGGGCTTGTCGCCTGAGTCGCTGGGCGCTACGCCGCTGTACCGTGGTGCCGGTCGCCTCCGCAGCCCGGAGGAGAAGCAGCTGAGCATTGCTGAGCGTCGCCGTGCAGAGCGTGCTGCCGCTGAGGCTGACGAGTCTGCTTCTGATGAGAAGAAGGAGAGCTAAGCATGGCTACCGATGTGAAACCTAATGCTTTTGCCCGCTTCGGTAATGACCTGCATTCGGGTGCCCGCTCGTACCCCTTCGTGGGTAAGCGCCGCCTGTGGCTGCTGCTTGCGGCTGTGCTGATGGCGGTTTCGGTTCTGATTCCGGCTGTTGGTGGCGGCTTCAACCTGGGTATTGATTTCCGTGGCGGTTCGGAGTTCGTGGTCTCGAAGACTGCGCACGTTGATACTGCTACGGGTGAGCGCATTATTCACGAGAAGGCGAAGGACGCTTCGGATGTTCGCGTGACCAATATTGCGCCGGGTACGATTCGTGCCCAGATGAGTAAGCTCAGCGATGATGAGACTCTGCAGGTGAAGGCGGCTCTGCAGGAGGCGTACGGCGTCTCTGAGAATGATGTGACCTCCTCGTTCGTGGGCCCGACCTGGGGCGCGGATGTGACCCGTCAGGCGTTCTGGGGTCTGGTCGCGTTTGTGGTGCTGGCGCTGATTGGTATGGCGTTCTATTTCCGTACCTGGAAGATGTCGCTGGCGTCTATTGCGGGCCTGTTCTTCACCGTGGTGGTGACGGTTGGCCTGTACGCCGCGTTCGGCTTCGAGATCACTCCGAGTGCAATTATTGGTTTCTTGACGATTCTGAGCTACTCGCTGTACGACTCGGTGGTGGTGTTCGATAAGATCCGTGAGAACACCGAGGATGTGCTGGAACGCCGTGACACGACCTTTGCCGAGCAGATTAACCTGGCGGTGAACCAGACCCTGGTCCGTTCGATTAACACCGCTATTGTGGGTGTTCTGCCGGTGGGCGCGATCCTGTTCATTGGTGCGTTCATCCTGGGTGCGGGTACTCTGCAGGACCTGTCCCTGTCGCTGTTCGTGGGTATTCTGGTGGGCATGTTTGGCACGCTGTTCGTGTCTGCGCCGCTGTATGCTTCGCTGCGTTTGGGTGAGGCTCAGATTCGTGAGCACACCGCGAAGGTGGAGAGCGGCAACTTCAAGGACGCTGACGAGGCTGACGAGGCTGAGGGTGACTCTTCGGAGGAGCCCGCCGAGGCTGAGAAGGCTGCGAAGTCTGAGGAATCTGCTGACAAGGCGACCGAGGACGAGAAGGCAACCGAGAAGCCTGCTAAGAAGCCGGCACGTGCAACCATTGAGATTCACCGCGTGAACCTGAACGGTTAGCCAGCGTTCCGCCAGCGCTACTGGCGTTGCTAACGATAGGGGAGTCGATACCGAAAGGTGTCGGCTCCCCTTTAGCGTGCCCGCTGGTTTGTTCCTGCTGGTTTGTTCCCGCCTGCCAATGTTTCACTGCGCGGCATTGTTTACACGCATATTTTGGCGCATATCCGCGTGCTGGGTAGGATAAAGGTAGAAGATACTGCGCGCCCGCATCCACGCCTTTCAATGACGAGCAGATTCGGGGGTTCAGGTCATCGCTGTTACGTCCAAAGGAGCCCGAAAATGAGTGCAGAAGCCGGAATGAACGCAAACGCTGAGAGCCAGGAGCCTCAGCAGGCTAAGGCTGTTCGCGGCTCGCACCGCGTCATGGCTGCTGGCGGACGTGTGCCGAACCGTCTGGTTTTCGGTAGCCGCAGTAGCAAGATGGAGGCATCCGATTCGCACGGCGGTACCATCCGTTTCTCCCCGATGATTGCGCCGGTTGTGCGTGCGGTGCGCCGCTACCACCCGGATGAGGACATTCAGGTGTTGCAGCGTGCCTACGAGGTGGCGAACCGCTGTCACGAGGGTCAGAAGCGTAAGAGTGGCGACCCGTACATCACCCACCCGGTCGCCGTGACTGCGATTCTTGCGGAGATGGGCGCGACCGGCCCCGTGCTCGCCGCCGGTCTGCTGCATGACACGGTGGAAGACACCGACTACACGATGGAGCAGCTCACCGAAGAGTTCGGTGAAGAGGTCGCCTACCTGGTCGACGGCGTGACCAAGCTGGACAAGATGACCTACGGCGAGAACGCCTCCATTGAGACGATCCGCAAGCTCGTGCTGTCCATGAGCAAAGACATCCGCGTGCTGCTCATCAAGCTTGCCGACCGCCTGCACAACGCCCGCACCTGGCGTTTTGTGCCGCAGGCTTCTGCCGCGAAGAAGGCAGAAGAGACCCTGAAGATTTACGCGCCGCTCGCGCACCGCCTGGGCCTGAACACGATCAAGTGGGAGCTGGAGGACCTGTCCTTCGCCGCCATGAGCCCGGAGATTTACGCTGAGATGGTGCGCATGGTCGGCGAACGCACCCCTGCGCTCGAAAAGTTCCTGAACGAGGCGCGCACCAAGATTACGGACCGCCTGAAAGAGGTGGGCATCGACGCGACCGTGACGGGCCGCCCGAAGCACTACTATTCGATTCATCAGAAGATGAAGACGAAGGGCCGCAGCTTCGACGAGATTAACGACATCCTCGCCGTGCGCATCATGGTTGAGGAAGAGGCGGAATGCTACACGGTGCTCGGCCACGTGCTGTCCCTGTGGCCGTCGATGACTGGTCGTTTCAAGGACTACATTAAGAACCCGAAGAACAACAATTACCAGTCGCTGCACCTGACCGTGTACGGTCCGGGTAACCTGCCGCTTGAGATTCAGATCCGCACCTACAAGATGCACGAAGAGGCTGAGTATGGCGTGGCGGCGCACTGGCGCTACAAGGCGGCATCGCGCGGCGAGAAGGTTGCGGCTCGTGGCGGCGCGCCCGCGAAGGACCCGAAGGAGCCGGGCACTCAGACCTCGGCGATGATGAATGTTGGAATCCTGCAGTCCATTGCCGAGATTTCGAACTCCAACCCGGAGTCCGAGAAGTTCTACGAGTCCCTCGCCGAAACCCTCGACACCGACGAAATTGTGGTGCTCACCCCCAACGGCGAGGCAATCGCCCTGCCGAACGGATCCACCCCCGTGGACTTCGCCTACGCCATCCACAGTGAGGTCGGCGACCGCACCGTCGGCGCGAAGGTCAACGGCCGCCTCGTGCCGCTGCACACGGTCCTGCCCACCGGCGCGACCGTGGAGATTATGACCACGAAGAACGAGGAAGCCGGCCCCAGCGAGGACTGGCTGAAGTTCGTTCGCTCCTCGCGCGCTCGCACGAAGATCCGTCAGTACTTCGCGAAGGAACGCCGCCTGGAGGCGCTGCTCGCCGGCCGCGAGATGCTCACCAAGAGCATGCGCAATAGCGAGCTGCCGCTGCAGAAGATGATGAGCCCGGAGATTATGACTCAGGTGGCTCAGCTGCTGCACAAGAACGATGTGGCGTCGCTGTACCGTGCGATTGGTGAGCACGAGATCTCGCCGAAGCTGGTCATTGACACCCTGGTTGAGGTGCACCGCGGCGACGAGCCGGCACCCGAAGTTGAGGTCAGCGACTTTGACGAGACGCTGCTGAAGTCGACCCGCAAGGCGATTGGCGATAACGGCGTGGTAGTGCCGGGTGCTGAGGGTGTGCTGACGAAGATTGCGCGCTGCTGCACCCCGGTCCCGCCGGATGACATTATCGGCATTGTGACCCGTTACAACGGCATTTCGGTGCACCGCCGCGACTGCCCGAACATGCGTAACGCTGACGAAGAGCCGCGCGTGACCACGGTTGAGTGGGCGTCTTCGCCGTCCGCTACGTACCGTGTGCAGATTCAGGTGGAGGCGCTGGACCGTAAGGGCCTGCTGAGTGACCTGATTCGTGCGATTTCTGAGTCGGGCGTGAACATCCTGGATGCGCGCGTGCACACCTCGGAGGACCGCACCGTGGTGGACCGCTTCGCCCTGGAGCTGGGTGACCGCTTCATGCTGGAGCACGTGCTGAACGTGGTCCGTAACGTGACGGGCGTGTACAAGGCCTACCGCCTGACCGGCGCGAAGCCCTCGGAAGCGTAGTTTTTCATACGCCGAGAAGCCACATGTGTTTCGAAAAGCCACTTCTTTGGTGGCTTCTCGGCATGCATGTGGCTTCTCGCTGTGTATTGACCTGCCGGTTAGCCTACTTCTTGGCGCTACCGGAAACCTGCTGGTCGTACACGAAGTCCAGCATCGCCTTGCGCGGCATCAGGGGAGTGAGGGAGATGAAGGGCTTCTGCCATGCGACCAGGCCGGAGACCACGTTGATGTCACCCTTCAGCATGCCCTCGTAGCCTTCCTCAGCAACCTTGTCCGGGGAGACCGCGTTAGCGAACAGCTTAGTGTCATCCAGGCCGCCGGCAGCCACGAAGCCGGTTGCCATAGCGCCGGGCATCAGGCAGGAGACGGTCACACCGGTGCCCTGAACCTCGCGCCACAGGGCGTTGGACCAGCTGGTCACGTACGCCTTAGTAGCGTAGTAGACGGCCTGCAGAGGGCCAGGCATGGTAGCCGCGGTAGAGGAAACATTCAGGACCTTACCGGAGCCACGCTCAATCATGTCAGGCAGGAACAGCTTCAGCAGGCGGGTGGGGGCCTCAATGTTCACCTTAATCATGGACAGGTCCTGCTCCATGGTGCGCTCGCGGGCGAAGTCGCCCTGGCCGCCGAAGCCTGCGTTGTTGATGAAGTAGTCGGGCAGTAGGCCGAGCTTCTTGCATTCGTCGTAGATGAACTGTGCGGACTCTTCGGTGGAGAGGTCTGCGGCGATGGTGTGTGCGGTGACCTTGTATTCTGCCTCGACCTGCGCCTTCTGCTCGTCGAGCTTTGCCTGGCTGCGGCCGACGAGGATCAGGTCGCCGCCCTTGGAGGCATGGATTTTGACGAATTCGGTGCCGAGGCCGCCGTAAGAACCGGTGATGAGTGCGAGTGCCATGGGGTTTCTCCTAAGGTGGAAGGTGGTGTTTTGTGTGGGCTTTCGTGCCCTGGTGATTACTACTGTACCCGGCATAAAACGCCAGCGTCACGACAATTCACGCCACGCGGATGCAAAACGCGCCAACCTCCGCGGGGCTTTCTGCGGGGCTTTCTGCGGGGGAGCGCGGCGCGGTTTCGTGGTGGGTTTAGTGGGGCTACCCCGCGATGACGAACCGGCGCGTGCGGGGTCGGGTGAACCCGTATACTGAAAGAGTTCGCGCCGCCGGGTACGAAATGGCTTGTGGAAGCTACGAACGCTCCCACCGAGTACAGCATCTAGACCCGCGCTGGCGCATGTGTACGACCGGGACCGTGAGGGTCCCGAATGTTTGGCGTTTCTTCGACTGTAGAAACGATAACTGATGAGAGGTTGACCGCCCCTATGACGACGCAGTCTACGGATTCTTCCGCTACTACTGACGAGCACCGTAACCGCAATGCGGAGCGTGCGCAGCTGCACTCTACGATTTGGCGTATTGCGAATGACCTGCGCGGTTCGGTAGACGGCTGGGACTTTAAGCAGTACGTGCTGGGTATGCTTTTCTACCGTTACCTCTCTGAGAGCCAGGTGCGCTTTGTGGAGAAGAAGTACGGTCTGGATCAGGCGTTTGAGCAGATTCCTGATGAGGCTTTTGATGATGATACCCGCCGCATGCTGGTGGAGGAGCGCGGCTTCCTGCTGCTGCCTTCGCAGCTGTTCTCTGTGGTGCACGCGAAGGCTCGTCAGGACCAAAACCTGAATGAGACCCTGGCGAACGTGTTCAAAGCCTTTGAGGAGTCGGCGCGTGGCACCGAGTCTGAGAACAACGTGAAGGGCCTCTTCGATGACTTTGTGCTGGATTCGAACAAGCTGGGTGTAAGCCCGGCGGCTCGTCACGAGAACCTGCTGAAGCTCATGGATGCTGTGGCTGACATGAACCTGGAGAAAGGCTACGAGGATAGCGAGAACGACGCCTTCGGTGATGCCTACGAGTACCTGATGGGCATGTATGCGGCGAACGCGGGTAAGAGCGGCGGCGAGTACTACACTCCGCAGGAGGTTTCGGAGCTGCTGGCGAAGATTGCTATGGATGGCCGTGATGCCGAGCAGATTCGTACCGTGTATGACCCGGCGTGTGGTTCGGGGTCGCTGCTGTTGAAGTTTAAGCGTGAGCTGGGTAAGAACTCGGAGGGCCTGCGTTTTGTGGGTCAGGAGATTAACCTGACCACTTACAACCTGTGCCGTATGAATATGATTCTGCACGGTGTGCCGGTGGATGATTTCAGTATTGCGCACGGTGATACTCTGATTGACCCGAAGCACCGCGGCGGTGCGGGCGGCGATTTTGAGGAGCCGTTTGGTGCGATTGTGTCTAACCCTCCGTATTCGACCAAGTGGAAGGGTGATGATGACCCGACCCTGATTCACGATGACCGTTACGCTCCGGCGGCGGTTTTGGCGCCGAAGTCGAAGGCTGACCTGGCGTTTACGATGCACATGCTGGCGTCGCTGGATGAGGCGGGTACGGCGGCTATCGTTGAGTTCCCGGGCGTGCTGTACCGTGGCGGTACGGAGCGTAAGATTCGTGAGTACCTGCTGAAGCAGAACGTGGTGGATGCCGTGATTCAGCTGCCCGCCAACCTGTTCTACGGTACGAGCATTGCGACCTGCATTCTGGTGTTGAAGAAGGGTCGTCGCAAGGATCATTCGGTGCTGTTCGTGGATGCTTCGCAGCTCTTTGATAAGGGCACGAACCAGAATATTCTGGGCAAGTCGCACCGTGAGAAGATCCTTGAGGTGCTGGCTGCTCGTGAGGAGCGTGAGCATTTCTCGGCGCTGGTTCCGGTGGAGAAGCTGCTGGAGCAGGAGGCGAACCTGGCGGTGTCGAGCTGGGTTGAGCCTGAGGATACGCGTGAGCGTGTGGATATTGTTGAGCTGAATTCCCGTATTGAGGGTATTGTGGCTCGTCAGGCTCAGCTGCGTGTGGAGATTGACGCTATTGTGGCGCGTCTGGAAGGCGGCGAGTAATCGTGGCCGAGGTGACGAACTATATTGACCGCCTGGTGGCTGAGCTCTGCCCGGATGGGGTGGAGTACCGCCCGCTGGAATCTCTGGGAAAGCGTAATAAGGGGACTGCGATTACGGCCTCTAAGATGCGTTCCCTTGAACCTGGTAAGAAAGACCTGAGAATCTTTGCTGCTGGATCTACATTTGTTGATACTGATTCTTCAAATATTCCGGCAAAGGATATTCTGCATGGCCCGGCGATTATTGTTAAATCTAGAGGTTATATCGGCTTCGAATATTATGAGAAGTCGTTTACCCACAAAAATGAAATGTGGTCTTATACCTTAGATAGCAATATTGTTAATCAGAAGTTTATTTACTATTACCTTCTGACCCAAGCGTATTACCTGCAGGAACTCGCCCGGAGTAAATCAGTGAAGCTTCCCCAGCTTGCTGTGAAAGATACGGATTCACTCGAGGTTCCTGTTCCTCCTATGGAGATTCAGGAAGCGATTGTTGAAATTCTTGATAAATTCACGAACCTGGAAGCGGAGCTGGAAGCGGAGCTGGAAGCGCGTACTCTGCAATACGAGTACTACCGTGATTCGCTCTTGGCTTCTTTCTCCGAACCAACGGTCAAGTTTTACCCTATCGAGGAACTGTTTACCACCCGTAATGGATATACCCCTTCTAAGTCCAATAGCAGCTATTGGGAGAACGGAACTGTTCCCTGGTTCCGCATGGAAGATATTCGTGAAAATGGCGGAATTCTTTCAGAGTCTTTGCAGTCTGTTCATGAAAGTGCTTTGAAAAAGGGTGGGATGTTCCCTGCCGGTTCAATCATTGTGGCAACTTCTGCAACGATTGGCGAGCATGCGCTAATCAACGTAGATTTTCTGTGTAATCAAAGGTTCACCGTCCTGACGCCTAAGGAAGAGTTCAAGAGCCTTCTGCTGCCTAAATTCCTCTACTACTATTCGTTTGTCCTGGATCGTTGGTGCCTTTCGAATACTACGCAATCTAGCTTTGCCAGCGTGGATATGAAGCGTTTCAAGAAGTTTGAGTTTCCGCTTCCTTCCCTGGAAGAGCAACAGCGCATTGTCGATATTCTCGACCGCTTCGACGCCCTAACCAGCAGCCTCTCCGAGGGTCTACCCGCAGAGCTCGCAGCGCGTCGCAGCCAATACGAGTACTACCGCGACCAGCTACTCACCTTCCCCCGCAAGGGCGACAACCAGTAGACACCCGCGCATCAAACCGCGCATCAAGCGCGCACCCCGTGCAGGGTGCGGCGGACCCCTGCCGCCCCTGCACGGGCCGCTAGACCTCAACCACACTCAACAACCCAAACTCAACAAACCGGGTTCAACTAGCCGGGCTCACCAACCCCGAGCCCACCCATCCACACACTCAACCCCTACGCAAAGGAGCACCCCGTGGAAACCGTACCCAACCACCCCCGCCCCACCGAAGGACGCACCGAAAGCATCCTCAGCTCGGACGACTTCACCGTCATCGCCGAACTCGCCGAAGCAAAGGGCTACAAGGACTGGAAGGCTCAGCACAAGCAGAAGCGTGAGCACCAGAGCGAATCGCAGCTCGAAGCCGAACTCATCGAAACCCTCAAAACCCAAGGCTACGACTACCTGCCGCGCCTCACCGACGAAGCCGCACTCATCCGCAACCTGCGCGAACAGCTCGAACGCCTCAACACCCGCCCCGAAGAAGGCACCTACGGCCCCAACAGCGGTTTCCACTTCACCGACGAAGAATTCAACCGCCTGCTCACCGAACACATCGCCCGCTCCAACGACGGCATCCTCGAAAAAGCAAAGCTCATCCAGGAAGAACGCTTCATCGACTTCCGCCTCGAAGACGGCACCCTGCGCAACATCATGCTCATCGACGCCGCCTACCCCGCACGCAACCACATGCAGGTCATCAACCAGTACCGCGTACCCGCCCCCAACGGCAAAGTACTCAACCGCTACGACGTAACCATCCTCGTCAACGGCCTGCCCCTCGTACACATCGAACTCAAGAAGCGCAACGTGAGCATTCGCGAAGCCTTCAACCAGATCGAACGCTACCAGAACGAAGGCTTCCAGCAGGACCAGCACCGCCTCTTCGAATACGCCCAAATCTTCGTCATCAGCAACGGCTTCGAAACCAAGTACTACTCCAACACCGTGCGCCACAAGCACATCGAAGACCAGCAGACCGCCAGCCGCAAGACCGCCGACGGCGGCTCCGCAGGCAAGAGCTTCGACTTCACCAGCTACTGGTCAGACGAACAGAACAACCGAATCAACGACCTGATTCTCTTCGCGCGCACCTTCCTCACCCGCCACACCCTCGCCAACATCCTGACCCGCTACTGCATCCTCACTGTGGACAAGGATCTGTTGGTCATGCGCCCCTACCAGATCGCGGCAACCGAAAAAATCATTAAGCGCGTCGAAATCGCCAACAACGACCCCAAGCGCCTCGGCACCAAGGAAGCCGGCGGCTACATCTGGCACACCACCGGCAGCGGCAAGACCCTCACCAGCTTCAAGACCGCCCGCCGCCTGGCAGAAACCGGACTCGTCGACAAGGTTCTCTTCGTCGTGGACCGCAAGGACCTCGACTACCAGACCATGCTCGAATACAACAACTTCCAGGCAGACTCCGTCAGCTCCACCGGCAGCACCCGCGAACTCAGCAACCGCCTCGCCGACCGCGGAACCAGCATCGTGGTCACCACCATCCACAAGCTGTCCAACCTCATCACCGCCGAACCCGAACACCCCGTCTACGGCCAGCGTGTAGCCATCATCTTCGACGAATGTCACCGCTCCCAGTTCGGCCGCATGAACACCGCCATCAAGAAGCACTTCAAGAAGTACAGCATGTTCGGCTTTACCGGCACCCCCATCTTCGACAAGAACTCCGTAGGCGGCCCCGGCACCACCACCGTCGAAGTCTTCGGCGACTGCTTGCACACCTACACCGTCGTCGACGCCATCAACGACAAGAACGTGCTGAAATTCCACCTGGAATACACCAACACCAGCCCCCACTTCGCCGAACTCGAAGAAACCTCCTACGCCGAAGAAATCGCCGCCGAACGCGCCGAAACCCCCGACGCGAAGGAACTCGAAAAGTTCGCCAAAAGCAAGGAAGTACTCGAAAGCCCTGAACGCATCGAAGCCGTAGCCACTTACATCCTCGACAACTACGACCGCAAAACCAACCAGAGCGCAGCCACCAGCTACGAGATCAAGAAAACCCGCACCATCAACGGCGTCACCAAACACTACGTAGAGCGCGTGCGCGGCTTCAACTCAATCCTGGCAACCTCCTCCATCGACGCAGCCTGCACCTACTACGACGCCCTCAACACCCTGCAAGAAGAGCGCATCGCAGACGGTACCCTGCGCCCCGAACAGAAGCTCAAGGTCGCCATCATCTACTCGCAGGGCAACGGCGGGCAGCTCTTCGACACCTTCGGCGAAGAAGAAAACTTCACCTTCGCCACCGAAGGCACCGGCAACCGCATGGACGGCTTCCTCGAAGACTACAACACCATGTTCGGCACCAACTTCAGCACCGACGGCGACTCCTTCGACAACTACTACAAGGACGTCTCCCGCCGCATGAAGGTGCGCGAACTGGACCTGCTCATCGTCGTCAACATGTTCCTCACCGGCTTCGACTCCAAGACCGTCAACACCCTCTGGGTCGACAAGAACCTCAAGATGCACGGACTGGTGCAGGCATACAGCCGCACCAACCGAATCCTCAACTCGCTCAAGCCCTCCGGCAACATCGTGTGCTTCCGCGACCTCGAACAGGCAACCAAGGACGCCTTCACCCTCTTCGGCGACACCGAAAACAGCAACAGCCAGTCCGCCCTCGACATCGCGTTCACCCGACCCTACAAGGAAGCCTACGCCGCATACGAGGAGGCCGTGTCCGAGCTGCGCGAAGAATTCCCCATCGACGAGGGCGGATCCATCACCGTGGACACCACCGAAGACAAGGCCCGCTACATCGAGCTCATGAACCAGGTGCTTAAACTGCAGCAGGAACTGCGCGTGCACGACGAGTTCATCCGCGACGGCGGCAACGAACTCATCAGCGACTACGACATGCAAGGCTACACCGGTGTCTACAACGACATCTACGAAGAAGCCCGCGAACTGCGCCGCGAACAGGAAGAAGCGAAGGACCGCGCCGACAGTGAAACCGGCGAAGGCGAAGAAAAGCCGACCGCAGTTGACCTGTTTGATCGCGTGTCCTTCCTGACCGAACTGGTCAGGCAGCAGGAAGTCGGCGTGCTCTACATCCTGGAGCTCGTCAAGGCAGCCCGCGCCGCACGCCACGGCAAGGCGGCAGGGGAGAACGGCACCACCGAAAGTGCTCAGGACGGTGTGGAGCACTTCCGCGACCGCGTGCGCCTCGCAATTCGAAACGACGCTGACCTGCGCGAAAGCGGCGACATCATCGAGGACTACTTCGACACCTACCTGAACGAGTCCGAAGACCACGACGTGCAGGAACACTTCCACCGCTACGTGACCGACCGCCGCACCCGCGAAGAAGACACCATCGTGAAGGACGAAGAGCTGGACTCCGCAGAAACCCAGCGCGTCGTCAACCGTGCGCTCAAGGAAAACCGCCGCACTATCCCCGGCAAGATCAGCCGCCTGGTCAAGGGCAAAATCTCGCTCTTCGGCGGCAAGCTCGGCGGCGCGAAGACCGAAGACGCAGCAACCAAGGCGAAGCGAGTGAAGCAGAAGTTAGAGAAGCACATCGTCCGCTTCATGCCGTTCCTTGGCGGAGAATAACCCGCGGTGACGTGCTGTAACCGGCGGTAAACTGGGGTAGTTCGCCCAGAAGCCACATGTGTTTCGAAAAGCCACTTCTTTGGTGGCTTCTCGAAACACATGTGGCTTCTCGCCGTCTATGGGGGGGAGGGGATGGAATCTTTCGATAGGTTAGTGTCTTCACCACGGGTTAAAGACCCACGGCGAAGACACTAACCTATCGAAACAGCCAGTTACCCGCCGCCTGACCTACCTCGGCGCTGATTTGTGCCATAGGTTAGCGTCTTTGGTCGTAGTTAAAAACCATGGCAGAAGTCCGTAACCTATGACCGAATTTTCTGTGTGGTGTGTATAGGCGGGGGAGTGCGCCTCCAGAAACCCCCTCATCCCGCAATATTTTCTGGTTTTTCTCCAGCGTGGGGCGGTGTAGCCCCTTATCTTGTCAGGGGTGCCCCGTACTTTGGGTGTAGAGAACAACGACGCGTTCTCGCCCCCTCCGCCGAGCGACCAAAGGAGCCCCTCATGTACACGGTTGGTTACTACAATGACGAAGACTTCCGCGCCTTCTACTCCGGTCAGGACGCCGCCAACATTGACGACTTCTTCACTGACAACGGCGAATACCTCATGGCGTACCTGCCAGAGGTGACCGACCGCGAGTTCCTCGCCGGCCTCCGATACGGTAACGGCTGCGACGCGCTCTGCCAGAGCGGATACGCCCTCGACGATGCGGAAGAAGCCCTCCGCGACATGTACGCGCTCGCCGTATAGCCCGCCCGCCCACGCCAGGCACCCTAGTGTTAGGGGGTCCTGGCGTCTTTTTGTGTCCAAACGCCGCTACATGTGGTCATGGGGCTCAACGGGATGCAAACGACTGTAAACATCCTGTAGGGTGGTGGTTGTCGCGGGTCCACGCGCACCGATGCGCACCACTGGACATGCCGCACGGCTGGCGCTTCCGGAATCTGCCAGCTGCCACACACCATAACCAACCACAGGAGAATCCCCATGGGATCCGACATCATCAACCGCCGCACCCTGCTCACCGGCACCGCACTGCTGGGCCTGGGCGGGCTGCTGACGGCGTGCGGTCAGCAGGCTACCAATGAGGCGAGCGCCTCGGCTTCTTCGAGCGCTGCGTCGACTGAAACCGCGACTGCTGCGGCTTCTGAGGCTGCTTCTGCATCGACTGCTCCGAGCCCGGTCATTACCCGCGGCTACTCTGGCGGCTCGAAGGCACCCGATGGCGAGTACCGCAAAGCTGATGCATACGGTATGGCTCAGAACGTTCCTCTTCCGAAGGCTAAGCCGCAACAGTACCCTGAAACCTTTGCGGGCCTGCGCGAGATGATGCGCGACTGGATTAAGGCGCGCAACTATGGCATTCAGACTGGGGATATGCAATATGCATGGCCCTACATGCTGGACACTTTCGATGAGGACATTAAATTCCTGCACTACATCGAGGATCTTTACAAAAGCGGTGGCTGGGTTATTGAAGGAACCTCGGAATATCAGGCCGAAAGCGACCTGATGTATGACGAAGAAGCCAAAGAATATTGGGTTCTCACCCGACGCTTGTGGACTTATGGCATGTACGTAAACCCCAATGGCAAGGTGTATGAGCGGACTAATACCAGCAATGAAAATGAAATATTTATGTTCCGCTATAAGTATCAGAATGGCTATTGGCGACTCTCCGAACATCGCTCGAATAAGGAGCTACGTGAGCAGGGAATTATCTAGTAGTCCTTTGCAACTCACACACCACACCGATATGAGGAATGTATTTCCATGACTTCCACTCTTTTGACTCGCCGCGCGATGTTGAGCGGCGGCGCGCTCATGGGTCTTGGTACCCTACTTGCAGCCTGCGGCCAGCAGGTAGCTAACGAGGCGGGTGCCTCGGCTTCTTCGACCGCTACGCCGAGCGAAACCGCCTCCGTATCTGCGGCAGCTACTGATTCTCCCTCCGCAACCCCGTCTACTGTCCGAGGCTACTCTGGCGGCTCCAAGGCACCTGACGGCGAATACCGCGAAGCTGACCCTAACGGCCCGGCGCAGAACGTTCCGAAACCTGCATCGCCTGAGGACGGATACCGAGAAAAATCCAATGAAGGCCTACGCAAAACACTCAACGCATGGATTGAATGGAACAACTACGGCGCTCAGACCGGAGACTACAGTCAAGCACGCAAATTCGTTGATAGCAGCTTCACGGAACTACTAGATTCCTACGAAGGTCTTGAAGCCCTCTACAAGCGAGGCGGCTGGATTATCGCGGGTCTTGACCACTACATTGCTGACGGGAACCCCTGGAGTGAGGGAGAGACTTACTTCTGGAAGGCATACCGGGAGTGGGGCTACGTTATGTACGTTGAACCCAACGGTGATTGGAAGTCTTACGAGAACGATAGAAAGGACGACGACACCTGGAAGTTCTCGTTCAAGTACACCTCTGAGGGCTGGAAGATTATCGATTTTGAACAGGTCGATGACTAACCCCTCCAACCGAACCTAAAATTTCGCACCCCCGCAGACACGCCAGAAGCCACATGTGTTTCGAGAAGCCACGATAATGGTGGCTTTTCGAAACACATGTGGCTTTTCGCCGTCTATGGGGGATGGAATCTTTCGATAGGTTAGTGTCTTCGCCGTGGGTCTTTAACCCGCAGTGAAGACACTAACCTATCGAAAACCCCTGAACTGCCTCATCTGCACCGGGTGTGGGCGCGCATAAACTCCGCAAACACGAAGAAGCCACATGCCCACCACCCCGCAACGGGATCAATGGTCATGTGGCTTCTCGGCGTTAATTACACCGTTATTTAGACCGTCGGCTCGACCTTAGTTGCCGAAGCCCTGCAGGGTTGCTGCCCAGGCGCGGCGCGCCTCCAGAGCTTCCTTGGCCTTGGCGATCTTCTTGGAGTCGCCGCCCTTCTCAGCTGCGGCGAGCTCTGCCTCCAGCTCGGCGAGGGAGTCCTCAATCTGTGCGAGCAGGGAGTTCGCGCGTGCCGCCTTGGCGGGGTCGTTGCGCTTCCACTTTGCCTCTTCGGCGCCGTTGATTTCGTCCTGAATGCGGCGCAGTTCGCCGTCGATGCGGCGCAGGTCGTTGCGGGGTACACGGCCTGCCGCATCCCAGCGGTCCAGGATCTTCTCGAAGGCTGCCTTCGCGCCCTCGATGTCTTCGACGGGCAGGAGTGCGCGTGCTTCTTCGAGTAGTGCTTCCTTGACCTTCAGGTTTTCGGCGTAGACTGCGTCCTGCGCTGCTTCGGCTTCGTTGCGGGCGTTGAAGAACACGTCCTGTGCCGCGCGGAAGCGTGCCCATAGCTTGTCGTCTTCGCGACGGTGGCCGCGGGGTACCTGCTTCCAGGCGCGCATCAGGTCGCCGTATGCGCGGGAAGTCTCAGACCAGTCAGTCGAGGTGGACAGCTCTTCCGCGCGTGCAATCAGCTCTTCCTTGGCGCGCTTGATGCGTGCGTTGCGGTCGTCCAGCTGCGAGAAGTGTGCGCGGCGGTTGCGGTCGAAGGTGGTGCGGGCTGCACGGAAACGCTTCCACAGCTCGTCCTCTACGCTCTTTGCCAGGTGAATTTCGCGCTGTGCCTTCTTCCACGCTTCGAACAGTTCGTTCATGCGGGAGTGGGAGTTCTTCCAGTGAATCTGGTCGGGGTCCTGGCCGGCAATCTGCTCGGCTTCAGCCACGATTTCTTCACGGACGGCGAGGGCACGTTCACGGTTTTCGGTGCGTGCCTGCTGCTGCTTCTCGCCGAGTTCAGCGATCTGTTCTGCGAGGGTGATGAGGCGCTTCTGCAGGCCGGAGTAGTCACCGACCATGTTGCGTACACCAATCTGTGCGCCGATGGAGGTGATGCCCTTCTGCAGGTCTGCGGCGGGGGCGTTGTTGGCGAGGCGGGATTCGAGCAGGGCAACCTGCGCCTCGACGTTTTCAAACTTGCGGGCGAAGTAGCTGAGCGCTTCTTCTTCGGAGGCGCCGGGCAGCTGGCCTACTGCGTATTCTTCGCCGTCGACAATGACGAAGACGTGGCCGTCCTCGGAGACGCGGCCGTACTGGCGTGCCTTTTCGAGGTTTACAGTGTCGTCGGGTTTGGTAGTCACCGCTATAACTCTTTCACTCGGGGGTGCTGGGGGTGGGGCGCCTTTGCGCTGTTCCCCGTGGTGGTCACCCGTTTGGGTGTGCGTGTGCACCTCCTAAGCATAGCCTCTGTGGGGTGTGTGTGAGTAGTGTCTGGTCGTGTTGTGTTGTGGGCGAACCTTCGCGCCGACGGTTTGCCGAGGGTTTGTGCGGGTTTACGCCGGGTGGGGCGGGGGAGTGGGTGCTGTGCTGGGGTGGGTGTTGGTATGATGGGTAGATGTGCCCGGCGTGTTCCGGGGTTTTGTTGTCGAGTTCTTTGTCAAGGAGTATCGAGTATGGCTCGCAAGGCTTCGCTGTCTGGTTTTCCCGAGTATCTTCCGGCTGAGCGGTTGGTTGAGAATCATGTTCTGGACACTTTGCGTGAGACTTTTGAGTTGCACGGTTTCTCCCCGATTGAGACTCGTTCGGTAGAGACCATCGAGCAGCTGCTGCGCAAGGGCGAAATCGACAAGGAAGTTTACGCAATTTCTCGTCTGCAGGAGGATGAGGCCGCTAAGGCTAAGGAAAAGCTGGCTCTGCACTTTGACCTGACCGTGCCGTTCGCCCGTTACGTGGTGGAGAACGCCGGTTACCTGAATTTCCCGTTCTCGCGTTACCAGATTCAGAAGGTGTGGCGTGGTGAGCGTCCGCAGGAGGGTCGTGCCCGCGAGTTCACTCAGGCTGATATTGACGTGGTTGGCGACGGTGAGCTGCCGTTCCGCTATGACGTGACTCTGGCGCTGGTTGTTGTCGATGCGCTGTCGAAGCTGCCGATTCCCGAGTTCAAGCTGCGTGTGAATAACCGTAAGCTGGCTGAGGGCTTCTACCTGGGCCTGGGTCTGACTGATACTGCGGCTGTTCTGCGTTCTATTGACAAGCTGGAGAAGATTGGCGCTGAGCGTGTGGCTGAGGAGCTGCAGGCTGAGGCTGGTGCGAGCGCGGATGCTGCCGCTGCCGCCTTGGAGCTGGCGCAGATCCGTACCGAGGATGCTTCTTTCGTGGAGCAGGTGCGTGCGCTTGCCGCTAAGTATTCGGTGGAGCACGAGCTGCTGGATCAGGGTCTTGCTGAGCTGGCTGAGGTCATTGAGGAGGCGTCCCGCCGTGCGCCGGGTAAGGTGCTGGCCGACCTGTCGATTGCCCGCGGCCTGGACTACTACACCGGCACCGTGTACGAGACTGTGCTGGTCGGTCACGAGTCGCTGGGTTCGATTTGCTCGGGCGGCCGTTACGAGTCGCTGGCGTCGAACGGTAAGAAGACCTACCCGGGCGTTGGCCTGTCGATTGGTGTGACCCGCGTGGTGGCTCGCATCCTGTCGCAGGGTTTTGCGCAGGCGAGCCGTAAGGTGCCTTCGGCAGTGTTCGTTGCCCTGACCAATGATGAGGGCTGGTCCGCCGCGAATGATGTTGCGGATGCACTGCGAGCCCGCGGCATTGCCTGCGAGGTGTCTGCGAACGCCGCGAAGTTCGGTAAGCAGATTAAGTACGCTGAGAAGCGCGGTATTCCGTTCGTGTGGTTCATTTCTTCGGATGAGTCGGGCGCCCCGGTTCACGAGGTGAAGGACATCCGTTCGGGTGAGCAGGTCGCGGCTGATCCGAATTCGTGGATGCCGCCGGCTGAGGACCTGCACGTTCAGATTGTGCGTGCTGAGGGTCTGTAAATATTAGGGGCCTGTCATCTTAGGGTCTGTAGTGCCTGCGGTGTTTGGCCGCTGTAGTATCTGGCTGCTGCAAGCCTGCATATGGATGTGTACCCGCCTGGTGGGGAGGATGTTGACCTCCCTGCCGGGCGGGTCTTTTTGTCGCGCTTTCTGCCCTGTGAATTTGTGCCATGGTTTAGCGGCTTCTGTCGTAGTTAAAAACCATGGCAGAAGACGCTAACCTATGGCACAAAATTTCTGGGATACAACCTAAACCTGTGGATAGCGGATATTTCCATAAAAACAGCGAAGTTATCCACAGATTTCACGAACAGCCCCCATAACTTCGCAGAGACTGCCAGGATAAAGTCTATGAACACCGCAAATATCCTGAAGCCCCAAACCCAAGCCGCACAAGCCCTAACCACACGCGCCGCCGAGCTGTATCCTCTCGTGCTCACCACGCGCATCCTCAACTCACGAGGTATTGGAACCCGGCATATCCGCGCGATGGTGGCGGCAGGAACCCTACAACGTATTCAGCGAGGAGCCTATATCTACACCCGTAATGCCCAGTCGCTCACTCCGGATGAGCGGCTTGCGGTACGGTGCATTGCTGCCCACCTCATGGGTCTTCAGGGAGTCTTTTCACACTCATCAGCGGCTGCACTTTGGGGGCTAGATGTACTCAATGCGCCCTCAATCGTGCATGTGTACAGTACCGCTACTAGCCCATCCGATAGGGGGCGTATCTGCAGACATAGGCGAGGTTTTGACCCTAATGCGGTGACCGCAATACCCGGTACACCCGTCATGGCAACAACGGTGGCTCGCACTCTGCAGGATTGCGCTCGCACCATGCCCTTTCGGGAGGCGGTGGTCCTCGCTGACTCCATCATGCGGCGTGGACTCTTGGAACCCCACGAGGTGACTGAGATTCTGCTGAACCTCACCGGGTACGGCGGTTCCTCCGGGCGTGCTCTGGCGCAGGCGGTGGATGCATCCAGCGAGTCGGCGGGTGAAAGCCTCACCCGGTGCCTACTCATGGAACACAGGCTGCCCCTCCCCGTAACGCAGTACCCGATTTCGTGCGAGGGCCGTAACTATCGGGTGGACTTCGCCTGGCCCGAGGCGCGTGTGATTCTTGAGTTCGACGGTGAACAGAAGTACCTGGACCACCCCGGCAGGGACCGCTACGAGGCAGCCCGTGACCGTGCCCTAGCCCGCGCCGGGTGGAGAGTCGTGCATCTAACCTGGGCTGATATTTTTCAGAAAGAGCGGAAAGTTATTGCCCATCTTCGGGGGCTGCTCATGCGGTAAGGCTAACGCTACACATTTCGACCATAGGTTAGCGTCTTCTGCCATGGTTTTTAACTACGACAGAAGACGCTAACCTATGGCACAAATCTGTGCCCCACTGCCTTACCCTATTTTCTGACCACCGATCTGACAAGTCGGGATACAATATATGAGGCGCACGCAGTGTGCGCATATCATCAACCGCGAGTACCCGGCTACTGTCTATAGTCGTGAGGTGCCCGCTATGAAAGGAATGTCTGTGCTTCGCACTCACACCAACGGCGAGCTGACCGCCGCAAACATTGGAGAGACCGTCACCCTGACCGGTTGGGTGGCTCGTCGCCGCGACCACGGTGGCGTCGCCTTCGTTGACCTGCGTGACCGCGAGGGCGTCACCCAGTGTGTTTTCCACAATGAGGCTGATTTTGAGCACCTGCGCAACGAGTACGTTCTGCGCGTGACCGGTCTGGTGACTAAGCGCCCGGAGGGTAATGAGAACCCGAACCTGGCGACCGGTGAGATCGAGGTTGAGGTGTCCACCGTTGAGGTGCTGAACACCGCGGCCCCGCTGCCTTTCCAGATTGACGAGCACGTTGAGGTGGGTGAGGAGGCGCGCCTGCGCTACCGCTACCTGGATCTTCGCCGCCCGGAGCCGGCCCGCATCATGCGCCTGCGTTCGGACGCGAACCGTGCGGCACGTAACCTGCTGGCCGAGGACGGCTACATTGAGGTTGAGACCCCGACCCTGACCCGTTCCACCCCTGAGGGTGCGCGTGACTTCCTGGTGCCGGCTCGTCTGGCTCCGGGTTCGTGGTACGCTCTGCCGCAGTCCCCGCAGCTGTTCAAGCAGCTGCTGCAGGTGGGCGGTATTGAGAAGTACTACCAGATTGCCCGCTGCTACCGTGACGAGGACTTCCGCGCCGACCGTCAGCCTGAGTTCACTCAGCTGGACATTGAGGCTTCGTTCGTTGATCAGGAAGACATCATTGACCTGGGCGAGCGCATCGTTGAGGCTGTGTGGAACCTGATTGACGTGAAGGTTCCCCGCCCGATTCAGCGCATGACCTACAAGGATGCGATGGAGAAGTATGGTACGGACAAGCCTGACCTGCGTTTCGGCCTGGAGCTGACTGAGCTGACCGAGTACTTCAAGGACACCACTTTCCGCGTGTTCAAGGCTCCCTACGTGGGTGCTGTTGTGATGCCCGGTGGTGCTTCCCAGCCTCGCCGTACCCTGGACGCTTGGCAGGAGTGGGCTAAGCAGCGCGGCGCTAAGGGCCTGGCTTACGTTCTCATTCAGGAGGACGGTGAGCTGACCGGTCCGGTGGCTAAGAACATTACTGACGCTGAGCGTGCTGGCCTGGCTGAGGCTACCGGCGCGAAGCCCGGTGACTGCATCTTCTTCGCTGCTGGTGAGGCTAAGGCTTCCCGTGCGCTGCTGGGTGCTGCTCGTGTTGAGATTGGTCACCGTACCGGCCTGATTAAGGACGGCGAGTGGTCCTTCGTGTGGGTTGTTGACGCCCCCATGTTCGAGTCTTCTGCTGAGGCCACCGAGTCCGGTGACGTGGCTCTGGGTCACTCCGCATGGACTGCTGTGCACCACGCGTTCACCTCCCCGAAGCCCGAGTTCATGGATACTTTCGACACTGACCCGGGTTCGGCTCTGGCGTACGCTTACGACATTGTCTGCAACGGTAACGAGATTGGTGGCGGTTCGATCCGTATTCACCGCCGTGACGTGCAGGAACGCGTGTTCGCTGTGATGGGCATTGGCGAGGAAGAGGCTCAGGAGAAGTTCGGCTTCCTGCTGGATGCGTTCAAGTACGGTGCGCCGCCCATGGGTGGTATTGCGTTCGGTTGGGACCGTATTGTGTCTCTGCTGGCTGGCGTTGATTCGATCCGCGAGGTTATTGCGTTCCCGAAGACCGGTAACGGTTTCGACCCGCTGACTGCGGCTCCTGCACCGATTACTCCGGAGCAGCGTAAGGAAGCTGGCGTTGATTTCAAGCCGAAGAAGAAGGACGAGGAGTAATCTTCTCTAGTCTTTGGTCGTGCGCCCCGTAGGGGTGTGGGCTTGTGCGGCGTGAACCCGGCGGGCGTTGAGTTGTGCCGGGGTCGCCGTTGAGGGTGGGCTGTGTATTCTGCTGGTGCAGGGTCGCAGCCCACCTTTTGTATCAACTGGCGTGCGTGCCGATTTGTGTACTAACCAAAGGGGGGAGGGGAGCATGCGTATTCTGATTGCTGGCCCGAGCGGTAGCGGTAAGACGACGTTCGCGGCGCGGTTGGGGCGCCTCCTGGACATTCCGCATACGGAGATGGACTCGTTGCATTGGGGTCCGAACTGGACTCCGCGCCCTAGTTTTGAGGCGGATGTTCAGGCGCTCATTGAGCGGCCTGCGTGGATTACGGAGTGGCAGTATCCGCAGGTGCGCGGCCGTCTGCTGGAGCGTGCGGATGTGGTGATTTACTTGCGCTATAGCCGTGCGGTGGTCATGTGGCGTGTGGTTCGCCGGACGGTGCGCCGTGCGGTGACGGGTCAGAGGCTGTGGGCTGATAATGTGGAGCCGCCGCTGAAGAATATTCTGCGCGACCCGGACAACATGATTCGGTACACATGGAGGAGCTACCCGCACGTCGGGGAATTGCTGGCGGAGGCTCGCGGGCAGCATCTGCAGAAGCGTTTTCTTGAGTTTCGTACCCCGCGGGCGGCGAACCAGTTTTTGCGTGCCGTGCAGTTGCGCGGTGTGCTCTGAGGCGGCTGCCTCTAGAACTGCGGCTCCCCTAAACCAGCCGCTGAGAGCGGTGTCGAAAGAGATGTATGAGCCCGGTGAAGGTCGGCTCCAAGTTGAAAGGTGAACGATGCGAGTAGTTATTCAGCGTGTGACCCGCGCGGCGGTGCGCGTGGCGGGTGAGACGGTCGGCGCGATTGAGCAGCCCGGCTACCTGGTGCTGGTCGGCATCACGCACGGTGACGGCGCGGCGCAGATTGCGAAGCTTGCCGATAAGACCGCGAACCTGCGTCTGCTGGAGGGAGAGAAGTCCCTCCTCGATGAGGGCGCGCCCGTGCTGGCGGTCAGCCAGTTCACCCTGTACGGGGATGCGAAGAAGGGCCGCCGCCCCTCCTGGTCTGCTGCTGCGCCGGGTGCGGTGAGTGAGCCGCTGTTCAACGATTACGTTCAGGCGCTGCGTGAGCGTGGCCTGCACGTGGAGACCGGCGTGTTCGGTGCGGACATGCAGGTGGAGCTCGTCAATGACGGCCCGGTGACCCTAATTCTCGACAGCGAGACCCTCTAAAAGCGGCGCTTTCGATAGGTTAGTGGATTGCTCCTGGGTTTATAGCCTTGCCCCGGGGTTTAAAACCACGGCGAAGACACTAACCTATCGAAACCCTATCGAAAACCCGTGTGGCGTCACGCCGCGAGCTAAATCCGCACCCCGCGCCCACCTCAAGCCTGTGAAACGATAGAGTAAGACTATGGCTGATTCCCTCTTTGATCTTGAGCTGCCCGACGACGGAGACCGCGTGAGCCTGATTGGTGCGCCCGCCGAGGAGCCCGCCTCCTCGCGCCCCTCTGCGTCGCGTGCGCGCTCTGCCCGTTCGGCGTCCCGCGCACCCCTGGCGGTGCGCATGCGTCCGCGCACCATTGATGAGGTTCTCGGCCAGGAGCACCTGCTGACCCCCGGCTCGCCCCTGCGCGTGTTGGCGGGGGAGAACGCCGGCCCGGCAGGCCCGTCCTCGGTGATTCTGTACGGCCCGCCGGGTACGGGTAAGACCACACTGGCGCACGTGATTGCTCGCGCGCCGGGCCGCAAGTTCGTGGAGCTTTCGGCGATTACCGCGGGCGTGAAGGACGTTCGCGCGGTCATGGATCAGGCTCTGCTCGACCGCGACATGTACGGCACGACCACCGTGCTGTTCCTCGATGAGATTCACCGTTTTACCAAGGCTCAGCAGGATGCGCTCCTGCCCGGCGTGGAGAACCGCTGGGTGATTCTGGTGGCGGCTACGACGGAGAACCCGTCATTCAGCATTATTTCGCCGCTGCTGTCGCGCTCGTTGCTGTTGCGGGTTCATTCGCTGGAGCAGTCCGATATTGAGCGGCTGATTGACCGTGCGCTGGCTGACCCGCGCGGTTTTGGCGGCGCGGCAGTCATTGATGCGGATGCGCGCGCCCACCTCGCGGCGGTTTCCGGAGGCGACGCTCGCCGCTCCCTAACCTCGCTGGAGGCGGCGGCTGCGATTGCGTTTAGTGAGGCTGAAGCTGCGGGAAATACCACAGCAGAAACCAGCCCCGCAGAAACTGATGTAGCAGAACCCACCTCTGAAGAGACTGACCCCGCCGACCCCGATACCGCCAACTCATCCGATGATTCAGCGGGCTCAGATGAACCGGCGGGGGAGAAGGACCCGGAATCTGCCGCGCCCGTTCGCATCACTCTGGCGCACGCCGTGGAGGCGGTGGACCGCGCCGCGATCCGCTACGACCGTTCGGGTGACCAGCATTATGACGTGGTGAGTGCGTTCATTAAGTCCATGCGCGGTTCCGATGCGGACGCCGCGGTGCACTATCTGGCGCGCATGCTGGAGGGCGGCGAGGATCCGCGTTTCGTGGCGCGTCGCATCATGATTTTGGCGAGCGAAGATATTGGCTTGGCCGATCCGCAGGCGTTGCAGGTGGCGACGGCTGCGGCGCAGTCGGTGGCGCTGGTGGGCATGCCGGAGGCGCGCATCATCCTCTCGCAGGCCGTCATTTATTGTGCGCTCGCGCCGAAGTCGAACGCCGCTTATAACGCGATTAACCGCGCGATTGCGGATGTCCGTGCGGGCGCGTCGGGTCAGGTTCCGGTGCATCTGCGTGATGCCCATTATGCGGGGGCTAAGCAGTTTGGTCATGGTGACGGCTACATTTATGCGCATGATGCGCCGGGCCATGTGGCGGCGCAGCAGTACCTGCCGGATACTCTGCGCGGCACGGTGTATTACGAGCCGACTCAGTACGGTTTTGAGCGTACGTTGACGGAGCGTCGTGAGCGTATCCGCAGGATTCTTGACGGCGGCAACTAGCCGCGCCGGTTTGCCACGCGGACTAATCGCGCGAACTAGCCGCGCCGATTCATCGCGTGAACTAATCGCGCGAACTAGCCGCGCGCATCAATCACACGAAACCACCCGCGCGGGAGGGTTCGCCGGGCAGCTTACTGCGCCTCCTAAAAGACCCCACCGCCTAAAAGAGGGTAAACAGAAAGCGGTGCGTAGTACCTCGGTAGTACTGCGCACCGCATCAGAGTTTGAGTTGTGATAGACGTCTTGACTGTCGGCCAATCCCGGAAGGGCGGAGGTCAAGCTTGTTATGGTCTCTAGTCTAGGCGATATGGGAGCCTGAAGGCAAGCTATTCCCATAGATTCACAGGTTAAAAATAACGAAATGATTACAATCCAACATCTCGGCGCCGCAATTTTTCGGGGAAGGTGTACCTAAATAGCGCTGACGGGTGCAAATATTTTCTATTGGGGTCGTGTGGGTAACCATCAAAAACCCACATGTGCCGTGATTTGAACCAAAGAATCCCCAAAAGGCTGGTAAAGCCCGGGCGCATCCGGTAAGCTTGACGGGTCTGGCAATTACTATGCCCGCATCCGTGCGGGTGTCAGTAATGTAGCTGCGGGGTACTCTGCCCCGAGCTCTCCGCCCCACCGCCGTACAGCAACGACCGAGTCGGTCGCGTACGGGTCCCGGCGGGGTCAACCGAGGAGGCCAGTATTCAACAGACCGAGGCCCCACCCGTGAGGGTGCAGGAGCCTCACATAGAAAGGTAGATTGTGGCTAAGCACAACCGCACCCGCCGTACCGTGCGTCAGTCCCGTGCCCTGGGCATTGCACTGACCCCGAAGGCAGAAAAGTACCTCGAGCGTCGTCCTTACGGCCCCGGCCAGCACGGCCGTGCCCGCAAGAAGGCTGACTCCAACTACGCTACCCAGCTGAAGGAAAAGCAGCGTCTGCGCGCTCAGTACAACATCCGCGAGGCACAGATGCGCCGCGCATACCTCGAGGCAAAGCGTACCGAGGGCCAGACCGGTAAGAACATGGTCGAGCTGCTCGAGACCCGCCTCGACGCTCTGGTTCTGCGTGCAGGTTTCGCCCGCACCATTGCACAGGCACGTCAGATGGTTGTTCACCGTCACATTATGGTTGACGGCGTTCGCGTGGACCGCCCCTCGTTCCACGTCAAGCCCGGCCAGCTGATCCACGTTCACCCCAAGGCTGAGAAGACTGCCCCCTTCCAGGCTGCGGCTGCTGGCGAGCACCAGGCAGTTCTGCCCGAGGTTCCCGCATACCTGAACGTTGAGATCGAGAAGCTGCACGCAAAGCTTGAGCGCAAGCCCAAGCGCGAAGAGATCCCCGTGATCTGCGACGAGCAGCTGGTCGTTGAGTACTACTCGCGTCTGGCATAATCTCGATTTTTCGAGAAGCAACCCGTCCTGCACCGTTCGGTGGGGGCGGGTTGTTCCCGTTTAACGCGTTAACGCGCGGGTTTTGGGGGCTTATACACCAGAGTGCAGTGGTGCTGCTGAACCTGTGAATCTTCCTTCGCTGGGAGTTTCATGAGAGTTTAGGGGGCGCTTGAAGGATTTTTCGACTAAAATAGGGGATTGAGCTGTGTATACAGTCCTGAACTGTACGCACAATCCGGCTGCGTGCCACGGTGGCACGCGGTCCTGTACGACTATTGATAAGCATCATGCATTGAGCGGAATGGGGTTATAGATGACCGGCGGAGATATTGCGGGCCTGATTGCAGCAGGAGTTTTTGCGATTCTGGTGGCTCTTCTTGCGCTACCCATTATTCGCCTGACTAAGGTGTTTGATGAGCTTATCGTGACGATTCGTTCGCTGAACCAGAGCACCGGCCCCCTCATTGAAGAGGTGACCCGCACTGTGGTGACCACCAATGAGCAGCTGGAGAAGGTTGACGACATCACCTCGAACGTTTCGGATGCGTCCGCGAACGTTTCTGCGCTGTCCTCGCTGGTGACCTCGACTGTGGGTCAGCCGCTGATTAAGGTTGCGTCCTTCTCGTACGGTGTGCGTCAGGCGTTCCGCGGCGGCAAGTCCGGCGATGCACACGGCAACACCCACGCTGGTGGTCAGTACGGTTCGGCACAGTCCTCTTACTCTGCAGGCGGTGAGAACTAATGGGTCTGCTTCGTTCAGCTCTTCTGCTCGGCGCCGGCGCGGCGGTTGGTTACTTCGCTTCCAGGCGTGCCACCGCCTCCGAACCTGCTCAGCGTACCCCCGGCAGCGCCCTGCTCATGCGTGAGCACGGTGAGCTTGCCCTCAACCCGGAGTCTCAGATGGGAAAGTTCTTCGATTCGCCGATTGGCAAGCCCCTGCAGCCGTATGCGTTGCGTGCTGTTGAGTTCGCCGCCCGCGTGCGTGAGGGCATGCAGGAGAAGGAGATGGAGCTCAACGCTAAGGTGGAGCGCCAGAAGCAGGATTTGCGTCCTGGCTCCCTGGATACGTGGGACCGCCAGATGAGCTCGGCTGAGATTGAGTCCACGAACCGCCGCTTGGCTGAGCGTGAACTCATTGAGGTGGAGGCTGAGATTGCCTCCTTGGAAGAGGCTCAGAAGCGAGCGCGTGAGCAGCGTATTGCGCGTGACCGTCAGCTCGGCGACGGCTTCTTCAACTAGGTTTTAAAAGGTGGTGTCTTCGCCCGTAAACCACGGTACGAGGCTGGCTCGATTAGCCATTTTGCTCTCGGGCAGGCACCATAGGTCAGTAGACTAATTTAGAATTTCGCACAGATTACTCTAAGGAACGAGATGCTCTCACAGGAGATTTCCAAGCGCTGGATCGATTTCTTCGCTTCCCGCGGCCATACTGTGGTGCCTTCGGCATCGCTGATTTCGAACGAGCCCGGCGCTATGTTCACCATCGCCGGTATGGTGCCGTTCATTCCCTACTTCCTGGGCCGTGAGACCCCTCCGTTCTCCCGCGCGACCAGCGTGCAGAAGTGCATCCGCACTCTGGATATTGAAGAGGTCGGTAAGACTGCGCGTCACGGTACTTTCTTCCAGATGGCTGGTAACTTCTCCTTTGGTGATTACTTCAAGGAGCAGGCGATTCCGTTCGCTTACGAGCTGCTGACCACCCCTCAGGATAAGGGTGGTTTCGGTCTGGATCCTGAGCGCCTGTGGGTCACCATTTACGAGGGTGACGATGAGGCGTTCGAGATTTGGACTAAGACTGTTGGTTTCCCTGCCGAGCGTATTCAGCGCATGGGCATGAAGGAGAACTACTGGTCGACCGGTCAGCCCGGCCCTGCAGGCCCCGACTCGGAGATCTTCTACGACCGTGGCCCCGCGTACGGTAAGGAAGGCGGCCCGGCGGCTGACGACGACCGTTACATTGAGATTTGGAACCTCGTGTTCATGCAGTACCAGCGTGGCGAGGGCATCGGCAAGGACGATTTCGAGATTCTGGGCGAGCTGCCGAAGAAGAACATCGATACCGGTCTGGGTGTTGAGCGTCTGGCTATGCTGCTGCAGGGTGTTGAGAACTTCTACGAGACCGACCAGGTCCGCCCGGTGCTTGACGCTGCTTCTGAGCTGTCCGGTAAGAAGTACCACGGCTCTGAGTCTGCTGAGGATGAGGGCTACGAGGACGACGTGCGTATGCGCGTGGTGGCTGACCACATCCGTTCCTCGCTGATGCTGATTGCTGACGGCGTGACCCCCTCGAACGAGGGTCGCGGCTACATTCTGCGCCGTCTGATGCGCCGTGCGATTCGCGCGATGCGTCTGCTGGGCGTTACTGAGCCCTGCCTGCCCGTGCTGTTCCCCGCTTCGCGTGATGCGATGAAGGGTGCTTTCCCGTACGTTGCTGACGACTTCGAGCGTATTTCCCGTATTGCGTACGCTGAGGAGAAGGCGTTCCTGCACACCATTGAGACCGGTACTGAGCGTCTGGAAGAGGCTGTTGCCGCCGCTAAGAAGGACGGCTCCAACGCTGTTTCTGGTGCTGAGGCGTTTGCTCTGCACGACACCTACGGCTTCCCGATTGACCTGACCCTGGAGATGGCTGCTGAGGCAGGCGTGAAGGTGGATGAGAAGTCCTTCCGCGAGCTGATGGCTGAGCAGCGTCACCGTGCGCAGGCTGACGCTAAGGCGAAGAAGGGCGCGTTTGCTGACCTGTCCGAGCTGCGTAAACTCGTGGACGAGCGCGGCTCCATCTTCACCGGCTACACCGAGCTGCGTACCGAGACTAAGCTGCGCGCAATCCTGGTGGATGGCGTGTCTGTTCCCGCTGCTAAGGCTGGCGACAAGATTGAGGTTGTCCTGGACGAGACCCCGTTCTACGCGGAGGCTGGTGGCCAGGCAGCTGATACCGGTGTCATTACCGGCAACGGCTTCATTATTGACGTTCAGGACGTTCAGCAGCCCGTGAAGGGCCTGAGCGTTCACCGCGCCGTTGTGCGTGAGGGCGAGGTTCACACCGGTGCCGATGTTGTGGCACAGGTTGACGTTCAGCGCCGCCGCGACGGCGAGAAGGCACACTCGGGTACCCACATCATTCACGCTGCCCTGCACCAGGTGCTCGGCAACGAGGCTACCCAGCGTGGCTCCTTCAACAAGGAAGGCTACCTGCGCTTCGACTTCGCATGGAGCGAGGGCCTGTCCGAGTCCGCTAAGCGTGAGGTTGAAGAGGTCGCTAACCTCGCTATCCGCGACAACCACGAGGTGATTACCCGTGAGATGCCGCTGGCTGAGGCTAAGGCTCTGGGTGCTATGAGCCTCTTCGGTGAGAAGTACGGCGACGTGGTGCGCGTTGTTGAAATCGGCGGCGAGTTCTCCCGCGAGCTGTGCGGTGGTACTCACGTTGGTTCGTCCGCTGAGATTGGTTCGCTGACCCTGCTGACCGAGGGCTCTGTTGGCTCCGGTAACCGCCGTGTTGAGGCTCTTGTGGGTCTGGATTCCTTCAACCACCTGGCTGCTGAGCGTACCCTGGTGAACCAGCTGACCGGCCTGATGAAGGTTCAGTCTTCCGCTGACCTGCCCGAGAAGATTAACCAGACCCTGGCTAAGCTGAAGGCTGCTGAGAAGGAACTGGCTCAGCTGCGCCGCGAGAAGCTACAGGCTGAGGCTGGCAAGCTGCTGGAGAACGCACAGACCATTGGTGCTGTTCGCGTTCTGGCACATGACGCTGGCGAACTGGACGCTAACGGCGTTCGTGAGCTGGCTCTGGATCTGCGTTCGCGCTTCGGTTCCGAGGCCGCTGTTGTCGCCGTGGTGGGTGTGGCTAATGGCCGCCCCGTCGTCCTGGTGGCAACCAACGAGGGTGCTCGTGAGGCTGGCGTGAAGGCTGGCGCTCTGGTCCGCGTTGCTGCCGGTGTTCTCGGCGGCGGTGGCGGCGGTAAGGACGACGTCGCTCAGGGTGGTGGCCAGGACGCATCCAAGATTGGTGCTGCACTGGACGCTGTCCGCGACGCTATCGCACAGGCTCAGGCCTAAATATGGCAGAATTCCAGCGCGGAGTGCGGATGGGTGTCGATGTGGGTAATGCCCGCGTCGGCACCGCCCTCAGCGACCCCGACGGCATTCTTGCCACCCCGCTCAAGACGTTGCGCCGCGACGCGAAGAAGAACTCTGACCGCCGTGTTTTGCGCAAGCTGATTGAGGTGAACGAGGTGGTGGAGGTGTTCGTCGGCCTTCCGAAGACCATGCGTGGTGGGGATTCTCCCTCCACTGAGATGGCTCGGGAGTACGCTCAGGCTCTGCGCTCCGAGCTGGATGCCGAAGAGAAAACACACATTAACATTTGGCTGGTGGATGAGCGACTCACCACCGTGAGCGCTCACCGTGCACTGCACGAGGCTGGGGTTTCCAGCCGAGATTTCAAGACTATGGTTGACCAGGTGGCGGCTGTGAACATTCTGCAGTACAGCCTGGATGCCCTCAAGGCGGGGCAGTCCGTAGCCGGGTACAAGGTGAGCGATCCGGCCCACGAAGAAAACCGACCGTGCGAGTCAGAAGGGACAACGGTCGGTGCCGTCAACGAAACGGAGAACCTTCAGTGACCGAACAGAATAAACAGCCCGAAGAAAGCGGGCTCGACCTCTTTAGGCCGACGGCTGAGGATGAACGTAAGGGCATTACCGGCATCACGATGGAACAGGAAATCGTGTCGGTGGCTACGTTGCGTGCACGTAAGCGCCGCCGCCGCGCCATCATGCTGAGCGCAATTTCCCTGTTTGTCGTGGCGCTGGTCATCATTTCTGGTGCCCTGATTACCCGCTACGACCCGTTTAAGACTCGTGACTACTCTGGTGGCGGTAACGGCACGACCGTGACGTTCACGATTCGTTCTGGCCAGTCCACCGCGCAGGTGGCTGAGGAACTTGAGGCGGCTGGCGTTATTGCTGATGCTGATAAGTTCGTTGAGGTGTACACCAAGGAGAGCAAGGGCAAGTACCTGCAGCCTGGCACCTACGAACTGCAGCAGCACATGAGCAGCTCGAGCGCTATTAGCACCATTATTGAGGCGAACAGCAACGTTCTGTACCTGGCAATCCCGCAGGGTAAGCGCGTGAGCGAGACCGTTGACCTGATTGTTTCTGGCTCCGATGGCGCGTTCACCCGCAAGCAGGTTGAGGACGCAATCAGCAACTACACCCAGTACGGTGTGCCGAGCAACTTCCCCTCGATTGAGGGTTGGTTGCACCCGGGTGAGTACCGTTTCCCGAAGGATACCGACATTAAGAAGGTCATTCAGACCATGGTTGATAAGACCAAGGCTGACCTGAAGGAAGCCGGCGTGAGCGGCGACCAGAAGACCTTCGAGGTGCTGACCATCGCCTCCATCGTGGAGCTTGAGGCTCAGCCGAAGGACTACGTGGCGGTTGCAGGCATCATTGAGAACCGTCTGAACAACCCCGATGGTGAGACCTCGGGTCTGATTCAGTCGGATGCGACCGTGACTTACGGTCTGGGTGTCCGTTCGTACCACCTGACTGAAGAGCAGAAGGCCGATAAGAGCAATAAGTACAACACTTATGCGAATAAGGGTCTTCCGAAGGGTCCGATTGGTTCCCCGCAGCTGGCTTCGATTAAGGCTGCTGCGGCTCCTGAGAAGAACCCGTACTACTACTGGGTGACTGTGGACCTGGATTCCGGTGAGACTAAGTACTCCCGCACTTACGCTGAGCACCAGCGTTACGTTGAAGAGTACAACCAGTGGTGTTCTAAGCACCCGAACCGCTGTAGCTAATCGGTTTAGCCGGTAGCTATGATTCGGTAGCTTTGGACTGAAGGTTCCTTGCTGAGGCGGGTACCGCCTCCACGAGAGTGGGGGAGGTGCCCGCCTTTGCTGTACCCGGATTTTGGGGGTGCTCGGTTGGGGGGGTGCTTGATTGTTGGGCTATACCTGAATATTGGTTTGTCCCTTAAAATGGTAGGGTGCGCCCATGAACGCGGGTTCGTGGTGTGCATGTCCGCAAGCCCCAAGCGTTGAGAGCGAAAGAGTATCTATCGATGAAGACTGAACCGTACCGCGAAGCCCCGTATCTTCGCCGTGCCTACGTGCTGGGGCACCCTATTGCGCATTCGCTGTCGCCTGCGCTGCATCGTGCCGCGTATGACTTTTTGGGTGAGCAGAATTTGGGTTATGATCGCCGCGATACTCTGCCTGATGATTTGCCGGCGATTATGCGCGGGGTGCGCCACCCGGACGGTACGGAGGACGCCCCGTATATTGCGGGTCTGTCGGTGACGATGCCGTTGAAGACCGCGGTCATTCAGTATTGCGATGAGCTGAGTGAGACTGCCCGCGTGACCGGTGCGGTGAACACGGTGTATCCGCGCGGTGAGAAGGTGCTGGGTGATAACACGGATGTGATCGGCATTGTGAACGCGCTGCGCCACGCCGGTTTGGAGCCGCAGCCGCTCAAGGATTCTGCCGCGATTGTGGGTGGGGGAGCGACCGCTATTTCCGCCCTGACCGCTCTGCATCAGCTGGGGTATTCCCGTGTGAGCGTGTACGCCCGTTCCCTGCATAAGCTCGGTAGCGTGCAGGAGGCGGCGGACCGCCTGGGCGTTCAGCTGGAGCAGGTTTCCCTGGCTGAGCTGCCGCAGAATCTTGCGGAGCGCGGTCATCACCCGGTGATTTCTACGCTTCCGGCGCATGCGGCGGATGAATGGGCGAGCCAGCTGAGCGGGCTGAAGGGCGCCTCCGCAACGCACCGGCCGGTACTGCTCGATGTTGCGTATAACCCGTGGCCTTCGGTGCTGGCGAGCGCCTGGGAGGCGAACGGCGGCACGGTGGTTTCTGGCCTGGAGATGCTGCTGTATCAGGCGGTGGAGCAGGTTCTGCTGTTTACCGGCCGTGAACTGCAGCCCGCCGAACTGCTGGGTCTAATCAATGCGATGTGCGCGGCGGTTGATCTTGCGCCTCGTGCTTCCGTTTCGTGAAAAAAGCGTGCTTTCACTCGCTCAGTAAACGGGCATTTTATACACTATTTATACACGTGAAGAATTATTATTCCTTCCTCCTGCGCTGCGGTGCGGGTGCGATGAAAAGAGGTTAACCTATGGCCCTGCGTTGGCTCACTGCCGGAGAATCCCACGGCGAGGCGCTCGTCGGCATTATTGAGGGCGTACCCGCCGGTGTGGAACTCACCAGCGACATGGTGCGTGACGCCCTGGCTCGTCGCCGCCTCGGCTACGGCCGCGGTGCCCGCATGAAGTTTGAGGAGGACCGCGTGCGCATCCTGGGCGGTGTGCGTCACGGCCTGACTCAGGGCGGCCCGGTCGCGATTGAGATTGCGAACACCGAGTGGCCCAAGTGGACTGACGTGATGAGCTCCGACCCGGTGGATCCGAAGCTGATTGAGGGTCGTGCGCGTAATGCTGCGCTGACCCGTCCGCGCCCCGGTCACGCCGATTTTGCGGGTATGCAGAAGTACAACTTCTCTGAGGCTCGCCCGGTGCTGGAGCGCGCCTCCGCACGTGAGACTGCGACCCGCGTGGCTCTTGGTGTGGTTGCCGCCCAGATTTTGAAGGCTCTGGGTGTTGAGCTGGTTTCTCACACCGTGGCTGTGGGCGGCGTGCACGCTCCTGAAGGCGCCCCGGTGCCTTCGCCTCGCAACGTTGAGCAGCTGGATGCTGACCCGTTGCGCTGCTTCGACAAGCCGACCTCGGACGCTATGGTTCAGCGTGTGGACGAGGCACACAAGGACGGTGAGACCCTCGGCGGCGTGGTTGAGGTGCTCGCGTACGGTATGCCTCCCGGACTGGGTTCGTACGTGCACTGGGACCGCCGCCTGGACGCGCGCCTTGCCGCAGCGCTGATGGGTATTCAGGCTATTAAGGGCGTTGAGGTTGGCGACGGTTTCGCGACCGCTGACCGCCCCGGCACTGCCGCTCACGACGAGATTTCCATTGGCGAGCACGGTGTTACCCGCGATACCAACCGTGCAGGTGGTATTGAGGGCGGCATGAGCATTGGCGACCTGCTGCGTGTGCGCGCGGCAATGAAGCCGATTGCGACCGTGCCGAAGGCTCTGAAGACCATTGACACTTCCACCGGTGAAGAGGCTCGCGCCCACCACCAGCGTTCGGACGTGTGTGCTGTTCCCGCCGCCGGCGTGGTGGCGGAGGCCATGGTCGCCCTGGTGCTCGCTGAGGCGGCACTGGAGAAGTTTGGCGGCGACTCGATTGGTGAGACTCGCCGCAACATGGATTCCTACCTGGATGCTATTCCGGCGTCTCTGGCGTGGGAGTCTAACGTTGCCGGTTGGGACGCGTAGTGCCCCTTCCGGCGGAGTCAGAGGACCGCGGCGCGAAGGGTCGCGGTTCCGGGGAGGTTTCTGTGGAGCAGGGTGTTCGCCCGGTCGCTTCGAGCCCCCTTGCGCGTATTGCTGCGGCAACGCAGCGTGCGCGAGGGGGCGCTTCGCCGCGCCCGGATTCTGGTGTATCGGATTCCGGCGCCGCGGTGGAGGCCGAGCAGGCTGTATCCGCTGAGGTTACTGCGCATGAGGCGGGCGCTTCTGGCTCTTCTGCAGCTTCTGAGGCAGGCTCCAAGGCTGCCGCGTCGGTTTCTGCTGCCCGCGCGGCGTCTCGCGTGCCGACCCCGGCTGACCTGATGCGTTCGGGTGTTCGCCCCCTGCCCGCCGCTGCCGCGAACACGCAGGGTGTGCGCCTGTACGCCTCCTCGGTGTCTGAGGATGCCGACCCGGCGCTCGGCCTGGACGAGGACCTGCGCCTGAAGCTGCTCAGCGCCCTGCATGGCATGGGCACCGCCGAAGAAGAACCCCACAAGGAACCCGAGAAGGCGGAAGCACCCAAGCCGACTGCGCCTAAGCCTGCACCTGCCAAGCCCGTAGCTCCGAAACCGGCCGCGCCGAAACCTGCTGCGCCCAAGCCTGCACCTCCGAAGCAGGCTCAGCCTGCAGAGGCGGCGGGGGAGAGCGCTTCTGTTCCCGTGCAGAAGGCTGAACCCCAGCCTGTACCGGTCACGCCCGCAGCCCCCGTAGGTGTGTCCGAAACTTCCGTAGCTGTGCCCGCGGCTGAACCCCCCAAGCCGATTCGTCCGACTCCGGCGCTGTTCGGCAAGGTTCAGGTTGCTGCGCCCGCCGAACCTGTAGTACCGGCTGAATCTGTGGCACCCGCAGAGCTTGCCGTCCCCGCAGAGCTCACCGCGCTCGCAGAAGACGAGTCCGCCGGCGCTCGCATCCACCCGCAGCAGGTGCGTGAAATGCACGAAAACTTCGCGGAACGCTCCCGCCCCATCGTGCTCATTGGCCCCATGGCGGCAGGCAAGACCTACATTGGTACGCACCTGGCGCGTTTCTACGGCTACGAGTTCCTCGACGCCGACCAGCTGATTGTGGAACGCTACGGTGAGGTCTCCGAAATTTTCGAGATTTTCGGTGAGGCACACTTTCGCGAGCTGGAACGCAAGACCATCGAAGAGGTGCTGACCTCCCCGGTGTACCGCAACACGGTGTTTTCGCTCGGCGGTGGCGCGCCCATGACCGATTCGGTTGCGGAGCTCCTCAAGGACGAGTGCGTGGTGTACATCCTGGTTGACGCCGAGACCGTCACCCCGCGCATTACCGGCAACAAGACCCGCCCGCTGTTGCAGCCGAACCCGGTTGAGCGGTGGACCGAAATTTTTGAGCGCCGCCGCAGCCGGTACGAAGAGCTGGCGCACTTTACCCTGGACGCTCGCGGCGGCCGCCCCATCACCGAGATGACCGCCGAAATCCAGGCGTACGTGACCGCAACCCGTGCCTCCCGCGCGCAGCGCCCCCAAGCATAACCCCTCACCTGTGAAAGGACACATGATGAGCACTCAGCCCACCCCCACTTTCGGTGCCTCCGGCGCGGAAGATATCACCCGCATCCCGGTGACCGGCAGCTCCCCGCGTGAGAACTATGAGGTTCTCATCGGCCACAACCTGCTCGGTAAAATTCCCGAAATTCTGGGCAACCGCGCCAAGAAGGTGCTCGTGATTCACCCGCGTGCCCTGCGTTCCACCGGTGAGCTGGTCATGGAAGACCTGCGTGCCATGGGCTACGAATCGTTCAGCGCCGAAATTCCGGACGCTGAGGAGGCAAAGCACTACCAGGTGGCGGCGTTCTGCTGGCAGGTGCTCGGTCAGAACGACTTCACCCGCACCGACGCAATCATCTCCGTGGGCGGCGGCGCCATTACCGACGTTGCCGGCTTCGTCGCGGCAACCTGGCTGCGCGGCGTGCGCGTCATCCACATTCCGACCACCCTGCTCGGCATGGTGGACGCTGCCGTGGGCGGTAAGACCGGCATCAACACCGCCGAAGGTAAGAACCTGGTCGGCGCGTTCTGGCCGCCCGCCGCAGTGCTCTGCGAAATCGGCACCCTGCGCACCCTGCCTGAACATGAGCTGCTGACCGGCATGGGTGAGGTCGTCAAGTGCGGCTTCATCGCAGACCCCGAAATCCTTGACCTGATTGAGGCGAACCCGAACGCCGTGCGCGACTCGCAGTCCGCCGTGATGCGTGAACTCATTGAACGCAGCGTGCGCGTGAAGGCTGAGGTCGTCTCCGAGGACCTGCGCGAATCCGGCCGCCGCGAAATCCTGAACTACGGCCACACCCTCGCTCACGCCATTGAGCGCAACGAACGCTACCAGTGGCGTCACGGCGCGGCAGTGTCCGTCGGCATGGTCTACGCCGCCGAACTGGCGCTGGCAACCGGCCACGCCGACGAAGAGCTCGTGGCACGCACCCGCCGCATCCTCGAATCCCTGGGCCTGCCTACCTCCTACAAGGCAGACGCATGGCCCCAGCTGCTCGAAGCAATGCGCCGCGACAAGAAGGCACGCGGCAACCTGCTGCGCTTCATCATTCTTGACGGTTTGGCTCGCCCGCGCGTCTACGAGGTGCCGGACGATTCGATTCTGTACATGACCTACCAGGAAGTTATCTCCGAGTAGGTGATGAGTCCCGTACATTCACCGGACGCACCCGGCACGTATCTGCCAGCACATGACAGTCAGTACGCGCCAGCCAGCAGGGTGCCGCAGAAAATCTGTGGCGCCCCTGCTAGGCAAATTCGTGCGCATCCTGTAGAATGTACGGGACATATTTTTGCTCATTGAAAACTTAGCGCCGCGCTGGGTACCACTACGGCGTGAGCGTCGATGACACGAAGGAGAGCCCCATGGCATCCACTACCGATATTAAGAACGGCGCCGTCCTGAAGATTGACGGCAACCTCTGGTCCGTCGTAGAGTTCCAGCACGTTAAGCCCGGTAAGGGCGGCGCATTCGTCCGCACCAAGCTGCGCAACGTTACCTCCGGCAAGGTCGTCGACCGCACCTTCAACGCTGGCGCTAAGATCGAAACCGCAACCGTTGACCGCTCCGACTACCAGTACCTGTACCAGGACGGCGACGACTACGTCTTCATGGACATGAAGACCTACGACCAGATCAACGTTCCCGCAACCGTTGTCGGCGACGCAGCAAACTACATGCTCGAGTCCCAGACCGCAACCATCGCAATGCACGAGGGCAACCCCCTGTACATCGAGCTGCCCGCATCCGTGGTCCTCGAAATCACCTACACCGAGCCCGGCCTGCAGGGTGACCGCTCCACCGGCGGCACCAAGCCCGCAACCGTTGAGACCGGCTACGAAATCCAGGTTCCCCTGTTCCTGGAGACCGGCACCAAGGTCAAGGTTGACACCCGCACCGGTGAGTACCTCGGTCGCGTGAACGACTAATGAATTCGCGTACTAAAGCCCGATTGCGCGCCCTCGAAGTGCTCTTCGAGGCGGATCAGCGCAACGAAGATTATATTGAGGTACTCCGCCGCCGCCGACTGTACACGGTAGCGCAGATCTCTGCTTACTCTGAGGAAATCATTCGTGGCGTCCGCGACCACGACGAAGAGATCCGCGAGTTTGTTGAGACTTACGCCCGTGACTGGTCCTTCGAGCGTATGCCCGCCGTGGACCGTGCCGTGCTGCGTATTGGCACTTGGGAGCTTCTGTACAATGACGAAGTTCCGGATGCTGTCGCAATTTCTGAGGCTGTCGGTCTGGCGCGTGTGCTGTCCACGAATGAATCTCCGAAGTTTGTGAACGGTCTGCTGGATAAGCTCCGTCAGGTGAAGCCGACCCTGCTCGCGTAACACGTCTCGCCGCGGCCTGCTCGCCAGCTTTTATGACTGGTTGGTTTGCCGCCGTTGAGGATGCACCCGCAGGGGAGCGTACGTGAAACCCCCGCCGTACTGTAGTTCGCTACAGGACGGCGGGGGTTTTCTGTGTCTAGGTTGCGTTTGGTTGGTGCAGTTCTGCATGGGGTTCCGTATTGGGTGCGGATGCGCTCGCAGGGTTTGTTGGTAGCAGCGGTGGAGGCTTCACCGGAGCCCGTGGGTAGGAGCTGGTGGCAACAGTCGAGGCTTCACCGGACAACGCAGGCGGGGGAGTGCCCCCTCTGCGGCGCTGAGCGCCTTGAGGACGGAGCCCCCGCCCCGCGTGCCCGGTGTGCGCCTCGTGCAGTATCAGCTACTCGCTTTGAGCGGATGCGGTCGCCTCGCTCGTAGCGTCTGCTTCGTCTCCGCAACCGTTATGAAGGGTTTCAGACTTGATAACAACGAACGCGTTATCTTCAGAACGGCGAACAACAAAGACCCGTCGCGTTAGCTGCGGGTCCTTAAATTTCTTACCCTCAGCAGAGCGAACGTTGCTCCAGTCTTCACAGAACGTGATGGTTGCGCCGGTGTTGTATGAGACAGAACCATCGTCGTTCATGGTTCCATAGGTGACTGGATCGATGTTATTGAAGGCAATTTCGCCCTTGATAGGACCGTGGTTTTCTTCTGTGAACTTTTGAATATTCTCCACTTCTTCCTTTGTGTCTTCCAGGAAGTTTTTATGCACGTATCGGAGCAGCTCTTCATCGCTCGTGTGCTCCAGGCTCCCATGCATCCATGCATTCCAAACGCGTCGGTACTGTTCCAACGCATCGTATGAAGCCTTGAGGGTCGCATCTGCTGCTTCCTTCGACGGGTTATCCAGATCAACGTTCGCACGAATCAGCACGGGCTCATAACCCGTCGGAGTGGGCGAAGGAGTGGGAGTTGCAGAAGCTTCCGCGCTTGCCGACTCAGCGCTCGCGGAGGTGGAAGCGCTCGATTCTGCGCTGACCTGCGCACCACCGGAACAAGCGGACAGGGTGAGCATCATTGCCGCAGAAAGCGCGGCAATAGAACTACGGTTAAACATCATTGTTGGTTCTTTTCTGGTGTGTGGTTGTGCCGATATAGACGGGTAAGGGAAAGGTGACTGGCTGTTGGATACGCAACCGGAGCCCGCAGGCGGGGGAGTGCCCCCTCTGCGGCGCTGAGCGCCTTGAGGACGGAGCGCCCGCCCCGCGTGCCCGGCATGCGCCTCGGTCAGTATCAGCTACTCACCTTGAGCAGGTGCGGTCGCCTCGTTCGTAGCATCTGCTTCGCCTCCGCAACCTTTATGTACGGTTCGCATCTTGGCAATAACGAACGCACCATCCTCTGCACGGCGAATAAAAGTGATTTCTCGCGTCTGCAGAGGTGAATCAACTTTCTCACCATCTACCCGGCGAAGATCGCTCCAGTCTTCACAGTAGGTGATAACCACGCCGGTATTGTATACGCGTGACCCGTCATCCTTAATGCTTCCGTAAATCTCTTTTGTCTTAGCATCACGGAAGATAATATCGCCGTTCGCGGGAGCTTCCTGAGAGAGCTCATAAAAATTCTCTACAGTCTTCTTTACGCTTCCGAGCACGTCTTTATGTACGTACCGGACCAGCTCCTCATCGCTGGTGTGTTCAATATCCCCGTGCCTCCAGGCATTCCAAAGGCGGAAATGCTGCTCCAATGCGGCGTGTGCAGCTTTATTGGTTGCCTCAGCGGCTTCCTTCGTGTTGCTATTCACGTCAATGCTTGGGTAAATCAGTTCGATTTCGGAGCCAGACGGGCCGGTCGGGGTGGGCGAAGGCGTGGGAGTCGCAGTGGGAGTCGCGGAAGCTTCAGTGCTCGCCGACTCAGTGCTCGCGGAGGTGGAAGCACTCGATTCTGCGTTGACCTGCGCGCCGCCGGAACAAGCGGACAGGGTGAGCATCATTGCCGCAGAAAGCGCGGCAATAGAAGTACGGTTGAACATCGTTGTTGGTTCTTTTCTGGTGTGTGGTTGTGTAAACCGCAGAATTATCCATACAGCAACGTGTGGAATTCAGCGGAATGTTATCGGTTGATGCCATTACCCTAACATACATTCGTAGAACACACACCCCGGATTATTGTTTGTCCATTTAGAGACTTGGTGTGCGCTTCATTTCCGCAGTCGCCTCACCGTGAGCGGTCTCTCGCCGAACCTGAACGTAGCCTGTGAACTGTGGTACCCTACTAGAAGCACAAAACCTTTAAATCCGTCCCGTGAGGCGGGGAAGGAGACGGCTATGCCTGGGTCAACTGTACCCACATCCGGCGCGAATCAGGGGCGAAACGTAACCGCAGCCCCCCATTTGGCAACCCCTCAAAGCACCTCTGAGGACGCGACCACCGTCGGCCGCACCATCCTCAGCGAGGATGAAATCCGCCGCGCCCTCACCCGCATCGCGTACGAAATTATTGAAACCAATAAAGGCGTAGAAAACCTCGTACTCATCGGCATCCGCTCCCGCGGCGTGCCCCTCGCCGTACGACTCGCAGCCCGCATCCAAGCCATCGAGCCGAACTTCAACGCAGAAACACGAATCGGCGCCCTGGACATCACCGCCTACCGCGACGACCAGCCCGTCTCGCCCAACGGCACCACCTCCCCAGACACCGCAGGGGAAAGCATCATGCCCACCATCGGCATTGAAGGCAAAACCGTAGTCCTCGTTGACGACGTCCTCTACTCCGGCCGCACCGTACGCGCCGCCCTCGACGCACTCAACGCCCACGGACGACCCGCCCTCGTACGCCTGGCAGTCCTCGTAGACCGCGGACACCGGCAACTACCCATCCGCGCCGACCACGTGGGCAAAAACCTGCCCACCAGCGCCAGCGAAACCGTGCGCGTCGTACTGACTGAAACCGACAACGCAACAGACCGAGTTGACATTATCCAGCTGGGAGGGCTCTCATGAAGCATCTGCTCGACACCCGCGAACTAACCCGCGAAGAAGCCATCGAAATCCTTGACGTCGCCGACTACATGGCGCAGGTCAAAGCCGAAAACCGCACCCTGAACGTGCTCAACGGCAAAACCGTTGTCAACCTCTTCTTCGAGGACTCCACCCGCACCCGCCTCTCCTTCGAAGCAGCCGAGAAGCGCCTGGGCGCCGCCGTCACCAACTTCTCCGCATCTGGCTCCTCCCTGTCTAAGGGCGAGTCGCTCAAGGACACCGCGCAGACCCTCAAGGCGATTGCCGCGGATGCGTTCGTGATCCGCCACTCGGCATCCGGCGCACCGCAGCGCCTCGCCGAGGCAGGCTGGACCGACATCCCCGTACTCAACGCGGGCGACGGCACCCACGCGCACCCCACCCAGGCACTGCTCGACGCCGTGTCCCTGCGCCAGTACAAGGCAGAACGCGACGGTCTCGACAGCCCCCGCGGCACCGACCTGTCCGGCATGCGCGTGCTCATCGTCGGCGATATCCTGCACTCGCGCGTGGCACGCTCCAACCTCTGGCTGCTGCACACCCTCGGCGCGCAGGTCGTCTTCGTCGCACCGCCGACCCTGCTGCCGCTGAACACCGCCTCCTGGGTTGAAGAGGCCGGCCTGGAAATCTTCCACGACTTCGACGAAGCTATCGCCACCAAGCCCGACGCCGTGATGCTGCTGCGCATCCAGAAGGAACGCATGCGCGCCGCGTACTTCCCCTCCGCCGAGGAGTACACCGAGCTGTGGGGCCTGACCGCCGAACGCTTCGCAACCCTGCAGGCACAGCCGCAGCCGGTCGCAATCCTGCACCCGGGCCCCATGAACCGCGGCCTGGAAATCTGCACCGAAGCCGCCGACGCCACCAACTCCTGGGTTCTGCGCCAGGTCAGCAACGGCGTGGCGCTGCGCATGGCGGTGCTCTACCTGCTTCTGACCGACGGCTCCAGCGCCAAGCTCTACGCCGGCGACGAATCCTAAACGACCTTCCTAACGAGAGGAACCAACACCATGAGCAAGTACCTGATCAAGGGCGCAAGCCTCTACGGCGAAAAGGTCGCCGACATCCTCATCGAGGACGGCGTGATTAGCCGCATCGCAGAGAACATCGACGCCGCAGACGCACAGGTCGTCGAGGCGGCAGGCCAGGTGGCGCTGCCCGGCCTGGTGGACATCCACACCCACCTGCGTCAGCCCGGCTACGAGGCATCCGAAACCGTTGAGACCGGCACCCGCGCCGCAGCCCTGGGCGGCTACACCGCGGTGTTCGCCATGGCAAACTCCATGCCCGTTGCCGACACCGCCGCAGTGGTTGAGCAGGTTGACCGCCTCGGCAAGGAATCCGCATGGTGCCGCGTGCAGCCCATCGGCGCTGTGACCGTGGGCCTGAAGGGCGAGCGCCTCTCCGACATCGGCGGCATGGCGAACTCCACCGCGAACGTGCGCGTGTTCTCCGACGACGGCATGTGCGTGTACGACCCCGCAGTGATGCGCCGCGCCCTCGAATACGTCAAGACCTTCGATGGTGTTATCGCGCAGCACGCGCAGGAGCCGCGCCTGACCGAAGGCGCCCAGATGAACGAGGGCAAGGTCTCCGCAGACCTGGGTCTGACCGGCTGGCCCGCCGTCGCCGAGGAGGCAATCATCGCCCGCGACGTGCTGCTGGCTGAGCACCTGGACTCCAAGCTGCACATCTGCCACCTGTCCACCAAGGGCTCCATTGAGGTTGTGCGCTGGGCTAAGTCCCGCGGCGTGAAGGTAACTGCGGAGGCAACCCCGCACCACCTGCTGCTCACCGACGAGACCGCACGCACCTACGACCCGATTTTCAAGGTGAACCCGCCGCTGCGCACCGAAGAGGACGTCATGGCGCTGCGCCAGGCAGTCGCCGACGGCATCATCGACGTGATCGGTACCGACCACGCACCGCACCCGGCAGAGACCAAGGAATGCGAGTGGGCGTGCGCCGCTAACGGCATGACCGGCCTGGAGCAGGCACTGTCCATCATCCAGATGACCCTGGTTGACACCGGCATGATCACCTGGCGCGACGTGGCACGTATCCTCTCCGAGGAGCCCGCGAAGATTGGTCGCCTGGACCACGAGCAGGGTCGCCCGCTTGCCGAAGGCGAACCGGCAAACATTGTGCTGGTCGACCCCAAGGCAACCCGAGTCATCAAGCCGGAGGAGCAGGCAACCAAGGGTAAGAACAACCCCTACCGCGACATGGAGGTGCCCGGCTCGATTCGTGCAACCTTCTACGCTGGCCACCCGACCGTGCTGAACGGCGAGCTGGCAACCCCGCGTAAGTAAGCTCGCGCAGGTTTAGTTCGCGTAGGTTAGTTCGCGCCGCTGAGTTTGCACGACTGGCCCGCGAGGCGAACCGCGTCCGTGCCTGGCGGTGGTAGGTTTTGCGCCTGCCACCGCCTCGCCGGGAGCACCGCTCCAACCCCATTAACCCAGGCCCCATCAGCCCAGGCCGAGACAATCGACCGAGACCCCCCAACCGAAAGAGAGAACCTTCGTGGGAAAGTTCCTGACCGCCGTCATCTGCATCGCCCTGGTCGCCCTGTGCATCTACGGCATGTGGCACGGATGGCGCTCGCGCCTGGCACGCCAGGCGAACATGTTCGGCTCCCTCAAGGAAGTTCCCGAACGCTACGAGGGCATGACCGCTGACGCCGCTTTCGAGGGCGAGTACGTCAGCACCACGATTTTCGGTAACTGGCTGGACCGCGTGGGTTTCGATTCGCTCGGCTTCAAGAGCAAGTCCACCTTGCTGATTTACCCGGACAGCATCATCTTCACCCGTAACGGCGCGAAGGACCTGTGGATTCCGGCGAAGAAGCTTGCGGTCATCACCACCGACCGCGGCATGGCGGGCAAGGTTGTGGAGAAGAACGGCCTGGTCGTGATTGGTTGGACCCTGGACGGTCACCGCGTGCAGACCGGCTTCCGTACCCGCTACGCCGAGGACAAGCAGGCGGTACTGCGAGAGCTGCGCCGCATCGCCCCGAATGCGGTGGATGCACCCGAGAAGTGGGCGGCAGAACCGGAAGCCTAACCGGCAGCGGGGACTTTACGGAGCACTCCCGCAAAGTACCCCGGACCAACATCCCCGGCGCACCCGCACACCCATAGATTTAGCCTGACGGCAGGCGCACAGTCCGCCGAAGGCATCGTAGACTACCCCGGAACCTGCACGGTAGAGGCCGTACAGGAAGCGGGGGAGAACACCAGAGAAAAGGAAGAAGAGCATGACTGACATGACACGATCCGGCGCCCTGCGTACGGACCGCGCGCTGCTCGTCCTGGAGGACGGCACCGTCTACCGCGGCTACGGCTACGGCGCAACCGGCGCGTCCCTGGGCGAGGCGGTTTTCTCGACCGGTATGACCGGCTACCAGGAAACCCTGACCGACCCCTCCTACGCGGGTCAGATTGTGGTTCAGACCGCTCCGCATATTGGCAACACCGGCGTGAACAAGACCGACGCTGAGTCCCGCAAGATTTGGGTTGCCGGCTACGTGGTTCGCGACGCTGCACGCGTGGCATCCAACTGGCGTTCTGAGCGCACCCTCGACGAAGAGCTCATTGAGCAGGGCATCATCGGTATTCAGGGCATTGACACTCGCGCTCTGACCCGCCGCCTGCGTTCGAGCGGTTCGATGCGTGCGGGCGTGTTCTCCGGTGAGCACGCAGAACGCCCCGAAGCTGAACTGCTGGAGGAGGTGCGCGCCTCCGAGCCGATGGCTGGCCGTAAGCTCGCTGACTCCGTTTCGGTTGACACCGCTTACACCGTTGAGCCGCACCAGTTCAACTGGTTCGCACCCCCGGTCGCAACCATCGTCGCCCTGGACCTGGGCATTAAGTCGATGACTCCGCAGCGTTTCGCTGAGCGTGGCGTGCGCGTGCACGTGCTGCCCGCAAGCGCAACCCTCGAGGACATCTACTCCCACAACCCCGACGGTGTGTTCTTCTCCAACGGCCCCGGTGACCCGGCAACCGCTGACGAGCAGGTTGAGCTGCTGCAGGGCGTGCTGCGTAAGGGCACCCCGTTCTTCGGCATCTGCTTCGGTAACCAGCTGCTCGGCCGCGCCCTGGGCTTCGGCACCTACAAGCTGCCCTTCGGTCACCGCGGCATCAACCAGCCGGTCATGGACAAGACCACCGGCAAGGTTGAAATCACCGCGCAGAACCACGGCTTCGCTGTGGACGCGCCGATTGGCGACTACGTGACCGCACCGAACGCCGAGTTCGGTCAGGTCATGGTCTCCCACGTGGGTCTGAACGACAACGTGGTTGAGGGCCTGACCTGTAAGGACATCCCCGCGTTCTCCGTGCAGTACCACCCCGAGGCTGCTGCGGGCCCGCACGATTCCGCCTACCTCTTTGACCGTTTCATCGACCTGATGGTCGCAACCAAGACTGCAAAGGAAGCATAAATGCCTCGTCGTACTGACCTTAATAGCGTCCTCGTCATCGGTTCCGGCCCCATCGTCATCGGTCAGGCAGCGGAATTTGACTACTCCGGCACTCAGGCGCTGCGCGTGCTGAAGGAGGAGGGCGTGCGCGTCATCCTCGTGAACTCGAACCCGGCAACCATCATGACCGACCCCGAGTTCGCGGACGCCACCTACATTGAACCCATCACCCCCGAGGTGATTGAGAAGATCATCGAGAAGGAAAAGCCGGACGCAATCCTGCCGACCCTGGGTGGTCAGACCGCACTGAACGCGGCTATCTCCCTGGATGAGCGCGGCGTGCTCGCCAAGTACAATGTTGAGCTGATCGGCGCGAACATTGAGGCGATTAACCTCGGTGAGGACCGTGAAGCATTCAAGGGCGTGGTGGAGCGCGCCGGTGGCGAGTCTGCACGCTCGGTGATTGTTCACTCCATGCCGGAGGCGCTGGAAGCCGCTAAGGAGCTGGGCTACCCGATGGTGGTCCGCCCCTCCTTCACCATGGGTGGTCTCGGCTCGGGTATGGCGTACAACGAGGAAGACCTCTACCGTATTGCCGGCGCCGGTATTCAGTACTCGCCGACCAGCGAGGTCCTGCTGGAGGAGTCCATCCTCGGCTGGAAGGAATACGAGCTGGAGATGATGCGTGACACCAACGACAACGTCGTGGTCGTCTGCTCCATCGAAAACTTCGACCCCGTGGGCGTGCACACCGGTGACTCCATCACCGTGGCACCCGCACTGACCCTGACCGACCGTGAGTTCCAGAAGCTGCGCGACATCGCGATCAACGTGATTCGTGAGGTTGGCGTGGACACCGGTGGTTGTAACATCCAGTTCGCGATTGACCCGAAGACTGGTCGCATCATCGTCATTGAGATGAACCCGCGTGTGTCTCGTTCCTCGGCGCTCGCGTCGAAGGCTACCGGCTTCCCGATTGCGAAGATTGCGACCAAGCTGTCCCTGGGTTACACCCTGGATGAGATTCCGAACGATATCACCCAGAAGACCCCGGCGTCCTTCGAGCCGACCCTCGACTACGTGGTTGTGAAGATTCCGCGCTTCGCGTTTGAGAAGTTCCCGGCTGCTGATCCGACCCTGACCACCACCATGAAGAGTGTTGGCGAGGCTATGGCTCTGGGCCGTAACTTCACTGAGGCTCTGCAGAAGGCGATGCGTTCGCTGGAGCAGAAGGGCGCGTCCTTCTCGTTCAAGCCGCTGTCTCTGTCTGAGGCTGAGCTGGCTGAGCTGATTGAGAAGACTAAGGTTCCGACTACTCAGCGTATTTACCAGGTTCAGCAGGCTCTGCTGGCTGGCGCTACCGTGGAGCAGCTGCACGAGGCGACCAAGATTGACCCGTGGTTCCTGGATCAGCTGGTGCTGCTGAATGAGGTTGCCGGTGTGGTTCACGCTAAGCGCGACCACCTCGACCCGGAGACCCTGAAGCTGGCTAAGCGTCACGGTTTCTCTGATGCTCAGATTGCTGAGATTATCGGCTCTTCTGAGGATGTTGTGCGCGGTGTTCGCCACGCTCTGGGTATCCGCCCGGTCTTCAAGACTGTTGACACCTGTGCTGCAGAGTTTGAGGCGTTCACTCCGTACCACTACTCCTCCTACGACCTGGAGGACGAGGTCGCGCACCACGAGAAGCCCTCGATCATGATTCTGGGTTCGGGCCCGAACCGTATCGGTCAGGGTATTGAGTTCGACTACTCGTGCGTGCACGCTTCGCTGGTGCTGCGTTCGCTGGGTTATGAGACCGTCATGGTCAACTGCAACCCTGAGACTGTTTCGACCGACTACGATATTTCGACTCGCCTGTACTTCGAGCCGCTGACCCTTGAGGACGTGCTGGAGATTGTTGAGTCGGAGCGTCGTACCGGCGGCCTGATGGGCGTGTTCGTGCAGCTGGGCGGTCAGACTCCGCTGAAGCTGGCTCGCGCCCTGAAGGATGCGGGCGTGCCGATTCTGGGCACCACCCCCGAGGCTATTGACCTGGCTGAGGATCGCGGCGAGTTCGCTCGCGTGCTGGAGGAGGGCGGCCTGATTTCGCCCAAGAACGGTACCGCGTTCACCTTCGAGGGTGCTAAGCGCATCGCTGATGAGATTGGTTACCCGGTTCTGGTTCGCCCCTCGTACGTGCTGGGCGGCCGTGGCATGGAGATCGTCTACGACGAGGCTAACCTGGCTCGCTACCTGGAGAACGCTACCGAGGTTTCGCCTTCGCAGCCTGCTCTGATTGATAAGTTCCTTGAGGATGCTATCGAGATTGACGTTGACGCCCTGTTCGACGGTGAGGAGCTGTACCTGGGCGGCGTCATGGAGCACATTGAGGAAGCCGGTATTCACTCGGGTGACTCTTCTTGTACTCTGCCTCCGATTACTCTCGGCCCGGACATCATCGCGAAGGTGAAGGACGCTACCGAGAAGATTGCTCGCGGCACCGGTGTGCGCGGCCTGATTAACATTCAGTTCGCGTACGTGTCTGAGAACCTGTACGTGATTGAGGCGAACCCGCGTGCGTCTCGTACTGTTCCGTTCGTGTCGAAGGCTACCGGCGTGCAGATGGCTAAGGCTGCTGTGCTGATTGGTCTGGGTAAGACCATTGCTGAGCTGAAGGCTGAGGGCTACCTGCCGTCGAACATGGATGGCGCGTCCCTGCCTGAGGAAACTGCGATTGCTGTGAAGGCTGCGGTTCTGCCGTTCGCTCGTTTCCGCACTCCCGAGGGTGTTGTGGTGGATTCGCTGCTGAGCCCGGAGATGCGTTCGACCGGTGAGGTCATGGGTCTGGATAAGCACTATGACACCGCGTTCGCGAAGGCTCAGGCTGGTGCTGGTTCGCCGCTGCCGACCTCCGGTAAGGTGTTCATTTCGGTGGCTAACCACGATAAGCGTAATGTCATTATTTACGCGAAGATGCTGGAGTCGCTGGGCTTTGAGATCGTTTCGACCGGTGGTACCGCTGAGGTTCTGCGCCGTAACGGCCTGAACTCGGTGCTGGTGACTTCGAAGTTCGCTGAGGCGAATGGCGACCACTCGATTGTGGACATGGTCCGCAACGGTGACATTGACCTGATTCTGAACACTCCTGCCGGTGGTGCTGCTCGTAGCGATGGTTACGAGATTCGTGCCGCTGCGGTTTCGGTGGGCTGCCCGGTCATGACCACCATTTCTGAGTTCGCTGCGGCTGTTCAGGCGATTAATGCTCTGCGTGAGCACAGCTGGGACATCATGAGCCTGCAGGAGCACGGCGTTCAGCTGGCTGCCGCTGTGGATGCTCGTTCCGAGGGTGGCGAGGCGTAATGTCCGCTGCTTTTGGTGATCGTCTGGCGAAGGCGATGGCGGAGCGCGGCCCGCTGTGTGTGGGTATTGACCCGCATCCGAACCTGCTGGAGCAGTGGGGTCTTGAGGATTCCGCTGCCGGTCTGGCGACCTTCACCGAGGCCGTGTACGAGGGTTGCGCCCCCTTTGCGGCTGCGTTGAAGCCTCAGGTGGCGCTGTTTGAGCGTCACGGTTCGGCTGGTCTTGCTGTGCTGGAGGCGCTGTTCGCCCGCGCTGCCGCTGATGGTGTGCTGATTGTTGCTGACGCTAAGCGTGGCGATATCGGTTCGACCATGAAGGCGTACGCGGATGCGTGGCTCGGCTCGTCTTCGCCGCTGGGTACCGATTCGGTGACTTTGAGCCCGTATCTGGGTTTTGAGTCGCTGCGTCCGGCGCTGGATTTGGCTGATGAGAATGACCGCGGCACTTTCGTGTTGGCGTTGACCTCGAACCCTGAGGGTAAGAGCGTTCAGCACGTGGGCGCATCGGAGTCCGAGGGCGCCGTGGCCAAGCGCATTATTGCCGCGGCTACCGCCGAGAACGCGTCCCGAAAGTGGGAGCAGATGGGCCCGTGCGGTCTGGTGGTTGGCGCGACCGTTGGTCAGGCGCTGGTTGATTTGGGTATTGACCTGAGCGTGTTCAACGGCCCGATTCTGTCGCCCGGTTACGGTGCGCAGGGCGCTTCGGCGGCTGACCTGTACCGCGTGTTTGCGGGCGTTGAGTCGCAGGTGCTGGTGAATTCCAGCCGTGGCGTGCTGGCTGCTGGTCCCTCGGTTGAGGGTCTGGCGAAGGCTGCGCAGGCGGCTCGTGATGACCTGTTGGCGGCTCGCGGCGCATAGTTCGCGTGCTGCGTGAGGGGCGTGTGCTCCGGTGGATTCTGTTGAGAGTCTGCCGGGGTGTGCGCCCCTTTTGCGCACCCTTGTGCGTGCGTGGTTTTCCTGCTGATGGTTTGTGCCGATAGCGCCGTAGCTGTGGCTGTTTTATCGCATTTTTTCGGTACATCTTGATGCATATTTTGCCACCGCATCCTCGCGCCGGTGCGAGTTTGCTCACCTTAGCAGCGGGGGAGTGCGCCCGCTCTATGAGGCGCGTGTGTGGCTCCGCTTTTGATAGGGCGAATACTCCGCTATGCTATAGGGGTACTCCCTGATATTTACGTGCTGACGTGCGTAGACGCATTGTTGGTGCGAGGGTGAGTGCCGCGGGTGGAACGAGGATTCTCGTGCTATCCGTGTTACATTAGTTGATAAGTAAAATTCTATAACTCGCAGAAATGGGGGACCCAACCATGCCGCTGACTCCGCTAACTGAGGATGCGCGCGCCTCCGCCCGCGAGAAGGCAGTACTTGCCCGAGCACACCGCCAGGAAATTAAGCGTGCACTGAGTGACCGTGAACTTTCCGTGCGTCAGGTGCTCGATATGGTCGATTCCGACCCTGCACTGGCTAAAATGCCGGTGGGGCAGATGCTGCGCGCACTTCCGGGCATTGGTGCCGTTCGAGCTGAACGCATCATTGAAGAACTTCATATTGCACCGACTCGCCGCCTTGGCGGCCTGGGTGTACACCAGCGTCGCAAGATGGTGGAGTACTTCAACCGTAATTCGCGGTATTTGAACCGTGCACGTCGCAGGACTAATACTCTGCCTCCTGAATCTTCTCAGTCCTAACACATCGTGCCTTCAGCCGATGAAGGCACAGTAAGGAAGCTATGTCTCAGCCGACTCTCACCGTACTGGCTGGCCCCACTGCTGTTGGCAAGGGTACGGTGTGCCAGTACATTCGTGAGAACTACCCGAACGTGTGGTTCTCTGTTTCCGCTACCACTCGTGATCCTCGCCCCGGTGAGGTTGACGGTACTCACTACTATTTCGTTTCGATGGAAGAGTTTGACCAGATGATTGCTGACGGTCAGATGCTTGAGTACGCTGTGGTTCACGGTAAGAACAAGTACGGTACTCCGCGTGCTAAGGTCCAGGAGGCTTTGGATGCTGGCCGCCCGGTGATTCTTGAGATTGACCTGCAGGGTGCTCGCCAGATTCGCGAGACCATGCCTGATGCTCGCCTGATTTTCTTGGCTCCTCCGAGCTGGGATGAGCTGGTGTCGCGTCTGGTGGGTCGAGGTACCGAGAGTGAGCAGGAGCAGGCTCGTCGCCTTGAAACCGCGAAGGTTGAGCTGGCTGCTGAGAAGGAATTTGACGTCACGGTCGTCAACGACTCTGTTGAGCGTGCAGCGAAGGAGATTGCTGAGCTGATTGGCGCCGCCTAATCTGCATGCTTTGCGTTTGCGGTGGGGCTAGAGTTTCTTCCGACCTGTAGTTCTGCCGTGAGGCGTTGTGAAGGTGGGGGTTTCGAAGAGTTTTCTTCGGGCCCCCACCTTTTTGGCTGTGCTGACACCTTTTGTCCAGGCTGGTACGTGCGTTTTAGCCGTTGAGAGGGTAGAATAGTTCTTTAGTTTTGACCGTGCCCTCAGTGCGCCCGGTTTGCGCCATAGCGCGAACGGTGTACGGGGGTGTTCGGTACGTACATTCCATCAAGCTATTTGGAGTTTTTAGTGGCAAACGAAATCAAGGAACACGAGGACTACAACTTCGTTGACGGTGTCGCTCCCGAGGGCATCGTGAGCCCCAGCGCTGACGCGCTGATTGAGAAGGCGGAGTCCAAGTACGGCCTGGTGATTTTCGGTGCCCGCCGTGCACGCCAGATTAACGCGTACTACGCTAACCTGCAGGACAATACTGCTGCGCACGTTGGCCCGCTGGTTGACGCTGAGTCGAACGAGAAGTCCCTGTCGGTGGCAATGCGTGAAATCATTGCTGACCGTGTTGTGGCGGAGCACCGCCCGGACGCTAAGTTCGATGAGGACGGCTACCCGATTCCCGAGGATCTGTCCGCTGTGATTGATTTCAGCGCGGCTGAGTTCTCTGGCGCTATCGAGGAGGAGTACATCCCCGCAGGTAGCGAAGAGGTTATTGCTATCGAAGAGGTTATCCTCGACGAGTCCGCTGAGTAATCTGCTTTTTACAAGGATTCTTTGACGTACCATGCGCATTATCGTTGGTATTGGAGGGGGCATTGCTGCGTATAAGGCGGCGATGCTCCTTCGTCTTTTTGCGAAGAATGGCGACGAGGTTATCGCCATGCCCACCCCGAACGCGACGAAGTTCGTGGGTGTTCCCACTCTGGAGGCGCTGAGCGGCAACCCCGTCTCAACGGACGTGTTTGACCGCGTGCCGGAGGTGAACCATGTGCGTCAGGCTGAGCAGGCTGACGCTGTGGTGATTGCCCCGGCGACCGCTGATTTGCTGGCTCGTTTGGCGGCTGGTCGTGCGGATGATTTGCTGTCTTCTACGGTGTTGACGACGCACGCCCCGGTGATTTTGGCGCCTGCGATGCATACCCAGATGTGGGAGCATCCGGCGACTCAGGCGAACGTGCAGACCCTGCGTTCGTGGGGTTATCACGTGATTGAGCCTGCGATTGGGCGTTTGACGGGCCCGGATTCTGGTCCGGGTCGCATGCCCGAGCCGGAGGATATTTTCACGGTCGCTCTGGATGTGATTGCGCGCTTCCCGAAGGGTCAGGTGCACCCGGTGTACACGCCCGGTTACGCGCCGACTGAGCCCCTGTACACGGGTACGGAGCAGGAGCGTATGGCGGCGGCACGTGCGGCAACGCTGACTTCGGCGTTGCTGGGTCAGAGTGAGCCCGGTCAGGTAGCTGGCGCATCCGAATCGTTGCGTGGTCCTCTTGCCGGTCGCCTCGTGGTCATTACCGCCGGCGGCACCCGTGAGGCGCTGGACCCGGTACGCTTCCTCGGCAACCGTTCGACCGGCAAGCAGGGTGTGGCGCTCGCGGAGGCGGCACGCGACCTGGGCGCGACCGTACACCTGATTGGTGCGAACCTTGAGGTTCCCGCGCCGGAGGATGTGCAGGTGACCCGTGTGGTCAGCGCCCTGGAGCTGCGTGAGGCGACCCTTGAGGCAAGCGCGGCGGCAGATGTGCTGATTATGTCCGCGGCGGTGGCTGATTTTAGGCCTGCCGAGTTTGCCGAGTTCAAGATTAAGAAGAGCGCCGATTCTGAGGACGCGCCGGTGATTCAGCTAGTGCGTAACCCGGATATCCTGCGTGAGGTTGTGGTTCGCCGCCAGCAGGCTCGTGAGGCGGGGGAGAACACCCTCGGCCCGAAGCTCATTGTTGGTTTTGCGGCGGAGACCGGTTCGGCGGAGAAGACTCCGTTGGAGCTGGGTCGTGAGAAGCTGCAGCGTAAGGGTACGGACTTCTTAGCGGTCAATACCGTGGGTGTGAATCGTGGTTTCGGCACGGACGATAACACGATTACGCTGCTGTCGACTCTGAACGATGAGGCGCCGATGTTCTCCGGTTCGAAGAAGGAGCTGTCGGTGCGTCTGTTGGAGCATGTGGCGGCTTTCCTGCCGGAGCTTTCTGCCTAAGCTTTCTACCTAGGGCAACCTGGCGCATCCGCGTATAGTTGCGGAGCGTTCATAGTTCGAAACGTTCGTGGTGTGGAGCCCGTGCGGTGCCTCCTGTGGGAGGTATCGTGCGGGCTTTGCTGTATCCTCCGGATCTGCTATACCTTCCGGCTCTGCTATACCCCCGGCTCAGCTGTACCCTTACGGCTCTGCCGCCCGCCTCTTTCTGTAGACCCCCCGTGGAGAGCGTTATGCGCAAGCACTTGTGATGCGGGTTTCTTTCTTCTGGGGTTCGCTCGGGGGAGCGCCTCATATTTCTGTCATACTGGTGAAATTTCTGACCGTACCCCTGAACCGTCAGATAAAGGTCTTGTATCATGGCATAGAGAGTATTTCGCGTTGAAGGGGAAGAAACACCATGCCCGAGAATCAGAGCAAGCCCGCCACGGTAGAGTCCGCCCAGAGTGAGGAGCGCCCTCAGATTCTGGTGATCACCGGTATTTCCGGTGCAGGCCGCAGTACTGTCGCAAATGTACTGGAGGATGAGGGCTGGTACGTTATCGATAACATCCCGCCGCAGATGCTCGGTTCCCTGGCTGAACTGGTAACCCGCGACGGTGCGCGAGTTCCGAAGGTGGCGCTCGGTATTGACGTTCGCGCCCGCGCCCTGTTCTCCGATCTTCCCGCTGCGATTGAGACTCTGCGCAAGTCCGATATTGACTTCTCCATGCTTTTCCTTGACGCCAAGGACGAGACCATTATTGCCCGCTACGAGGCTCAGCGCCGCCCGCACCCGCTGCAGGGTGAGGGCCGCGTCCTCGACGGTATCCGCGCTGAACGCACTCTCTTTGAAGGTCTGCGCCTCGCTTCTGACCGTACCATTGACACCACCGGCATGAACGTTCACGAGCTAGCTCGTACCGTGCGTGAAATGTTTGCTGAGGGTGCGGATAAGAAGCTGAATCTGACCGTGATGAGCTTTGGCTTCAAGTACGGTGCGCCTTCGGACGCTAACTACATGGCTGATATGCGTTTCATCCCGAACCCGCACTGGGTTCCGGAGCTGCGCCCCCTGACCGGTCAGGACGCCCCGGTGCGCGACTACGTGCTGGAGCACGCAGGCACCGAGGAGTTCATCAGCAACTACCTTGCGGCTCTTCGCCCCGTGCTTGAGGGCTACCGCCGTGAGGGTAAGTACTACGCCACCATCGCAATTGGATGCACCGGTGGTAAGCATCGTTCCGTGGCTGTGACGGAGGAACTGGCTCGTCGTCTCTCTGCTTTCGGTGAGCTGAACGTGAATGTTCAGCACCGTGACAAGGGCCGCGAGTAAGTTTTTCCCGGCGCGTCCCAACCACCGCGCTGTGTTTCATTAGCCGCCGTCCGGCCCCGCACCCGTGGGGCCGGCATACCGTTCCTTCCGGGTATGTGAGGTATTACTATGTCCACCCATTCGACCAGTTATGACACTCAGGGTATTCCGCGCCTGCCGGCTCTGCCGACTCAGGCGTTGCGCCTGTTGAAGACCACGCACCGTTCGCCGAAGGTCACGGCGATGGGCGGCGGCCACGGGCTGTACGGTTCCCTGTCTGCGTTGCGCCACGTCACGCCTGATTTGACGGCTGTTGTGACGGTTGCTGACGATGGCGGCTCGTCGGGTCGTTTGCGTGAGGAGATGGGTATTCTCCCTCCGGGGGATTTGCGTATGGCGCTTTCTGCGCTGTGTGATGACACCGATTGGGGTCGCACGTGGCGTGATGTGATGCAGCATCGTTTTAGCGCGCCCGAGGGTTATGAGGGTGAGTTCCCGCTGGATTATCATGCTCTCGGTAACCTGCTGATTGCTACTCTCTGGCAGCTGCTGGATGACCCGGTTGCCGGTCTGGACTGGGCGGGTGCCCTGCTGAATGCGCGCGGCCGCGTGCTGCCGATGGCGCTGGATCCGATGGTCATTTACGGCACCGTGCTGCGTGAGCATAACGGTGGCGGTATTGAGCGTGTGAAGGTGGTCGGCCAGGTGAACCTCTCGAAGGAGGAGCGGGTTCACGATATTGGTCTATCTCCCGCAAATGCGCGTCCTTGCCCGGAGGCGCTCTCCGCTATTGAGGAGTCCGATTGGATTGTTTTGGGTCCGGGTTCGTGGCGTACTTCGGTTCTGCCGCATCTGCTGTTGGATGCTCAGCGTGAGGCGATTATCCGTACGGAGGCGCGCCGTTGCGTGGTCATGAACCTCTCCGACGATAAGGAGACGGTCGGCTTTACCCCGGCAACGCACCTGGATTTGTTGCGCCAGTACGCTCCGAAGCTTCACCTTGACGCGGTGATTGCTGACGCTGACATGCAGGCTGATCACCGTTCCGAGCTGGAGCGTGAGGCTTCTGCGATGGGTGCGAAGGTTGTGTGGGCGCACCTGCGTTCGAGCTCCCAGCCGAATGTGCACGACCCGCTGAAGCTTGCGGCTGCGTATAACGAAGCGTTTGAGCTGAGCTCCTAGAATCACCGTTGCGGCTGCTATTTTGGTGTGCCCATTTCCCAAAGTTATAGACTCTTAGACACTACGCCTAGAAGGACCTGTTCATGGCATTAACCACGCTCGTCAAGGACGAACTCGCCAACTATGAGGCAACGAAAGTCTCTGCTCGTAAGGCAGAAATCTCTACGATTCTGCGTTTTACCGGAGGCCTGCACATTGTCTCGGGGCGAATCGTGGTGGAGTCTGAGGTCGACCACGAGGCAACCGCCCACCGCATGCGCCGCACTATCGCGGAGATTTACGGCCACGACTCCGAGCTGACCAGCGTCAGCGGTGGTGGCCTGCGTCGAGGCGGCCGCTACATTGTGCGTGTGGATCACGGCGGTGAGGCGCTGGCTCGCCAGACCGGTCTGCTGGATTTGCGTGGTCGCCCGGTGCGTGGCCTGCCGCCGGCTGTGGTGAACGGCTCCCTGCAGGACGCCGAGGCGGTCATGCGCGGTGCGTTTTTGGCGCACGGTTCGCTGACTGAGCCGGGTCGTTCCTCCTCACTGGAGATTACCTGCCCCGGTCCGGAGGCGGCGCTCGCGCTGGTGGGTGCAGCTCGTCGCCTGGACATTATTGCGAAGGCACGCGAGGTGCGCGGCACCGACCGTGTGGTGGTGCGTGACGGCGAGACGATTTCGCAGCTGCTGGAGCGTATGGGCGCGACCGGCACCCTGACCACGTGGCGTGAGGCGCGCACCCGCAAAGAGGTTCGTGCGACCGCGAACCGTCTGGCGAATTTTGATGATGCGAACCTGCGCCGTAGCGCTCAGGCGGCTGTTGCGGCGAGCGCCCGCGTGGAGCGTGCCCTGCAGATTCTGGGTCATGAGGCGCCGGATCATCTGCGCTATGCCGGTGAGCTGCGTGTGCTACATAAGCATGCGTCGTTGGATGAGCTGGGTCGTCTGGCTGATCCGCCGATGACGAAGGACGCGATTGCGGGCCGTATTCGTCGCCTGCTGGTGATGGCTGATAAGCGTGCTTCGGAGCTGGGCGTTCCGGGCACTGAGCTACCGCGCGAGGACTAAGCGAAGGCTAGATTCTGCTCTTAAACGGTGCGGGCAGCTCGTGTGGCCGAGGTGTTTGTGACGGTTTTATGACAAGCCAAACCCCTCCGTTTTTGAACAAAAACCGCATATTTTTCAAAAATGAGCCTGTGGATGGCTTCTTTCTCGTTGCGAGAGGGGAGTTATCCACAGGTTCTTTGCGTGCGCTCGTGCGTTCGCGCGCGTGAGCCTAGGGTAGGGATATGACGAGCATGACCCCCAACCACGAGCAGAACCACCTGCAGAGCCCGAGCGCTGTGCCGAACAACGGCGCAGCGCAAGACAACGCACCCCAGCAGGGCGGCGCGCAGCGTAGCGCCCGCTCCCTGATGAACAGCCTCTATCGTAGCCCGCGCGCCCGCAAGAACGGTGCGCCGGATGGCGAGGACACCGTGCCGCTGGCTATTGCCACTGAGGTAACGCCGGCGGAGGTACCTGCCGAAGAAGCGCCTGCCGAGCCCGCGGCATCCCACCCGGAGTCGAATGGCTGGGCTGACTGGGATCAGCAGCCCGACTGGAACGAGGTGGACGACTGGGCGGAGTGGGAGCAGGCCGATCAGCCCGGCACCACCCGCAGTGCCCGTTGGGGCTTGTCGCCGCGCGTGCTGCTTCTGGTGGCGGTGTTGGCGTTGGTTGCCGTGGTGTGGGGTGTGACCCAGTTTTCGGCGGCGCCGCGTGCCGAGCAGGTCGCTTCCCCGAGCACTTCCGCCGAGTCGGTGCAGGCGGTGGGTGCCCAGCAGAGCCCCGGCACTCAGTCTACTGCCCAGCCGGGCGCTAACCCGAGTGAATCTGCGCAGGGTGGCGCCTCCGGTGAGGCTACCGTGCGGGTGCACGTGGCGGGTGCCGTGAACAACCCCGGCGTGTACACGCTGCCCGCGCAGGGTCGTGCCGTGGATGCAATTGCCGCCGCCTCCGGTGCCGCCGCGGATGCTGATTTGGACCGCGTGAACCTTGCCGGTGCGCTCAGTGACGGGGTGCAGATTTATGTGCCGCATCGCGGTGAGACTGCCGCCCCGGCGCAGATTCAGCCCAATGGTGGCACGGCGAATGCTGGTCAGGGTACCGCGGCAAATGGCACCTCTCAGAACGGCACTGCACAGAACGGTGCGGCTCAGAATAATGCCCCTCAGCCTGCACGCACGCTAACTCCTGCAGGCAGCGCGCAGAAGGGCTCAACCCCGGTGAACATTAACACCGCCACCGCTGAGGAGCTGCAGAGCCTGCCGCGTATTGGTCCTGCGATGGCTCAGCGCATTATTGCCTGGCGTGAGGCGCACGGCGGCTTCCGCAGCGTGGATGAGCTGGATGCGGTGCCCGGCATTGGTCCGTCGATGCTGGAGAACCTGCGCCCGCTGGTGACGGTCTAATGCACCAGCAGAACCACCAGCAGAACCGCAGGCCGAATCGCTTGCAGAAGCGCCAGCAAGCAGGGGATCGGGAGCTCTTTCCCGGTTCCTTGCGCCTCACCCGGCGCCTCACCCGTTCCGCGGCTACGGCGTATGACCTCGCCCGCTACCGCTGGAGCATCGGTGCTGAGCGGTGGCGCACCCGCCGCGACGAGCAGGAGCTGCGCGCCCAGGGAAGCCTCATTCACCTGGACCTTCGCCTGAGTTTTACGGTGCTGGTGCTGTGGGCGTTTACCGCGGCGGCGCTGACGGTGGGCACGTGGCGGGTGGCGCATCCGCTGGCGTGCGTGCTCATTGCCTTGCTGGGGTGCCTGGCGATTCTGCTGTTCTTCCCGCCGCGCGCGGTGATGCCCTACAGCCTGCTCTTTCGCACGACCGGTCAGCTGGTTTTTCTGGCGTGTATCGTGACGGTTCAGGCGGTGCTTCTGTGCGCTACGGGGGTGGATGCATCCCGCGCTACCCTGCAGCAGGCGCAGGGTGCCTCGCTTCGTCTGAATGGCACGGTGGAGCAGGTCCGCCGCATGGATCCGCGAACTACTCTGGTGGTTATTAAGCTGGAGGAAATTCAGGGGCGGAGCGTGCGTGCGCTGGTGAATGAGCGGGTGCGCGTGTACCGGCGTGACGGTTCGGCAAAGAGCGCCGCGCGCAGTCTGGAGGCAAGTTCGGAGGCGAGCGCGGAAGTAAGCTCGGCGGCTAAGCAGCGGGGGAGCGGCACCGCGCGCTCGCAAGTGATTTATCCGGGCATGAAGGTGACCGCCCTCGGCACCGTGGAGTTCAACGGCTCCACGGCGAAGCTGAGCGGCGCGACTATTTTCCCGATGCCCGCACCCGCCTATGGCGCCGGATCGAACGCCTCGGGCGCCGCCCGGACTGAGGAGGAGCCGTACCTGTCCACGCTCAAGGAACAACTGCGCACCCGCGCCCTGGATACCCTGGGCACGGAATCGGCGGCACTAGTTTTGGGCACCGCCTACGGGGACGACTCGCTGATGAGTTCCACCGCGCGGGAGGACTATAAGCTCAGCGGGCTCAGCCATATTACGGCGGTGTCCGGGGCGAATATTGCCATTGTGTTTTTGGGTGCCTACCGGCTGGTGTTGGCGGTTCGCCCGTACCGTTTCGCTAGCGCATACCTGCTGTTCCGTTCCTGGATACAGCGGTTGCGGGGGAGAGGCGCGGCTCGTTCTCGCCGCCCCGCGTACCCCCGCCACGCCGCCCCCGCTCAACAATCGGCCTACCCGCAACAACCTACCCCGCCAAATGCCCACGCCCTGCCGCCGCTCGTGCATCGGCTGAGCACCCTCGCCATTCCGCACCGCGTCATGGTGCTGTGTGGGGTCGCGGCGGTGCTCGCCTACGCCATGCTGCTGGACTCTGAGGGTTCCGTGATTCGTTCCCTCGCCATGGGTCTGCTCGGCGCTTACGCGATGCTGCGCGGTTCGGGCCGCCAGTCCTTGGCGGCGCTGCAAACAACGGTACTGACGTGTCTGCTTGCCGCCCCGCACCTCGCCGTGGATATGGGGTTCGCCCTGTCGGTGACGGCAACCTCCGCGCTGATTCTGCTGGGCCCGCCGCTGATTCGCCTGCTCATGCGCGTCATGCCGGTGTTCTGCGCGGAAATGCTCGCCGCGCCGATTGTGGCGTCCCTGTGGTGCACTCCGCTGATTTTGGCGATGAGCGGTAAGGTGCCGCTCTACTCGGTTCCGGCGAACCTGATTGCCGCTCCTTTAGCGCCGCTGAGTATGCTCGCCGGGCTGGCGGCACTCGGATTCATGCTCCTGGGTCTGCCCACTGCGGCGGATCTGTGCCTGCGTGCCGGTGGCCTTGCCGCGCAGGGCATCGAGTGGGCGGCACACACTGCCGCGCACGCGCCGGGTAACCCGTGGGAGCCCGGTTCGAGCGTGCCGGCGGTGGTGTGTAGCGCCCTCTGCGTGCTGGCGTTGAGCATTGCCCTCTGGTGGGTGGATGCGCGCCGCTACCGTGCGGTCACGCACCGGCAGTATTTGCGGGTGGTACCGCGCACCGCGCCCTCCCATCAGCGCCCCAATCAGCCCGCCCGTTCCTGACCGACTAACCCTGGGTATCTAACCGCAAGCATCTACCTCTGACCGACTGACCCTGACCAACTAACCCTAACCAACGCTAGGAGGCATCTGAGAAGAAAACGCTATGATGGATACTCAAGACTCTACCCGCGCAGCACCCCCGTGCGCAGCGGGGCCGAGTTCAGCCCGTACCCTGCAGATAAAGGTGAGTGATAAGCGTGTCCGAGCGTAAGCGTTCAACCCAGCGTGGTGGTTCCCGAGGCTACGCCCGCCGAGGCGGCCCCGCCCTCGACACCGCGTGGCGTACCGTCACCCCGGCACCCGCCGTCATGCTCTACGGCCCGGAGGAGTACTTCGCCTCCCGCGCTGCGGCGCGCCTGCGTGAGTTGTTCCGCAGCATCCACCCGGAGGTGGACCGCGTTCAGATCAACGCCGCCACCTACACGGCGGGGGAGCTGACCCTGCACGCTTCGCCCTCCCTGTTCGGTTCGGCGAAGATCATTGAGGTTGAGAACGTAGCCTCCATGAGCGACGAGTTTTTGACCGATACGCTCGCCTACCTGAACGCCCCCGAGCCGGACATCATGCTCATTCTGAACCACTCGGGCGGTAACCGCGGCAAGAAGCTCATCGACCTGGTGCGCTCCCAGTTCGTGCTCATCAACTGCAAGGCGCTCAAGACCGACCGCGAGAAGAGCGAGTTCTTGGCAGGGGAGTTCGCCGCCGCCCAGCGCCCCATCACCGGTGGCGCCCTGGCGCTGCTGACGGCTGCCGCATCTGACACTGCGGAGCTTGCCGCCGCCTGCCAGCAGCTGCTCTCTGACGTGCCCGGCGACATCACCGAAGAGGCGGTGAACCGCTACTACGGCGGCCGCACCGAGGTCACCGCGTTCCGCGTGAGTGACGCCGCGATTTCCGGCAACGCCCCGGAGGCACTGCGTCTGCTCCGCCACTCTCTTGCCACCGGAACGGAGCCGATTCCGATGCTCGGTGCGCTCGCTATGCGTATCCGCAATATTGCGCGCGTGCACCACGTGCGCATGAGTGCTAACGAGCTGGCTCGTGAGGTGGGTATGGCGCCGTGGCAGGTTGAGCAGGCTCAGCGTGACGGCCGCCGTTTTACCGGCGCCCAGTTGGCGCATATTGTGCAGCTTCTGGCTGATGCTGACGCCCAGCTGAAGGGCGAGTCGCAGGACGCGGTGTATGCGGTGGAGCAGGCTGTTTTGGCGATTGCTCTACCGCCGCGCCTGTAGTGCATAATAGAGCCCATGCTCGAAATTCTGAAGAAAATTTTCTTTGCCCTGCTGCCCTTCCTGCAGAAGGCGGCAGAGGATGCCCTCAACGACGCTACTGCGTCTAAGGGTGACTCCGAGTCCTCCCAGAAGAGCGAATCCCACAAGGATGATTCTCGTCAGGGTGAGGCTCGTACCTCCGGCTCTTCGGCGCCTAAGCCGAGCGCCCCGAAGTCTTCCTCGGTAAAGTCCTCGGCACCTAAGCCTTCCGCACCGGCTTCGACCGGCGCATCCGACGGTTCGGATTACCCGGGCGATTACCGCGACATGATCAACTTTGAGTACTCGCCCTCCCTGGACGGCGACGCTGACCCGGGTGAAATCGTGTGGACGTGGGTTCCCTTCGAGGAGGACCACTCGCAGGGTAAGGACCGCCCGGTGATTCTGGTGGGTCGTGACGGTGAGTACCTGCTGGCGCTGATGATGACCAGCAAGGATCACAATAACCGTGAGCACGCTGATTCGAACTACCTTGATATTGGTTCGGGTCCGTGGGATCCGCAGGGCCGCGCTTCTGAGGTGAAACTGAACCGTGTGATTCGTGTTCGCCCGGATTCGATGCGCCGTGAGGGTGCGATTATGCCGGAGGATACGTTCCGCCTGATTGAGCGTGCGTGGACTCGCCGTAACGGCTAGCACCCTGTGCCGGTAGTTTCACCGGCGACCGGCGCCAATCGTCTGCGCCGGATGTGGAGGCTGCGTGTAGCGGTTTTCACAGTATTTTTCTCTCCGCGGGGGTCTGTCGTGGAGGCTGTTCATCTGGTATTATGTGTGGTTGAGTGTCCGATGGTCATCGGGCACTGCTGGCCGGTTGCCATAGGCATCCCCACGCCGCTCAGTCGATGATCGGCCAGCGTCGCCCTCACCGACCAATAAGACAAAACAGAAAGTTTAATTGTGGCTAACATTAAGTCTCAGAAGAAGCGTATCCTCACCAACGAGAAGGCTCGCCTGCGCAACAACATTGTAAAGTCCGAGCTGAAGACCGCGACCCGCAAGGTCAAGGCTGCTGTTGAGGCACAGAACCAGGAAGCTGCTGTTGAGGCTCTGCGTTTTGTGAACCGTAAGCTGGACAAGGCTGTTTCCAAGGGTGTTCTGCACAAGAAGACCGCTGCAAACAAGAAGTCCGGTCTTGCTGCGCTGGTAAACAAGGCTTTCTAATGTGAGAGCGCACACGTAACAGGTGTGCAAACTATATGAACCCCCGTATTTCCTCTAGTTGACTAGGGGAGATGCGGGGGTTCTTCTTTTTTATGCCAGGTTTAATACTGGTTCATTTTTGGCATTTACTGGTTTCAAAGTGGGGAGTAAATGGGGACCAAATCTAGCCCGCCAGCCCCTCCAACGCTTCCGCAAACGCCGCCTGCTTACTCCGCTGCACATAGGCAGATCTCGTCATCTCCTCCGACGCATGACCAAGCTGCAAAGATGCCTCCGCAATACCCAACCTCTCATCCAAGAAAGTGGCAGTGGTCTTCCTCAGCACATGCCAGGTCACCCACTCCAACTCCGAGCCCTTGAGCGCCCTACCAAGCCATGTCCTCGCCGAATTGTACGCCAGAGACTTACCGCCCTGCTCAAACACGAACACGGCGCCCTCACGGGCCTCTGAGCGCCGCCTCCGAAGCACCTCAAGAACAAAGGGCGGCACCTGCAGGGTACGAACCTCATGTGTCTTCGTATCAGCCTGCCAACCCGCCTTCTGAACGAGCGTACCGCAAATGGTCACAGTCCCCGCCTCAAGGTCAACATCTTGCCAGCGGATGCCGGCACCTTCACCCCAACGGCACCCAGTACCCAAAAGCACATCAACAAGATCAGGAAGATACCCGCTGTAAGTAGGTGTTGCCTGCAACCCCGAAACGAGTCTCCGCAGCTCTTGAACCTGCTCCAGATCCAGCGCTCGCACTTCCTTCTTCTTGGTCTTCACCGGGCGAGTCGCCAGAACCGGGTTATGCGGCAAAGCTCCAAGACGCACCGCCTCATCCAACGCCATTTTGAGCGTCAATCGCTGGTTATACCGCACACTAGGCAAATCAATACCCGCCAGGTACGCATCCAGCGCCCCGGCTGTGAGCTCTCTCAGCTGCAAAGAGCCAAGATTCTGAGAAAGGCGCTCAGCCCACAGCTTGTAATTACGCAAGGTGTTCAGCGCCAACCCATCATCCAACCCAGAAACCCACCGCTCCAGAGCCTCCCTAAGCGTCGTCGCAGAGGACAGCTCAGCACCAGCCACAGGCAGACTCGACAACTTCAACTTCACACGATGCTCAGCCGCCGCACGAGTAGGCCCCTGCGCCGTCACCTCCCGCCGCACGCCAGCACTATCACGAAAATAGACGCGCGCCATCCAGCGTTTCGGCTTAATCCGCCGAGCCATAATCTTTCCATGAGAACCAATCGGAAGAGGGTCCCTAACCACCCTCGCCTCCTTTCACTTGCGCTCGCCCGCAGGTGACGCTAAACTCGGTCATCTCGTTCGAGCATTCCTTCAGCATGGACTGCACAGGAACCGCCCCGTCTACTGCCGGATACAGTAGGTGGGGCGGTTATCTTTTTGACCAAAAACCGCCGCACGACACGCCGACACCTTGAGACTCTTGCCGCAATCGCCACGTGAAGCTAAACTACTCCGGCAATAACCGATAACTACGAGGCGGAACCTGCAAGGGCGAGCTGAGTCGGCATCTTATTGTTGTGTGAGTGAACTGCATCAGACGGATATAAGCGCTTATTTCTCCTTACATTGATTGATGATGCACAGACGGGGCGGACTGGACTAGCTATCCAGACCGCCCCGTTTGCTATGCTCCCAAAGCCACGCAGAGAGGATACGCTCAGTCACTTCAAGCTCAGCCGCCGCAGCAGGCAAAGAATCAGGAGCCACCGCCAGAGCAGTCTTCACGGCATGTGGCTGCAGGAGCCAGCCGGCGGCAAGAGCGTCGGCGCGGCGCTCGCGTTTGGTGGAGGCGACGTCGTCCATGGGGGAGTGCTCGTCTCCGTTGATTGCGTGGGCGAGCTCATGGGCTATGACGCATCGTCGCTGTCGCCACAGGAGCCCGGGGCGGTGAGTATGGTCCTGGTTTGCTCGTCCCAGAGGGCGAGTGTGCCGGCTGGGGGTTGGGCTTCGACGATGCGGATACCCAAGCTTGCGGCGTGGCGTTCTGGATCGTATGTATTTGCTGTTGAAGTCATGAGTGAGTTAGTGATTGTGCGCTGGTTATGCGCCGTGGCTGTCTTCGGTGATGACCTTATCAGCGGGGTGTGCGGCTAGGCGATAGCCAGCCCGGGTTGCAGCTTCGGCTCGTGCGAGAATCTGCGCAGCCAGTTCTTTGTCGGACACGGAAGAATTCTCAGCTGCCAGCTCCTTCTGTAGCGCCGCCTCAGCGCGGAAGCAGACCTCGGCCGGGTCAATCTCGAGTGCCCTGCAAATAATCTCAAACTCATTTGTGTTAAGGGGGGAAGTGTCTTGATTTAGTGCCATTGAGAGCCTTGCCTTGCTAACTCCTGTCACTTCTTCAAGGTCGCGCAGGGTCATCCGTCGATATGCGACGACCGCGCGAAGCTCCGCATTAAGGAGCTGGCTAAACCTGTTAGCAGGGCCGGTTCCCCTGCGATTCCCGGTCTTCTTCTTGTTCTCTGCCATGCCATTACATTACATGCAAAATCAGAGAAAATCTATAATTTCTAAAAAAAATTCATTAACGGCTTGACTTGTTCATAAATATAAACATATGATGGTTGCATCACCAAGAAAGGAAGGTGGCCATGAGCACCCGACAGATTGGCGAAATCCTAGCGGAGAACCTCTCGCTTGCACTCGCGAAGACGAAACTCACTCGAACAGAGGTTGCCGAAAAGGCCGGGATTAGCCGCACTCGCCTATCAGCACTCGAGAATCACAATGCGCCGATTCGAGCCTACGAACTGTGGGACATTGCAACAATATTGGGGGTCAAACCTTCCTGGTTCTATCAAGAGCACCTCACTGAGCTCACCCCCGCCAAATAATTTTTGTCCTTCTGTTTCTATATAGGAACATTTAGCGACATAAAGGAACAGGACATGCTGACTATCCCTCAAGACCACCTAGCGCTCTGGTCACCTGAAGAGCTCGCTGAGGCTCTCGGCGTGAAAGAGCAGACTCTGGCCGACTGGCGGAACGCCCGCACCGGCCCCGCCTTCATCCGCACCAGCAGGGGCCAGCGCGGCGGCAGGATCTACTACACCAGCCACGCCGTCATGGACTGGCTCCAGTCCCTCCCCGTCACCAACACCACCAACTAAGGAGAAAACGATGAAAGAACACAAAGCTTCCCCCTTCACCCTCGAAGTCCTACAGCTCACCAGGAACGGGGAAATCGTAGGCAAGGTCATCGAACTCAAATGCGGAACCTGCGGGCAGGAGAAAACCAAAACCGTTGAATCACTCAACCCCCTGGCCTTCCAAAACGCGCTTAAAGAGCTCTTCGAAGAATCCAGGCTCCACTCCAGCATCCACGTCGCCAACTGAGGAAACACCAATGAACACCCCCGAAACCCAGAGGCCCACCCGCCCGCGGTTCTGCTCCGACGAAGCCATCCAGGAAATGTACAACATCATTGATGACTTAGCCCTCTACGCAAAAGACCGTGATAGCACCACGGTGCATATCACGGTCAAAGAAGCAATTGCCGTCGTAGAGTCGGCGCTTGCACGACGCCGATTCCAGCTTGCCGCCCGCGCGGAACCTAGAGGCCGATCGCCTTACGAGCAGCAGCCCAGGCAAGAGCCCTAGCGTTCTCGGAAACCTGCAGCCAGTCCCATGCACGGCGGTAGAACTCCTTCGCTTCGGGGTCTGTGGTGCGGTTAGACACTGCATCGACTAAAACAGTGAATTCCATATATGCGTTGTACAAGCTGAAGCTACCGCTCAGCTCATCGGAGAAAGCGGCCTCCACACGGCACATAACCTCGTGGATGTACGCACGGAAAGAACTGCTCAGCCCCTTGTCCTCTGCAACGTAATCCGCGACCTCGCGAACCTTGGAAGCCATCGCCTCACGCTGGGAGTTGAGCCAATCAAGCACCCCAGGTTCAGAGGAGCTAGCGAATGCATCAAAGGTACCCGCCAAAGCAGACAGCACGTCCAGCTCGTAGCTCTCTAAGTGGAACGAAGAGTCCCACCCGTGGGGGTACTGGAAAATCGCATGCGCCCACCGGGCGTAATACTTCGAGGCCCACGACAAATTATGTTCGGGGCGCTCAACTTCCGCGACCTTCACAAGACGCTGGATATCACGCAGCAGAAGCGCCGCATGCAAAGCCTGCGAGATTTCCTCCTCAGTATCCAAAGGGCGTGCAAAACGTGCAGAAGAAGAGGGCTGCGACCAGCTCTCAAACACGCGAAGCAGCTCACGAGCAGGGTTAGCAAGCATTAGATAACTCCTCACATATTCACTATCGGGTTCATCAACCCACCATACCAACTAAGGAAGCACCAATGAACGAGAAACACCTAACCCCCGCCGAAGCGCTCGCCACAGAGCACGCCCGAACCATCTGGTGGGCACGGCACCTCACCGCCCACACCCGAGACCCGCGCCTGCGCGGCAAGAAGGCACCCGCACTCCACTGCGGGGCATGCCAGGAAGTCTACGCCGAGCTGGAGCCCGGCAACATCGCCCGCATTATGGGCACTGCCGCAGCCGAACACATCAAGACCGCGCACCCCGACTTCTGGGTGGAGCTGGTAGCTCACGCGAACCGGTGCCTGTCCGCCGCCCGCATCTGCTGGGACCGCAGGAATAGCCTCCGACCTGACCTGCGACCCACCCTGCACGAAAACGAGCTGTTCAAGAACCGCGCGAACATCCACGTTCCATGCCCTCTTGACTGCGGTGTGACACTGCATGACGCGCTCACCAGCGACCAGATCACGGACGAAGCCACGCTCCAGTTCTCAGATGAAGCGGTAGAGCACTGCATCACCCGCCTCGCAGAGCACCTGATGCGTCACCGCCGCAGCCAAGTCTCACAGCTCCTCTAACACCCGAAAGGCAAACCCCAATGGATTCTGAGCAGTTCAGTCTAATCTTCAGCGTCGTCTGCTGCTGTATCAGCGTTATCTCAGCTATCGTCGCCGGGGCCTACGGCTTAGAAGCGTATAAAGCCTCGCGAGCTTACAAGGAGGCCGAGGCGAAAAAGAAGAGGTCGGAAGAGCTCCGTAATCTTATCGCCGATTTGACACAGAGATAACCTCACCACCCACCACACACCAGCCAGTAAAGGACACACCATGACCACCCCCAAGACCAAGCGCGACCGCGCAGCAGGACGCAACCACCGCCACACCGCCATCCAGACAATCATCGACAACCACGACCAGGTCCGCACCGACATCGACAGCCTCGACAACAGCATCGCGTCCCTCCAAGACGAACTATGCGAGACCCGCCGCCTCACCGACCACCTCAACGGGCGGGTCGAACAGCATTCGAGGGACGTGAACGCAAACGTCGGATTCGCAATGCAATGCATCGTTGAGACCGAACGCAAGCTCACCGAAACCGAAGTCGCAGTCGGAATCCTGCAAGGCGCCGGCAAGGACCAGCGCCAGGCGCTCGCTCAGCTCGATAAGTACACCAAGCGCCTGCACGCGAAGCAGACGAGCCAGAACCACGACATCACCATCGTTCGCTCTGACCTCGCCATCACTCGTATCGACCTCGAGGCGATGGAAAAGAAGTTCATCACCCTCGCCTGGATAAACCTCGGACTCTGGGTCGCCGCAGCACTCACTATCTTCATCCTCCTCATCATCTAACCCAAGGACACACCACCATGACCACCGACCGCACTATCCGCACCGCAAAAGCCCTCGTCTGGGCTTGCGCTCTCGCCTTCATAATCCTCGTTGGAATCGGCACCGCACAGCCCACAATCACCTTCCGAGCACTAATCTTCGCGCTTGCGCTCGCCCCTGCTTCCGCCGCAATCCTCATTGGCAGCTTTGTCCACGACCACACCAAAGGAGGACTCAATGGCTAACTCACCCCTCAGCGACCTGCCAACCCTCACCGAATGGTTGAAAGCGCACCCCGGTGAGCATCTGCTCCCCGCCGCAACCGTCGCGCGTGAAGCAGGCATCAAAGAAACCACACTGCGCGCCTACGCTGGCGACTCCATCAAAGCCGCCGTCACCTCCCGCCTCCGCCCAGTAGCCAAAGGCGACTTCAACGGGAACTACTGGTACCGCCCCGAAGACGTCGAAGCATGGCTAGAAAAGCGTGCAGCCTCCAAGAAGCTCTGCCGCCGCCACATGCAAGCAATCCACTGGCGCAAACCCCGCCCCACCCGAGGAAACACCACCAATGACCAACAAGATTGATTTGCCCCACAAGACCATGTTCGAAGCCTGCAACCCAGGAACGAAACTCGTCTCTGAAAGCCAGGTCGCCGCCGCAGCAGGCATCAAAGTCAGCACCGTCCGCACCTACTCAGGGGCCGCTGTTCGAGCCGCCGGCATCCGCCTCCGTCCCGCAGCCAAAGACGACGACGGCATCTACTGGTACCGCCCCGAAGACGTCAAAGTCTGGCAACGAAACCGCGCCGCCGGCAAAGCCCGCTACAGGTCAATGATGACAACCTCCATCAACATCTAACCAACCCACAAGCTTCCCCCGCCGCCACACCTTTCCTACAGTAGCCACACCGGCGGCGGGGGACCCCACCCACCACACCACCCAAGGAAACACCACCATGGCAAGCCACAAGATCGCAATCGAATTCGTCCACCCCACCGCCACCGGCGAAAAAGACATCATCCACACCTACGCCTACTGGGACGGCCGCCGAGGAGAAGAAACCCGCACCAAAGCCATCATCGACGCAGTCGCCGCAGCACTCGCACCCCGCGCCTGCAGCACCTTCGACGTACACCCCGGCGGCGACGTCTACCTCTACACCGGAGGCTACCCCCGCAGCAAGATGCTCTGGGCAACCTACACCCTCGTCAGCTAAGAAAACACCGATCTAAGGAAACACTGATGAAAGAACACCAGGAACACAAAGGCTCCCCCTTCACCATCGAAGTCTTCGCCCTCACCCGAAACATGGAGATCGTAGGCAGGGTATTCAAACTCAAATGCGTCACCTGCGGGGAGGAAAAAACCAAAGCCGTTGAATCACTCAACTCCCTGGTCCTCCAAGACGCAGTTGAAGAGCTCTTCGAAGAATCCAGGCTCCACGCCAGCTCCCACGACGACACCAACTACGCCGAATAAGCCCCACACCCCAAGGACACACCACCCATGAACCGCTACTACCCGATTGCGGTGCCAGACACCGACCTCACCATCAACGGCACCCCCATCCGCCACATCTACGACGCAGACCGCATCTGGGTCCACAACGCAGACCTCGCAGTAGCAATCGGCGCGCTCGCCAAAGGCTGCCTCCTTTCCGGAGTCTCGAACAAATGGAAGCGGAAGTGGCGCGAAGACCTCGGCGGCGGCAAAGCAACCCGAGCCGTCACCTACATGCTCACTGAGGGGCTCCTGCAACGCTCCATGAGCATGAAGCGAGACAGCGACAGCTACCCCCGCCTCCGCGAAGCAATCAACCAGATTCGCGAGCTGGAGGCATCCCGCCGAAGCCAACACGCAGAGGCACTCACCGCCACCGCAGACGCCTCAGCAACCAAGGAAGAACCGACGCTCCCTATGACGCTCACCGAGCCGCCGGCGCTCGCTGATGAAGCTTCCGAAGCGCCGCAGGAATCAGCAGAGGTTCTTGAGCGCGTCGAAGAGGCAAAGAAGAGCCTCGCACCGCTCACCCCTGCAAACCTGCGGAGCGCAAGCCTTGGCAAGCGCCAGCGTAAGGTACGCGAGCGCATGTCCCAAATCCAGCATCTGCTCGACCTCATGTATGAGGATTTGGTGGATGCCGCCATTGAGAAAGACATCACTAATTAGCAGTGTTCTGCTGATTTTGACCAAGTTGTAGAGAAAAATGTTCTACACTGCTACCACCGCAAGGAGCCCCCCTCATGCCTTGGCTGAAAGTATCCGACACGGCCGCGCAGCATCGCATTGTGTGGCGAGCGCTGGAGATTCCTGGCGCGAGCATGCAGTCGATGTGGTCGCTGTTTGGTCAGGTGCTGGCTTTGGCTGTTGAGGCGGCGGCGTTCAAGACTGATTACATTATTGAACGCGGCTCCATTCTGAAGTTCACCGGTACTCCAGAAGCTGCAGAGAAGTTTATTGCTGATGCGACGTTCTGCGGGTACCTTACCGGTGAGGTGCCTCTGGATGATGGGCGCACTGCCTATCGTTTGGTAGAGGATGAAGACCTGTTCCATATGCGTTTGAAGGAGGAAATCGAATGGGAAAACAGGCGGCGTAACGACACCAGGAACGGTTCGTTGATTGTGCCGATTCGTGCTCGCGACGGCGATGCATGTCGTTGGTGCGGCAACGTCGTTTACTGGGGTAACCAGAAGGGCGGCCGTGGCGCGACCTATGACCATTTGAATCCTGGAGTTCCTGCAGAAACTCCGGAGGATATGGTCGTGGCGTGTCGAAGCTGCAACTCGTCCCGTAAGGACAATGCTGGTTGGGCGGTAGATCTTCTACCTGCCCCGAAGACGCCGTATTTTAGTGCAAAGAGCGCGGCTTGGCTGACTGAGAATGGGGTGCCCACCAAGGCATCCGCTCCGTCAGATAAGCCGGTTGGTAGGTCGGTCGTGGCCACCTCGCAGGTAAGAGAGTTCTCCCGGAGTCAGATCCAGAACCAGGGCACTGGTAATGGTGATGGTTCGCAGGTTATTGATGAACCCTTGCCGGCGGTGCAGGCCACCTCGCAGGTAAGAGAGTTCTCCCGGAGCCAGGGCACTGGTTCGCAGGTTATTGATGAACCCTTGCCTGTGGTGCAGTCGCAGACCGACTCGCAGGTAAGAGAGTTCTCCCGGAGTCAGATCCAGAACCAGGGCACTGGTAATGGTGATGGTTCGCAGGTTATTGATGAACCCTTGCCTGTGGTGCAGTCGCAGACCGACTCGCAGGTAAGAGAGTTCTCCCGGAGTCAGATCCAGAACCAGGGCACTGGTGATGGTGATGGTTCGCAGGTTATTGATGAACCCTTGCCTGTGGTGCACACCAACAGCTCTTTGCCGACCATCAGTGCGCAGCAGATGATTGACGAATTCTCTGCGCAAATCGATGCAGCCGAACTTGCCCTCATCAACGAGCAAGCATCCGCTGCAGAGGTCGTTGAAGAGCCAACCCCGGTATCCGGTGCACCGGATACCGGGGGAGACTCCAACGGCCATTTCGTCGTACCCAAAACCACCTCTCAAGACCCCTCACAGGATTGGGAGGAATTGGGAGG
>NZ_CAXOMR010000008.1:0-90414 GCF_964210535.1 Rothia mucilaginosa
GTTGTATTTACTCTCAGAAGAAGCACCCTTATACGTTATGCTCCCCTGGGCAATTGGTGTAATTCCAAGAATTGCATTTATTAGCGTTGTTTTTCCCGCGCCCGAGGCACCAACTACTGCAATCATTTGATTATTCATCAGCTCAAGATTAATATCTTTAAGCGCAAAAGACGACGCGCCCTCATACTGAACGGATACATCTTTGCATATAATTTTTGAAATATTTTCATGGTTAGGGTTAGAAGTTTTTATCTCAGAAGCATGGTCGTAAGTATTAGAGTCGCATACCCTTCGGAATTGCTGAACAGATAATGCTCCATTAATAATCTGACCGAATGAATATCCCACCTCTTGGGTCGCGTCAACACAGGCAATGATTCCAATCAGCGATCCGGCCACATACGATATATCGGCTCCTGAATCCACAAGGAAGTACAGGGACGCAAAAAGTAAGACAGAGCAGAGTAGCCCTGCAACTACGGAGATGATTCCTCTAACACTTTCAAGGCTCAATTCCCTACCGGCCGCCCGGCGTCGCCAGGACGCTACGCGTTGCGAGAAAAATCGGGAGGCTCTCATGAGGTGAAGTTCTTGGGCGCGACTTTGAGCCATCAGATTGTCTAGATAGTAGTTCTCTACCCGATAGTCCTCGTACATTAGGGTGTATATAGCGTAATCACGTTTAGCGAGGATTACCATTGCAATAGATAGGGGTAGTGAACACAGTGCCGCAAAAATTGCTGCCACAATGCTGACGTTCGCGATATTAAGACAGAGAAGTAACACCATTGCGAAGGCACTCACCAGTGTCATAACTGACATGGTGTGAACCTGCAATTCCTGTTTCGATATTGCCTCTCTAGCAGCACGTATATCTTCCTGTGATTTTGTGCTACCTATATCAGATAACGGAAATGTAGATAACCTGTTATTTAACATGCAGTGAACCCGATAGTTCACCTTTGATTTGAGGATGAGCATGTTACTTATGACCCAGCGTTTAGCAATGATATTAATTCCGACAACAAGGGCAAGAGCAACGATATAAATCCAGGCCGCACCACCATTTGAACCGCTCAAGGCTGATACTGTATTACCAATCAGCAGGGACTGACTCAAGGGAATGCAGGCAATGACGGCTAGCGATAGGGCGACGCTCACCAGGGTTGTGGGACAGGTTTTCCATGCTAGGCGGAAGGACCAGAGTATAGAAGAAAATAGCTTTTTCATTCTCACCACGCTCACAAAGTCATATTGAACTCATCTTTGAGCCCTACAACTCCTCGATGAGCGGACATCGAAACACTACCCGTGCCTCACTAGCTACCCTACCCCTCAATGAAATTCAAAACACATATATTCGTGCGTGTCCAAGAATATTAAGCAGATATATCTGCGATAGTTCCGGGCATCCAGGGTCAGCCGACAGCCCTACCCGCAACGCCCCCCAGCCCCCCTTCGTCATAGTCAGTCATATTAAGTTCATATTTCGCCCCAATGTCATGTCCAGAAATATTAGGACATCAACCGCCGTATCCCTTGCACGCCCTCGGAGGTGGTGGGTAGAGTGAAAGCGTTATCTATCAAGAGCGACCGAGAGATCTGGCTCGTAGACGTCGCAGCAACCTCGCCAGTATCCCCCACCGTCACGGTGCAGGGTACGGACAAGGTGCTCCCGCCAGAACCGATAGAGAAGAATACCCTTCGGCACCCCTTGATGAGTCGTACCCGCAAACCGGTACAGCGCATCCTGCAGAAGAATTCGCGCACCCTCACGGTGCGTATCTATCGGGTGAACACGAAGGATGGTTATGGCTACAGTTCACCCGGCTCTTTCTTTTGAGCTGTTCCCTCCGCGCTCACACGCAAGCTGTGAGTCGCTGATTCGCACCATTGCGGAGCTTGAGGGTACCAACCCCGACTACGTTTCGGTCACCTACGCCGGAGATGCTAAGCGCCGCCAGAAGACCTTGGCGCTGCTCGACCACCTGGTGCATGAAACCTCCCTCACCCCGCTGGCTCACCTGATTTGTGCAGGCCACTCGGTGCATGAGCTGGAGCGTGCGGTCCGCCTGATTCTGGGTCTGGGCGTGCGCGGTTTCCTGGCTCTTCGCGGTGACATTCAGGAAGGTCAGGTTTCTGAGCTTCCTTTCGCCCGCTACCTGGTGGAACTCATTCGCCGCGTGGAGCGTGAAGATTTTGCCCACCTGGCAGCTGGCAAGGTGTCGATTGGTGTGGCGGCATACCCGCAGAAGCACCCCGAGTCCGCATCCCTGCTGCAGGATATTGAGATTCTGCTGTCCAAGCAGCGTGCCGGCGCAGATTTCGCGATTACTCAGGTGTTCTTTGAGGATGAACGCTACAGCGCCCTGGTCGATTCGGCGCACCTGGCGGGCGTAGATATTCCGATTATTCCGGGCATCATGCCGGTAACCTCCCTGAAGCGCCTGCAGAATCTCTGCCAGATGGCGGGCATGGAAGTCCCGACGGACCTCGCCTACGCCCTAGAGACGGCAACCAGTGACGCTGAGCTGCACCGCATCGGTGTTAAGTATGCGTTGAACCAGTGCCGCGCCGTGATGGATGCGGGCGCACCGGGCCTGCACTTCTTCACCTTCAACGAGCATGCCGCGGTTCTGGACGTTCTGGATCAGCTGGATTTGCCGCGGTACAGTAACCGTTTCTCTCAGCCGCTGAGCGAACTGGAATACGTCTAAAACCCCGCTTCAACCGATAACGCTCCTTGTCGGATGCGTTTCCACTTTCTCCCCCACAAATATTCCGGGAGTTGTTGAGTTCTCCGTTTCACCACCCACAGTCGGGTGGTAAAACACCGGAACTGACTCCCCTATCTATCCCCAGTAAAGGAAAAAAATATTATGTCGAACACCGCATTCCCCGCCGCAACCATTGTTGGCTACCCCCGCGTGGGCCGCTTCCGCGAGCTGAAGAAGGCTCAGGAGGCTTTCTGGAAGGGCAAGGCCACCCTGCAGGAGCTGCAGGACACCGCCGCTGACGTGCAGCGCACCTACTTCGAGCGCGTGACCGCCGCCGGTCTGAAGGCTGACAACTACTCGATTCCGGCGACCTTCTCCTACTACGATCAGGTGCTTGATGTGGTTCGCCTGTTCACCCTGGTTCCCGAGCGTCTGGCTGAGGCTAAGGACGCACGCGGTCTGCTGGATCTGCCCGGCTACTTCGCACTGGCGCGCGGTACCGAGACCCTGCCTCCTCTGGAGATGACTAAGTGGTTCGACACCAACTACCACTACCTGGTGCCCGAGATTGGTGCCGGTACCGAGATTAAGCTGAACCTTGAGGCTATTGACGAGCAGCTCGAGGTCGCTAAGCAGGCTGGCGTGAAGGTTCGCCCGCAGATTGTTGGCCCGCTGACCCTGCTGCTGGGTGCTAAGGCTGAGCAGGGTTCCGCTGAGGACTTCTCCCCCGTTGACCGTCTGGATGAATTCGTTGCCGCATACGCTCAGGTGCTGGAGCAGCTGGCTGAGCGCGGCGTTGAGTGGGTTCAGCTGGACGAGCCGGGCCTGACCGTGGACCGTGCCGACAACGCGAAGGTTGCTGAGCTTGCCGAGCGCACCTACCGCACCCTGGCTGCCGGCGAGAAGCGCCCGCAGATTCTGGTGACCAGCCCCTACGGTTCCCTGCGTGAGAACCTGCCGGCTCTGCTGGGTACCGGTATTGAGGCTCTGCACCTTGACCTGGTGCACGGCGTGTACTCGAAGGCTGAGCTGGAGTCCGTTTCTGCCGCCGGCGTGCACCTGGTTGCCGGTGTTGTGAACGGCCGTAACGTGTGGCGTGCCGATGTTCGCGCGGCTCTGAAGACTCTGGAGGCGCTGCCCGGCGCATCCGAGGGTGCCGTGTCGGTGTCCTCCTCGACCTCCCTGCAGCACGTGCCGCACGACCTGGCTCTGGAAGACCCCGCCGAGGTTCCCGTGGACGGCCTGGCATTCGCCGACCAGAAGGTTGCCGAGATCGCCCTGCTGGCTCGTGGCCTGGCCGAGGGTGAGGCTGCTGTTGAGCCGGAGCTGAAGGCTGCTGACGAGGCGCTGGCTCGCTTCGCCGCTGACCCGCGTAAACACAACGACGAGATTCGTGCCCGCGCCGCAGCTGTGACTCCCGAGGACTTCGACCGCCCGACCATTGACGTTCGCCGCGCGGCTCAGGCTGACCTGAACCTGCCGAAGCTGCCGACCACCACCATCGGTTCCTTCCCGCAGACCGCTGAGATTCGCCGCCGCCGTGCGGAGGCTCGTGCGGGCAAGATTTCCGCCGAGGAGCTGAACGGCTTCCTGCGTGACGAGATTGCCTCGGTCATCAAGCTGCAGGAGGAGCTGGGCCTGGACGTGCTGGTTCACGGTGAGGCTGAGCGTAACGACATGGTTCAGTACTTCGCTGAGAACTTCGACGGCTTCGCAACCACCCGCCACGGCTGGGTTCAGTCCTACGGTTCGCGTTGCACCCGCCCCTCGATTCTGTTCGGTGACGTGAAGCGTCACGGTGAGGGCCTGCGCGGTGAGGCGTTCACCGTGCCGTGGAGCTCCCACGCACAGTCGCTGAGCGACAAGCCGGTCAAGGGCATGCTCACCGGCCCGGTGACGATTCTGGCGTGGTCCTTCGTGCGTGACGACCAGCCGCGCCGCGAGACCGCTAACCAGGTGGCTCTGGCTCTTGCCGACGAGATTGCCGACCTGGAGCAGGCGGGCATCCGCATCATTCAGGTGGACGAGCCGGCTCTGCGTGAGCTGCTGCCCCTGCGCCGCGATGAGCAGCCGCAGTACCTGGATTGGTCGGTGAACTCCTTCCGCCTGGCAACCAGCGCGGTGAAGGATTCCACTCAGATTCACACCCACCTGTGCTACTCGGAGTTCAACGAGATTATCGACTCGATTAACGCTCTGAACGCTGACGTGACCAGCATTGAGGCGGCTCGTTCGCACATGGAGCTGCTGGCTGATATTCCGGAGAGCTTCGTTTCCGGTCTGGGCCCGGGCGTGTGGGACATCCACTCCCCGCGTGTTCCTTCGCAGGATGAGATTGAGTCCCTGCTGAAGGCTGCGATTGGTTACGGCACCATTGCTGACCTGTGGGTGAACCCTGACTGCGGCCTGAAGACTCGTGATTACGAGGAGACCAAGCAGTCTCTGCGTCACCTGGTGGACGCCACCAAGGCGATTCGCGCATCCCTCTAGGAGGCGCCTATTGGTTCCGCTGCCTGCTGCGGGTTGACCGGATGATGGTTTGCTCGCGGTAACCTGCGGCAGGTGGCGGCTGTTCGGCTTCGTGCCGGTATGCGTACCGACTGTATGCCGAGCTTTTGGGGATAGATAACAGGCCCGCCCGTACGGTTTTTCTTCTGCACCGTGCGGGCGGGCTTTCTGTGCTGTTTTTGGGCACCGATTTTGTGGTGTTCAAGTGGTTTTCTTTTTGAACTTAGGGTATAAATTACTCTAAATTTAAGTGTGGTCTGACCAAAACACATACTTACTCAACAATGAAAGTATTTATATTCACTGTAGCACTTGTGGCACTGTTGCCCAGTAGACAGATATACATCACACAGATTTAGCACTTCCCTGTAATTCCAGGGTAAAAACAGTATTAATAGAATAATCACTCTGAATATCTGTTCACCATAGTGAACATTCTACTGAAAACTTTTCCAGCAGATTAGCATTTTTATAAGCCGCCGTTTTTAGAATTCCAGCATGACTACTACCACTTCATCAAAGAAGAAGAAGGGTTCTACACCCCGCTGGCTCGCTATTCCGGCACCCAAGCCCCAGCTCAGCGAAGCAGAAGTTAATGCGAAGTACCCGCGCATGCGCCTACAGGTCTTCATGGGTATCTTCATCGGTTACGCAACCTTCTACCTGATTCGTAACAACGTCCCGCTGGTCACCCCGATTCTGACCAAGGAACTTGGCTTCAGCAACGCAGCAATTGGTGCACTGTCCACGGCACTGCTGCTGGCTTACGGCTTCAGCAAGTTCTTCACCGCAATGATTTCTGACCGCTCGAACGCGCGTTTGTTCCTGCCCATCGGTCTGGTGCTCTCGGGTGTTGCAAACATCCTGCTGGCGCTGACCGGTTACATGGGTGAAGGCGCGGGTGCGACGGGCTACGCTGCTGCTATCGCCTCCATCATGGCGACCATTATGGTCTTCAACGGCATCTTCCAGGGTATGGGTTGGCCTCCCTCGGGTCGTGTGCTCGTGAACTGGTTCTCCACCAGCGAGCGCGGCACGAAGGTTTCCTGGTGGAACACCGCCCACAACGTTGGTGGTGCGCTGTCCGGTCTGCTGGTTGCATGGGGCTTCTCCATGTTCGGCAAGACCTGGGAAGTTGCCTTCTGGTTCCCGGCTGTTATCAGCTTCGTTCTGGCGTTCGTGGCGTGGCTGCTGATTCGTGACAACCCCGAGGCTGAGGGTCTGCCCACCGTTGACGTGTACCGCAACGACCCGCACAAGGTTGAGTCCACCGCTGAGGATCGTGCAGAGTCCACCTGGACCACCATCCGTAAGCACGTGCTGACCAACTCGACTATGGTGTACCTGGCTCTGGCAAACGTGTTCGTGTACACCCTGCGTTACGGCGTGCTGGTGTGGGCGCCGAAGTACCTACACGATGTGCGCCACGCTTCCCTTGAGGGTGGTATTGCGGGCTTCTCGATTCTGGAGCTTGCCGGTATTGGCGGCACCGTCCTGTGCGGTTACGTTTCTGACCGCATGTTCAAGGGTCGCCGCTCCCCCGCGGGTATCCTGTTCCTGATTGCGACCGTTGGCGCGATTCTGCTGTACTGGCTGCCTTCTTCGGATGCGCCGCTGTGGATTGCGTACGTTGCGTTGGCTCTGATTGGTGGCCTGATTTACGGCCCGGTTATGCTGATTGGTCTGCAGGCTATTGACCTGTCTCCCTCGCACGTTGCGGGTACCGCTGCGGGCTTCACCGGCCTGTTCGGTTACGCGCTGGGTGCGACCCTGGCTTCTGCTGGTATCGGCATCATTGTTGATCACTGGGGTTGGAGCACCGCGTTCGTCTTCATGATTGTGTGCTCGGGTCTGGCGGTTCTGTTCCTCTGGCTGGTTAACGGTGCTGAGAAGCGTCTGATGGCTGAGCGTGCAGAGAAGCTGGCGGCTCAGGCATAATTGCCCCATCTTTCGTGTAGGGAAGCCACACGTTTGCTGGTGAGTCACCATATGATGGCTTGTCGGTAATCGTGTGGCTTCTTACGTTAAGAACCTAGAATGGAACCATGACTACTAACTCTGGAATCACTAAAGAATGGGTGGATGAAACCGTCAAGCCGGGCGACGATTTCTTCCGCCACGTCAACGGCAAGTGGCTTGCTACCCACGAAATCCCGGCGGACCGCCCCAAGGACGGCGGCCTGTACACCCTCCGCGATAACGCAGAGAAGCACGTGCGTGAGCTGGTGGAGAAGATCGCGAAGGAGCAGCCGGAGTCCCGTATTGGCGCACTCTACAACTCCTTCATGGATGTTGAGAAGATTGAGGCGGACGGCCTGGAGCCGCTGCTGAAGGAAATCGCCCCGATTCTGAACTCGGCAACCCCCTCCCACCTGGCTGTGACCCTGGCGCTGCTGTCTCGTGCGGGTCTGCCGCAGCTGTTCGCTTGGTACACCAGCAACGACCCGAAGGACCCGAAGAATTACACGTTCTTCCTGTATCAGTCGGGTCTGGGCCTGCCGGATGAATCCTACTACCGTGAAGAGAAGCACGAGGCTGCATGCGCGGCGTATGTTGAGCATATTGCCCGCATGTTTGAGCTGACCGGTCTGGCTGAGGGCTTCGGCCTGACTCCGGAGCAGGCGGCTCAGCTGGTGTTCACCCACGAGTCGGAGCTGGCTCGCCTGCACTGGAACGTCGTGGAGAACCGCGACGCTGAGGCAACCTACAACCCGTACCAGGCGACCGAGCTGGGCGAGAAGTTCCCCGGCTTCCCGTTCTCACAGTGGCTGCTGGCGCTCGGCGCCGACCCGGAGGCCCTGGGTCAGGTTATTGTGGCTCAGCCGTCCTTCTTCGAGGGTGCGGCAAAGCTGTTCACCTCCATCCCGCTGATGAGCTGGAAGCTGTGGGCTGTGTGGACCGTTCTGCGTTCGCGTGCGCCGTTCATGTACGACGAGCTGGTTCAGGAGAGCTTCAACTTCTACGGCAAGACCCTTTCCGGTACTCAGCAGATTCGTGAGCGCTGGAAGCGCGGCGTGGGTGCTGTCGAGAAGGCTCTGGGTGAGGAGATTGGCCAGGAGTACGTGGCTGTGCACTTCCCGCCCTCGCACAAGGAGAAGATGCTGGTTCTGGTCGGCAACCTCCTTGAGGCGTACCGCGAGTCTATCGAGTCGCTGGACTGGATGACCGAGGCAACCCGCCAGAAGGCGCTGGAGAAGCTGTCGAAGTTCGTCACCAAGATCGGTTACCCCGATAAGTGGCGTGACTTCTCCGCACTGGAGCTCGTTCCCGGTGACCTGTTTGAGAACCTGCGCCGTACCGGTGCGTTTGATGCTGACTGGCTGATTGCCCGTAAGGGTCAGCCGGTGGATAAGTCGGAGTGGCTGATGACTCCGCAGACCGTGAACGCGTACTACATGCCGCCGGCGAATGAGATTGTGTTCCCCGCAGCGATTCTGCAGCCGCCGTACTTCAACCCGGATGCTGACGATGCGGCAAACTACGGCAATATCGGCATGATTATTGGCCACGAGATTGGTCACGGTTTTGACGATCAGGGTTCCCGCTATGACGGTGACGGCAAGCTGGAGAGCTGGTGGACTGAGGAGGATTACGCGAAGTTCAAGGAACGCACCTCCGCGCTGGTGGAGCAGTACAACGCGTACGTTCCGGTGGGTCTGGACCCGAAGTTCCATGTGAACGGTGAGCTGACTTTGGGCGAGAACATTGGCGACCTGGCTGGCATGTCGATTGCGTTGAAGGCGTACCGTCTGGCTTTGAAGAAGCAGGGCATTGAGTCGCTGGCTGGCGCACCGGTGATTGACGGCATGACCGGTATTCAGCGTTTCTTCTTCTCGAATGCTCGCGGCTGGTGCACGAAGTCCCGCCCGCAGCATGCTGAGGTGATGATTTCGGTGGATCCGCATTCGCCGGATGAGTTCCGTGTGAACGGTGTGGTGCGCAATATTGACGAGTTCTATGAGGCGTTTGACGTCTCTGAGGGCGATGCACTGTACCTGGCTCCGGAGGAGCGCGTGCGCATCTGGTAGCATCCCGATAAGGGTATATGCTTTATTGCGTATATAAGAAAGGCGCCCGCCTCGTGGGTTTATTCCACGGGGCGGGCGCCTTTTACTTGTAGAAGTTATACGCCTCTAGGCTGAAGCTTTTAGGAAGCAGAAGCCGATGCTGAAGCTACTGCAGAAGCTGAGGCGGAAGAGGGACGAGCATTCATACCGGTCAGCTTCCATGCGCCGTTCTCGTACACGCCGTGCAGGGTGCGCTCGACCTCGTCCTTACGATCCGATTCAGAGGGAGCTTCCTGCACACGGTCCTTGCTTGCAATGAACTCGCCGGGATCCATGGTCAGGCGGATATCCCAGCTGTAGGTGTCACCCTCACGTTCGGGCTGCGCGGAAAGCATGGTGATGGTGACGGTCGCGTCGTGCATCCAGGCTTCACCCTTGACCAGCTTCTCGCCAAGGGTGCCACCTGCCGGCTCAATCATGTTCTTCAGCTCGGACTTGTCGAGCGCGCATTCACGCAGCGGCTCGGTCTTACCGGTGCGCATGTAGTATTCCATGGCTGCGCCGAAGAAGGCGATGGACTGGTACAGGCCCTCCACGCTGTTCTCGTTAGCGACGGCAGGCTTCACGGGCACGGGAGCGTTCTTAGAGGGCTCGGTGCGGGTTCCGGGCTGGTAGTCGGCAGGCTTGGAGGTGTAGCCCTCCAGGACTGCAACGCCGGAGTAGTCGCTACGTGCGCTCTTAGATGCGGAAGCGGATGCGCTACCGGACGCATTGTTGGATGCGCTCTCGGATGCAGAGCCGCTGGTTGCCTGGGGTTGCGCGCCACATGCCGCGAGGAAGGTTGCGCCACCGGCGGCTACAACCATGCCGAGTGCGGATCGGCGGGTTACGTTCTTCATTTTTCTCTCTATCTGTGGTGTGTTTTCCGCACCGTGGTGCGGGTGATGCCTGGGGCATCTAACGGGAAGACGGCACCACATGAGTGTGGTGCCGTCTTCCAGTATATGTCTTGGGCTGGGGCCGTAGGGCTTAGCCGCCGTAATAGTAGTAGTGGCTGTAGGAGCTACCGTAGTAGTCGCTGATGACGATGCGGCCGCGGCGGCCGTAACGGTGCGAGTAGTAGCCGTTATAGGGGGTGCGGCGCACGGTGGGGCGGTAGGTGGTTGCCTGCGCGGGGGTGAGCAGTGCGCCGAGGGCGGTTGCTACACCTGCGCCTGCGGCGGCGAGTGCTGCGCGGCGGGTGAAGCGTGAGGGCTTCTTGGTGGCCATGATGTGCCTTTCGGGGTCGGTGTTTCTGTGAAGTGACGTGGTGCGTGCACGGCGTGTGGCTGTGCATTGAACCTTTCTTATTGTAAGCCTCAACGTTAATGTTTTTGCGTGCAGAGTGCACCTTCTAGTTGAGGGTTAGACCATGCGGGCTAGTCAACGTTTTTCCGGCAGAAAAACTGCGGAAATATTGGTTGAGAAACACGCCGGGCACGCACTAAATACGGGCTGAAAACGACCTGGTTTGCGGGCTACATGTCTACTTCGGCGAGGCCGGAAATCTTGCCGTAGCGGAAGTACCGGAGGGTGGAGCGGCGGTTTGCCCAGGCATTGATCTGGGCGGTGTCCTCAGGGTTGCTGATGTCTGGCCAGCGGTCGTTTTCGATCCTGAATCGGGTCATTGCGAGGAGGGGGTAGCTGCCGAAGACGGGGCAGAATTCTGCGACCAGTTTGCCGGATTTTGTGTAGAAGTGGAGGGAGTCTGCGTGTTCACGGTCGGTGTTGTTGTCGTATGAGACCGTGTCAATCGCGTTGAGCGGGAAGAAGACCGTATCGTTGAAAGGCTCTCCCCTTTCGATTCCTTCGGGCGAGATTTTAGTGTAGGTACCGGCGGCGTCGCAGAAGAAGAACATGAAAAAGCCGGTCATGCCGAGGCCAATAAAGTCGAATGCGAAGTGGAATCCTACGTCTTCCCCTAGGTGAATGACGAAGACTCCTATCGCAAACGAGAGAATTACTAGGGCATAGGTAGCAATTTCGAAGCGGTTCGTTCGCATGACGTATACAGCTTCGGCGCGTAGTTTCTTGTCGCGGCGTCGGTTGAGTTCGTACGTGACGACGATGCGGAGAACCTTGTAGATCAGTATGGAGTCGAGTGCGCCCCATATGAAAATCATGATGGTGTTGACCATGGTCGCTCACCAGCCTTTCTATCTATCGGTGACCGGCAGCCTTCCGGCAACGGTGCGGAGGGTGCGGGTTCGTTCTCAGAGTAGCTAACAAAATCGGGTGGTTAAGCCCAGATTCGCGTTTTCTGCGGAGTGGTTGCCGAGTCTTCACCCGAGCATCGCATCGAGTTAACCTTCTGGTCAGATACGGTGCGATAGGCTAAGGATGTGCCCGCCACCTCACCGGGGCGGGCCTGATTCACCAACCACTACCGCACAAGGACGTACATACTATGAGCGCTGTTGAAGACGGAGCCCTCGGAGGGCTTCTCGTCGCCCTGGTACCGGGTATCCGTATTAAGCTCGGCAAACCCACGCTGAATAAGAGACAGAGAAGGCCCCTTTTCGGATTTATCTTCTCTTGGAGCGTCACAATCCTTGGGTTCGTCATCTGGCCTATTATTTGGCTGAGCCTGGGATATCCACGTCCTTCCGGCGACCGAGAGATTGTTAATCAATGGGTTCTGCTGTTTATAGGTGCCTTTGGGCTTGGTCTGCTGGGTGCTATCCCGTTGAACCACTGCTACGCCTTCTACCTTGAGCTGCGCGAGGATTGCGTGCGGTGGCGTAACTGGCGGTGGAAGGAACGCACCTTCACCTACCCCTCAATTACGTTTGCCCACGTGGAGAACAACGGCAAGAACGGATTCCTGCGCATCGGCAGCACCGAAATTGGTAAGCGCACTTGTAGCTTCGACCCGTATCAGCTCGATGCGACGATTCTTATGGCGCAGGTGCTTTACCGTGATGATCACGGGCGTTGGGCGGAAGAAGACGGCCTGGACGTGATGAGTGTGGTTGGGATGTATGGTTCTTCGCGTGATATTTATGCCCAGTTTTATGACTTGTGTAAGACGAAGTATGTGGTGGGTGTGACGAAGAGTGAGCGTCAGCGTCGCCGCCGTAGGGCTGCTCGTAATGAGGCGCGTAGGTTGGAGCGTCAGCAGGCGCGTGAGGCGGCACGCCGCGAAGCGCAGCAGACCAAGAAATCCCGGAAGGCTAATGAGGAATGAGGTGAGTGATGGAAATTAATTACAAACGCCGCCAAAGAGTAGCACTCATTATTTCATTCATCATTCTTTGGTACATGTTCTTTGTTTTCCCTAAATACTCACGTGATGACAGTGATGGTATCACCGCCACCTGCACCGTAACTAAGGCATATACAAAAGAGATTGGCGGAACAGTAAGCGGCATGAATGACACTAGACCCAAAGGTATTTTTGAGACGGAAGAATGCGGCACTCTCACGATGATTGTTCCTCCGGAAGGTCGCAAGATTCCCGAGTACGTTGAGACCGTCGAGCCTGGTAAAAAATACCTATTCCATGTCGCAAACTCATCTCTTAAAAAGGAACGAGATTTTGATACGACCCGCTTTGAAGAAATCAAAGAATGACAGTTCGCAGCTCCAGAACCTGCTAAAAACCAACCAGACAAGACACTGAGAAAGTAGGAAAACAATGTTCCCATGGATTAAGAAACTCACATCCCCGGAAGCCAGAACTTTTATTGCCTGCACCATCTCAATAATGGTTGTCTTTGGTCTGGCTTACTACATAACACATGCCGAGGATAAAAATGCATATACCGTATGCACTGTAAAGAGCCACAAAATTGAAGCTATTGGTGGGCAAGCATCCAACTACACGGTTGAAAGCCCCAAGGGTATCTTTGAGACCGAAGAGTGCGGAACACTTGAAATGTATGGAACGTCGGATGGAAAAAAGATACCGGAGTATGTATCTGCAATTCATGATGGAAAGAAGTACAAGGTATACAAATCTGCGACCGATAAAAATAAAGATAAAGATTTCGGTATTGTCCGCCTTGAAGAAATCAAGGAATAACCAGCTCATGAGCTAAAAATAGAGCCCTGGGCGGTGCGAGCCTACAACTCGCACCGTCCGGGGCTTTCTATACGGCACTAGCGGCCTATTTCGCTTTGTCCGCGTCTTCGACAATGCAGGGGCATACTCCCCCGAGCAGCTCGGGAAATCGGGCGGTTAGGCACGGATCTCGGCCCTCTGATGACTGGTTGCCGAGTCTTCATCTGACCCTTGCACGCAGTTAACCTTCTGGTCAGATACCGTGCGATAGGCTAAGAATGTGCCCGCCACCACCGGAGCGGGAACGATTCACCAACCACCACACAAGGACGTACATACCATGGGCACAACCGAAGTAAGCAGCGAAGCGCACAAGGCAACGAAAGCCTAGAAACCCAGCACAGAGTAACAGCCCGCAGCTCAGAAAGAAGGTGAAGAGCAATGAAAAAGAACTCCCCGAGGAAAAAGAACGTTTCAAAGAAAAGAAACACCTCAAAGAAAAAGAGTTACCCAGAGGTAAATTACATTCCCGAAACTGGGGCTATAAAGAAGATCAACAAAAAGAGATACACCAAGAAAAAGAAGAATAAAGTCGATTTCAAAGAGTATCTTCGCAAAAAAGTAAAAGCTGTGTGGGATGCGCGCGACGTCATCATAATCATGGCAGTCATGCTAGGGTTCTGCGCGTCCTTACATTTTATGACCAACTACAACCCGGGCAATGAATCCGCTATCTGCACTGTTACCTCCGTCGAAATCATTGAGCACGAGGACCCCTATTGGACCTCCGGTGAATTCGAAACGGAAGAGTGCGGAATCATCACATCGAGCAAATCCCCTGATGGTATACCCATCCGCAAATACCTCCAAAACTTTGAGACGGGCAAGAAATACAGGGCGTACAAGTCCTTCGATACCCGCAACGATGAATTCGACTTCAGCGTCCTCCGCTTTGAAGAGATCAAAGAGTAACCCCACCCCGCAGAAAGGAATCCACCATGGACGATATCGGCGACTTTATCATCGGCTTTTTTGAGGTGGCCCTCGCCTCCTCAACAACCCTGCAGCGAGTATTTCTGTGGATTCTGTTCTCTATATCCATTCTTCTATCGTTTGTCCCCGTCGTGACGGGTGAATACGCGTGGAGCATCCTATCCATCTCCGCGATGCTGTTTTCCGTCGTGATGATTGACGGCACGCGTGAGCACGGTGTGCAGGATGCAAAGAACGGCGGCGCGTACCACTACTTTCTGCTGACGGTGGGCACGCTCTGCGTCGCCGAGATTGTTCTGCTCGCTGCTCTCTCCCTGGTGGGTGTCCCGCCGGTTGCCTCCACCCCGCAGGCGGACGGCATCAATTTCGCGCCCTGGTATGTGGCGGCGTCCGCGCTGGTTCTGCTGCTGTTCTTCTACAATGCCGCGCAGCCGAGCGAGGAGATCCCTAACCTGCGACGCATGGAGCGCATCAACCGGTACGTACGCGCGGTGGTGCTGGGTGTGAGTGCCCTGATGGCGTTCTTCTGCCTGCTGATTCCGGTGGTTTCGTTCGCCACTGCCGGTTATGAGCCTGTGGGTGTTTCGGTGGTGCTGTGCCTGGTGCCGGTTTTCCTGATTTTTGTGCGCCGCGCCCTGTTCAAGCTGTGGGCGGCGACTTTTGAGGAGGGCACTGCCGGGTATGGTGTGTTGCGTGGCTTCTGCGTCGCCCTGGTGGGTTTGGGCGGATGTTTGGCGGCGGCCCGTCTTGCCGTGGATGTTGTGCAGTCCGGTAGCGGCTTGTCGCTGGTGTACGTGGTGCCGGTGATCGCCTCGTACCTGCTGGTGAAGAGGTACCTGACCGTGGGTGTCGCTATCCCCGAGAAGGAAGACGAGGAGGAGCCGGAGGCTGAACCTGCAGCCCGCTAAACCGTGGAACCCCGTATAGATAAAGCCCCGTGGGTTAAGGGATGACCTCAGCCGCGGGGTTTTTCTATGTCGAACAGAGTTCGGTAAGTGCACGAGGTTGAAACGAAATGAAAAATACCTTTAACTATCACCTCAAGGTTGAATTGAATATCCTGATGAGGCACCGACTAGGAGGAAAAAATATCAACCTTCCCATATTGGACTGATAAAGTGGTACGGGGCTTTTTCTCTTTCCGGCTTTGCCCCTGACCCTTTCCACTCAGGTGGGCACTATACAGTGGCGTTTCAGACTTGTCGCTGTTGTGTGTCTGCACGGTATATAACTCAACGAAAAGATCATCATGACCAACCACACCACAGCGCGTCAGCGTCTACTCCGCTTCCCTTTGATTTTGGGTGTCACGACGGCACTTATTTTCTCGTCTTGCTCCACGGGCACGAACAATAACAGCACCCCTTCTGATAAGGGCACTGTTACTTCTCAGAGCCCCCGTCAGGTGGAGAACGCTACTAATGTCCTGCAGAACGTGAATGTTCAGATGGGCCGTGACGGCGATGTCTCGTCGATTGAGTCGACCAACATTTACGTTAATGACAAGGACCGCACGAGCTCCACGAGCAATGTTCAGTTCAAGCCGAAGGATGTCGTCAATGACCTTCCTGTGCGTGTGAGCCTGCAGTATTCTACTGAGCGCGGTAGCGGCACTAACCTGAATGATTTGAATGGTTACAGCGGCGAAATCACGATTAAGGTTACGGTTGAGAACCTGACGGTGAAGACCGAGGACGTCACCTACGATGCGTCCGGTACTAGCCGCACTAGCCCTGCACCGGTTGGTACTCCGTTCTCTATTGCTGCTTCTACTGTTCTCTCGGGTTCTCCTACTCAGGTTATTACGACCCCTGATGCGGCTGATTCGTCGACGAATGGTGTGGTGAGCACCAATGATGAAGGTAAGGCTGTTGTTCAGTGGGGTGCTATTTCCGCGCCTCCGGTGACTGGTAGTTCTTCTTCTTTTGTGTTGAAGGTTAAGGCGAAGGATTTTAGTGCGCCTACCTTCAATATTTCGGTGCAGCCTGGTTTTGCTTCTGATTTGTCTGGTGCGGGAATCATTACTAATGGTTTCACTTCTCAGGATGCGTCTCAGGTGGCGCTTCTGCAGCGCACTATTGATACGGTCAACGAGGTTAATACGACGCTGACTAGCGCTAGTTCGCAGGTTGCTCAGGTGCGTCAGAGCCTGGATGATACGTCTGCGACTTTGGGTAAGGACACTGCCGAGCATCTGAAGACTCAGAATGAATCGTTGACGAAGACTATGCAGGGTCTCCAGGCGAATATTGAGAGCCTGCAGAAGGATCTTTCTGAGGCTTCGCGGACTAATAATTCTCAGCTGATTTCTCAGCTGGAGCGTACTGTTGCTGCTCTTCACTCGATGCTGGGTGATACGACGGCGCGCCCCAATGTGTCTGTTTCGCATAGCGGCGGTCGTTGTGTTGTGCATCGTGAGGAGGGTGCGAATAGCCGTAGCGTGTACGGTAATTTGGCTCAGCTGTCTGCTGTTCTGAATGCGTATGCGGAGGCAAGTTCGGATTGTCAGCAGGATCTTACGGCTTCGATTCGTGAGATTGTTGGCCCGGAGCACCCGACCGCTGAGGCTTGTTCTTCTAACGGTTCGGTGACCTGTGCCCTGTTTGGTGCGTCGGTGACGGTGCAGAGCTCTTTGATTGCGCTGGTTGCTACCGGTGAGAAGATTGTGGATCACCTGCAGCCGGAGTATTTGAAGGGTGCGAACAACAACTATTCGGCGTTGAAGCGTCAGATGGATGAGCTTGTTGAGCAGGTGGAGAAGGACCCGTCTTCTCTTGATGCTGATGCTGTGCGTTCTTTGAGGGAGAAGGTTAGTGCGGCTCGTCAGAACGTGAATCAGATGAAGGAAACGTCGAGTCGTCTGATTGAGAGTATCAAGAACGTTCATTCTCGTGCGGCGTCTGCTCGCGCGGAGCTGGTGGACGGTTCTGGTTCTATGAGCGCTCAGAATAAGGAACTGGCGGAGCAGCTTTGCGCTCTGTCTACTGAGCGTGGCGGTTCTCTGTCTGCTGAGCAGGTGGAGCATCTGCGTGGGTACCTGACGGCTTCTTCTTGTGGTGGCGCGGCTTCGCCGTCTGCTGCCCCGTCTTCTGAGGCGCCTAGCCCTGCGCCGTCTGAGTCTGCTTCTGTGGCGCCTTCTGAGGAGCCCTCGAAGAAGATTGAGGCACCTTCCGCTGCTCCTTCTTCTGAGGCACCTTCTGCTGAGCCTACTGCTACTGAAGGTAATACTCGCGTCATTACGGTGGAGAACGCGAATGAGCGTACCTACACTTCGAACACCCCTGCCGCACGTACTCCGATGGAGCAGCGTATTGCTGCCGCGGTAGCCGCGTGGGATGAGGTTCTTGCCGCCACTTCGATGGATGATCCCAAGGAGGGTCTGGCTCGCGATGCCAAGGACCTTAACGACGCTGTGAACGCGGTTGATGGCGCTCTGGGTGAGGTTGAGAAGACCCTGAACGATGCCGTAAACGCGCAGAACCAGGATGCGGAGAAGAAGGAAGAGCCTACTGAGGAGGCTAAGGTTTCTCTGCGTGATCGTATCCGTTCGACTTCGGATGCCGTCAATGCTTTGGGTAAGAACCTTGAGGATATGACGAACATGCAGGCTGACCTCTCCACCGCTATTAAGGAAGCGTTCAAGGAGTCTGCCGATGAAACTCGCGAGAGCCTGACGGGCATGATTAGCGAGGAGATTCGTAAGGTTTCGAGCGATGGTTCTTCTAGCGCTTCGGCCGCTAAGGAGGCGTTCTCTGCTTCGATTGCTGGCATTACTGATACCGCGAATACTGTGGTTCAGGTGGCTGGTGAGTCCATCGAGGTTCAGCACAAGGATATGAATGATCGTATTGAGGGTCTGCGTCAGTCTCTGGATTCGGTGACTGAGCGTTCTCTGGTTGCTCTGAGCACCCGCGCTGAGAACGCTACCCGAGATTTGGCTGGTGCATCCGTTCAGCTGAATAACGACCTGTCGAAGCTCATGCTTGATTTGGGTGATAGCAACGCTGAGGGTGCTGGCCTCTTGGGCGCGCTCAAGAGCAATAGCGCGAAGGCTGGTGCGGCTGATTACCAGCTTGCTTTGGCGATGCAGAATGCTCAGGGTTACACGAATCTCCGCTCTGAGGATATTGCTGCTCTGCAGAAGCGTCAGGCGCAGTTCAAGGCGTCGTTGCAGCGTCTGCGTTCGCTGCCGACCTTCCATCTGTCGAATGCTGGCAGTGCAGAGGTGAAGACGGTGTACACCTTCCAGATTGGTGATTAGCCGTGGGGTTTTCCCCTCATTTGGGCTCTGATTCAGGTCCTCACCGCCGCGAGGGCAGGCGGCTCACTCAGCGCACCGTGGTGTGGTGTGTCAGTCTGTGTGTGCTGTTTAGCCTTGCGGTGGTGGGGATCTGGTATGGTGTGCGCGCTGTGACTCCTCAGCCTTTGCCGCTTGGTACGGGTACGAACCCGGCGTCTGCGGTGACGGTTCAGCAGGCTATTTCTCTTCCTGCCTCTGGTCGTGAGCCTGTTATTGGTGTTGTCGCTACTTTTGGTGATGATGCTGAGGGGTCTGCGTGGCGTCTGAATGCTCAGGGCGCTCGTGTTGCGCAGTACCGTCTGGCTTTGGGTAATTCTTCTGTGAAGGTTCTTTATGCGAACGATAAGGGAACGGAGCAGGGTGCCCGTGAGGCGGTAGAGAAGCTCTCGTCTGAGGGAGCTTTGGGTATTGTACTTGCGTCTCGGGGTGAGCATCTTCGGGGTGCTACGGCTGCTGCTAAGGAACGCAATGTTGCGGTGATTGAGGCGTATGACCGGGTAGATGCTGGCGATGGGGTGTGGAGTTTTGCTCTGGACCCTGAGCAGGAGAAGCAGGTCTATACGACTGCTATTCGTTCGCTTGCCGGCGTGTCTAACACGGGTTCTTCGCAGCAGCTTGATGGTGTGCGCACCATCCTGTTGGATGCGGGTGAGGGCTCTGCGCCGGACCTTCCCTATACGAATCGCGTTCAGGTTTCTGCTGATGAAGACAGCATAAAAGACACTCTCAAGGAGCTGACGCGCCTTCTGGGCGATAAGTCTTCGGGCTCTTCTCCTGTTCTGGTTTTGACGGGTTCAGCGTCGACTCAGGCGAAGGTGCTTCGTTCTCTTCAGAGGGCGGGTATTACTTCTCCGGTGATTGCGGGTGAGGAAGCTTTGACGGAGCCTTTTATGCGTCTTCTTCTGGAGAACGGTGGTTCCTTGACTGACAATATTCGCGTCGTGGGGCGTGTGCAGGCACGTGCGGCGGCGTTGAGTGCTGATGACGCCGGTCGTGCTTCTTCGGCGTTTGTCTCGACGGTTGAGCGTATGAAGAACGATTCTTCGCTCAAGGATTTGTCAGGCGAACAGTCGTTTTCCAAATCGGCAGTGTGGGCGGATGCTCCCTCTCATAACGCGCTCTTGGCTTTTGCGTATGCCACGAGCCAGGTTCGTGAATACACTCCCGAGGCGGTTCGACGGGTTCTAGGAACCCTTCGTTTGGACGCTAAAGATTCTACGGTCGCGTATCCGTTGGATTTTTCGTCTTCTTACGCCGCGGGCGGGCAGGTGGGTCTTCTTTACCCGACCGCGGAAGCTTCGATGATTCAGGGTGGGTCTTCCTCAACGGATACGGTGAATCCGCCCGTGTGGATGCTTCGCACGTTCACCTCAGAATCTCGCGACTAGCCTTTCCGCACGGAGCCTACTGTACAGAGCCAGCCCATCACACCCCCGATTTTTCGGGGTTTCCCTCCTAGTCCGTCCACCAGCGGGGCTCACGATATATCTATTTTGGAGAACACCTTATGCGCTTTTTCCTTGATCTTGAAGAGCATAACGGGAGCTATGAACTAGACTCCTGGCAGCCTGAGACGACCATCGCTGATCTCGTCCAGGCGACCGGTGGTCCCTCCCTGCCTGCCGACGAGCCGCTGTATTGCGATAACCGCCCAGTGACGGCATCCTCCACCCTGGCGGAGGTCAAGCCAATGGAAGGTATGCGCATCTCTAGGGCACCGCTCTCCTACCCTTCCCTGGTGCAGGGCTGGAGCGTGTGCTTGAGCGGCGGTTCGACGGTTACCTTGCCGCGCCCTATCCCCTCTTCACGTCCTCTGGTGGCGGGTCGTTCCCCGTACGCCGATATTGTGCTGCCCACGGCGAGCGCATCGTGGGAGCATCTGCACCTGCAGGTGGTTCATGATGAGTCGACAAATACTCAGAAGGTGCGCATCACTGACCCGGGTTCTACGAACGGTAGTTTTGTGGACGGTCAGAAAATCCCCGAGGAGGGTCTGACTGTTTCTGAGAGCACCACCATCCATGTTGGTGATTGTGTGCTGACTCTGCAGCCTGCTCCTCAGGAGAAGGCTGCGCCTCGCCCCGGTAGCGCCCCGAATGTGAGCGCGTCGGGTACTGCGCCGTTTAACCGTCCGCCGCGTCAGGGTGCGTTGAGCGCCCCGGAGAAGGTGGAGGCGCCTACCCGCAAGAACGTTTCTGACCCGCCGAAGTTCAATATTGCGATGGCGGTGGGCCCGATTATTATGGCGGCGGCGATGGTCGCCATTATGCAGGAGATTCGTTACGCCCTTTTCGCGATGCTTAGCCCCATTCTGAGTATTGGTATGTGGGTGGAGCAGAAGCGTCGTCACGCTAAGGATAAGGTGAAGGAGCGTGTGCGTTTTGAGCAGGAAATGGAGAAGTTTAAGGAACGTATCGCTCTGAGTAACCGTGAGGAAATTGAGCGTCTTCATGACCTTGCCCCGGCACCGGATGCTGTTCAGTTGCGGGCGCTTCTTCCTGCGATGACGCTGTGGCGTCGCCGGAGTACCAGCCCTGATCTGTTGACTTTCCATGTGGGTACTGGGCATATTCATTGGGCTCCTGAGCTGACGAAGCCGAGCAATCCTGAGCCTGAGGTTCAGCATATTCTTGAGCACAATACCCTGTGGGATGCCCCGCTGGTTGCTGACCTGCGTGAGGGCGGCGCTATCGGTATTGTGGGTCCGCGTGAGCAGTCTCTTGCCCTGGCGCGTAGCCTGGTGCTGCAGGCGGCAACCCACACGGGTCCTGCCGATATGACGATTGCGGTCTGTGCTGATTCGGCGCGCTCGCAGGACTGGGTGTGGACGTCGTGGCTTCCGCATATGCATATGGCGCAGAACCAGCAGATGCGTTGGTTTGCTTCTGGCAAGGAGCAGTCGGACCAGATGCTACGCTCTCTTTACCACGACATTGAGTCTCTTCCGACCCGCGGCCTGTGCGTGGTCGTTGATTCGGATACCCTCACTGAGGGCCGTGAGTCGCCGGCACGCGACCTTTTGGCGTATGGCGATGAGGTGCGTCTGATGGCGAATAAGACTGCTGCTGCGGGCGCTCGCCGTGTTGCCGGTATTGTGTTGGCTTCTTCTGTTGACCGTCTTCCGGCGTCGTGTACTTCGGTCGTGGAGATTGGTGAGGAGGCTTCTATGACCTATTCGGAGCCTCGCCGCCGTTACACGGTTACCGATGGCGTGCTCGCCGGTGTGAGTGCTGAGGATGCTCTTCATGTGGCGCGTACTTTGGCACATCATGAGGACCCTGAGCGTCTGCTGCTGGGTGGCGGTTTGCCTCAGCTGGTGAAGCTGCCTGAGCTGGTTGGTTTGCCCACCCCTCCGGGTGCTGAGGATATTGAGGCATTCTGGTCGCAGGCTAATGGTTTCAGCACCGAGATTGGTGTGGGCGACTCTGGTGCGTTCACGCTGGACTTGGTGAAGGACGGTCCTCACGGTCTGGTGGGTGGTACCACTGGTTCGGGTAAGAGTGAGTTTTTGCGTTCGTTGGTGGCGGGTTTGGCTGCGCACCACGATCCGAGCCGTTTGAACTTCATTCTGGTCGACTTTAAGGGTGGTGCGGCGTTTAAGACGTGTGAGCGTCTGCCGCATACGATTGGTACTTTGAGCAACTTGGATGCGCAGTTGGCGCACCGCGCTATTGAGTCGTTGGAGGCGGAGATGGACCGCCGTCAGCGCCTGTTTGCGGCTGCTGGCGAGGGTGTGGACAACATTAAGGATTATTTGGCGACGAACCCGCCGGAGCCGATGCCTCGTCTGTTGCTGGTGATTGACGAATTTGCGATGCTGGCAAAGGACTTCCCGGATGTCCTGTCGTCGCTGGTGAGTATTGGTGCGGTGGGTCGTACCCTGGGTGTGCACATGATTCTGGCGACTCAGCGTCCTGCCGGTGTGGTGAATGATGACATTCTGGCGAATACGAACTTGCGTGTGGCGTTGCGTGTGCAGAGCCGTGAGGATTCTTCGAACGTGATTGGTGTTCCGGATGCTTCGGAGATTTCGCGTTCGCAGATGGGTCGCGCCTATGTGAAGCTGGGCCAGAATGATATTTCGCCGGTGCAGACTGCCCTGGTGACGGGTCAGAGTGGCACTGAGGTGGTGACTTCTCTGGAGGTTCGTGCGACCGATAGTATCGGTATTCCGCGTTCGGAGCGCGCTCGTCCGAAGGTGTCGTCGAGTGATGCGAATGACCTGGATCTGCTGATTGATGCTGTTGTGGCGGCTCATGCGGCTCGTGGTGCGGTTGCTCCTCGTAAGGTGTGGCCTGAGCCGTTGGGTTCGTATGTTGATTTGGCTGATTTTGGTGTGCGCGGTTTCCCTGACCCGGACCTTCCTACTGTGGGTGGTGTCCGGGACGGTGTTCTGATGTGTACTTTGGGTGATGAGCCTGAGCTGCAGCGTCAGGTGCCTATGGGCTGGAATATTGAGATGAGCAACCTGCTGTTGGTGGGTGTTGCCGGTAGTGGTACGACCACGACGATTCAGTCTGTGGTGTTGGGTTTGGCGCAGCATTATTCGCCGGAGGACATCGATATTGTTCTGGTGGATATGGGCGCTGATGGCTTGTTGCCATTGGGTTCTTTGCCGCATGTTGTTTCTGCTGTGGGTACCGGTCAGGGCGCTAGGGAGCGTCAGGCTCGCTTCTTGCGTTTTGTGAAGTCGGAGCTTGATGCTCGCCGTGCTGACGCGTCACGCCGTAAGCCTCTTTTCATTGTTTTGGATGGTTTTGCGACGCTACGTGATGAGTTCTCTGACGCTGTGAGCATGGATTTGTTGGCGAATTTCTACCGCGTATATGCAGATGGTCCTGCTGTTGGTATTCACTGCGTGGTGTCGACGAGTCGCGCAAAGAATATTCCCTCGCAGATTCTTGATGCTTCGTTGCAGACGTGGTTCTTCCAGCTGAGCGATATTCACGATTATTCCTCGCACGGTATTCGCGGTACGAATGTTCCGGCTGCGGTTCCCGGGCGTTGTGTTGATCCGAAGCGTCTACGTCAGATGCAGGTGGCTACTCCCGCTGTTGGCGTGGAGGAGGCCGTCTCTATGGTTCGTGAGCGTTTCCCGCAGGCTCCCGCTAAGCGTGATGTAATTGGTCAGCTACCGACGTGGGTTTCGTGGGAGAGCATGCCTGCCGCCGAGTTTTCTCCGAGCCTGTGGCGTATCCCTGTGGGTATTGCGGAGGCTACGTTGGAGGCGTGTGCTTTCGAGCTGTACGAGGGTGAGCACGCCATGGTTGCGGGTAATCCGCGTTCGGGTAAGTCTTCTCTGCTGGTGGCGTTTGCTCGCCTGGTTTCTCGGGCGAGGGCTGCGGCGGAGCAGGCGGTATCTGCTGCGTTGGCGTCTGGTGACGCTACCGCGGCGGAGAACGCACGCATGGATGCCGCTGAGGTTCCAGAAGTTTGGGCTGTCTTCGATCAGCGTTCGGGTCTGGTGAATGCGCCGGAGGGCGTTTTTGACCGGGTGTTTGAGAGTAAGAACGCTTCTGCTCAGGTGCAGGCGGCTTTGCAGGATGCCGCGGGCCCGGTGCTGTTGCTGATTGATGATGGTGACCGCGTGGATGACCCGATGAACGTTTTTGATGCGATTGTGAAGGGAGACTTCCCGGACGTCCACATTATTGCTACGGGTAAGCCGACTGATTTGCGTCCTTTGTATAGCCATTGGACGAAGGCTATTCGTAAGTTCCGCACTGGTGCTGTGGTTCAGCCGAATGTTGACACGGATATGGACATGTTCGGCTCTATTCCGAGGCGCGCCCCGGTTCAGCTGAGCGTTGGTCGTGGCTATGCGTTCCTTGCTGGGTCGCCGATTCTGGTGCAGCTGATGAGCCCTGAGGATTCTCAGCACCGTGGCGGGCTGTAGGGCTTGTCTGGCGTGTGGTGAGGTATCGTGTAACTTTACCGGCTATTTTGCTGTAGGGGTCGCCCCGTCTGGGGAGTCTTCCTGCTTGTTGTGAAGTTGATGTTAAGGAGTTAGCCCGTGACTGTACCTGCTGGTTCGCCGCAGTACTCCGGCTCGGAGCGTCGTGATGCTCATCCTGCCCCGCAAGTTGCTGGTCAGCCTGCGGGGGGTCTGGTTGCGGGCGCTCCCCTTGGCTCTTCGTATCGTTTGGTGCGCCGGGTGGGTTCTGGTGCGGTCGGTGAGGTGTGGGCTGCTACGATGAGCGGCTCGTGGGCTCTGTATGCGGCGAAGATTCTACGCCCGGAGCTTGCGGAGAACCCTGTGGTTCTTGAGTCTTTTGTGCGTGAGCGTTCGGTGTTGTTGGCGCTGTCGCATCCTCATATTGTGCCGTTGACGGACATGGTGGTTGAGGGTGGCGTGCTGGCTCTGGTGATGGAGTTTCAGCATGGCGGTTCGTTGCGTCAGAAGCTGGATTCTGAGGGTCCGTTGCCTGTCCGTTTGGCGTTGAGTCTGATGGTTCAAGTTCTGAATGCGGTGGAGTTTGCCCACCGTCAGGGCGTGATGCATCTGGATATTAAGCCGGAGAATGTTCTGCTGAGCGGTGTTTTGGGGGAGTCTCTGGATCAGCAGGTTCGTGTGGCTGATTTCGGTATTGCTTCTTTTACTGGCTCTGCGGGTTCGGGGGCTTCTCGTTCGTTTTCTGGTACTCCGGGGTATATGGCTCCGGAGCGTTCTGCGCATGGTGTGGCTACTCCGGCGGTTGATGTTTATGCGTGCGCTGTGACTCTTCATGAGTTGTTGGTGGCGGCGCATCCTCTTCCGGCGCGTGGTGGTGCGGTGCAGGTGTCGCCGCAGATTCCGGCTGAGGTGGCTGAGGTGCTCCACGGGATGTTGGCGGAGAACCCGGTTCAGCGTCCTGGTGCGGCTGAGGCTGCCGCTAAGCTACGTCTTTTGGCTGAGGGTTTCGCTGCTGATACGGTGCTTCCTCGGTGGGTTGAGGTGTCTTCGGGTGCTGTGGGGTACACGCCTACGGTGGTTCATGGTGCTGAGCCTGCGGTTTCTGCGGTGCCTGGGCAGAATGTTACGGAGCTGTATGGTGCGGGTATGCCGTCGCTGGGTCAGGCGCAGAATGAGACGGTTATCCGCGCTCCTTTTGTGGTGGAGCAGCCGGTATATGTGCCTGATGAGGTTGTTGAGGATGAGGAGCCTGCCCGTTCGCCGTTGCGCCGCCCGCTGGTGTGGGGCGCCATCCTGGGTTCTTTGATTCTTGTGGGTGTGCTCGCTTTTGTGGGTTTGAGCGGCGGTAAGGGTTCGTCTAAGACGGCTGAGTCGTGGTCTGCTTCGAGCCGTAGTTCGGCGTCTTTGCCGAGTGGTTTGGGTACCCGTATTGAGGGTACGTATAACCCGCGGGATAAGAGTGCCCGCCTGACTTTTGAGTTTTCCTCGCAGAAGTCGGCTCTTCGGGGCGATATTTTGCAGGTGCTTCCCGGCGTTGAGGGTGGTTCGTGTGCTTCGGTGACGTGGGACGCCGGCCAGGCGTCTTCTGGTGTGTCGAAGAATCAGTCGAGTGTGACTGCGGTGGATGTTCCGTGTTCGTGGAATCTGTCTGGGGTGAGTATCCCGGCTAATGGTGTGGTGCAGGTTCGGGCGAATGTGTCTGCTGAGTTTAAGGATTCGCGTGCTTTTGAGGAGTGGGTGAACCGTATTGATTCTGAGACGTTGAAGGCTATTTCTGACAGGGAGGTTCGTTCGACGGCGTACCCGATTCAGCGTTTGCGTTCGATTGAGTTGCGGGTTCCTTCTCGTGTGGTGAATCAGAGTGTTTTGCCTGTGACGGTGGTTCCGGTGTGGCCCAGTGGCGCGGATGAGTTGAATCCGTTGATGGTTTTGCCGCGTACGGGTGAGTTTTCGACGCTGGTTCAGGCGATTTCTCCGGATGCTCAGTTGATTAGTTTTTCGGATGGTTGTTCGGGGCATGTGTTGGTGTCTGAGGATCAGCGGGTGGTGACGGCGCTGTCGGTGACTTCTAAGTGCCGTGTGAACGCGCAGATTGGTAATTTCACGAACCTGTCCAGCAGCGACTTCGCGATTATCACCCGCTAACGGTGGCGCTCTAGGCTAGCAACCGCTGGCATGCAGAAGGCCCCTGGACTGAGAGGTAATCTCTCAACCCAGGGGCCTTCTCTATGCGGTGCTACATCTGAATGACACTATTTAGATGAAGCATCAAGGATGCGCTGCAGGTGCTCCGGGATCGGCAGGTACCCCTCCCTACCGACAAGCGAGCCAATCTCATACTTGCGGGCGTAGCAGAGGATTTTAATCAGGGTATCCATCTCCTCATAGTCACCAAATTCTACGAAGAGCTCCGGGATGTACTTGGGAGGCCAAACACCGTAGCGCTCACGGAAAAGAATCATGTGGTAAATGTAGGTGACATCAAAGAAAACCGGGCTCACACCTAGACGACGCTTACCCATCTGACTACTGCTAATTACGAAGTAGCCACCTTTATTGTTAACCTGCATATGTATTTTGGTGATGCTGCTGTAGTCGAACTCGCGGGTTTTGAATCGCCAGTTCCGCCACTTCACGGAAGTCTCATTCTGCTGGATGTAGAAGGAATTGGTGTGGATAGCTACGAACCAAAAGATCAAACCGACAATATTTGAAAATACAAAACTGAAAATCAGTTCTTCTGTATCACGTGAGATCGCTAATGGCAACAAGAAGCACACCAACAGCAGAGCCGCGTCCGCAATCAAAACAGCCAGCAGCGGCTTTTTCTGCCGTTGTCCCAGAGGAATGTAGCCTTTGGGTCGCACCAAACCAATTGAACCATTAGTTACAGTTTCAGATATAAATCTATTCATTATATAGTTACTTCTCACTCTTAGAGTTTTGGTAATCAACTATTAATTCAGAAAAAGATTTATCCGAGTTATTAACTACTTCTTCTCGATGTTCTTTAATATAAGAGGCCATGTCTTTCAATTCATCCTTTCCCTTTGAAACTACATTATCTCGGCCTACTTCAAACATAATTTGATCCAACTCCTCCTTTTTCTTCCCCAGCAGTGCTTGATTCTTTTCCGGGTTACGAACATATGTAATTCTAGACAAACTCGTATCATGACTCATACCAAGCTGTGCAATGGTGCGCGGGTCTTTTACTGAAGATCCCTCATGATACTTATTCCTCCCTGAAATACCTGCTTTGAAACCATTAGCGCCGCTCCAAATTATATCGGTTAGGCCTATTTCTCCCTTTTTTCCCCAAGTATCAATGAGATCCTGGCTAGTTTTCAAAACAGCGGGAGTTAAGGTATCAAAAGCACGCTGAATTAGAGGACGCGGCTCATCAACTTTACTCTTTTTGATCAAGTTACTCACTTTTCCAGAGATAGCATTGAATATATTAGTAATCTTTTCATTATTTATCTTTTGAACATAAGGGGTTATCTTATTCTTTGCTTTTAGTGCACTATCATATGTTTTTTGATATGTTTTTTCCATCATCGAGGTGAGGGTTGGAGATGCCTTTTTAGCTAACGAACCAGCGAGTGCACGGGGAGCAGCATTGGACAAACCTCCGAAGATACCACCGCTGACGGTAGAAACAACATGCTCACGGAGAGAATATTGCCCCTTATCACCAATCTTGCCATTCACGGCATCATGGGCAAGGTTCTCAAAACCGCCCACAAAGTTGGCTGCAACCTCGGGAATTGCATGTACGCTCGCCCTGGTCGCGAATACCTTCGCACCCTTCGACCATCCACCGGTGATAGCTTGTTCTAGAGCACCAACGGCTTTAGTACGGCCCAAGGCAACCATCATATTACGACCCTGTCCTGCAATACCACCGCCGATAGCACCAAAAGCTCCACCAATTGCCGCATCGATTCCGACTCGTCCCCAGTTCACACGACCATTCTCATCCCGGTTACTTGAGATAGAGGAAGCCGCGGCAAGAGATGCGCCAGCAACAACTCCTACAACGACAAGCGCCACCGGTCCAGTGACAATCAAGCCAAGAACAGATGCAACTACCCCCACTACAGTAAGCATCGTTTGGATACCTTCAGAATGTCGATTTAGCCATCCATTCACGCCCCTATCAGCACAGGACTCGCGATACTTCTCAAAGTCCTCCACCGACACCGGCGACAGGCCCCACGGATCCACCAAAGAAACCGGGTTACCACCAACCAGCGAGAACGGGTCAGCACCCCAACCAGCACCCACTGGCGCGGCCAAAGGATCAGGCGCCGTAAAGCGAGCCACACGCGAATCCACCACACGGGCACCCAACACCTCAAAACCAGAAGAACCCAGCACCACGCCCGAAGCTGCAGAAACACCAACCAGCGAATCCGGCAACACAGGCGCACCACCAGTAGCAGAAGCGCCCTGGGCAGACGGCACAGCAGGGGCAGCAACACCCAAAGACGCCCAACCATACGGATCCAACAGACCGGCACCAGAACCGGCACCAGGAACCAGTGAACCCACAGAAGACACCGACGAACCGCCCACGCCCAGCACACGCGGAACAAACGAATTCTCATCCCACACCAACGGGTGCATCACCGAAGCATCAAAACCAGACGCAGAACCAGCATTAGCGCCGGTTGAGGGTACGCCAAACTCAGGTACCCCAGCAGGCGCACCACCAGCAGCAAGCACACGACCATCAGTAGAAGCACACAGCAGCGAGAAGGACACAGCCGAATCCTCAGCAGAACCCCACGACGCCACCGAGCTCACAAACCCAGCCGCACCATAGTTCAGCGACGAGCCAGAACCATCCGAAGAAACCTGCAAAAGACGCGAATCATTACCGTCATACGAGAACACACTCGTCGAAACCGGCACCAAAGTGACGCCCTCAAGCTCCACAGACTCCGGACACTGGCCCAGCCACGCCTGAGCATCCTCAACAGCAGAGGCAAACTCAGCCGACTGGGAGCCAGCCTTCGCCTCATCCTGCACACCGTAGACACATACTGCGCGAACGCGGGCACCCTCATCAGTGACCAGCACCTTCACCCAAGCATTCTCAGGCTGAGCGCTATCAAAGTACTCAACACGCACCAGCGCGCCAGCGGCATCATAGGTCCAACGCAGAGTCTCGGTGCCGCGAACGGCAGACGAGAGCATCTGCGCGTCAGTGTAGGTGTACATGACCAGGCCAGCAGGCGAATCCACGCCGCTAATACGGCCCAAATCATCACGAATAATCTCAGTGTGCAGAGCCTCAGAAGAGTCTGCCACAGCCGAGTCTGCCTCAGCGGGCTGCTCGGTCACAGAGGTCATGTGCGCGCCACGGTAACCAAACTCGCGAACCCAGGTACCCGCCAAATCAGATACCTGCGCACGCACCAGCGCATCTACAGCGTTGTACTCGAAAGAAGACTCCACACGAGACTCAGAGGTAACGGCGGTTCCATCCAGACGGTACGCGGTGATGTCGGTCTGCTTGACCATGCGGCCAGCAGCATCATACGCATAAGCGCTCGAACCCAGAGGGTGCACAAACTCAGTGCGCAGACCGTCAGCGTCGTAAGCGTAGGACAGCTCATAGCCGCCAGTCTCATCCATGTACGCAGTGCGGAAAGACTCCGGAATCTGGGCACCAAACTCACGGCGCTGACGGACCAGACGACCCAGACGGTCATACGACTCGACGGTCACCACGGGAGCACCAAACGCATCAACGCCCGCGTGATCATAAGTCGTCATCGTACGGCGCGCAGAATCACGCTCCGTACGGTACAGCAGAGAACCATTCACCGAATGGGAACAGGGAACACCGTCACGGTCATAGCCGAAGGAATGTACAGCACCATTACCGTCAGTGCTGGTCAGCAGACGACCGGCAGCATCATAGGTAGAGGTAGTGCGCACACCCAGCGGATTGGTTGCCGCCAGAACATTGCCCATCAGGTCATACTCGTAGCTGGTAATACGACCGGCAGGGTCCATCACGGAGGTAACGTTACCCGCCTCGTCATAACGGTAATGGGTCACGCCACCGGCACCATTAGTCACCGCAACCACCTGGGAAGCGGCATCATAGGTGAACGAACGAGTACCCCACTTGTTATCGCGGATGCTCTTCACACGGCCACAGGAATCCCAGGTGTAGAACACCGGAGAAGCCACGCCGGAACCGGTAATGGACAGCACACGACCGCATGCGTCATAGCGAACGCGTGCCTCGGAACCGTCACCGTACACCTGGCGAATCAGACGGGAATCAGCATCGTACTCGTAACGAGTCACGGACTGCTCAGCAGTACCGGCAGCCTCATAGGTTGCAGCCAATCGACCGCACGCATCGTAGCTGTACTCGGTCACACGACCCGCAGGGGAAATCATGCGCACCATCTGGTTCGAACCGTTGTACCCGTAACGGCTCAGACCGCCCTCAGCGTCCAGAACCTGCACGGGGTTACCCGCGCCGTCATAAACCATTGTGGAGACAGTCGGGTCGTCAGCATCTGCACTAACCTGCGGGCCAGAATCCTCGGAGAGAACCTCGGTACGCACCGGGCGGCCCAGGTGGTCGCACGAGATACGCACGCGATCAACACCATCATTGGTGGTAATGGTCTTGCGCGAGGAATCAACAGAAGTACGTACACTCACACCGGTCGGGTCAATCAACGCGGTCAGAGTGCTTGCGGCATCATATTCGCGAGTCCACACACCACCGGCGGGGTCAATGGTGCGGACCAGTCGCATCAAACCATCGTAGGCGTAGCTGAACTGCGCACCACCCGGCAGGGTAATGCGGTCAATATTGCCGTTCGTATCAAAGGAACGCTCCATACGGCGACCCAGCGGGTCAACCATTGCAACAATGTCACCGCTCAGACCGTACTCATACTCGGTGCGAGCACCGGCAGGATCCACCGAAGCCACCAGGCGACCACCAGTAGCGTACTCAAAACGCCAGCGGGAGCCATCCGGGTCCTGACGGCACACCATGTGACCGGCAGAATCATAGGTGAACTTAGTTTCCAACCCAAGGGCCGAAATAATCTTCACCAGGTGACCTGCAGCAGAGTACTCACAACGGGTCAGCTGCTGCTCAGCATTACGAATACCGGTCAGCAGACCAAAATCGTCATATTCCAGGGAGACGGTAACACCTTCAGGGCTCACCACACGCTGCAGCAGGCCGTCAGCCCACTCAAAACGGGTCACATGACCGTTACCGTCGGTCATGGAAGAAGGGTTACGCTCAAAATCATTCGCGTACTCGTAAGTCACCGTAGTCATCGGGCTTACAGCAGGGCTCTGGGCAGACTCCTGCCCCGAAGTAGTCTCATCGAGGGTGTTGCCCTGAACCTCAGCCTCCATGCGGGCACGACGAGCCAGACGGGCGGCACGGCGAGCGCGCGGGTCCGTCTCAATAGCACTCATTGCCACGGAGACCACACGGTTATGCTCGTCATACGCGAAGAGGGTTTCAGCGCCCTCATCGGTGACCTCACGAATAATACGGCCGCGCTCATCGCTGTAGCGAGTAGTACGGGAACCATCGCGGTCCACCACGCTCACTCGGTTGCCAAAGTCATCGTAGGCATAGCTAGTACGCCCGCCTTCCGCGTCAACAATGGCGGTCAGGCGTGCGTACTGGTCACTAACCCACAGGTTCGTGTAGGAGGCGTCTTCGTTAGAAACGTCAGTAATGCCGTTCGGCAGGTAGCGGTAGCGAACACGACGACCGTATTCAGTGTCCTGCTCAGTAATACGACCGGCAGGGTCGTAGTAGTTCGTCACCTCAACAGCACCGGTGCTAGCCACCACTCGGTGGATCAGGCCAGCAGCGTCATGTTCATAACGGCGGGTACCGGCATCGCCGTGCACAGCGCACAGGTGGGTACGACCATCAAGGGTGACGTACTCGTAACGTACAGACTGACCACGTGAAGAATGAATAGCACCGACAAGACCGCCTTCGGTGTACTCCACGTTGATACGTGCACCACGCTGATGCACAATAACGCCAACACGACCCTCTTCATCGCGCAGATACGCGACAGCAGTACCTGCTCCAGCGCTCATACCCAGGTAAACACCGGTGAGACTAAAAATGTGCTGGGTTCCAGAGTTGTCGGAGATACGCAGCAGAGACGAAGCTTCATAGCCCGTAGCGTGCAAAATATAGCGCAGGGAGGGGTCAGCAATAGAACCCTCTTCGCCCATCAGCTGGGTAAGGGGTAGCTCTTCAAGCCACCACGCTTCACGCGGAGCACGAGCGTAACCGTGGGTGCCGTCCTCACAAATCATTCGGTCGAAGGTAACCTCACGACCGTCAACCATAGTCCAGACAGCATTCTCAGTGTTCAGCTGCACGCGGCTCTCAATATTTGAGGACCAGCCCGCGCCAAATACACCGGATACAGCGTGCTGACCGAAAACAGCCACGCTGTTGTACATGCGGGTTACAGAGCAAGCAGAAACCACGCCGGAGAACGCCATGTCGGTCTCTTCTTCAATGAAGTTACCGGTCGCAACGTTCACAGGGTCGTTCACATAACCGCTTGTGGTGGACATTCCTACTACAGCCGGCGCTGGAACTTCCAAATCATGGCGCTCAGTACTAACGCCAGCTGCACTGATTGCACCTTCCAGAGTGGAATTGGCAACGATGATAACCTCGCCCGAGCTACCGTACTTTTCAAAAGTATCGGCTACGATACCCAGCCAAGTCTTATCATTAGCGTTCGACTTATTCCACGTTTCAAACGTGCTGATGAGATTTTCAGCATCGACGGAGCCCCACTGGCACTTAACCATAAACTCTGTGGAAAGGTTACGCAGTTTGCCGGGCTCAGCGTCAAAGCTAGTACCAAAGTTCGCCAGAGTATTAGAGAGAGCACGCACGGTCGAAGGGCGCGCCGAAGAAACAGTCATACTCCCTGAGCGGGTCTCAGTGCTCTCACGATGACCTAGCGATGTGGTGTCAATCGAGGTATCCGGCTTATACGATGTCGGCTTAGGCGGTTCACCTCCGAACGTTTCAACCCACCATTTACGGAAACCACCCAAGTCATGCTCATAGTGGTACATAAGGTCGCGGTTCTCATTTTCCTTATGAGCTGACTCTTTGAGGCGGTCCACCACATCAGCCAGTTGACGGAAGATGCTGGCGATATCACGACCATCGCTAATGGTGGTATCAATATTTGCCGCCGCAACATCGGCGTAGTGACCTTTAAAGTCCTCCAAAGCTGTTGTCAGCGAGCTCTTGAGGGAGGGTAATGCATTATCAATATTCTGCGCAACGGTGCGGCAGGCATTGGCAAGGGCATCCGACGTAGCATCATCGTACTTGACTTTTTCAGTATTCAGATCCATGCTCTGTTGTCTTTCGGTGTGGTTAGTACGGAAGTGTGGTGATTAAACACGTCTCAGCAAGCACATTTACTGCGCCTAGATACGACGTGAGTTGAAGCCGAATAACAGAAAACGCCGCCTACCGCTCACCGCCCCGTAGCCGGGGAGCGGGGCGGTAAACGGCGTTTACCAGGGAAGGCTTAGGAGCCGCCACCTGCCTGGAAGATATCGGTAGAAATCTGGTTGAGCTGCTCGCGCAGGTCAGTCAGTTCCTGAGTCAGGTTACGCAGGGTGTTTTCTACACCGGGCCAGGTGTCATTGCGGAAACGCTCAGCCAGGGGGCCGTCCCAGTTGTTGGGGTCCTTCAGCTGGTTACCCTGCTGGTTGAGGTTGTTGATTTCGTTCTGCAGACCGCCATTGATGATGTTCTGGAGAGCAGTAATGGCATCCTTGGCTGCCTGCGATGAGAGTACGCGATCGGACACGATGTTCCTCTTTCGTCGTTGAGTTGCCGGAAGATGTGCATTGGATACGCGAAATATCAAATACGCACCGTTAGTGCTTTGCACCACTTCGAACATTACACTATTTCGCGGCAAAGCGCATCTTCCGCACCCTGTTGTGAGAAAAATTTCTCATAGTAGACATTGCACAACAGTGCGTGCATATACTTCCATCTACTCTCATCAAGGGATTTCTCCCGCTACGGTATCCTTGGGAAAGGTACGCCACCTGCCGGTGGTGCGCTTCCGGATATTCACCAACCACATACGAAATGAGGACTTTCATGTCTGAAAACACCCCGCAGCCGGCTGCACCGCAGCAGCCGCTGTTCACCCAGCAGGCACCCGCCGCACAGCCCGCATACGGAGCGCCCGTCGAGGCACCGAAAAAGAAGAAATGGGCGGCTGTAACCGCACTGGTTCTGGGCATTATTTCCGCTCTGACCGGCTTCATTATTCTGGGCGCATTTACCGCAATCCCGACTGTTATTTTCGCGATTATTGCCCTGGTGATGGTTAAGCGCGGCACCGGTAAGGGCAAGGTCATGGCTATCGTTTCGCTCGTGCTGGTTGCGGTTGCGATGGTTACCTTCGTTCTGGGTAACAATGTGCGCGCTGAGAGGGATGCAAGGCTTAAGCAACGAGCTCAGGAAGCAATTCAGAAGTGTGAGAGCAAGGAATTTGTTGGCGCCTACTACACCGAGAAGGACGGTAAGCGTTACTGCGCATACGGCGGCTGGCTCTACCCTGTAGACAACGACAAGTAGACCGACCGTCTCGGTTATTGACCGATGATGTGACGGGTGGGGGCGTTCGCGTGTGCGGCAGTCGCCGTGCCTGCGAGCGCCCCTCAACCATATCTTCTGGAGGCACCGCCGCCTAGTTTGGGTGGGGTGCGTGCTCTTCCTATTCACCAACCACACGAAACGAGAACCCACTGTGCCTAGTTTCCCTCTGATTTTCTGGAGCACCCTCGCTACACTCATAACAATTGCGACGTTTTACGTCATCATCAATTACGAGGTGCAGCGTTGGAAAGATAAAAAGCGGCAACGCGAGGGTATTTATATTCGACGGGTTACTCGGCTCGAAGCTCTCATTGTGATATTTACCCCCGCTCTTCCAATTCTTATGGCTGCAGTCTACATTCTTGAACCTGGTACAGAAGGTGTGACGCTTGGGATAGTGGGTTTATTGGCATCAGCGATATTTGTTGCATACTTGCGGTATGTGCACGTTGCCTATGTGAAGATTTCTTTCGAAGGCGTCGAGCAGCGCATCTGGTTCTCCAACCCAACCCGTTACCCTTTCAATGCGATTAACCGCGTCGTGTACTACGAAAAGCCAGATATTGATGAACCGGATATGGTGGGGTTCTACGCCAAATCTGGCTTCCAGATTGCCTTGTTTGATCCGATAACCCATAACAATTACCGGCTCTTGGCGATTGTGCGTTTCAGGATTGAGAACGAACGTTGGCCGGATATGACTAACCCTGAAGATGTAGCGAAGGTAGACATACTCGATAAGAGGGGTATGACAATTTCTTATTTCAGGGATCTGGAGAAGGTTACTGGCCTTGCCGACGTTGACATGTAGCACCGCATAGAGAAAGCCCTTGGGCTTGAGAGATTACCTCTCAGCCCAAGGGCTTTCTGCACGCTAGGAGCTGCTCACCTGAGCGCCGCCAGCGCCGCCACCAGCCAGCCGGTGAATGGTCGCCCAGTCTTCACCCGAGCCTTGCACCCAGTTAACTTTTTAGCCACCTAACCCATAGACCATCAAAGTGCTCGACATTTCCACTTGTCAGAGCTTTCAAGCACATAGAGTATCCTTGGGGAAGGTACGCCACCTTCGGGTGGTGCGCTTCCGGATATTCACCAACCACATACGAAATGAGGACTTTCATGTCTGAAAACACCCCGCAGCCGGCTGCACCGCAGCAGCCGCAGTTTACCCAGCAGGCACCCGCCGCACAGCCCGCATACGGAGCGCCCGTCGAGGCTCCGAAGAAGAAGTGGGCGGCTGTAACCGCGTTGGTTCTGGGCATTATTTCCGCCCTGACCGGCATCTTTGTTATTGGTTCGTTCCTGACCATCCCGACCATTGTTTTCGCGGTGATTGCTCTGGTCATGGTCAAGAATGGCACCGGTAAGGGTAAGGGCATGGCGATTGCCGCTCTTGCGCTGGTTCTGGTGGCGTACATTGCTACGTTTGCTTTCTTCCAGATTCGTGCGGCGAACCTCGAAAAGTCTAACCGAGAGGCCCGTGAGGTTATCCAGAAGTGTGAGAACCACGAGCCCGGCTACTACATCATCGAGAAGGACGGCAAGCGTTACTGTAACGCTGGTGGCTGGGTCTACGAGATGGATAAGTAAACCGGTTTATTTGGTTCCATGATTAGCCGTCGCTGATGGAGGGGGCGTTCGTTCACGCGGCAGTCGCCGTGCCTGCGAGCGCCCCTCAACCGTATCCTCCGTGGGTGCTTCAGTATCTGACGGCGAGTACACCCTGGAGCATCTGCAACGCATCCTCGATGCGCACTCCACTACCATCACCGACTCCAACCCGACCGAAGGAGCGAATAGCTAAATGATGTCTCAAGAATCTGCTATTACCTTTTGGGGCGTATGCTCCATCATCACGACTATTTTCACGATTTTTACCCTTGCCGCTTACATCATCAATCGACGCCGCGACGAGAAGAAGAAGCGTGAAGGCATCTACATTAGTCGTCTGCGAGCGCTACTGGTGTACGTTATTGTCTTTATCCCGGGCTTCCCGATTATCCGCTATTTTTTGTCGCTCAATGGCCCCGAGACTAACCCCTATGCGGAGGGTATTTACATCTTCATGACTGCTTTCCTCTTGTTCTACCTGTGGCATGTCAACGCCACGTACATGAAGATTTCTTCTGAGGGTATTAATATGCACACCCCTATTCGCGGGTCGAGGATCTGCCCCATCGGCGCGATTGATAGCGTTGTTTATAGTGAGTCCAAGGATGAAGATACCCCAAGCCGGATGTGGTTCCTCACTAAGTCGCGTGCGCGTATTAACCCGTTGAACCCGAATTATGATGAGTACTATCTCTTGGTCATTACTCGGTTCAGGATTAAGTATGGTCGCTGGCCTGAGCTGGATAATCCGGCTGACGTGGATAAGGTGAACCAGCTGGATAACCGTGCTGAAGTCATTCCGTATTTCATGAATAATCAAGAGATTTCGGGTCTTGCCGACGTCGACATGTAGCCCCCGGTTTGTGGGCTGAAAGCTCCCGGGGATGCGCGGCTCACCCCCCGCGCTGCCCCGGGGCTTTCGGGGCTCATGCGCCCCTCAGTGCCCTAAGAACTCGGTACCCTCAGCACGTAGGCACCGCCGCCTAGTTTGGGTGGGGTGCGTGCTCTTCCTATTCACCAACCACACGAAACGAGAACCCACCATGCGCACTTTCCTGATTATCTTTTGGGGTATCTTCGCTGCGCTCACAACAGTTGCGACATTTTATGTCATCATCAATTACGAGGTGCAACGCTGGAAAGATAAACAACGGCTACGTGAGGGTATTTATATCCGACGGGTTACTCGGCTCGAAGCTTTATGCCTGATATTTGTTCCCGTCCCGTCCGTGCTAATGGCTTTCTTACATGTTTATGTTGAAGAAGAATTCGGCACAGGCAATGAAATACTCTACCTATGCTTGTCACTTGCAGTCCTTCCGCTGTTGCGGTACGTGCATGTTGCCTACGTGAAGACCTCCGCCGAGGGCATCGAGCAGCGCATCTGGTTCTCCAAGCCGACCCGCTACCCCTTCAACGCGATCAACCGCGTCGTGTTCTACAAAGCAGCAAAATATGAAGACGAGGACATGGTGGGGTTCTACGCTAAGTCAGGCACCCAGATTGCCCTGTTTAGCCCGTTGCCTCATAAAAATTACCGGCTCCTGGCGATTGTGCGTTTCAGGATTGAGCAAGAACGTTGGCCTGATATGGATAGTCCGGATGATGTGGCTCAGGTGGACCGTTTGGATTGTGCCGCGAAGACGATGCGCTACTTTGAAAATTTGGGGAAGGTTACTGGCCTTGCCGACGTCGACATGTAGCCCTCCCAATAAGCGCCGGCTACCCCCTGCATCCAAAGAGCCGCAACCGGCACGAACACCACCAACACCGTGAAAGAGGAGCACGCATCATGCACACCTTTTTCCTCCTGCTCTGGGGCACCTGCACCCTCGCATCAATTATCGGCGCCATCCTTGTCGTTGTCCTGCATAATAGGCACCTGTGCCAGGACATGCAGCTACGCGACGAAGGCATCTACATTACGCGCGCGCCCCGCCGTGAAGCACTCATATGCCTTCTCACGCCCATATTCCCGGCAGGTTTCTTCGCGCTCTACCTCTACACGCAGGTAGAGCTCGGTATCCTCTTCAACCTGCTGGCATTCATCCCGATGCTCTTTTTCCCCTACCACTTTCTGCACGTTCACCTGGTGTACACGAAAATCACGCCCGACACGGTGGAGCAGAAGCTCTCACCGTTCGCCACCGTGACCTCCTACCCGATTAGGGCTATCGACCAGGTTTTCTACTTCCAAGGTGAGGCAGAGGAAGAATTGGAATGGGCTGGGGTAGGGACCGACAGCGCCACCTTCTACACCAAGAAAGGCAAGGAAATTGCCAAGCTAGACCCCGTTGGCAAGAACCACCGGCTGCTGGCAATCGTACGGTTCCGGCTCGAGTTTGAGCGCTGGCCTGACCTGCGGGACCCGCAGGATCTGGCGTATGTTGATACGTGGGATAGCCGCGAGTGGACGCAGCCCCTGTTCAGGAAGCTGTACAGAAGGCGCAACAAAATCACCGGCCTAGCGGACATCAAGATGTAGCGCCGCACGGCGTTAGCCCCGAGCCCCGAGAACCAAGCACAGGAAAGCCCCCGCGGCCGAGAGTCATCCTCTCAGCCGCGGGGGCTTCACCGTATCAGCGCATCCTCACGCAGCGAACGTTAGGAGGCGCGGCGGCGGGAACGCAGCACCATCACAGTACCCGCACCCAACACCAGCGCACCGCCCACAGCCACAGACACCGCACCAAAACCAGTACGCGCCAGGCCGCCCTGCTGGGCACCACCAGACGAAGCAGACACACCGGGCTGACCCATGGAGCCGCCACCGGAACCGCCGCCGGAAACACCACCCGGGTACACGCCGCCAGCAGAACCATCAGCCGAGCCATCAGCCGAGCCCTGCGCGTTCACGTCACCGGCAGCACCAGAAGCACCAGCCTGACCGGACTGACCAGCCTGCGCGGTACCAGACTGTGCGGAGCCGGGCTGGTTAGCACCAGCGGTACCGCCCGGGGTTGCCGAATCCACACGGCGCACACCACTAAAGTCGTCCTTAGCCGCATTCGGGTCCTTCGGCACGGCAGTCTCAAACGAGCACGCATCCGACGCCTTCTTACCCACAGCAACCGCAAGCTGCTGCACCGGGCTGTTCACCTCAGTACCATCAGCCAGAGTCGCAGAATAGTGCACATCAAACATGTACTGGCCGGGCTCAGAGAACACCCAGTTCGCGTGTGCGTGCGTCGCGTAATCAATGTCGATCGTGGTCTTGCCGGTCGTCGAATCCAGCAGCACATCCGCACCGTTCAGCGACTCAGTGAACATGCCGAAGCGCGCACCCTCAGGCATGACCTTCGGCACCACGTGCAGGCGCACGGGGCCGCGCAGCTGCGAGTAGTCAATGTCCTGCGTGTTGTAGCCGGGCCAGGGCAGGCCGCTCTGCTGGGTCTGCGGCAGGCCGTAGAAGGCGGTACCGACCGGACCCATGAAGTTCAGCTTCTCATCAGCCATACGTTCGGTGCGTACACGGCGGGCGTTCTCACTGACGGTCCACACGACCGAATCGAGCGGGCGCACGGTCGAATCAGCGTCAATGATGCCGCTGTCATCGCGCAGACCCACGGACAGCTGGCGGTCCTTCAAGGTCGCCTGGATGTCCAGGTGGCCGTGCGAAATCTTGGTGCGGCCGTCAATCTTGCCGGGCACGCACTGGTGGCCGGGGGTTCCGGGGGTGGACGGCTGCGCAGACGGTGCCGGGCTAGTCGGAGCAGGTGCGCTCGGGGTCGGGTTCGCGGGCGCGGGGCTAGACGGCGCCGGAGTCGTCGGAGCCGGAGTGGAGGGTGCCGGAGCAGGCACGCTCGGCTCTGCGGAGGCGGTCGGCACCGCAGGCACGGTCGGAACCTCGGTGGGGGACACCGACGGAACGGTGCTGGGCTCAGCAGTCGGAGCCTCGGAAGGAGCCTCGCTCGGCTCAGCAGAAGGCTCGGCAGAGGGCGCGACGGTAGGCTCAGCACTCGGCGACGGATCCACCGGAGCAGGCTTCGGCGCATCGCTAATGGGTGCGCTATCGGGAGCCAACGCACCGTGCGCAGTGTACTTGGTGCCCGGCTCGTAGTTCGCCGCAACCTCAGTGGTGGAGGCGGAAGCGTTCATGTCCGGGTGGGTCAGCATCTTCACGCGCAGAGCCGTGCCCTTGTAGAACGACTCGTCACGGAAGGTAAAGCGCGCCACGCCATCCTCAACGGAGCCTTCCAGGTCGAGGTACGGGTAGACCGGGTCATCCTGGGCATAGAAGCCGCCGCGCATGAAGCCGCGCACCTTCGGGTCCTTGAAGCGGACCTCAACGGTGCTGAAGCCATTGCCGTTCGGGGTGACGGTCACGTCGTAGTCCATGCTGGTCGGCGTGTACTGCTGGGTGCTGAGTACGGTGTTCGCCTGATCCGGGATTTCTTCGGGCCAGGAGCCGTTACCGTCGTCGCTGTACACGCTCTCAGCCTTGCCGGGCTCGTAGGTGAGCTTGTGCGAGATCCAGCGGGACGCCTCCGCGCTATTCTCGTCGGAGGTGTCGGGGGTGAAGACCGCCTGCAGCTGAGAGCCTTCGCTACCGAGCATTTCAGACCAGGTGGCGGTACCGTTCACGACCGGCAGGTCAGTCAGGAAGTAGCCGTTGTTGTACAGGGTCAGGGTGCCCTTGAGGTTCTTGTTCGCGGCGGTGAAGGTGATGTCGCTGAGCTTGTCGTCGGCGTCCTTGTTCTTAGCCGGGTCGGCGTCCAGGCGGTGCGGTGCCACGGACAGCACGTACTTTGCGGCGTCCAGGTCACCGACGGGTGCCGCGTTGTAGCGGTCGACCGTGGGCACGGCGGTGGGAGTGCCGTCACCGAGCGTAGGCTGCATGCCGCCAACCTGCCAGACCAGCTTCGACGGCTTGGAGCTGATGATGCGGCCGTCGGTGGAGCGCGCCACGGTGCGGTAGGTGACCACGTAGCGGCCGGGGCGGGTGAAGGTCGTGGTGTTGTGCGTGTGGCTACCCTTGTCGAGCAGCCAGGAGTGCCAACCGTTCGAGCTGCTGGAGAGCATGCGGTACACGTCGGCGGGGGCGTCGTCCGGGTTGTAGCGGAAGAGCTCCATGCGGCCGGGGCCCTCAACGGAGAGAATGTCGGTAGCGAACACGCCGTCACGGAAACGCTCGGTGGGCACCTTCGTGGATGCGCCCAGGCCAGCCCAGATGGGGTCCTGATTGCCGTAGGTCAGGTGCGGTGCCATGTAGAGGGTCTGGCCGGGTTCGCCGAGGAACGCCAGGGAGGGCGAGTCGCCCAGGGTCATGGTGTACTGCGACTTGCCATCCCTGGTGCTGTAGCCCTTGCCGACCCAGTTAACGGTCTTGTCCAGTTCGTAGGTGTCTGCACCGGTCTTGTAGGGGTTCGCCTCGTTCATGAGGACGAAGGTGCCGTTCTGCTCGTCCCAGTATGCCTTGGGGGCGTCAACGTGGCCCTTAGTGGTGACGATTTTGCCGTCGTCGGGGCCTGCTGCGGCGGGCAGGGAGGGGGCAGCGCCGGCGAGCGCGAGCAGCGCTGCGGCGGAAAGGAATGCGGCTGCGCGGCGGAGGGCGGGCTTGCCGCCGGGGATGAAGAGTGCGGGGGTGTGTGTGGTGACCCGTCGTTGGGTCTGCTTCTGAGAGCTCATGACAACCTTTCTCATTTTTCTATTTCCTAGGGTAGCTCTTTTGCAAATAATTGTCATTTAGAACCTAAGTGAGTATAGTGATTCTCAGAAACACGTGTGCGCCGAGGCGCGCCCAAAAACGCACACCACGTACATCCACAAAGAGAAAAACACGGCAGAGCGCACCCCGGACGCAGGGGAGAAACCGGCAACAGGCCGCCGGGCCCAGCACCGGGCAAACCCCGAAAACATCGGGCAACGCGCCAGCCAACGAGCAGTCATCCAAGGAGCCACCATGCAAGGACGCACCAAACCTCTGAGCCTACTCAGCGCAACCACCCTCGGATGCACCCTCGCACTCGGGGCACCCCTCGCCCTCCCCCAGGTCGGCACCTTCACCGCCGCGCAGGCACAGGAAAACCAGGCGCAGGAAAACCAGACCGGCACCCAGGCAGGCACCGAGTCGCGCGGTTACGTCAACTACGAAGGCGACTACGTCATCGCGGGCGTACACACCGAAATGCTCAACGCATTCCTCGACGGCAACCAGTTCACCCTCGCCACCCTCGCAGACACCGGCCCCGGCCAGCAGGGACGATTCAACCCCGCCCGCACCGTCTTCCACCTGCCCGACGTCGAGGATGCACACACCAAGGTCGTAGCAGGCTACGACTACATTGCCCCCGAAGGCACCGACATCTTCTACATTCCCTCCACCCGCACCCGCGGCCTGCTCTACCCCGGTCTCGGTGCAGAAGGAATCCGCCCCGGCGCGCTCAAGGACAACACCATCAACCTTGAACTCGTGCGCAGCAGCGTACCCGAAGGCGGCCGCGCCGAGGTCTTCACCGAATCCGGCCGCGACAACCCCCGCGTCTTCAGCACCAAGGACCAGCTCGCACCGCACACCATCACCGCTGGCGGCCACGAGCACCTCAGCTGGGCATTCACCCGCGCGGGCATCTACCAGCTGACCTTCCGCGCCACCGCAACCCTTGCCGACGGCACCCCGGTCAGCTCCGAGGCAACCTACACCATCGCCGTGGGCACTAACGCTGAGGACGGCTTCAAGCTCCTGAACGCGCAGAACGCCGCAAAGGAAGCAACCAAGGAAGCCACGAGCGAGGCAACCACTACCCCCGAGGCGAGCGCCACCGCCACCGAGAGCGCCACCAGCAGCCCCAGCGCATCTACCTCCGCAAGTGCTGAGGCGAGTGCATCTGCTGAAGCGAGTGCATCCACCGGTATTCGCCGCGTGGATGGATCCGTGAACGGTCAGAATGCCGCGCAGGTGACCGACCCGAACGGCGCGAAGGTAGCGGCAAATGGTGAGCAGGCATCCCAGGGTGGATCCGGTGTAACCGCTATCAGCGGCACCGACAACACTAATAACGGCTCCGACAAGGGTGAAAACAAGGGCGGCAACTCCCGCAGCAGCGTAAAGGGCTCCAACGCCCAGAACATCAGCGCACCCAGCAACGGCGGCGGCATTACCGGCAACGGCGTGCTGTCCTCCGGTCTGCCCGGCAGCCTGAACCAGCAGTGCATCGCCACCGAGGTTCCCGCCGAAGATGCCAAGGGCTCCAAGGACAGCAAGGACTCCAAGGACGCTCAGAAGGACAACAAGCAGAGCAACCAGGCAGCCCAGGCACCGACCAGCATCCCCACCCTCGCCGTGGTCAACACCGCCGAGCACAGCGGCCGTGAAGAAGTCACCCACGGCCACTTCGACGTGGGCCCGATCCTCAACGGCGGCAACCTCACCAGCAGCGTGAAGGACGACCGCACCAGCCCCGCCCGCCACGTCTCCCCCGGCGCCCTCGAGTTCGTGCTCAATGACGCCGCGAAGATCAACCTGCCCGCAGGCATGGAGAACATCGCCCCGGCGGGCACCCCCGTGCACATGATCGGTGCAACCCAGCAGCAGGGCGTGCCCTGGCTCGGCTGGAGCACCCAGGACCCCGAACTGCTCAAGCAGCTCGACGGCCCCGTCACCATGAGCCTCAACGGTTTTGAGGGCCCCGGCACTATGTCCACCTTCCTCTCCGGTAACTTCGGTTCCGCCGGTCAGCAGGTCTTCGATTCGCGTAGCGGCGGCTCCTTCCAGGTGCCCGCAAACACCCACCAGCACAGCAACTGGGTGTTCACCGCCGAGGGCCGCTACACCGTGACCATCGGCTGGACTGCGCGTCTGAAGAACGGCCAGCAGGTCAGCAGCGAATCGGTTCTGCACTTCACCGTCGGCAACCCCGATAACGCCCCGGCAAGCAACAACGCGCAGGGTGCGGCGGGTGCCAAGCAGGACGGCGGCAACGCTAACAGCGCTAACGGCGCCAACAACGGCGGCGAGAAGAGCACCGCAAAGAACCCCGTCAACGGCACCGTAGACGAAGCCACCGGCATCGTCACCAAGCCCGACGGATCCAAGGTGCGCATCGTCGGTAAGACCGCCTCCGGTGAGGATTGCGCCCTGACCAGCCAGGAACTCGCCAACGCCCAGAAGGCAGCCGCGGCGGGTAAGCTGCCGAACACCGGTGTGGTCATCGACCCGTTCATGGTCAGCACCTCCATTCTGGCGCTGGCACTCGGTGCCATGATTCTGCGTTCGGCACGCCGAAAGGGCCGCAGCGGTGACACCGCATAGCGGACATACCGGCGCGCAAGCATATAGTCGGCGTACCGCCCTCACCCTCGCCTCCCGCATTGCGGTGGGTGCGGGGGTGGGGGCTGGTGCCTTCGCACTGAGCGGATGCGCCAGCACCGTGAACGCTTCCTCCGACCGGATGCGCGTGGTCGCCACGACCCCGATTCTGGCGGACTTGGCGCAGCAGATTGCAGGAGAGCGCGCCAGCGTGCACTCCCTGGTGCCCGCCGGTGCTGACCCGCACTCGTATGAGCCGAGCCTGCGCGATATCCGCGATGTCGCCTACGCACGCTGCGCCCTGACGAACGGTCTGCTGCTGGAGCAGCGTAAGCTCAGCAAAATGGTTGAGGCGAACCTGCCCGCAGGCGTTGTGTCCGTGGCGGTTGCGGAGAAGATTGAGCAGTACGGCGGCAAGCTGGAAGCCATTGTTGAGGATGCCTCCCTAGACTCCATCTGGCTGGGTTTGCGTGTTGAAGAGGGCGGGCAGAACGAATCTGCCCCCGCCAACTCTTCGGATGCAGGCATGCGCTTTGAGGTGCACAGCGTGCGGGCGCGCACCTCTACCGATTCGTCGAATGCGCAGTTGGCGGCGTTCATTACGCAGACCTTCGGTGCGGTGGAGATGCTGTGCGATTCGCATGCGCGCGGCGTGAACCTCACCCGTGAGGGGGACACCGCGATCCGTACCGGCGATATGGGTTCGCTGGAGCTTCCGTTGCAGGCGCATACGCACCTGTCGTGGGCGTTTAGTGATGCCGGCGAGTACGCCATTGAGCTGAGCGCCACCGCGGTCAATGCGCCGGAGTCGGTGCGTTCTTCGCGCGGCACCCTGTACTGCGCGGTTGGTCGTGACCCGCAACAGCTGGTGGACCGTCTGGCGAAAGAACAGAACGTTTCTGCCTCGGACATCAAGGTTCTTTCCGCAGGTCACGCCGATATTACGGCACGCACCGGCGACGGCAGGCTCGTGCTTCGCGCGGATTCCTCCCAGGGCGCCGTAGAGTACGAACTGAACCGCACCGTGGTCGCGGTTCCCTCCCGCACCCTGCAGGAGGTGCCCGCCGGCGGTAGCTACCGTTTCCTGCGGTCGGGTGCTTCGGAGCATCGCGGTCAGGTGTACCTGCTGGCGCAGGCCGTTCTGGGCAAGCACGTGCACGGCGAAATTGACCCGCATATTTGGCATTCGGTGCCGAACGCAAAGGCGAGCGTGCAGGTCATCCGTGACGCGCTCACCTCCGCCGACCCGGAAGGTGCGAGCGAGTATGCGACCCGCACCGAGCAGGTCATGAAGGAGCTTGACGCCCTGGACGCTCAGCTGCGTCAGGTGTACGGAGGCCTGCCGGAGTCGGCACGCAACCTGGTCACCACGCACGACGGCTACCGCTACCTGGCGAGCACCTACGGGTTGCACATTGCCGGTTTTGTGAGTGCCAGCGCCAGCGGTGAGCCGAGCATTCAGCAGCGTCAGCGCCTGCGTCGCACGGTCGAGGATTTGAAGGTTCCAGCGATTTATCTGGACAAGTCCACGGCGATGCGTTCACCGGTTCTCACGGAGCTGGCTCGGGAGGCTCAAGTGCGTACCGGGGTGCTCTATTCGGACACTCTGGATGCGCAGGCTCCTCACTACGCGCAGATGATGCTGGCGAATGCTCACACGATTGCGCTGTGCTCCGGGGCTAGTTCTGGCGGCGATTCTTCGGGTGCTAGCTGCTCGGAGGCAAGCACCTCATAACCCGGTTCTGAGCTACCCACAAGCTCATATAGCCGTATTAGCATATAGATAATCTTTCACACACCGTTTCGGTCATGATTCTAGGAAGTCCTCATGATGAACTCAACCACCCCCTCCCGTTCCTCACGTAGCCGCGCCCTGCCCGCCCTGGCTCTGGGCGCCAGCCTCATGCTCGCACTCCTGGGTGTAGCACACGCGGAGACCACCCCGGCAACCGCCGAGAGCGCTTCCGCCCAGCCGAGCGACAGCAACCTCAGCCGCGGCGAGCGCGCCCTCACCCAGACCCTGTCGGCGGAGCAGCCGGTCGCATCCGGCCGCACCGAAATTTCCGCCGGCCACGTGGATATGGGTCCGCGTTTCAATAACGGCAAGTTTGAGCTCATGCTCCACGACGACCACGGCGAAACCCCCGTCTGGCGCAGCCTGGACGAGGTCATCTACCGCGGTAGCGATAAGGCGATCCTTGAGGTGCCGAACGACCCGCGCTACTCCTTCGTGGGTGCGCCCGCCGGCTCTAAGGTGTACGTCATTCCGCAGACCGAAACTAAGGGCGTGATCTGGCCGGGTTGGAACACTCAGGATCCGCAGCTGGTGTCCAAGCTGAACCGCGGCGTGAACCTGACCCTGGAGCAGGTGAGCGGCCCCGGCACGTTCAGCCTGTATCTGGAGAACGGCAACTTCTCGGCGCCGCAGGTGCTGTGGTCCTCGACCAAGAGTGAGCCGCAGAAGCTGTGGGTTGAGAAGAACACTCACACCCACGCGAACTGGGTGTTCACCGCCCCGGGCGAGTACCTGCTGAAGGTCACCGCGAGCGCTGAGCTGTCTGACGGTTCGACCGTGACCGATACCCGCTACCTGAAGTTTGCGGTGGGTGACTCCGCGAGCGCTGATGCCCTGTACGCGATGGAGGCGCAGGCGCGCGGTTCCTCGGGCTCGGCTTCTTCTGCCTCCTCCGATACTTCCTCTAGCTCTGCTTCCCAGGCTGCCGGCACTCAGGCTTCGGGTTCTTCGTCTGCCGCCGCGGCGAGCGACCAGAAGGGTTTCCGTGCTGAGTTCACGATTTCCTGGAGTCCCATCGTTGCTGGCATCGTAGTCTTGGTGGGCGTGGGCGCGTTCATCATCTCCCGCCGCCGCCGTTCCTCCGCGCAGCGTGAGGCACTGGATGAAGTGCGCGGTGACCGTTCGTGAGCGCGTCGGTAACAGCGGGTACTGAACCCGTTCTAGAGATTTCAAACCTGTACGCGGGCTACGCGCGCCGCTCCATCCTCAAGGATCTGTCCCTGACCCTGGAGCGCGGCGAGTTTGCGGGTCTGATTGGTGCTAATGGTGCCGGTAAGACCACGCTGCTGCGCACCATTTTGGGTCTGATTCGCCCCGCCTCCGGGCAGGTTCGGGTGTTGGGCGAGTCGCCGCGTGTGGCTCGTGCGCATATTGGTTATGTGCCGCAGAAGCACCAGTTTCAGTGGGATTTTCCGCTGACCGTCAAGGACACGGTGATGACCGGTCGCGTGCGTGAGATTGGGTTCTTCCGCCGCCCGGCGAAGAAGGACTGGGTGCAGGTCTTTTCGGCGATGGAACGCACCGATGTTCTGCACCTGCAGGACGCCTCCATCGCGGAGCTTTCCGGTGGTCAGCGTCAGCGAGTGCTACTGGCACGCGCCCTGGCGGCGAACCCCTCCCTGTTGCTGCTGGATGAGCCGTTCACGGGCGTGGATGCACCCACCCAGACTACGCTGACTCGCCTGTACCGTGAGTTGGCGGACGAGGGCATCACCATTCTGATGTCTACGCACGACATGCTGGCGGCGCGCGAGTCCTGCTCGCGTCTGTGCGGTGTGCGCGGCAATATTCACCTGGACGGACCGGCGGCATCCTTTAGCCTGGAGCAGCTGCACACGTGGTTGCACGGTCACGACATTGAGGAGGCGCAGGGCCACGCCCGCACGGGCTTCACCTGTGCCGGTGGTGCGTTGGATGAGTACGGCCACGAGCTGCCGGATTCCTGCGCTTCGGTTGATTCCGCCTCCCCCGCCCACGCTGATTCTGCTTCTACCGGGGGTGCCCGTTGATTACTCCTCTCGATTTTATTGCCGACCTGTTCAACCCGTCGCTGGCGTTCCTTCCGCGCGCCCTGGCGGCGGTACTGCTCGCGTCGGTGGTCACCGGCGTGGTGGGTTGTCACGTGCTGATGCGCGGCATGGTCTTCATTGGCGATGCAGTGGCGCACTCGGTATTCCCGGGTCTTGCGGTGGCGTTCGTGTTGGGCGGCAACCTGATGGTGGGCGGCCTGACCGCGGGCGTGGTGACGGCTATTCTGGTGGCTATTTTTAGTCAGAATCAGCGGCTGCGCGAGGATTCGGTCATTGGTATTTTCTTCGCGGCGTCCTTTGCGTTGGGTATTGTGATTATTTCGTTGGCGCCGGGCTATTCGGGTTCGGTGCAGGATTTCTTGTTCGGCTCGATTGTGGGTGTTTCGAATGAGGACATTACCAACGCCGCGATTATGGGTGCCGTTATCCTGCTGGTGCTGTGGCTGTTCCACCGCCAGATTGTGACGGTCAGCCTGGACCGCGAGAGTGCCCGCGCGATGGGCCTGCCGGTGCTCGCCCTGGATATTGTGCTGTACGTTCTGGTGACCATTTCTGTGGTGCTGGGTCTGCAGACGCTCGGTAATGTGCTGGTGTTGGCGCTTCTGGTGATTCCGGCGTCGGCAGCGCGTCTGGCGTGCCGCCGACTGGGGTCGATGATGGTGTTCTCGCCGGTGTTTGGCGGTATCTGCTCGATTGTTGGCCTGTACCTGTCGTGGGCGTTTAACCTGCCGACTGGTGGCACGATTGTGCTGTCGATGGTGGCGGCTTTTGTGCTGGTGTGGGCGGTGACGGCGGTTCGTTCGCGAGCGCGTGCCCAGCTGAAGAATTAAACTCAGCTCAACCTCGACTCAATCCAACTTTCCTCGATTAAACGCACGATTAAACGCACGAGGCGCATCCCTGTTTGGGGGGGTGCGCCTCGTGCGTTTTTTACAGGTCTTAAATACCCAAAGTGAATCATGTTCATGTTTAAAGAACCAAAAGATACACTCCGCGTAATAAAAGCGCATAATTCAACACGTCGGGTTTAATGAAAATACAACCTATCAAATATTTCTTATGGGTTGATACATGTAGTGATAAAGCAGTCACTGCACCCTCATTAGAGCTTCAAAGAAGGAGTCATCATGAAGGCATATGTATACCACGGCCCCGACCAGAAGGGCGCCTGGGAGGAAGTCCCGAACCCCACCATTCTTGAGCCCACGGACGTTATCGCCCGTGTCGACACCACCACCATTTGCGGTACTGACCTGCACATCCTGAAGGGTGACTGCCCCGAGGTGGACCACGGACGCATCCTGGGCCACGAGGCTGTCGGTACCATTACCGAGGTTGGCTCCGCGGTGACTGACCTGAAGGTCGGCGACCGCATCATCATCCCCGCCGTGACCAGCTGCGGTAAGTGCTCCTACTGTAAGGCGAACCAGCCTTCGCACTGCCAGACCGTTGGTGGTGTCGGCTGGATTTTCGGTTACATGATTGACGGCACCCAGGCAGAGTACGTGCGTGTTCCCTACGCAGAGACCTCGGTCCACCTGGTTCCGGAGGGTCTGACCGATGAGGACGTCCTCTTCCTCACCGACGCACTGCCCACCGGCTTCGAGATCGGTATTCTGAACGGCAACACCAAGCCCGGCGACACCGTCGCTGTCGTGGGTGCAGGCCCCGTGGGTCTGGGCGCAATCATGACCGCTAACCTCTGCGGTGCCGGCCGCGTCATCACCATCGACTTCGACGACAACCGCATGAACAAGGCACTGGAGCTGGGTGCAACCGATAAGGTCAACGCGGGCGACCCGGACTTCATCGAGAAGATTAAGGCTCTCTCCCCCGACGGCCTGGGCGTGGACGTGGCAATTGAGGCTGTGGGTGTTCCGCAGACCTTCGAGACCTGCACCAAGATTGTTCGCCCCTACGGCAACATCGCTAACGCCGGCGTGCACGGCAAGCCCGTTGAGCTGCCCCTGAACACCATGTGGATTTCTAACGTGATCATCAACATGGGCCTGGTCAACTGCAACACCGTCGGTAACCTGCTGAACATGGTCCGCTCGGGTCGTCTGAACGCTAAGGCGATGGCAACCCACCGCTTCACGTTCGACCAGTTCGAGGAAGCCTACGACCTGTTCAGCCACGCTGCTGAGCACAACGTGGTGAAGGTTGTTATCTCCCGCGACCCCGAGGTTGCGGCATAGACTGCGGTAGGCTCATATACCGCTGATACTGAAACCCCGAACGTTTGTGAGGGATTTCGGTGGGATGTATTCAATACACTGCGAACATCCCTAGGATTCGCCTCCGGGTGGGAGAGGGTAGGTCCCACCCGGAGCGCGAATCGCCCCCCCCTACCCCGAGATGCAGTTATTTTCTGATGATGTAGACGATGCGCCAGCTCAGGGTTTTCTGTTCCCTCAGCCCCCTTTCCGGTGGGCTTGGGGGCGGTTCCTCAAGCGTGATGCACCCTCTGCCGGGCGCTCTGCCGACCCGCTTCGGCGGGTTCTTCTGCCAGGCAACCTCTACCGGTGGAGGGGCGCATCATATGACTCTTCTTGGTCGGGCGGTACCTCCGATTCTGCTCGCCCTTGAAGGGAATAGGAAAAGGGTCGTACGCTTACGGTTCAATGGCGAACTCGTAGGCTGCGACCCTTTTCTCATGCCCGGATTTTCGGCGCCCTCGGGCGGGCTATTTAGTTTTTAGGCTTCTCAGTACCGGGTTTCTCAGCGCTGCTTTTCTCATGACCGTCGGCATCGTGCGGGATGCGGGTGAACGCCTCCGTGGGGTCGTCTGCCCCAGCTGCGACGGATACCTCGACTGCGGTGGAAGGTTCGGTGGCGCTTCCGGTGACGGGCTCAGTGGGCGCATCCTCAACGGGTACTTCAGCCAGATTCTCGGCAGGTACCTCGGCAGGAGCCTCGACGGACACCTCCGCGACGATGGGCTCCTCCGAGGCGGACTCCGCAGAGGCAGGCGCCTCCGGAGCCTTCTGTGCATCCTCCGGCTTATCCTGAGCCGGCGCCTCTACAGGCTGCCCAGAAACACCCTGCTCAGTAGCTACCGGCTCACCGTGCGCGGATTCCTTCTTCGCATCCTTGTGCGCGTCCTTATGTTCGAGCGTGTAGATGATGCGCGGCTCGAGGCGCTCAAAACCGATCTTGGAACGCACCCAGTTCACGAAGCGGTCGATGCGGTCCTCGCCCTCGGTGGTTTCCACAACCCGGTAGTTGCGCGGCAGCATCACGCTGTCGCTGAGCACGCGCGGGTACTCATCAATCTCCTGAATACCCGCCATGTACATGTTCTCGCGGAACTGTTGCGCGAACTCCTGCTGGCCGAGGAACAGCTGGTCGGCGTAGGTTTTAGCCGCCAGGCGCTCGCTGTAGGCTTCCTTGGAATCGCGGGCGCCCTTCTTGGAGCCGTAAATATCCCAGAAGTAAAAGTACACGTTGTTCGCGATAATGGCAGAGATAATGCGGTTCTGCAGGTACACGAGGGAACCCACCGCAATCGCGCCAACAATCAGGAGCACCACAGCGAGCGGGGAGAGCGCAAAGTCAGACAGATTGCCGCGGTGGTTCGTGAAGAGGCCAATCAGGTAGGCGATGGTGACCACGATGATGGGCACGCCGATGAAAATCACGGCCAGCGGAACCCAAATGTACAGCAGGGCACGCAGAATCAGGCGGTAGTAGCTAATCGAGTCGCCAATGGGGATGGGCGTAGGCTTCACGGAAGAGTGCGCACGCTTCATGAGCAGGCTGAAGATACGGTTGCTGTCGATGCCAACTTTACGCAGCTTCGATTCGAGGGACGCACGTTTGAGGAAGACCCGGTAGTTTTCGAGGACGACGCGCTGGTCGGAGGTGAGCTTTTCGGGGTCGGGTAGGGCGTTGAGGTCCAAGCCGGCTTCGGTGAGGAGCTTGCTCCACAGTTCCAGTCGCGCCAGTTCGGAGGGTTTTGCCGCCGCCTGCGCCTGGTAGTTCTTGTAGGAGATGAAGATGGTGCTAGCACCAATGAGTAGCGTAATAAAGGGTGCTATCCAGTCTTTGAGTCCCATGGTGGCGTTCTTCCTTGATTGTGTGGAGCCGCTGGTTCCTCTGCGGTCGGGGCTGATGCCCGCTGTTTTACCGTACCACCGGCACCTGTGCTGAACCTTTAAATGCGCAGGTGGGTGCGTAAAAATAGCCCCACCTCCTCACGCGTAGAGCGTCAGGAGGCGAGGCTTACGTATGCGTATTAGTGCGCTGGTTTAGTGTTCAGCGGGCTTCATTTCGCGCGGCGCCTTGCGGATCATGAGGTAGCTGATAACAGCCATAACACCCATGAGCACGGCGCTGAACGCGGAGCTCAGCACCACGCCGGAGTCGAAGGCGGCGAATGCGGAGGAGAGCAGCTGGTTTGCCTGCTCACCGCCCACATGGCTTGCGACCGTCACGGCACCGCCGAGAGTTTCGTGGGCGTGGTCAGCGAGAGACTCATCCAGTCCGGAGGGTACGACCACGTTCGCGCGGTAGACGGCGGTGAGCATACCACCGATGATGACGGTACCGAGCACCGCACCCGTCTCGTAGGAGGTCTCAGAAATCGCGGATGCCGCACCCGCCTTACGCGGCGGCACGCTGGAGAGCATCAGGTCGTTCGAGATGGTCTGCGCAATACCGATGCCGGTACCGAGCACAATGAAGATTAGGATAATGACCACGTCGCTGTGCGCACCCAGGAAGGCGAGCACCGCAAACGCGACAGCATTGAGCGCCAGGCCGAAGGACACCACCTGCGCCGGGTGGAAGTGCACCGCCACGCGCGCAATCACCAGACCGGCGATAATGGTCGCCAGGGTGCCGGGAATCAGCAGCATACCGGCGTACATGGGCGGCAGGCCGGAGACCAGCTGCAGGTGCTGGGAGGCGAAGTAGATGAAGCCAACGTCCACCATCATGGAGATGAGGTTTGCGGTAATCGCACCGGTGAACACGGTGTTGCGGAAGAGGCGCACATCCAGCATGGGCTGAATATCGTTCTTCTCGCGGTTGAGCTGACGCAGTACGAACAGGACGATAAAGCACAGACCGGCAAGGATGGTGCTAATAGCCACCGCGTCGAAACCGGCTTCGGAGGTGTGGGTCAGACCGAAGGTAATACCGGTCATGCCGACCATGATCAGCAGGATGCTCAGCGGGTCCACCGGGCTGGGGTTCGGGTCCTTCGACTCGGGCACCATGATCGGGGCAAGAATCAGCAGAGGAATCAGAATCGGCACAGCCAGCAGGAACACCGAACCCCAGTCGAAGTGCTCCAGCAGGAAGCCACCCACAATCGGGCCCAGCGCCGCACCGGCGGAGAAGCCCGAAGCCCATACGGCAATAGCGATGCGGCGCTCGGTCGCGTCCACAAAGATATTGCGAATAATCGACAGGGTTGCCGGCATGAGCATCGCACCAAAAATACCGAGCAGGGCACGGGCAACCACGAGCATCAGCGCGGAGGGCGCGAACGCCGCGAGCGCAGAAATCGCCGCGAAGCCGGTCGAACCGATGAGCAGTAGCTTGCGGCGGCCGATGCGGTCACCGATAGCACCCATGGGCACGAGCAGGGCGGAGAGCACCAGGGGGTAGGCATCAACGATCCACAACTGTTCCGCGGAGGAGGGGCTCAGCGCCTTAGCGATTGCGGGCACAGCGAAGGCGAGCACGGTGTTGTCGATGGAGACCAGGAGCACCGGGAGCATGAGCACGCCGAGTGCCGCCCAGCGCTTGGTCTTCTGGTCGGGGGCGTGAATGGGCAGAGCCGTGGTGTGCGGGTTGTGATTCGTCATGGGTTGTTTTCGTGCGTCTATGGGGTTTCGGCCGATGCGGCGGACGCGGCGGCATCAGCTCGGCCTGTCTTTTGGGCTAGGTCTTTTAGTAGGTCTTTTAGTGAGGTTTTCGGGGCTTACCCGGAGTTTTTAGGGGTCCGGGTGGGTCCACAAACGAAGATTAACTATACCAACTGGACGGTATAGTTTCAAGCGGTTAAACTGGTACACATGACCACCCCCAACCACCGAAAACAACGCGCCAACAACTCCCGCGAACACATCCTCGACACCTACGTCGACCTGCTGATTCGCTCGGGAGAACGCGCCGCAACCCTCGACGCCGTCGCCACCGCCGCCAAGGTTTCCAAGGGCGGGCTACTCTACCACTTCTCATCCAAGAAGGCGCTCCTTGAAGCGCTCGCAGAACGTACCCTCACCCTGGCTGAAGAGGACTTCGCGGCAATGGAGCAGGCACCCGAGGGGGCAAGCGCCTACTACATCAATTCCTCCACGCCGGATAACACCCCGTTCGACCGTGCCCTCATTGCCCTCAGCCGCCTGGCGCAGAACAATAATGAGCTCGCCCAGCAGACCATGAGTCGCGTACAGGATGGCTGGCATGCGCTCGTCCTCGCCGAGCTGGGTGATGAACAGATTGCCCGCACCGTGCTGCTTCTGGGTGACGGCATGTACTACAACGCGGCATTCGGAGGCGACTCCGCCAGCCCGCAGAGGGCTGCAGCCATCGCGGCAGACCGTGCGGCACTCGAACGCGCCCTGCAGGTTCTCAAGGCGGCGGCTCGTTAAACCACAAAAGCCACCCGATACAGCGCTTAAAGCCACAAGCTAAAACCGCTGCCTCAAACCCTATTCTTCAGCGCCGGCGAGCACCCGGGGCTTAAACTGGAAGCGTACGTATCTACTCTTCAACCAAGGAGTTCCGATGATTTTCATTGCTGTAAAGTTCCCCGTCAAGCCCGAATACGCTGACCAGTGGATTGAGAAGACCCGCGCTTTCACCGAGGCAACCCGCGCCGAGGAAGGCAATAAGTTCTTCGAGTGGTCCCGCAGCGTTGAGGATCCGAACGAGTTCGTTCTACTCGAGGCTTTCAACGACGACGCAGCTGGCCCGCACGTGAACTCTGACCACTTCCAGCAGGCGATGAAGGACATGCGTCCGCTGCTGACTGCAACCCCGAAGATTATTTCTCGCCTGATCGACGGCGACGACTGGGAAGCAATGGGCGAGCTGCAGATCGACTAGTCTGCACCCCCGACATGCACCCTAGAATTGCATAGTTAGACTCTGGGCGCCTCTTCTGCCTGTTCTATTGGACAGATAGGAGGGGCGCTTTGGTGTGTCCGGTACCTGAACTTTTCCCCTTGACACGACGCGGATGGTACCGGTTTTCGACTCAGTGGGTGCCTTGCGTGCATTTTTACCCTATTAACCCCTTAAAATGGGTAGAGTATGCACACCTATCGATACCCATTCGCACAGGAGGTCTGAATGAGCATCGCATCCCAGCCTCTTCCCGGCGCAGTCGCCGTCGAAGAGCACAACGACGTGGACCACACCTCTGTATCCCTCGCCGTCTCGACCGTTATTCTGGCACTGCGCCCCAAGGAAAACGAAACCCACCCTACCCTGTGGCTGCCGCTGGTTCGCCGCCTCCGCGAGCCTTATAAGGGCCAGTGGGCGCTTCCTGGCGGTCCGCTCAACCCGAATCTTTCCCTCGAAGAGGCAGCCGCTTCGACCCTGAAGCGCGCAACTAACCTGCAGCCCGGCTACCTGGAGCAGCTCTACGCATTCGGTGACGTTCTGCGCACCCCCGAGGCGCGCGCCGCCCGCGTTGTGGGCGAGCCCGACCCGGCACCCGGCACTGATCACGAGCGCGTGGTTTCCGTGGTGTACTGGGCGTCGATTCCCGCCACCGAGGTCGCGAACACTCGCGTGCACGAGAACATCCGCTGGTTCCCGGTGGATGAGCTGCCCGAGCTCGCCTTCGACCACAACGAAATCATTGAGTACGCGCTCTACCGCCTACAGAACAAGGTCGAGTACTCGCGTATTGCGCACTCTTTCTTGGGCGAGGAGTTCACCCTGGCGCAGCTGCGTGAGGTGTACGAGGCGATTCTGGGTCGCACCCTGGATCCGGCGAACTTCCGCCGCCAGATTGCGGCATCGAAGTCGATTATTGACACCGGCCGCCGCGTGGAGGGCACCCGTCACCGCCCGCCGCGCCTGTACCGTTACAACGACGCTCAGGCGTACGCGGATGCGGGCCCGCTGGGCATGTACCGTGAGCGCCACGAGGCGTAATAGCGTTTCGCGCGTTGTACGCGCGCAGATTTAACGCCTAAGATTTAATGCCTAAAAGGAGGGGCGGCACCGCTTGGTGTCGTCCCTCCTTTTGCGTTCTCTAGGGGGTATCGGCACTTGTCAGAAGGTTTTGCGGGAGGGTGTTTGACGCAACACCCGCGCGCTTCCTATGCTGGAGTCCTCAGCTCCCTTTTACTGCTACCTCGTTGCAGAGGTAGCCGGCGGGGCTGAACGCAATGTTTGACCGAAGCCACCTAAGGCACGACCGGGGCGGTATTCGGAATCTAGGAGGCATCAAAGAAATGACCCACCGAGCATAAGCCCGGATCCAACAACACCAGGTCAATGCGCTTTTATGCGTCCACCCCACTACTCGGGCTTACGTGTACCTACAGACCGCGCTCGGGTTTTTCATGCCTTCACGCCTTCACGTGCGCTGGCGGGAATCCGAGCACCCATTCGAAGGAACTCGGCCCATGCCACACCACATTACACTCGACCATATTTCGTATGCGCATCCGGGTGAGCCCCCACTTTTCACCGACCTTTCCGCGGTATTTTCTGCGCCACTCACCGGACTTATCGGCGATAACGGCGCCGGAAAAACTACCCTCTTCAGACTTATTCTTGGCGACATAAACCCTAGTCAAGGCATAATCAGCACCCCACAGCGCATAGCGTACCTACCGCAAGATTTAGGGTTGAGTGGGCATCAGCATCTTGCCGATATTTTTGGAATTACAAAAATACTGCAGGCGCTTGATGCGCTGGAATCGGGCGACTATTCCCCCAGCCTTTACGACACCATAGGCGACGCCTGGGATATTGAAGAACGCACCCTCGCAGCCCTTGCCGAACATGGTTTTGGTCCTGCCCTCACTACGACCGATACACAGGCCCGTCGCAACCTTCTGATGCGTCCCCTTAGCACCTTTTCAGGTGGTCAGACGGTCACAGCCGCACTCGCCGCGCTTCTGTATTCAGACCCAGAGTTCATTCTGCTGGATGAACCCACGAATAATTTGGATTCTTTGGCGAAGAATCGGCTTTATACAGCTCTTGAAACCCTCACCTGCCCGGCGCTCATTATTAGCCACGACCGCGATCTACTGGAGCGCGTAAACGTGATTGCCGAGCTTCACGCTGACCGTCAGGGACTGGCTCATCTACGCATCTTCGAAGGTAACTACAGCACCTACCGGCAGGCACTGGAGACCGAACAGCAGGCAGCTCAGCGTCGCGTCACCGAGGCGAAGAGTGAGGCACGTAAGGCTGAGCGTGAACGCGCCGAGAACCAGATTAAGCTCGATCGCAACACCCGCCGAGGTCGCGAATTTGAACGGTCAAAGCGGAAACCTGGCATGGCTATGGGCCTGGATAAGAACAGTTCAGAGCGCTCTGCCGGGAAACTTCATACAGCCCACGAAAGCATGGTGGCGGATGCGCGTGCGGCAGTTGGAGAAGCCCAAGAGAACCTGCGCGTGCAGGAGCGTATCTATCTGGAACTTGCTCAGGATGCGCTCCCGCTGGGACGGAAAGTACTGGAATTACATCGGGTGGAGAACGACTCTTGCGCATCTACACCGCAGAGCGCCGACCTTAAGAAGGCATACACCCAAAACACCGTTTCACGTGAAACACAACCTTATAAAGTTGATTATCTGCTTCAAGTCCAAGATTTTCCCGAGGTTCTTATCCTGACCGGACCCGAACACCTGCACATCACGGGAGCAAACGGCAGTGGCAAGACTGTGCTTCTCAATGCGATAGCGCACGCAAATGACCCTGACTACCGTTCCCCAGTGCCACCTGCGTACCAAGTGCTCTACCGTCTGGACAACACCGCATACCTGCCGCAGCGTATCATCCTCGACCCGCAGCTCACCATCCTTGAAACCGTACAGAGGGCGAATCCCGGTGCGAGCGAACAGCATCTGCGTGACCAGCTGGCGCGCCTGCTCTTCCGTCGCGAAAGCGTGCATCAGCGCATTGGGGATTTATCCGGAGGTGAGCGCTTTCGTGCCGCACTGGCGACGGTTCTGCTCACCGTCCCGGTGCCGCAGCTTCTTCTGTTGGATGAGCCGACGAATAACCTCGATATTTCTTCGGTGGATTGGCTGGTGCAGGTGCTGAACCTGTACACGGGGGCAATCATCCTGGTGAGCCACGATGAGGACTTCTGCCGCCGCATCCGCATTGACCGCACACTCAACCTTTCGGCAAAAACCCTCGGGAAGGAACCATTCAGGGAATCAACATGCTGAATCTTCTCCTACATGGGAGGGTGCTTGACCCGCCGCCCATATAGTTCCTATGCTGGAGTCCTCAGCTCTCTATCTGCGCTACCCCATCGAGGGGGTATAACCTAATGAGCTGAATGCAATGTTTGACCGAAGCCACCCAAGGTACACCCGGGGCGGTATTCGGAATCTAGGAGGCATCAAAGAAATGACCCACCGAGCATAAGCCCGGATCTAACAGTTTTTTCGCGCGCTCACGCAGTAGCTCTACAGACACGTTTCCTGCGTGTTCCAATCAGCGCGCATTCACCCGGGCACAGGTACATCCACCGTTACGCTCGGGTTTTTTCATGCCTTCACACCTTCATGTGCGCTGGTAGGAATCCGAGCACCTACTCGAAGGAACTCGGCCCATGTCATTTCACATTACACTCGACCATATTTCGTACGCGCACCCGAGTGAGCCCCCGCTTTTTGTGGACCTTTTGGCGGTGTTTTCGGCACCTCTGACCGGACTCATCGGCGACAATGGTTGCGGAAAAACAACCCTCATGAGGTTGATTTTGGGCGATTTGACCCCGGAATCCGGTTCTGTGGTTGCGCCGGAACGCATGGCGCATCTGCCTCAGGATTTGGGTCTGGATCGGGAACAGACCCTCGCTGAGCTCTGCGGAATCTCCGAGATTCTGCAGGCGCTGCAGGCGGTGGAATCCGGTGAATACTCCCCCGAACTCTACGAGACCATCGGGGATAACTGGGATGTTGAGGAGCGCACTCTGGCAGCCCTGGCGACCTACGGTTTCACCCCTGCGGCACTGGTTGATCGCGATAGTCCGGAGGCGGTTCGCGCACTCTTCGCTCGCAGTATGCACAGCTTCTCCGGCGGTGAGGCGGTCATTGCCGCACTTGCCTCACTGATGAGTTCTGACCCCGAGTTCATTCTGCTTGACGAGCCGACGAACAACCTGGATTCCGCGGCGAAGGCTCAGCTCTTCACGGCGTTGGAGGCACTGCCCTGCTCCGCGCTCATTATCAGCCACGACCGCGATCTGCTGGAGCGCGTGCACGTGATTGCGGAGCTTCACGCCGACAGGCAGGGAGTGGCGCATCTGCGCCTCTTCGAGGGCAACTACAGCACCTACCGCCAGGCGTTGGACACCGAGCAGCAGGCGGCTCAGCGTCGCGTCACCGAGGCGAAGAACCGGGTACGTTCTGCGCACCGTGAGTGGGTGCATGCGCAGGAGATTATTTCGAAGAACATGGCGCAGGTGTGGAAGGACGACCAGCCGGATACGATTCTTGCCCTCGCCAAGGACGCCTCACGGCAGGCGGCGGCGAAGCTTCGAGTTCTGCGCGTCGGCAAGCAGGAGCAGGCTCAAGAGGAATACCAGAACGCTCAGAATGAGGTCCGCGTGCAGGAGAAAATCTATGCCGAACTGAGCCAGCAACCCCTCCCCGCGGGACGTAAGGTACTGGAGCTGCACAGGGTTGATGGCCACCGGGTTTCACGTGAAACATTTGCCATTCAGCAACCCACCAAGGTTGATTCTCTGCATATTTCACCCGCCGAGGCTGATAGCGAGAGTCAACAGGGAACCCCGGCGGAGCGCCCCGAGCACCTGATTCTCAGCGGCCCCGAGCACCTGCGCATCACCGGCGCAAACGGTAGCGGCAAGACCACCCTCCTTGAGGCAATTGCCCACGGAAAAGACCCGGAGTACCGCTCCCCCGTGCAGCCCGCCTACCGGGTCGACTATTGCCTCGACGGGGCGTACATTCCGCAGCGCATCACCCTCGACCCGCAGCTCACTCTCCTGCAGAGCGTGCAGCGGGCAAACCCCGGCGTGAGCGAACAGCATCTGCGTGACCAGTTGGCGCGGCTACTTTTCCGCCGCGAGAGCGTGCACCATAAGACCGGTGAGCTCTCCGGCGGTGAGCGCTTCCGTGCCGCGGTGGCACAGGTGCTTCTGGCGGATCCGGTACCGCAGCTACTCATGCTGGATGAGCCGACGAATAACCTCGATATTTCCTCGGTGGATTGGCTGGTGCAGGCGCTCGAAGCATACACCGGCGCGCTCATCGTGGTGAGCCATGATGAGGATTTTTGCCGCCGCATCCGCATTGACCGCACGCTGGCACTCTAGGGCTCAGCCCTGAACCCCGCGGAGCAACATCTGAATACAACAAACGGGTGCCCGGCACCTCCGAATATTGGAGGCGCCGGGCACCCGTTTCAGTTATCTCACCGCGGCTACTTCACCGCGCTGACGAAAACTTAGATTAGAGGACCAGGCCCTTGGTCTGGGACACTGCGCGCTCGAAGCGAGCCTGAACGTCAGCCCAGTTCACAATGTTCCAGAATGCCTTGACGTACTCGCCCTTGACGTTCTGGTAGTCCAGGTAGAATGCGTGCTCCCACATGTCCAGCTGCAGAACGGGGATCAGTGCAACGGAGATGTTGCCCTGCTGGTCGTAAAGCTGCTCGATGATGAGGCGCTTGCCAACGGTGTCCCATGCGAGGATTGCCCAGCCGGAGCCCTGAATGGTCAGTGCAACGTTGGTGAAGTGCTCACGGAACTTGTCGAAGGAGCCGAAGAACTCGTCGATTGCTGCTGCCAGCTCGCCGGTGGGCTTGTCGCCGCCCTCGGGGGACAGGTTGTTCCAGAAGATGGAGTGGTTGGTGTGGCCACCCAGGTTGAACGCCAGGTCCTTGGAGAGCTTGGAGACGTTGCCGTATGCACCGTTCTCGCGTGCCTCTTCAAGCTGCTCGAGAGCTGCGTTAGCGCCTGCAACGTATGCTGCGTGGTGCTTGTCGTGGTGCAGCTCCATGATCTTTGCGGAGATGTGGGGCTCGAGCGCCGCGTAGTCGTAGGGGAGCTCGGGGAGGGTGTACTTTTCAGCCATGATGATGCCTTTCATTAGAAAACTTGGCTTGTATTAAAGATTACCAGCGTAGCGTTTACTTTACTTTTCACGAATTGGGGAGCGTCACATTTGCGCACCAACCTGCACGAGCCTGTGGATTTTAGGTGGCAGCTTTTCCCCACACCTGTGGATAACCCTGTGTATCAACAGGCTTTTCAGGCTTGGCACCCCATTCTGCCTTGAAATACCGGGGTATGCACTCATGTGAATAACAGTGCTGTAAGTTCTCCACACTGTGGATAACTACTGTGGATAACACCCCATTTTGGGGATGCGCGGGGGATAAACTGCAGAATTTTTGCCCTCAATCGAGGCGTTTTTCCCTCTACTAGCCAAAATATTGAGCCCCAAAAGAGGCTCTGAACAGCCTTATACGCTTCTTCTAGCCCGAGGCGGTGGATTAAGTGCACAGGGTTATCCACAGGTGTGGAAATTCTCGGGTTCCACGGATTTAAAGGTGAAAAGGTCTTCTGTTTAAGAATTTACCCTCGGTTTTAACGCCCGTAGAAGCCTGTAATTACAAGAATTTCCCTGCTGCACCCTCATTTTTAACACTCAGCGAGCTCGATACCGCCTCCATAAAATCACACGCGTGTAAGTTCTCCACACTGTGGAAAACCTCTGTGGATAACCATTTCGGCACGATACGGCACAGCAGAACTGCAGCCGCACGGTACAGATGTGCACACCGCCCCATACGTCCTTCCCCCGGCTCGCACAGCACCCTTGTCGGCGCCCCTACATGAGGGCAAAGAAAAAGAGCATCCGCCGCGGGATGCTCTTGGAGTGAGTTGATAGAGATTCGAGTTAAAAAGATACGGTACGGAATGCAGCCCAACCACGAACTGCACCCGCACCGCACATCCGTCGGTAGAAATACGAGTTACTCGTACACCGACGACAATCACCGATAAATAGAGAGTCGAACCTATCGAAGCGAGCTTCCGGTCTCGCCTCGGAGGCTTCCTTCGACCCCGTTATGTAATTAGTGTACACGGTTTCATTACGGTTGCAAAGCCAAAACCATGATTTTCTTAAAATTTTTGTTATCGTTTCGTTATTTTTCACTCCTGGCAACCTCTTTGCACCCCTCAGAATTTTCATTCACACCCCTAAAACCCTTGATATTCCGCGGAATTCGGCTCGATGCACGAGTGTGCTTCTTGGTACGTTCTCATCTATACTTGTACCGGAAATCTTTTTAAATATGTCGTGTATCACCTACCTACCCAAGGTTTTTGCAGTCACTGCGTGCAAAAAGATGACCCTAGCACCCTCTAAAAAATTAGCACCAAAGTGTCAACCATTACTTGACCGTACCAATTTCAGGTTGCGAGTAAGACCTTTCGCTACAATGGGTGCCAACACACCGCATCTCCCATTAATAAGGGAGCTCCATATCCGATAAAAGAGGAACCAATCCCGTGTCCACACCAACCACGTCTGCGCAGCGGTCCGAAAATACCGCACACAGCGAATCCATCCAGTGGCTCTCCCCCCAGGAGCGAGAAGGCTGGCTCTTTATCAGCTCCATCATTTTCAACCTCACCCGCAAGCTGGAAAACCAGCTGCAGACCGAAGCCGGCATTAGCTTCGTTGAATACATGGTGCTCGCGATGCTCTCCGAGTCCAAGGACAATTCCTTGACCATGACCGAGCTGGCAATTACTACCAACACCCTCCCGGCACGTCTCTCCCGCGTCGTGGCACGCTTGGAGAAGGACGGATACGTCCGCCGCTCCCTCAGTGCAGAAGATCGCCGCGTCAGCATCTGTCACCTGCTCCCCGCAGGCGAGCAGAAGGCGCAGGAGGTCGCACCCGGCCATGTTAGCGAAGTACGCCGCCAGATTTTCGACCACCTCACCACTGAGCAGGTTGAGCACCTCGCAGAAATCGGCGAGGCAGTCCTCGGCAACACCCCCTCAAACGTCATCTCCATTGATGCACTGAAGCGTGGGGACTACCCCACACAATAACCTCCTCCACCTGCCCTGCGGGTGAGAGTTGAGAGAACCAGAGATAAGGCACATTCCCACCGGGAACGTGCCTTATCTCTTTAACAAATCTCTTGATCAGGCCCGTGTAGCCGCGAGCGCTACAGCACGCGCGAACCTTAAAACCCCCTAAAGTAGCCTCAAAGTAGCCCCAAGCACCGTCATCTGCGAAGAATTTTTAAAAATTTTTTACGCCGTAACGCACCGCCCAGAAACGCCGGATTATCAGCTACCGGGCACAAATGCATCGTGTATGTGCGTGGGAAATCTAGGCGATTCATGCCGCCTTAAACCGCGAAATATCAAGGGAACACACCTAATACCACCCAAACCAAAGGGTATATTCAGGTCACCCACACTAAGGGTAGTGGTGACAATATGTCAGGAATACCTTATCTACCCCACCGATTAGCCTTTTCTCTCTGTACACAACCCACTGCACGCCGTACGATAAACATCAACAGGTTGCACCGCGCCATCCGGCGCCTACGAAGCAATCACCATATAAGGAGAAACCATATGTCTAAGTCTTTCTACGACCTTCTGAACGAGCAGATCGGCCACGAGTTCGCAGCATCTCACCAGTACCTGTCCATGGCTATCTGGCTCGACGGCGAAGACCTGCCCCAGCTGGCTAAGTTCTTCTACCGCCAGTCCCTCGAAGAGCGCGAGCACGCACTCATGATGGTTCAGTACAAGCTGGACCGCGGCCACAAGGTCGAGATCCCCGCTGTTCCCGCCGTGAAGAACGACTTCGAGAACGTCCAGGAAATCGTTGACCTGTCCCTGGCACAGGAGAAGGCTGTCACCGGTCAGATCGAGGCTCTGTTCTCCGCAGCACGCGCTGAGAACTACGCACTGGGCGAGCAGTTCATCCTCTGGTTCCTGAAGGAGCAGGTTGAGGAAGTTGCAACCATGGAGACCCTCGTGACCGTTGTAAAGCGCGCAAACGGCAACCTCTTCGACCTGGAGAACTACGTTGCACGCGAGCTGGCACACGACCACGGCCAGGAGTCCGGCGCACCCGCTATCGCAGGCGCATAATCTCATATTCGTGCGACTAGGCCCCTAGTCAAACCCGCAGAATACCTGCAGAATATTTAACGTTCCGCCCTCCCCGCACACCGCGGTGGGGGCGGAACGTTTATGCATATAAACCCTAAAAACACACCGCAGTGCACCGTCCAGGAGCTAAAAGCCGCCAGCGGGTACTCGAATACTCATACAGCGCAGAGTAAACTTAAAAGCCTTAGATGCCGCATAATATCGCGGCAGAAAGAGGAGAGAATGACTCACACCAACCCAGATACCCTCAGCCGCGGCTCATATAGCAACTCACGCCGCGTAGCCGACATTCTGCGTGCAGAATCCGTCGGCGGTACCGTACTTCTGATTGCGACGGTGCTGGCAGTAGTACTCGCCAACACCCCCGCCTCCACCTTCTACTTTGGTCTGCGAGACACCGTGGTCGGCCCGGTTATCCCCGGCTTCAACCACCTGCAGATGAGCATCGGAACCTGGGCGGCAGACGGTCTGCTCGTCGTTTTCTTCTTCCTCACCGGCCTGGAGCTGAAGAAGGAATTCGTGATTGGTGACCTCAAGTCGCCTTCCACCGCTATTGTGCCGATTGCGGCTGCCTTCGGTGGCGTGGCGGTGCCCGCGATTATCTACACGGCGCTGAACTTCACCAGCCCCACCGCACTGCACGGCTGGGCTATCCCCACCGCAACCGATATTGCGTTCGCGGTGTCTGTTCTCGCCGCCGTGGGTACTTTCCTCCCCTCGGCGATGCGCGTCTTCCTGCTGACCCTGGCTGTGGTTGATGACCTCATCGCAATCTGCATTATCGCGATTTTCTACACCAATAACTTCCACGGCGAGTACCTGCTCTTCGCGCTGATTCCCCTCGCCCTGTTCGCGTTCATCGCATACCGTGGCGAGACCATGCTGCACCTGAAGCCGCTCGCCGCATGGGTTCTGCTGCTGCCCCTGGGCATTATCACCTGGGCGCTCTTCCTCGAGTCCGGTATTCACGCCACCATTTCCGGTGTGGTTCTGGGCTTCCTGGTGCCCGTGAAGATGACCGCACGTTCCGAGGCGGCACACGCAGAACACGGCCTGGCGGAGGTGCTGGAGCACCGCTTCCGTCCCCTCTCCACCGGCATCTGCGTGCCCATCTTCGCGTTCTTCAGCGCGGGTGTGGCTGTAGGCGGCTTTGAAGGCCTCGGGCGCGCCCTCACCGACTCCGTGGCAGTCGGCATCATGGTTGCGCTGGTTGCAGGTAAGACCATCGGTATTTTCGGCACCACCTGGCTCGTGACTCGATTCAAGAACGCTAACCTCGACCCGGACATCGCCTGGATTGACGTGGTCGGTCTGGCTGCAACCGGCGGTATCGGTTTCACCGTGTCCCTGCTGGTCGCTGAGCTGTCCTTCCCGCACGGCTCCCCGCACACCGAGGACGCCAAGATTGCGATTCTCGTTGGCTCTGTTCTGGCTGCCGTTGTGGGTGCGGCTATCCTGTCTCGCCGTAACAAGCACTACCGTGCCCTGGCTGAGAAGGAAAGCGTGGACGCTGACGACAACGGCATCCCCGATGTCTTCGAGGGCACCTACCGTGACCCGAAGGCTGAGCCGACCCAGAACTCCTAAGGTCTAGTACCTTCCCTACACCCCGATTCCCGCTGATAATGATGTCTCACCGCACTACCTCACGTCGCCGTCCAGCACGAGCAGAGCAGGCACCCGCGCCTCCCTCAAGGTATGCAGAGATATCAGCACGCGTGGTAATCGGGGTGTATTCTTTTGCCGCGCTACTGACCACGTTCGCGTGGATTATTACTCCTCTGCGGCACGGCCGCGGCTTCACCTGGTGGGAAGTCACCGCCGATCTGCTGAATATTCCCTCCACGCACACTCTGCCCAGCGCCATTACGATGATTGTGATGGTTTCCGGGCTGATTGTGCGCAAGCGTGCCGCCCTCATAGCCGCCATTGTTTTTCAGGTGCTGGGTGTGCTGCTTGCGACCCATAGCGCCTTCACGCTGGTGTTCCCTGAGGGAATCATGCATAAGGACCGTATTTTCTCCTCGACGGTCGATACGCTCTCCATCGTGTTTGCGTGCGTGCTGGTGCCGTTCCTCTTCTCGATTCGTTCGGCGTTCCCGGCGCGCATTGGTCGCCTCTCGTGGGCGGGTGCGGCTGCAACGGCAGCTGGAGGCATCCTGCTGACTACCCTGGTGCTCTGGTACCTGTGCCGTATCGGCGTGTGGGAGCCGCTGCGTTCCATCACCCCGTGGGAGCTACTTATGCACGGCATGGGTATTGAGCGTACCCATCCTGGCGTGTGGGCTGCCGATGTGGTGGGTTTCTTGGCGTCTTTTGGCTACGGTGCTTCGCTGGTTGCGGCACTGTACCTGTTGGCGCGCGGTTACCGCGCCCCGGACGCGTGGACCGGCGAGAAGGAATTGAAGATTCGCGCCCTGCTGCAGCAGTACGGTGCCAATGATTCGCTCTCCTACTTCGCGACGCGTCGCGATAAGCAGGTTATTTTCTCGCCGGATCAGAGGGCGGCGATTACGTACCGTTCGGTTGGTTCGGTGTGTTTGGCGTCGAGTGACCCTGTGGGTGACCCGGATTCGTGGGATGCCGCGATTGAGCAGTGGATGTTGCAGGCACGCAGCTACGGCTGGGTTCCTGCGGCTCTGAGCGTGAGTGAGGCGGGCGCGCGCGCCTACAACCGTGCGGGCCTGTCGATTATTCAGATGGGCGAGGAGGCGGTCCTTGAGGCGGACCGTTTCACGCTCAATGACACATCGATGCTGCCGGTGCGTCAGGCGGTTCAGCGTGTGCGTCGTGGCGGGTACACGGCGCAGATGCGCCGCTTTGCGGAGCTGAACGAGCAGCAGCGTCAGCAGGTGGCGGAGAATATTTCGGCGTGGCGTCATGGCCGCGTGGAGCGCGGTTTTTCGATGGCTCTGAACCGTGTAAATGATCCGGCGGATTCGTCGTCTCTGCTGGTTTCGGCTCATGATGAGACTGGTCATATGGTGGCTCTGCTGTCGTTCGTTCCGTGGGGTCCGACCGGTCTGTCGCTGGATGTTATGCGCCGCTCCCCCGAGGCACCTAATGGTGTGGTGGAGTTTATGGTGGCGTCGCTGATGGAGCAGGCGGCGTCGCTCGGTGTGCGTCGGGTGTCGCTGAATTTTGCGATGTTTGGCCATATTTTTGAGGCTGCCGATCAGGTGGGTGCTTCGGCGTGGAATCGTTTCGCTTCCCGCTCTTTGGGCGTGCTGGATCGTTTTCTGCAGTTGCGCCGCCTGTATCGTTTCAACCTGAAGTTTGCTCCGCTGTGGGTTCCTCGCTTTTTGGCGACGGAGCCGACGTTGGCGATGGTGAATGTTGTGGTTGCTTCGGGTATGGCGGAGGGCTTTTTACCGAATCTGTCGGCTCGCCGTTTGCAGGATCAGGAGCAGGTTCTTTCTGCAGATGAGTTGGAGGCTCTTCGCCAGTTGCAGGTATCTGCTGTGGAAGAGCTTCCTGAGGTGTCGCGCAGCGATCAGACTCAGCATCGTCTGCGCCATTTGGAGGCGCTGCGTGCGGCGGGTATGGAGCCGTATCCGCTGGGTGGTTCTGTGGGTAGTACTGGCGCCACTGTACTAGGTGTGAAGGATACCCTGCGTATATTCTCTTCTAAAAATATTCCTAATTTGGAATTTATAGTTTCGGGGCGTGTTCGCGCGCTTCGCAACCATGGTGGAGTCCTCTTCGCAACCCTGATTGAAGAAGGCGAAACCCTGCAGGTCGTGATGGAACGAGCCCTGATGGGCGAGCGCCTGTTGAGCCTCGCCTCCCATGACCTGGACACCGGTGACATCATCACTGTGCAGGGTACTTACGGGGCGAGCCGTAACGGCACTCGATCGCTGATTGCCACCTCCTGGAGCATGGCGTCGAAGAGTCTGCACCCCATCCCCTTTGATTCGTTTACCGACCCGGAGGCGCGTCTGCGTCGCCGTTCCACGGACCTTTTGGTGCATCCAGATCAGATGCAGAATCTGCGCCTGCGCACGGCGGTGATTAAGGCGCTACGTACCCGCCTGGATGCGGAGGGTTTCCTTGAGGTGGAGACCCCGATTCTGCACACGGTGCACGGTGGTGCGAGCGCGCGCCCGTTCCGCACGTACATCAATGCCTATGGTGAGGACCTGACCCTGCGCATTGCACCGGAGCTGTATCTGAAGCGTCTGGTGGTGGGCGGTAGCGGTCCGGTGTATGAGTTGGGTCGTGATTTCCGTAATGAGGGTGCTGATGCGACCCATAACCCGGAGTTTACGGTGCTTGAGGCGTACCGCCCGTATGCGGATTATGTGCAGATGCGTGAGTTGACGGAGCGCCTCATCAAGGATGCCGCGCAGTCGGTGTTTGGTTCGGTGTCTTTGCCTCTGGGTCATAAGGCTTCGAGCGAGCGCGTTGTGCGTGATGTGTCGGGTCCGTGGCGTGTGGTGTCGGTGTGTGATGCCCTGTCGGAGGCGCTGGGTCGCCGCGTGGATGTGCAGACGGACTTTGAGGAGTTGCTGTCCCTGGCACAGCAGCACGGTGTGCGTGTTCATGAGGGTATGGGCCCGGGCGCCATCGTTGAGGAGCTGTATGGTGAGCTGGTTGAGGCGCATACGGTGGAGCCGACGTTCTATACGGATTTCCCGGCGGAGACGAGTCCGCTTGCGGCGCCGCATCGCAGTGTTCCAGGTTTGGCGGAGCGTTGGGATTTGGTGATTAACGGTATGGAGATGGGCTGCGCTTACTCGGAGCTGGCGGACCCGCTGGTGCAGCGTGAGCGTTTGACGGAGCAGTCGTTGAAGGCGGCTTCGGGTGATCTGGAGGCGATGGAGGTGGATGAGGATTTCCTTTACGCCTTGGAGACGGGTATGCCGCCGACGGGTGGTTTGGGTCTGGGCGTGGACCGTTTGGTGATGCTGTTGGCTCAGACGCAGATTCGTGGGGTGTTGTCGTTCCCGTTTGTGAAGCCTGAACGCTCATAACCCAACCGATACCTCCGCTTATTTACTATGCCCGGTGCGAGGTTTTGTGCCTTGCGCCGGGCTTTTCACACCCGCCTCCACGCCTGCCTCGCCGGTATGGCTAACACCCGCACGGAGTCTATATTTACTCTGCCCATATATTAAGTATTCGTTACATTTTGGATTGGGCCCCTTTTTTAAGTTGCCGAGCGGGGGTTGCACCCGACACAATGGGGTGACTAATCATGCGGAGTGTATTTGGCTCCGCTACGCGGCGTGAGTCCGCACCACCCAGCAATGTAGCCCACATGTTCTCCGTCTTCCGGGTTTGAGCGTGCGGGCTTTTTGCTTTCAAGATTGGAGTACCGAGTGGATTTTCTTCTGAATATCATCGGGGACATTAATGAGCAGACTGCGGGACTGACCTCCTCCGTGGATGCTGTGCAGAACTGGATGTGGAGTAACTTCCTCTACTACGCTCTGATTGCGGCTGGTCTGTACATTACGATTCGTACTCGCGGTGTGCAGTGGCGTTCCGTTAAGGAAATGGTTCGTGTCCTGGGTGACCCGGTTGCTCGTGAGGCTGACGGCAAGAAGAGCATTTCTTCGTTCCGTGCGTTTACTGTTTCGGCTGCTTCTCGTGTGGGTACCGGTACTGTTGCGGGTGTTGCTTTGGCGATTGCTATGGGCGGCCCGGGTGCTGTGTTCTGGATGTGGGTTATTGCTGCTGTTGGTGCGGCGTCCGCTTTTGCGGAGTCCCTTCTGGGTCAGCTCTACAAGGAGCGCGGTAAGGATTCCTACATTGGTGGTCCGGCGTACTACATGAAGCGCGGCCTGAATGCTCGTTGGATGGGTTACATCTTTGTGGCGTTCATTGTGATCACTTACGCGTTTGTGTTTGTGGCGGTTCAGACGAATGCTGTGGTGGATGCTGCGGCGAACTCGTTCAATATTGATGTTTCGGGTACTAACTCGATGGGCTTCCGCATCACTATTGGTCTGATTATGGTGGCGCTGACTGCGGCTATTATTTTCGGTGGTATTCGCGCGATTTCTTCGGTGACTGAGTGGCTGGTGCCGATTATGGCGGTGCTGTATCTACTGTTGGGCCTGCTGGTTGTTCTGCTGAACATCACTGAGGTTCCGAATATGCTGCTGATGATTTTCCAGGGTGCTTTCGGCATTAAGGAGTTCGTGACCGGCGGTACCATGGGTGCCGTGATTTGGGGTATGAAGCGCGGCCTGCTGACTAATGAGGCAGGTATGGGTACTGCTCCGAACGCTGGCGCGACCGCTACTATTTCTCACCCGGCTAAGCAGGGTTACGTTCAGACTCTGGGCGTTTACTTTGACACGATGATGGCGTGTACTGTGACTGCGTTTATTGTTCTGCTGTCGAACCCGACCTATGGTGATCGTTCGCGTGGTGCTTCGCTGACTCAGTCGGCTTTGGCTATGCAGCTGGGCGATTGGGCGGTTCACTTCCTGACTATCGCTATTTTCATGTTTGCGTTCTCGACTGTGATTGGTAACTACTACTACGGCGAGTCGAACATGCGTTTCGTGACTGAGCGTAAGCTGCCGATGACTATTTTCCGTGTGCTGGTTCTGGCGTTCGTGTTCTTCGGCGCGATTTCTTCGCTGGATCTGGTGTGGACTACCGCGGATATGCTGAATGCCGGCATGGTGATTGTGAACTTGACGGCCGTGCTGCTGCTGACTCCGAAGGTGGTTGCGGTCTTGAAGAACTATGAGGCTCAGCGTAAGGCTGGTTTGGAGCCGATTTTCAAGGCTTCGGATATGCCGGAGATTAAGAATCTAGCGGCGTGGGATGGCACCGATGCGGTGACTACCCGTGAGTTCTGGGCTGAGTATGATGCGAAGGTTGCTGAGCGTCGTGCTGCGAAGAAGGCTAGCCGCTAGTTTGTGAGCCGCGCGTAAGATTGCATGTAAGGCATTGTTGGAGGGCCCGTCCTGCTGTGTGCGGGGCGGGCCCTTTTGCGTGTCCGAGGCGCGTATTGGGCAGCCCGTCAGCGGTAGGCTCTGAACGCCTCCTTGGACTACCCTGAGGGCTTGTGAGCTCCTCCGGGTCTGTATCCTTAGGGAGGATATTAGGAGGGTTTATGGATTGGCATGCCGTACTGGAGCTGGTGGTCACGGTTATTTTTCTGGCGGGTATTGCGTTGGCGCTACTGTGCTTGGTGACGATTCACCGGAACCCGCATTTTTCGGAGGTGCAGAAGTTGAAGTGGCTTCTGCTGGTGCTGTGTCTGCCGTATGTGGGTCCAGTGACGTGGTTGTTGCGTGCGCGTATGGAACGCATCGATCGGGAGCGTGCTGAGCAGGAACGCGGAGCGCCGACTTCTGCGGCTGCTTCCGAGGTGACTGCTTCCGATACGGCAACTTCTGAGGAGGGCGGCTGGTAACGGCTCGGGGTTCTTTCTGCCCCCACTACCAGCAAGTAACGAAGGTCACACTCTCTCAATTGGACAGCGCCGCGTGCAGTCCGTATAGTTTTATGTGTTGCCTGCGGTGATACACCGTAAGACACATGCGCGAGTGGCGGAATAGGCAGACGCGCACGGTTCAGGTCCGTGTGCCCGTGAGGGCGTGGGGGTTCAACTCCCCCCTCGCGCACCAACGATCCCCGGTTCGAAAGAACCGGGGATTTTTTCATATCCATAACCAATCCCCCGCTAAATGACGGGGTTCCAGAGCGATGGCGAGTGCATCACCTAAAATAGAATCGGGTGTGTTCATTCACAGGACACACAGCTAACGCACAGACACGCTCGTTAAACTGAGCCTTTCGGATGAAGACCGTTTGCGCGGTCTGTTGCTCGGAATGGTCGTTGAGAAGGAGGCGGCATGAAGTTTTTCGACAAGCTGGGCAAGCTGGAGCAAGGCATCGGTCGCACTGTCGGCCTTTCCAAGGGCTTCGGCACCTTTGCAAAGGCGGATGTCGCTAACCGCGTCCGCATCATGATGGATGACGAGTCCTACGTGGACGGCAGCGGTCGCACCATGGCTCCTAATGTCTATACTCTCCGTTTCGCGCCGGTCGATTTCCCGCGCGTGCGCGAGTGGGGCAACCCGTTTGCTGTTGAGCTGTGCGATTTGGCGATTTCGCACGCCCGCGCGCAGGGTTACACCCTCATTGGCGCGGTTCGCGTGACGTTCAACGTTCTTGATTCTCTCTCTGAGGGCGAGTTTGAGGTTGTTGCGACTTTCGAGCCGTTCTCTGTGCCGGAGGCTCCGGCGTCGCCGTCTCTGCGCGGTGCTACTAACTACGCGCCGGTGCGTCCGCCGCGTGAGTCTTCTTTGCCGACCCGCATTACGAAGCCGGCTACTCAGCCGGCGCAGCCCGCACCGAACCCTGCGCCTCAGCAGGTTCCTGCGGCGCACCCAAACATGCCTGTAGCACCCCCGGCAACGGCCGCACCCCGTTTCTTCTTGGAGATTGAGGGCCGCATGCACCCGGTGAACCACCTGCCGTTTGTGCTGGGCCGCGGTTCTGATGCTGATCTTCGTCTGGATGATAAGGGCGTTTCTCGCCGTCACCTGCAGCTTACGATGCAGGGTGGTGCGGTGGTCGCCTCCGATATGGGTTCTACTAACGGCACGTTGATTAATGGTGCGCCTCTGCGTGCGCCGGTGGTGCTGGCGAACGGTTCGCTACTTCGTATGGGTAATACCCGCATCATCTTCCATAGTTCGACCGGAGGTGTCCGTTAATGGCATCTGAATTGACCGTTACTATCCTTCGTTACGCTTTTCTGGCTCTGATTTGGTTCTTTGTTTTCCTGGTGGTTTCGGCGGCTCGCCGTGACCTGGGCTTGGGTAAGAACTATCGTGCGGCACCGGTTGATGCGGTTCCGGAGGCTACCCATATTGCGCCTCCGCCGACTCGCCCTTCGCAGCTTGTGATTACTGCGGGTGCGCAGGCTGGCGCTATGATGCAGCTGGGCGACCAGCCGATTACTATTGGCCGCGCTAATGACATTGAGGTGTCCCTGCAGGATGATTACGCCTCGGGTCGCCATGCGCGTCTGTTCCCTCAGGGGTCCCGTTGGTTCCTGGAGGATTTGAATTCTACTAATGGTACGTTCGTCAATGGCGAGCGTCTGACTCGTGCGACCCCGATTGAGCCCGGTGATGATTTCCGCGTTGGCGGTACCACCATGCAGTTGAGGGGCTAGTGTATGAAGATTGCTTTTCGTTTTGAGGCCCGCTCTGATACGGGTCTGAAACGCTCGAAGAACGATGACTCCGGCTACGGTGGTCGTTTCCTTGCTGTCGTTGCTGACGGCATGGGTGGCCACGTGGGCGGCGATGTCGCGTCGGCTACGACGGTTCTGAACCTGACTCCGCTTGATCACCCTGATTTTGAGGATGGTACCGGCAGCGTTTACCTGGCTGATGAGATTCAGAGCGCGAACCTGATTATTAATGAGCTGGCGGCGAATGATCCGCAGCTGGCGGGTATGGGTACGACCTGTACTGCCCTGCTGATTGACGGTGACTGCATTGAGCTGGCTCATATTGGTGACTCGCGTGCGTATCGTCTGCGCCCGGGTGCTGATGGTGAGTTTGAGCAGATTTCTACTGACCATACCTTTGTGCAGCGCCTGCTCAATGAGGGTCGTATTACCCCGCAGGAGGCGGAGAACCACCCGCATAAGAACGTGATTATGCGCGTTCTGGGTGACGTTGATGCGTCCCCCGAGCTGGAGTTGAAGACTCTGGACGCTGTTCCCGGCGAGCGCTGGGTGCTCTCTTCGGACGGTTTGGATGCTGTGGTGTCCCTGTCGGAGATTGAGCAGGTCATGCGTTCTACCGATGACCTGTCGGAGATTGCTGACACTCTGATTGCGATGACTTTGGAGCGTGGCGCTCCGGATAACGTGACGGTTGTGTCTCTGCAGGTGATTGACCGTGAGGTTCTGCCGGTGGATGAGCCGGTGGGTCCTTCGAGCCTGCCTGAGTCTGCTCTGCCTGATTCGATTGTGGCGGAGCAGGAGGTCAGCACGAACACTCAGAAGCTTCCCGAGGTTGCTGCCACGGCTGAGGCTGCTGAGGCTTTTTTGGGTGAACACCGTGATGAGGACTCTGAGGAGCATCGTCGTCGGTCGTTGCGCCGTTTCCGTCGTGCTCGTGACTTCTCTGGCACCCTGCTGCACAGTGGTTCTGGGGCGGTTCGTCACCATATCGGTACGTACGATAACGCCGTGGATGCGGCTCTTACGAATGCTGCGATTTTGCGTAGCGAGTTGGGTTCCCGCCCGCATCAGCTGGTTGGTGCCGCTTCGGTGGCTACTGAGACCGGCATGATTCCGGCGGTGACTTCTCGTACCCTGGAGCATCGTGCAACAGTGGCTCAGCGTGTGCCGTTGAAGGTTGAGTCTGATGAGGCGGCCCTGCCGGCTGAGCTGGAGGAGCTGATCGCTGAGGATACTGAGGAGCGTTCGCGTCCGCGGTCTTGGCCGATTCGCTTGTTCATTGCTCTGCTGGTTGCGGCTGTTTTGACGTTGGCTGCGTGGACCGGTCTGCGCTATGTGGAGCGTAGCTACTATGTGGGTGAGAGTGACGGCACGGTTGCGGTGTATAACGGTATTCCGCATGCGTTGGGCCCGATTCGCCTTTCTCACGTGGTGGAGAATACCGATATTCCTACGAGTGAGCTGAGCGATCATACGCGTTCTTTGTTGCGTAATGCGATTACGGCGAAGGACCTGGATGATGCGCACCAGATTGTGACTCGTTTGAAGACTCAGGCGGATCAGTCTCGTGAGAAGGCGGAACAGGCCGCTGCGTCTGCTTCCGCTTCTGCCTCGGCATCTGCGTCTGCCTCGGCATCTGCTTCCCCGAGCTCTGAGGCGCCCAGTGAGGCTCCAAGCTCTGGGGCACCGAGCTCTGATTCGGCATCCCCGGCTCCTGAGCCGGCTTCTTCGGAGGCTCCTGCTGCGGTAGGCGGTGAGAACAATGGCTAAGTTCTCGTTCCGTCGTGAGTCGGATGCGCCTCGTGCACGCCGTTTCACGGAGCTTTTCCTGCTGGTTTTGGCGGTAGGTATCAGCTCGTTCGGCATGTACCTGATTGATCCGGAGCATGCTTTTGATACGTCGAAGAGCCAGTGGCTGCCGTGCACGGTGGTGCTGGGTGCCGGTGCTCTTCTGATTCACCTGGTCATGCAGTTCCGTGCGCGTTATGCTGATCCGTTTATTCTGCCGCTGGTGGTGGCCCTGAACGGCATTGGTTTGACCATGATTTATCGTCTGGATCCGCAGATTGCGGCTCCGGTGGGTGACGGTCAGCTGATGTGGACTGGCGTGTCTATGGTGCTGTGCGCGATTATCGTGTTTGTGCTCAGGGATTACCGCCTGCTGCGTAAAGTCACGTACACCTCGCTGGTGCTGTCGATGATTCTGCTCATCATGCCGCTGGTTCCGGGTCTGGGTATGGAGCTCAATGGTGCTCGTATTTGGATTCATATCGGTAACCGCACGTTCCAGCCGGGTGAGGTCGCGAAGATTACTTTGGCGATTTTCTTCGCCGGCTATTTGGCGACGCACCGTGACCTGATTCTGGTGGCTGGCCGCCGCATCGGCCCTATCAATCTGCCGCGTCTGCGTGATTTGGCGCCGGTGTTCTTGGCGTGGATTGTGAGCCTGGGTGTTCTGGTGTTCCAGAAGGACCTTGGTTCGGCAATTATGTTCTTTGGCCTGTTCATGGCGATGCTGTACCTGTCGACCGGTCGTATTTCGTGGCTGGTGGTTGCGGGTATCGGTATGGCTGTGGGCGGCTATTTCGCGTACCACTATGTCTCGCACGTGCATGCCCGTATTTATGCGTGGGTGCACGCTTTTGATCCGGAGATTTACCAGGCGTCTCCTGGCGGTTCGGGTCAGATTCTGCAGGGCGTGTTTGGTCTGGCTTACGGTGGTCTGTTTGGCCGCGGTTGGGGTCAGGGCCGCGCGAACCTCGTCCCGTACGCTAACTCGGACATGATTATTTCCTCGTTGGGTGAGGAGCTGGGCCTGGTTGGTCTGGGTGCGATCCTGATGATGTTCATGCTCCTGGTTTCGCGCGGTTACCGTGCGGCGTTGGGTACTCGTGATGGTTTCGGTAAGCTGCTGGCTGCTGGCCTGTCTACGGTCATGGTTCTGCAGCTGTTCGTGGTGATTGGTGGCGTGACTCGCTTGATTCCGCTGACTGGTCTGACGACTCCTTTCATGTCTGCCGGTGGCTCCTCGTTGGTGGCTAACTGGATTATTGTGGCGCTGTGGCTGTCGATTTCTCATAGTGCCCGCGCACCTCACCTGGTGGCTGGTTATGATGCTCCGCAGGGTATTGACCATGCGGACACTAGCTACGAGCCGGAGGGTGCTACTAGCGTTCTGGCGCGTATTACGGCTAAGGATTCTGGAGGTGAGAAGAATGGATAGGGCTATTCGCCGCATGTGGATGTCTGCCGCATGCGTGTTTGTCCTGCTGATGGGTACCCTCAGCTATATTCAGTTCTTCGATTCGAAGACGCTGATGAATAATCAGTGGAATTCTCGAGCGCTCTACGACAATTACGGTTCGGCACGTGGTTCGATTGTGGTTGACGGTACGGAGATTGCTTCGTCGGTGAAGTCCGATGATGAGTACAACTACCAGCGTGTGTATAACCACCCGCTTAAGTATGCGGCTCTGACGGGTTATTTCTCCACGATTTATGGCGCGACCGGTTTGGAGGCTGCACTCGATAAGGAGCTTGCGGGTACGAGCGATAGCCAGTTCTACGACCGTGTGGCGCAGCTGTTTAGCGGTTCTTCCGCGCAGGGCGCTAGCGTGGAGCTGACCATCAATTCGAAGCTTCAGGATATTGCCTACAACGCTCTGCAGGGCCGTAAGGGTGCTGTGGTGGCGTTGAACCCGAAGACCGGTGAGATTCTAGCGATGGCTTCCTCGCCGTCCTATGATCCGAATCTTCTGTCGGCTCATACGAGCTCTTCGGTTCTGGCGAATTACCAGGCGCTGACTTCTGACGAGGACAGCCCCCTGTTTAACCGTGCGATTGCGGGTAACACCTATTCGCCGGGTTCGACGTTCAAGATTATTGATGCGGTGGCGGCGCTGGAGTCCGGCAAGTACAACGCATCTTCGGTCATTCCGAACCCCGCACAGTTGCCTCTGCCGGGCACGACCATCAGCCTGCCGAACTATACGGGCGGTCAGTGTGGAACCCGCACTCAGGCGACGATTGAGTGGGCTTTGGCTCAGTCCTGCAATACGCCTTTTGCGCAGATTGCGATGGATCTGGGTCAGGAGCGTATCGCGAAAACTGCAGAGAATTTTGGTTACGGCCAGGATTTGAAGATTCCTTTGACGGTTTCTAAGTCGTCTTTCCCGTCGAATCTGACGCAGAGCCAGTTGGCTCAGTCGGCGATTGGTCAGTACGACGTGAAGACCACTCCGCTGCAGGTGGCGATGACTTCTGCGGCGATTGCGAATGGCGGCGTGCAGATGAAGCCGAACCTGATTCGTTCGGTGAAGACCAGCAACCTGAGCACTTTGCAGGAGTTCTCTCCTGAGAAGCTGCGTACGTCCACTAGTCCTGAAATTGCTAACCAGGTGAAGCAGTGGATGGTGAATGCGGTTGATAATGGTATTGCACGTAATGCTGGTGTCTCCGGTGTTAAGGTGGCGGGTAAGACCGGTACCGCGGAGACCACGGCAGGTTTGAATAATTCTTGGTTTACCGGTTTCGCGCCGGCTGATGATCCTCAGATTGCGATTGCTGTGGTTTATGAGGATATTGATGTGGCGACCGGTGCCCAGTTGGCAACCAGTACTAGTAAGCAACTCTTTGAGGCGGTGTTGAACAAGTGAGGCCTGCGGCTGATATCACTTTGGGCGGGCGCTACACCCTAACCGAACGTATCGCGATTGGCGGTATGGGCGAGGTGTGGAAAGCTCGCGACAAGGTGCTTGGACGCATCGTTGCGGTCAAGATCCTCAAGGAGGAGTACACCGGTGACCCGGGCTTCTTGGAGCGCTTCCGCGCTGAGGCCCGTAATACGGCGCTGTTGAACCACCCCGGCGTGGCGAATGTTTTCGACTACGGCGAGGAGGATAACTCCGCGTACCTGGTCATGGAGCTGGTGCCGGGTAACCCGCTTTCGAGCATCATCGAGCATGAGACTACCCTGCCTCCGGACCGTGTTCTGAACTTCATTGCTCAGACCGCTCGCGCGTTGGCTGCGGCTCATTCGCAGGGTCTAGTGCATCGTGACGTGAAGCCGGGTAACCTCATCATCACCCCGGATGACCGCGTGAAGGTGACCGATTTCGGTATTGCTCGTCTGGCTAATCAGGTGCCGTTGACGGCTACCGGCCAGGTGATGGGTACCGCCCAGTATTTGGCGCCGGAGCAGGCGACCGGTCAGGCGGCTACCGCCTCGTCGGATATGTACTCGTTGGGCATTATCGGTTATGAGTGCCTGGTGGGTCGTCGTCCGTTTACGGGTGAGTCGCAGATTGCGATTGCGCTGGCTCAGGTGAATGATCCGCCGCCGCCGCTTCCGGAGACCATTCCGGCTCCGGCTCGTGCGCTGATTATGTGCCTGCTGGCGAAGGACCCGGCTCAGCGTCCTAAGGATGCGACCGCCCTGGCGTCTGCGGTGGATGCGATTCGTCGCCGCGATCTAAAGGCTGCGGTGAAGGCTGTCCCCTCTCTGGCTCAGTTCTTGGCTGAGGAGAACGCTGACGACGCGACGGTTGCGATGACCGCGATGGATGTTGCGGCTGAGCCGATTAGTGCTTCTGCTGCTCCGCGTTTTGGTTCTGGTGGTCGTTTCTCGCCGGAGCCGACGACGGCGCCGATTCCTCGCACGAGTGAGCAGACGATGCGTCCGGCTTCGGGCCGTGTGAAGTCTACTCCTGCTCCTGCAGCGAAGCGTGGCCCGAACGTGTGGATGTGGGTTGCTCTGCTTCTGGCAATCGTACTGATTGCTGGCGGTATTTGGACGGTCCTTTCCTCCAATAATGGTGGCGGTTCGTCTGATCCGGTTCCGAGCGCTTCTTCGTCTGCTGTTCCGACGAATACGGGTACCGTTTCTACGGTGGAGCCGACTGAGTCTGCTTCTGCCCGTGCCGCTAAGCAGAAGGTGACCGTCAACGCGATTAACTATGAGGGTCGCGAGCTGCAGGATGCGGTGAACGAGCTGAAGAACCTTGGCTTGTCCCCCAAGACTGAGGGTGTTGAGTCGACTCAGCCGGAGAACACGGTGATTTCGGTTTCTCCGACGGGTACTTTGGAGCAGGGTAATAGCGTGACTGTTCGCTATTCGACCGGTCCGAAGTCGGTGACTTTGCCGTCGAACCTTGAGGGTAAGAACGTTGACGAGGCATCGAAGGCTGTTGCCGCTCTGGGTGTGAACGTTTCTCTGCATTATGAGAATTCGGACACTGCGGCCCCCGGTACGGTGCTTCGTACTACCCCCTCATCTGGCACCAAGGTCACGGTTGGTAGTAATGTAGACATGTATGTGGCCTCTTCCAGTTCGGGTAGGGGTTCGAGTGCGAGCGCTTCTGCTGCACCGTCTGCGTCGGCTTCTGCTTCCGCTTCTGCGTCGGCGCGTTAGCCCCTACGTTTTGATTTAGTTTTAGTCTTAGTGATCCAGGAGAACTTATGGACCTGTCGGTTCCCGACACGGTTGATAACCGTTACAAGGTACTCGAGGTAATCGGTACCGGTGCGATGGCAACCGTTTATGCTGCTGAGGATACTCGCCTCGGCCGCAAGGTTGCGCTTAAGATTCTGCGCCCGGAGCAGGCCCAGGACGATACGTTCCGCGCACGCTTTAAGCGTGAGGCGGAGGCTGTGGCGTCTCTGAACAATCCTGCGATTGTTGCTGTCTATGACACCGGTTCGTATAACCCCTCGCAGGATGGCAAGGAGTCTGACTCTTCGGAAGAGGGCACCGCTATTCCTTATATCGTGATGGAGTACGTGGAGGGTCACACCCTGCGTTCCATCCTGTCCCGTGGCGGCCACCTGCCGGTCCGTGATGCTTTGGGTTATTCCGAGCAGCTGCTGGGTGCTTTGCAGTACAGCCACTCGATGGGCATTATTCACCGCGACATTAAGCCGGCGAATATTATGGTGCTGGAGCGTACCAGCGAGGATATCGCTAAGGGCCAGCCGGGCCAGATTAAGGTCATGGATTTCGGTATTTCCCGTGCCATTGAGGAAGCTGGCGAGGCGCTGACCAAGGCTAACGTGGTGATGGGTAGCGCACGCTACATGTCCCCTGAGCAGGTGAGCGGCAAGGATGTTGACGCTCGTAGCGACCTGTACTCTGCTGCCTGCGTGATTTACGAGATGATTGCTGGTCGTTCTCCGTTCGATGCTGAGTCGAATGTTGACCTGGCGGCTAAGCACCTCTCTGACACCCCTGAGCCTCCGAGCAAGTTCACCCCGCTTGAAGTTCCGGCGGGTCTGGATGCTGTGATTCTGAAGGGTCTGGCGAAGAACCCGGATGAGCGTTATCAGAGCGCGGCTGAGTTCGCTCAGGCTCTGGTGTCGGTTGTTCGCCCGGGTGAAGAGACCGTGGTTCAGGATGCAGCGATGACTACTGCTTTCGTTCCTTCGGCAACTACCGCCTCCCTAGGTGATGACTACGCCCCGTACACCACCTCGATCACTGAGGCTTCGGTGGAGGACGGCGGCCTCAACGGCTTCTTCGAGTATGAAGACGATGAGGAGCTGTACGACGATGAGGAGTACGCCGAGTACGATGAGTCTTCGCCTCGTAAGCGTGCGTGGGTTCGTTTTCTCGTGGGTACTCTGATTGCGGCTCTGCTGGTCTTCAGTGTCGGTTCGGTTCTGTACTACCAGAACAAGCTGAACGAGGTTCCGCAGGTTCCGGTTCCGGCTGTGGTGAATGTTTCCCGCGATGATGCCGATAACCAGCTGCGTAACTTGGGCTTCGTGCTGGAGTACCGTCAGGGCTATTCCGACAATGTGAAGAAGGGCGACGTTATTAGCGTTGAGCCGGGTGTCGGCGCAAAGGTTAATAAGGGCTCGACTGTTGTTGTGACTGTTTCGAATGGTCCGGAGAAGGTCAAGCTGCCGGATAACCTGCAGGGTCAGAGCGAGGCGTACGTCCGTAACGCTCTGAAGGATCTGGGTCTGGTGGATGGCCGCGTCTCCACTGTGGAGAGCGCCTCCGTTCCTGCCGGTATGGTTGTGGAACTGTCCCCGGAGAAGGGTTCGACCGATGATAAGGGTGCTCAGACCGTTGAGGCTGGTAGCACCGTGAACATCGTCCTGTCCTCCGGTAAGGTGAAGGTCCCCTCGCTGGTGGGTCTGACCAAGGATCAGGCTATTGCTGCTCTGACTGCTCAGGATGTTCTGCTGAACACCAACATTGAGACTGTTCAGACTAACGAGCGTCCTGCGGGCACTGTGCTTTCGCAGAGCTCTGCGGCGGGTACTCTGGTGGCTCAGAACAGCACTGTGACGATCCGTGTGGCGGCTACTCCGACTCAGACGACTGCTCCGACTCAGCAGGCTACTCAGCCTGCGGCGGCAACCGGTAACCAGAACGCTACTACCGGCAACCAGAACTCGGCTGCGACCGCTAACCAGCAGCAGCGTTCTACCGCGGCTAACCAGCAGGCTACTCAGCCTGCGGCGGCAACCGGTAACCAGAACGCTACTACTGGCAACCAGAACCAGCAGCGTTCTACCGCTTCGGCTACTCCGGCACCGGCTGCGTCCGCTACTGCGGGTACCCGTACGATTCAGGGTACTAACGCGAATACCAATGCCAATGCGAACAACGCTAACGCTAACGCGAATGCCCGCTAAGGGGTTCTAGCGGCTAGCTATATAAGGGGCGGCGCTCCACACCGTTGGGTGTGGGGCGCCGCCCCTTTCGCGTGCCTGTGTGTGCTCCTGTACCTGTGATTGTCCGTGTGTCCGGGATTGTTTATGCGTATGGCTTTGCTCGCCTCTATAGGCCCAGATATAGCTATCGCCTCCAGTTTCCCTGTAGCGTGTCTGCTACGGGGCTTCTGGAGGCGATATAAGCCGTTGGGGGCATCTAAGGCTAAGGTACTAAGCCATGAGGGGTGAGAGGCTCTTAGAGCGCTCTGCGGCTCCCTGCAGACCGGTTTCTTCGAGCCAGTTGCCGAGCATGAGGTATCCGCTTTCGGTCAGGACCGATTCGGGGTGGAACTGCACGCCGTGCATGGGGGCTTCGCGGTGGCGCAGGCCCATGATGATGCCGTTGTCGGTGGTGGAGGTGGTTTCCAGGACCTCGGGCATGGTTTCGGGCACAACTGCCAGGGAGTGGTAGCGGGTCGCGGTGAAGGGGTTGGGCACGTCCTTGAATACGGAGACGTTTTCGTGCACGAGGCGGGAGGTCTTGCCGTGCATGAGTTCGGGGGCGTGGGTGACGGTGCCGCCGAATGCTTCAGCAATGGCCTGGTGGCCGAGGCATACGCCCAGCAGCGGCTTCTTCGCTTCGGCTGCCCAGCGGATGGTGTCGATGATGACGCCTGCCTCTGCGGGGGCACCGGGGCCGGGCGAGACGAGCACGCCGTCGTGTTCTTCGGCGAGCTTGATGACTTCGGCGAGCTCGTATTCGTCGTTACGGATGACGGTGGTTTCGGCGCCGAGCTGCTGGATGTAGCCGACGAGGGTGAACACGAAGCTGTCGTAGTTATCGATAACAAGGATGCGGGTCATGGCACGTCCTTAGCGCTAATGGTTGATGGTGACGTTCAGGTTGAAGGGGCCGTACTCTGCGAAGTGGGGGAAGACGAATTCCATGAGCAGGTAGACTACGGCGAGTATCAGCACGATGGCGATGATGATGCGAACCCACAGGGGGCCGGGGAGGTGGCGGAAAATCCATGCGTACATCTGCTTTTCCTCTCAGATTTAGGATCCTGCGACGGAGGCGGCAATTTCTGCGGGTGCTCCGGCTGCTGCGGGCCGCCAGGATTCGAGGCGGGCGTGGACAATGTATCGTTCGGTGTCACCGTAGCGCGGGTGGCAGGTGGTGAGCGTCAGGAGGCGCTCGGTGGGTGCTACGCCGGGCTGTCCGGGGACGGGTTCGATGACTTCTACCTGGTCGGGCTGCACGATTTCGTGGCTGTAGACGGTGTAGGTGTAGTAGCCGTCTTTGGTGCGCACGTAGATGTGGTCGCCTTCGGTGAGCAGGTCGATGTCATTGAGGACTTTGCCGCGGGTTTGGCGGTGGCCTGCGAGGGAGAAGTTGCCGACCTGGCCGGGCATGGCGCTTCCTTCGTAGTGGCCGAGGCCGAGAGAGTCGAGCACGTCGGAGCTGGTGCCCTGAGTTGCGGGGCGCTGGTAGTCGGATCCGAACTTGGGGATGTAGACGACGCCGAAGACTTCACCGTGGCCGGGTTCGCTCAGACCGGCGGGAGGGGTGTTGGGGTCCCAGTCGGGGACGGGTTCGCCGGGATTGGAGTCGAACTCCTGAACGAGGGTGCTGACGGCTTGGGATTGGGTGCGGTCGGCGTCGATGTTGGTCCACCAGAGCTGCCAGGCAACGAAGAGGAGCAGTACGACTCCGATGGTGATGAGGAGTTCGCCTGTAATCTGGATGACCCAGTGCAGCACGCTGCGGGGGCGGCGCTCTGCGGTGGGTGCCGTTCCTTGACTCATGCGTTCTCCTCTGTCCTCTGGGTTGTGTATGTTCTTGGGTGCCGGGTGGCGTTCCTTATCTTTCAACGCGGGGAGAAGGTGAAATCATCCCGTAAGTCTGCAAAGATAGGTGTGAACATATATTTTTAGGTTACCCATACAACAATAAGCGGAGGAAGTATGTCGACCAACTCGGCTAAGGCATCGTCCAAGAAGAAGTCTCAGAAGTCTGCTAAGTCTGAGGTGGAGGATGCGAGCGAGCTGCGTCTGCGTGAGATTGCTCGTGAGATGGAGAGCGGCACGCAGCTGAAGGAGCAGACTCCGCTGTGGTACCGCGTGATTATGTTCTCGCTGTTGGCGGTGGGCATTCTGTGGATTATTATTTTCTACATTACGCAGGGCCTGTTCCCGATTCCTGATCTGGGTATGTGGAACGTGAGCGTTGGTGTGGGCGCCATGATGGTGAGCATGCTGATGATGACTCGCTGGCGTTAAGACTTAGGCATTAGGGCTTAGGCGTTAGAGCTTATAGAGAGGCGGTCGTCCCGTATGGGGCGGCCGCCTCTCTATACGTTTCGCCTGTTTGGCAGGGCTGGAGTTAGAGCGCCTCCGCGTTACCTGTCTTTGTTCTGACCCGGAAGATTGCGGTCATGGCGACCATGATGAGCAGCTCGGTGAGGGTTTGAGTGAGTACGGTGGCGCCCATGAGGCTCGCTTCGGGGTTCCCGTTGTGTGCCAGGCGTTGTGCGCAGAGCGCTACGACGGGGTAGATGATGAGGGCGTTGCGGGTGACAGCACTGAAGGTTACGGATATGCGTTCCGGTCGGCTCATCACTCTGCTAAAGAGCCATGCAGCGCCTCCTGCGAGGATGGCGTAGGTGAGGTAGAGTCCGGCGAGTCGGGGAATGAGCTGTGCCTGGTTGAGCACCGCCGGGGTGTAGGCGGAGCACATGAGCACAAGGAGCAGGCACATGAGGGGGAATCATCGCGGTATCGCTCATGGTGCGTACGCGTTCGTAGGTTTGTTGGCGCTGCGGTGAGCGGGTTGACCAACGTTGCGCGAGGTAGGCGGCTACTAGGGGCACGATGAGCGGAGCGAGGCTGAGGTAGCTTTCAGCGGGGAGGGGGAATATTTCTCCCATCACCCCAATATCTAATATTCCCATATATGCATATGCACTAGTCCAGGCTGTAATAGAAATGATTTGGGCACCAAGCAGATAGGGCGTTGCCGCCAGCAAACCGCGATATTCCCCTCCAGCAATACACGCAAAAACCACAACGTAATCCACGCATGGAGCCAGCAAAACAATCACCGTGGCTAGAGCAACGGGACCGCCCTCGGGAATGAAGAGGGAGACCAGCGGCGCAACCAGAATCGGAGTCCCTGAAACGGCAACGAGTACCACCGTGTGGGTGAGCCTCTTGTACTGACCGGCACTCATACCAGTTAGGGGCATGAGAGCGAAGTTGGTCCACAGGAGCGCGCCGAGCGCGTAGGGCACGAGCTGCTCAGAAACCAGGCTCCACCCACTCAGCCCCGCGCAGGCAACTCCCACGGCCATGGAGACGAGGTAGAGAGCCACCTGGTGACGTTCCATAAAGCTCACGGAACCACCCTCTTCTAGTAGATCAGGTCGCCTCGTGCCGCTTCGTGGACGCGGCGAGTTACGGTCTCCATAACGGGCGAGTTGATGTTCCAGCGCTGCCAGTAGAGGGGGAATTCTACGGGGGTTGCGGCGAGCTTCACGAGGTGCCCACTTGCAAGCTCTTCGGCGCATTGTGCTTCGGGAATGAGACCCCAGGCGATACCAGCACTAACGGCGCGCGCATAGTCCGGGGAGGAGGGAATGTAGATGGTGGGGCTTTGGGTGAAGGTTTCTTCAGCCTCCAGACCTACTTCTTGTTCGATGAGGACTCGTGCTACGTCCTGCACGAAGTCTTTGCGGTCGTATTCGACGACGGGGGCACGGTTGAGCTCTTCGCGGCTTACGCGCTTGGGCCATCCGGGTAGGTATCGCTGTACGTAGTCGGGGGTTGCGACGCACCAGTAGCGTGCCACTCCGAGGGTTTCGACGGAGCAGCCGGGAATTTTTTCGGGTTTGGAGGTGATGACTGCCATGACTTCTCCGGAGCGGAGCATGGCGGATGAGTGGAATTCGCCTTCTCGTCGCAGGTCGCAGAAGATGCTGTCTTCGCGGCTGAGGGTTCCGACGGCGTCGATGAACCAGGTGGCGAGTGAGTCGGCGTTGACCGCCACGGAGACACTCTGAAAGCCGCCGGCACCCATGAGTTCGCGTTCCATTTCTTGCTGCAGGAATTCGCTCTGACGGGCGATGCGCAGCACGCTTTGTCCGGCGTCGGTGGGGGTGACGGGGTTGCTTCGGCGTAGCAGGACCTTTCCGGCAATCTGTTCCATGGCTTTGATGCGCTGGGAGATGGCGGAGGGGCTCACTCGCAGGATGTCTGCCGCCGCGTCGAAGGTGCCGTATTCGATAACGGTGGCGAAGGTGGTGAGCTGGTCGGTACTGAAACGTGTCATAAGAATATCTTACGCAGTGTGAAAATATTTAGATAGATTTAGGGTTTGTTTTCCCGTATTCTCGTCTCTGGCGCTTCGCACTCTAGCTATCGGGGCGATAATCCCTGTGTCGCATGCTTTTGCCTGGCAAGCTGGTATTAGAGGAGCCACCACCCACATATCCGCGAAGCCCGTGCCCCATTTGACCCGCATAGAAAGTTTCACCATGCCCACCTCCCTGTCCCTGCTGTTTCTGGGTGCTACCACCACGATTTCTTTGGTGGCGGCTATTGGTGCCCAGGGAACTTTTGTGCTGCGTCAGGGTATTTTGGGTCGGCATATTACCCCGATTATTATCTTCTGCGTGCTCTCGGATGCGCTCATGATTGGCTTGGGTGTCGTGGGTCTTGGTGCGCTACTTGACGCCGCCCCGTGGGTTATGGAGGTTCTCCGCTACGTCGGCGCAGCTTTTCTGGCGTGGTTCGGCTACGAGTCGGCGAAGCGTGTTTTCACCCCGCATGCGGTTGTCGTTGAGGAGGGTACCGAGGATGCGCAGTCGTTGAAGGCGGCCCTGCTAACCACGGCGGCGGTCACCTACCTCAACCCGCTGGCGTGGTTGGACACAACGATTTTCCTCGGTTCTCTGGCTAATACGCAGGGCGATCCCGGCCGCTGGTGGTATTACCTAGGCTGCTGCTGCGGTAGCGTGCTGTGGTTCCTCATGATCGGCTACGGCTCACGAATTTTACGTCCGCTCTTCGCCCGCCCGGAGGCCTGGCGTGTACTTGACGCGGCGGTGGCCCTACTCATGGTGTATCTGGTATTCAACCTGTTAACGATGAACCTGTCGACCCACTAGCTTCTACTCCCCTGCCCGACCGCTTTTACGCCTTGTCAGACTCTTTTTCCGTGTTTTCCTCTTCTTCGTGGAGTACGAGCACTTCGTTTTTGGGCATGGTGAGCAGCCCCAGGTAGATATCGCGAATAATCAGGATGTGCTTGATTCGCGCAATCATGGGCTTGAGGAAGCTTCGGGCGTATTTTTCGTCGCTACTGGTGGTTGCGACGAAGCTGAGCCCGGAGAACACGGCAACGATCATGGACACCTTGATGACCACGGCGTTGATGTTGGTGTCTACGCCGAGGATTTTGAGGTGTTCGGGTTTGACGGTCATCCAGGATTCGATGGTGGTGTCGCTAATGGCGATGGAGGAGAACCCCATGAAGAACCCGAAGACGAGCAGCATGAAGAAGGTTGCCTGAATAATCTGCCCAATCATGGGGATGATGATGAGGTTGCCCCAGGGCGCGATTTTGAGGGGTCGGTGTTCGAGGATTTTCTTCTCTTCGGCCCAGTCTTGGGCAGTGTTCCAGATTCCTCCTTCGAGGGCCGCGGCGCGCTCGTAGTCGCTCTCGCTAAAGCTTGCGATATTGTCCCCTCTGGAGCGCCCCAGCAGGCGCGTTGTGCGCTCTAGGGAGGTTGTGACGACCACGAACACGGCGAGGAGCCCCATGAGCCCCAGAACAGCCCAGGTGCGCGGGAAGCTGAGTCCGTTGGCGAGCTTCCAGAGGTCTGCGTTCACGAAGATGAAGAGCACGGACACCATCAGTACGGGTAGTACTTTCGCAATCATGGGCGGCAGGGAGGCGAGCTGGTGGATGGCGTGTTTGAAGGACCACCCTAGGATGGTGTCTACGCCGAGGAAGATGGCAAGGTAGATGCCCACAACGATGAGCGGGAATACTTGGGAACCGTCGTAGACGAAGTCGAGGCCATCGAGGCTACTGGATTCAAAGACACTGGCGACAAAGAGCATGCCGGCAAAAAGTACGGTAAGAATACCCGTGGTGATTTGAACCCACTTCGGAGTGCGGACCATCAGCACGTGGACAAGAGTAATGAACACACCGGAGATTATCGGCATCACGAGGAAGATGCCGCCAAGCACGAGCATGGGTAGCACTTCATCGCTGAGTGCAGTGTTGGTCGTGATGGCTTTAATGTATTCCGGGAGGGAACCATTTGCGTTATCAACTACGAGAATGAGGATATCGCGTAGGAAGATATAGCAGACGTGCATGATACTCGCCCACAGGATCCAGGGTACGGAGCGGGGGAACGCATCGAGAGCACGCTGACGTGCAGGAATGATGAGGGGTACGCCCTGTTTGCGGAACCAGGTATTGCTCTGCTTCATCACATCGGTCTTGCTGTAGTGCTGAGGTTGCACCTCTCCCGCAGCCGCTTTGGTACGCAGTCGTGCCCAGATAGGGCGTGCGTCCTTCTGCTGTGCGGTGTTCTGCTCCTGTGTGCTCATGACATACCACTCTACAGGGTCGAGCATGCCCTTTGATTATGTACCTTTTAGAGTTCTTCCTTCTGGAGTTCAGCTCCAATAAAGCGGGCGTACGCGCCCATGAGTAGCGTGGCTGCTTCTTCTTGTTCCTCGTAAATGCCCAGTTCCTCGTCCTCACGACCTGCGTAGGTGCCGCTACTGATCTCGAGTAGGGATAGCGGTCCTTCTGCAGTCTCCGGTGCCAGGGCGTCCAGGATGAAGCTCAGGCTTTCTTCCGATTCTTCAGCTACTCCCAGGAGGCGTCCTAGACGCGTCCCCGGATAGGGTTCGATGGTGAGGACGTCTTCGTTCTCGTGCTGAACAACGCGAGCTACAGGAATGATGTCACCGTCTGCTGTCTCTTCAAGCAATAGCTCAGTGGAGAGGTCTATATGGCTTTCCTCGCTCTGCAGGAGCTGCCTGGGCCACCAGAGGTGGATGTATTCGGTGAGCGCTGCCCATGATTCGCGAGGCTCCAGTGTGCTCTCTACGTAGAGGGCTACGGTTCGTTCTTCGTTAGTCTGCTGCGGCTGATCGACTGGCTCGGGTGCGTGGGAGAACATGGGGTAGTGCATGGTTCTACTCTATCCCAGTGCGCTCCTCTCTGGAGGGGATATTCCTTCCTCCTTCATCTCCCTCGTTAAGGGATATCAGGGTACAAAAAAAGGGGCAGACCCGCATGGGTCTGCCCCTTTCCAGCTTTTAGCTGTTAAAGCAAAAGAGCCCGCGTAAGCGGGCTCTTTTTATTGCCTATTGGATT
>NZ_CAXOMR010000009.1:0-87282 GCF_964210535.1 Rothia mucilaginosa
ATTTATGACGTATGGCACCTATAAGAATGCATGTAAAAGGGCTTATAAGTTAAAGGGCGGTGCCCCGGAAGGTCATTCTTCCGGGGCACCGCCCTTTAGCTATGTGGGTTTATGCGATTGAGGGACGAAGCCTAGCCGGCGTGAACGTCTTCGTCATGTACGTTCTCGTGGCACAAATCCTCGTGCAGAATATCCCGCGCCGGATGCTGCCGCGCCCGCTCCTCCGCAGCACGGTCAGACAGCGAATAAAACCACGTAATGTGATCGCACACCCGCTCATAGGCCGCCTGCTCATCGTGAGAGGAAATCGCCTCAATAATGCCGTAATGCTGCTGCTGCAACGTGCGCTTGACCGCCTCCCAATCCTTCAGGAAAGGAACCGCCTCCTGCACATAACTCATCGTCGCCATGTGCAGAGAGTCAATCACCGTATCAAGCACAATATTGCCGCCGAGCTTCGACAGCTCATAGTGAAAACGCGTATCGCAGAAATGGAAACGCTCATCGCTGATCTGCTCATCCATCTCCGCCAGATGCACACGCGCACGCTCCAGCGCTGCCGCACGCTCCGGAGTATCCGGCGCGGCAGCTGCCGCACGTGCCGCAGGGCCCTCCAGTAGCAGGCGGGTTGAGACAACGTCCTTCACCGGCAGGCTACGGGTCGCAATGTGCATGCGCAGCGCCCAGCTGAGTGCATCCGACGGCTCCGAAATGATAATCGCGCCCGACTTCGGTCCCGAACCGGTGCTGGAACGAATCAGACCCAGCGCGTTCAGAACCCTCAACCCCTCACGGACCGAGGGGCGGGAAATACCGTGCCGTGCCGCCAGCTCACGCTCGGAGGGGAGCTTATCGCCCACACGCAACTCACCCAGACGCAGACGCCGCTCAAAGGTCTCCAGAATGATGCTGTAGCTGCGGTCCGCCAGAATCGGCTGACGCTCAACTACAGGGGGCGCCTCTGCAGGCTGGGTGTCGTCAAAAGAACGAGGCATACTCTCTCCTGATAACGAGGCGGATAACGAAAAGAAGTCTCGACTCAGCATGTTCCCGAGAACTATCGGGGCAACCTGTCGAGTCATAAGGGGGCATAAAAAGCGGGGCGGCAGAACCGAGAAGGTTCGCCGCCCCGCCGTGGCCACCGGAAAATACCGGGGCGAATGTCCTACGGCCCTTGAGGCTTTCACCTCAAGAACTCTCTAAGGGGTGAGCCTCAGATTAGGGAATCATGAAGGACAGAACGTTGGTCTGCAGGAAGACCAGGACGCAGACGAACAGGAGCATAGCGAAGGACCAGGGGAGGACAGCCTTGAGGATGTCGGATTCCTTGCCTTCCATGTCCACGGAGGTAGCAGCAATAGCCAGCGACTGCGGGGAGATCATCTTACCGACCACACCACCGGTGGTGTTAGCAGCCAGCATGAGCTCGGGGGTTGCGCCGTGGATACCTGCGTGCTGCAGGTTCTCAGCAGCAGACACCTGCAGCTTGGCGAACAGTGCGTTCGCACTGGTGTCCGAACCGGTCACAGCGGTACCGATCCAGCCCAGAGCCGGTGCGAGGAACGCGTAGACGGTGCCCAGGCCTGCCAGGAAGGTACCCATAGCAATGGTCTGACCGGAGAAGTTCATGACGTATGCCAGTGCCAGAACCGAAGCAATGGTCAGGATGGACCAACGCATGCGGTAGACAACGGAACCGAACTCGGTGAAGATTGCCGGGAACTTGAAGGCGTAGCGGCCCTTCTCGTTGAAGAAGAAGTAGACGACCGCAACAACCAGACCGGAGATGATCAGCAGGGTGCCGGGGTTGGACATCCACGCGAAGTTGTAGACAGCGTCCTTGACGGGCTTGCCGTCAGCGGTGACGAGGCGGGAGCTCAGAGCCTGGATATCAATCTTGATGACGAAGCTCTTCAGCCATGCCTTCAGGCCAGCGTGCAGGTTAGCAACACCGAAGATTGCAACGACGATGACGTAGGGCAGCAGTGCCATCCAGACGCGAACGGCGGGCAGAGCTTCCTTCTCTTCAGCCTGTGCGGGCAGGCCGTAGCGTTCACGAACGCCTGCGACGCCGCGCGGCTTCCAGAACTGCAGGAAGACAACAGCAACACCCATGGAGACGATGCAAGCAACAACGTCGGTCAGGTTGTATGCGGGGGTAGCAGCGGTGACCCACTGTGCAATTGCGAAGGAGACACCGATGATCAGTGCGGGCAGCCATGCGTCCTTCAGGCCCTGCATGCCGTCGAGGATGACGAGCAGGATGAGGGGAACGAGCATTGCCAGGAACGGAGCCTGGTGACCAACGATGGTTGCGATAACGTGTGGGTCCTTGCCGCCAACGTCAGCTGCGGTGGTGATCGGGACAGCAACTGCGCCGAATGCCACGGGTGCGGTGTTAGCGATCAGAACGGTAATAGCAGCCTTGAGGGGCTTAACGCCCAGGGCGAGAATCATGGTTGCGGTAATTGCAACGGGAGCGCCGAAGCCAGCCAGTGCCTCGAGCAGACCGCCGAAGCAGAATGCGATGAGGATAGCCTGGATGCGCAGGTCGCCGCCGCCGAGGCGGTCGAAGACGCGGCGCAGGTCTTCAAAGCGGCCGGAGAGAACGGTGAGCTGGTAGAACCAGATTGCACCGAGGATAACCCAGCAGATGACCAGGCCGTAGATGCCACCGCGGACGGCGCTCAGACCGGCGAGATCAGCGGGCATGTGGAAGCCCAGGACTGCTACGAGGATGGATGCTGCCAGTGCCACGAGTGCGGACCAGTGAGCGCGTGCCTTAACGCCCAGTAGCATCACAAAGAAGGTGAGGAGGGGAATGGTTGCCACGAGTGCGCTGAGGCCGAGGCTACCTCCCACTGCATTGGTTACAGCGGTATAAGTTTCCACTGGAACTCCTTTGGTTCAGGGTGTGTTTTGTGTGTGGTCAGACCATAGATAATCCCGCTGGGGAACGGGTCATTGTTCCCTGCATGGGGATGTGGTCAGACCATTGATCGCATGTTTAGAAGAGTACCGGATAGTGCAGCATTTCACCAAAAGTGACCTGACTCATTTTTGAGCCTTAGGGGCACTTGGCGTGCCTGTTGCCCGTGAATTTACCGAAATATTGCGGCCCTGACAGTTAATGCCAGCTTCTGAAACTCGAATATTTCTGAAGGCGTAATGAATTGGGTGTATGAGTGGTTGCTTTATCCGTTAGGGAACCTTCAATAGTGGGCACATTCTTGAAAAGAATGTTGCGTTAAAGAGGAGTCACCCCACAAAACAATCATAAAATCTTCAGAACGGCGGATTTCTAGGGGGTTTAGCCACCAAAGATGTGCGTTTGATAAACGTTCAATAAATAAAGAGGTATAGGGGGTGGAGCGGGGGTAAAAACTAGATGAGGTCATATGTACCGAAAGGTAGGGAAGTGTACCTTAAGGTCAGGGTGACCTAACCCGTTATTTAACAAGGAAAGTATGTGCTATTTCGACTAGAGAAAAGCCGCACAACGGTGTTAAATGGCAAGGAAGATAAAAGACATCACCACGGTTTCTGATCCCACCGCATCCCACCTCCACTTGGGGCGCGCACATTCAGCCGGAGCTCTCCGGCCCAGCTTCCCCGACTCAATACAGCTGAGTCGCCTCTTTGGAAGACCGAACTTATTCGGACTGTGCCCCGCCTGCCCCAGACGCAGGCGGTGAGACCGAGAAACTCTGAACACAGAGGAAAGGACGGACAAGTCATGCGCATTGCACTCTTCTCCACGTGCATCGTTGACGGCATGTACCCCCGCGTAGCACGCGCCACCGTCGAAATTCTTGAGCGCCTGGGCCACGAGGTTGTCTTCCCCCCGAACCAGACCTGCTGCTCCCAGATGCACGTCAACTCCGGTTACTTCGATGACGGCTACGAAGTCATCAAGAACCACGTCGAGGCATTCGACTCCTGGGACTGGGACGTTGCTGTTGCGCCCTCCGGCTCCTGCGTCGGCTCCCTGCGTCACCAGCAGGCAATGGTCGCACGTAGCCGCGGCGACGAGGCACTGGCTCTGAAGGCAGAGCAGATTGCTTCCCGCACCTTCGAGCTCTCCCAGCTGCTGATCGACATTCTCGGCATCACCAACGCTGCTGAGCAGCTCGGCTCCTACTTCCCCGAGCACGTCACCTACCACAGCTCCTGCCACGGTATGCGCATGCTCGGCCTGGGCACCCGCCAGCAGGACCTGGTCCGCACCGTTGAGGGTATCAAGTACACCCAGATCGAGGGTATGGACCAGTGTTGCGGCTTCGGCGGTACCTTCTCCTTCAAGAACGCTGACGTCTCCGGCGCAATGGTCAACGACAAGGCAGACAACGTTGAAGCAACCGGTGCTTCCGTCTGCACCGGCGGCGACTGCTCCTGCCTGATGAACATCGGTGGCGCACTCTCCCGCCGCGGCTCCGACGTGAAGACCATCCACTTCGCTGAGATCCTCGCGTCCACCAAGGAAAACCCGCTCAAGATTGATGCCGAGCACCTCGAGCTCTCGATCGGCTAAGGAAAGATAAGACCTCATGACCGCTATTCAGCTTGGTATGCCCAAGGTCGTTCACTACGGCGAGGGCAACATTTTCGAAGAAACCCCCTTCCCCAAGTACGCGAAGGAAGAGCTCAAGAACGAGCAGCTGCGCTCCAACCTGCGCTTCGTGACCCACGCGATCCGTAACAAGCGCGCCAAGGTCACCGCTGAGGTGCCCGACTGGCAGGACCTGCGTAACACCGGTGAGTCCGTCAAGAACTACGTTCTGGCGAACCTGCCCGAGCTACTCGAACAGTTCGAGCGTAACTTCACTGCCGCAGGCGGCCACGTGCACTGGGCACGCAACGCCACCGAGGCAAACCAGATTGCTTTGGACCTGATCCGCGAGCAGGGCGTGGACGAAATCATCAAGATTAAGTCCATGGCAACCGCAGAGACCGGCCTGAACGAATTCCTCGAGGAAAACGGCATCAACGCTATTGAGACCGACCTCGCGGAAGAAATCGTCCAGCTCGGCCACGACCGCCCCTCCCACATTCTGGTGCCCGCAATTCACCGCAACCGCCGCGAAATCCGCGACATCTTCCTGCGCGAAATTGAGGGTATTAACCCGGACATCACCGATGAGCCGGCAGAACTGGCAGAGGCATCGCGTAACCGTCTGCGTAACAAGTTCCTGAACACCACCGTGGCAGTCTCCGGCACCAACTTCGGTATTGCTGAGACCGGTACCCTGACCATCGTGGAGTCCGAAGGTAACGGCCGTATGTGCCTGACCCTGCCCGACACCCTCATTACCTTCATGGGTATTGAGAAGATTCTGCCCACCTTCCAGGACTACGAGGCATTCCTGCAGCTACTGCCCCGCTCCTCCACCGGTGAGCGCATGAACCCCTACACCTCCATGTGGACCGGTGTGACCCCCGGTGACGGCCCGCAGAACATGCACGTCATCCTCATCGACAACGGCCGTACCGCCGTTCTGTCCGACGAGCTGGGCCGCCAGGCACTGCGTTGCATCCGCTGCTCCGCTTGCATGAACGTGTGCCCCGTATACGAGCGCGCAGGCGGTCACGCCTACGGCTCCACCTACCCGGGCCCCATCGGCGCGATTCTGTCCCCGCAGCTCTCCGGTATCGAGGCTGCAGAGAACAACTCCCTGCCGTACGCATCCTCCCTCTGTGGCGCATGCTACGAGGTCTGCCCCGTGAAGATTAACTTCCCCGAGGTCCTCGTGCATCTGCGCGCTAAGGATGTTGAGTCCCAGCACGCTGTCCGCGAGTTCGAGGGCAACAAGAAGGCTCCCTTCTCGCAGATGGACGGCATGATGCTCGGTGCGAAGAAGCTCTTCACCTCCGGCAAGATGATGTCCATTGCAGAGCGTGGTCTGCCCATGTCCCGCCTCATTACCGGCCGCAAGCACAAGATCACCGCTGTTCCCGGTATCGTCGGCGGCTGGACCGCTTACCGCGACATCCCCGAGCCCCCCAAGGAATCCTTCCGCAACTGGTGGAAGAAGGAGAAGGGTCAGGCTCCGGCACGCGATAACGCACAGCGCGTTGACATTCAGGCCCTCATCGAGGCTAACAAGGGTAAGGCAGCTGAAGCGGCTGCAAACGCTAAGGCTGCTCAGGAAGCCCGCGAAGCTAAGGAGAACAACTAATGTCCTCTGCTAAGGAAGATATCCTCGCACGTATCCGCTCGTCCCTGGCTGACGCACCCGTCGCCCCCGAGCCCGTACGTAACTACCGCCGCGTCAGCGAGCTGAACGAAGAGCAGACCATTGAGATGCTCGTCGACCGCCTCATTGACTACAAGGCAAATGTGTTCCACGCGAACAAGGAGAACATCTCCGAGGTCATCGCAGAACGCCTGGGTGAAAAGTCCACCTACGTGGTTCCCGAGGGCCTGAACATGGAGTGGCTGCCGGCTGACACCGCTGACCGCAAGCGCGTCACCGACTCCGGTAGCACCCTCAAGCCCGGCTGCCTGACCCTGAAGGAACTGGACGCAGTTGACGCTGTGGTGACCGGTTCGACCGTCTCCTGCGCAGAGACCGGCACGATCTTCTTGAACACCAACCCCGATGAGGGTCGCCGCGCCATCAGCCTGGTGCCCGACCACCACATCTGCGTGGTGCCCCGTTCCACCGTCGTGGAGCTGGTTCCCGAGTCGATCGAGCGTATCACCTACACCCGCCCCGTGACCATGATTTCCGGTCCGTCGGCAACCAGTGATATCGAGCTGATCCGCGTGGAGGGCGTGCACGGCCCCCGTACCCTGGACGTCATCATCTACGACGCCTAAGGTAAAGCGCCAGAAGGCAAACCTCTAAAGAAACCGCCCGAGAGCTAAGGCTCCCGGGCGGTTTCTTTATGCCCTCTTGGCTTCTGCATCTTTCAGAGCAGTAGAAAGCGGCGGAGAAGATAAGCGAACGGTGGCGGGCCCATGTTTCCCGCCACCGTTCTGTGCTTTATAGGGTGGTGTATCGACGGTTAGCGTCGTAGCGCCCCGTAAAGGTGCTTAGGCGCGTGCGTCGAAGTGCTGCAGACCGGAGTCCTCGCGGCTACCGCCCTGGCCATCGCCAACATCGTGGTAGTCCTTGATCCACTCGATCTTCTGAACCCACTTGACCATCTTGTAGCCGTGCATGGAGTCCGCACGCAGACGGAGCGGGCCACCGTACACATCCGGCAGGGGCTTGTCGTTCATGCCCCACGCCAGGATGGTCTCATCTTCCATTGCCATGGAGATGTCCAGGCACTCGTAGTAGGGTTCGGTCGGGCGGCCGTCGTAGGTGTGGCCCACGTGGCCGAAGGAGGTCACCATAACGTAGCGTGCCTCGTCGGTCTTCTCGACCAGTGCGAGAACGTCGCGCAGGCGCACGCCCTCCCACTTGGCGATGCCGGTCCAACCCTGCATGCAGGTGTGCATGGTGATGTTGACTTCCTTGCCCAGCTGCTTGAGCTCGTCAATGCTCAGGGACTTGGATTCCTTCACCAGGCCGCCCAGCTCCAGGCGGTAGTCAACGAACTCGTGCTCCTTCAGGCGGTTCCACTCGGTGCTCTCACGCTCTGTCGGCGGGCGAGTGTTAACCCAGTGGAAGGGCGAGATGTCGGCATCGGTGAAGGTCTTCTTCTGCACCTGACGGGAGGTGATACGGTCCAGCAGGACGTTACGAATCGGCTGGGTCAGACCCCAAATGAAGGTCTGGGTGAATCGCAGGTCGCGCAGGGACCAGTACGAAGCGAAAATCCACAGAGCCACAGCGAAGACAATGCCGCCAATGAGCATGGTGACTGCCTGAGCGAACTGTGCTGCGTCCACCTCGTTGTAGGGCTTGTTCAGCATCATGTGGGCGATGTTGTACTGGGGGTGAACCACGAACACCAGCGCCACGTGAATGACGGTGAAGACGCAGTAGAACGCCATGCCCAGGAAGTGGATGGAACGTGCGGTCTGGCGGTTACGGAAGAGGCGCACGTAGCCGGGGAAGCGGCCGCAGAATGCCGGGCTCATAATCGGGCCGGTTGCAATCATCAGCGGTGCCACGATGAACACCACGGTGAAGTACATGATCTGCTGCAGAGCGTCGTACGGCTGGAAGTGCTCAATCGAGGGAATCTGGAAGCCAGCGTAAATCTGGATGGATTCCCACGCCTGCGGGATGATGTCCCAGCTGGTCGGGACGATGCGGCGCCACTGACCGGTCAGGAACAGCAGGGAGACATATACCAGACCGTTAACAATCCAGATGACGGTCACCAGCGCGTGCCATGCGCGGCCCAGACCAATCTGGGCTTTACCGGGCAGAGAAATCAGGGGAGACAGGGTGCGCTGGTCATCGCGCGCAGTAAATGCGCCGGGGGTGGTAGGGACCTTGTCCTTGGTGAACTTAATCCACTCAGAACCCGGGGTGCAGTGGTTGTTCCAGTACAGGCGGGGGTGAGAGGCGAGAACTTCCCAACCTGAACGAATCAGGAAGCCCATCATAATGAAGTTGATAAAGTGCGTAATTCGGAGCCAGGCCGGGAAGTCCAGCTCTACGCCACCAGTGCTCGCGGTGAGGAGTAGTTGGTGCATGATATTTCCTTCGGAAATGACTGTGTGTGCAGACAATCTTTAGGATTCAGTGCGAGGCCTTTGAGATGTGAGGTTAGAAATAATTACCTTTCTGACCCATATGATCCTCCTCCGTGGTTGGGAGCCGCCGGGGGTATCGTCACGGATACTCCCGAAAGGGGCGCCTCCCGTGTGTGAGAGGGGAGGTGCTCCAGCTCCCGCTGGGGCGGAAGCGACTCTGTGTATGTATGTTGGTTTATGTGTGTTTTAGGGAAATTCCCTGTCCGCTTTCAATTTTATAGGACAAAGTGTCAGTCGTGAAAGCTAAGACACGTCATGTTCTGTAATATTTGCATAAAAAATCCGAATTTAAGGAAGATTCTTATCTTTCCGCGGTTTATAGGGTCTTTCGGGCGCAAAAAACCCACAGCAGCCTCAGGAGGGGATGCGGTGGGTTTTGATCCTATATGTGGGATGCATGTTGGTTTGCAGGGCTTTAGCTGCCTGGTATTGTGTGGTTTTATAAATTCAATCCCACATAAGGTTGGGGTGACTGTAAGCGGGGTACCCGCTCAAACCGGTTCGTACCCGATCTTGAAATGTCGAACCGCAACCGTAGCCGCTGCTAGATCTCTGCAGAACCCGTATTCTCCGCAGAACCCTTACGCTTCTTTGCTACGCTTCTTTGCCTCAGCCCGAGAGGCTGCTCGAGACGCAACGCTAGAACCAGCGGAAGCGCCCGTAGCCTCGGCAGAACCGGGCTGAGCATCAGCCGGGGACTCAGATTCGGGCTGGGTCTCAGAATCAAGCTGGGGCTCGGAGCCAGGCTGGGACTTCAAACGAACCACCGGAATCATGCCTGTGGCAAGCTTCGCCTGCGCATTACGCTGAGCCTTCAACGCATTCATCTGCTCCTTACGGCTCGGCTCCTGCTGAATCGGCTGACCAGAACCAAACGCCTGACGAATACCCAACGCCCATAGCGGGAACAACAGAACCGTCAGCGCGCCGCCGGCAACCAGCAGCGACGCCGTGGACTCCTCCAAAAGATCCGAACTGGTCGCAACCTCTGTCACCGCCACAATAATCGGCAGACCCGCAGCCGAATACAACGCCAACTGCGCCTTCTGCGCGCGAGTAGTCAACCCCGAACGGGTATCGAAGAAATGCTCCGCCAAAAGAACCGGAACGCCGCGGCACAGCAGAATACCCACCACCACGGCAAGCAGACCCAAAGGCTTAGCCACCACAGCAGAGACATCAATGCCCATACCGCTGACCACGAAGAACAGCGGAATCATGAACGTAAAACCAACCACCTCAAGGCGGCGAGTCATCATATGCAAAGCCGCTGGAGGGGTCAGGGTACGCAAAATCAGGCCCGCCGCAAAGGCACCGAGCACCGCATCCAAATCAAAGAGGGCAGTGCACATGATCAAGGTCGCCAGCAGGAACATCGCAAGACGCAGAACCGTCTGACCGGTCGTATTCGCCTCCGCAGCCATAATCTGACGCAGACCCGGCACATGCGCAAACAGACGATGCGGAATCAACGCCACAATCACCGCCACCACCATAAACGCCAGCAACACCACGATCGCCATGCCCGGCGAACGCGAAGACAGCAGCAGCGAAATAGCGAAAATCGGCAGAAGCTCACCCACCGCACCGTGCACCAGCACCGCATTACCCACCGGCGTACCGGCAGCACCGTGAGACTTCAACATCGGCAATAGCGTGCCCAAGGCCGTGGAACTCAACGCCACGCCCACCGCAATATACGTATTCAGCTCATGCGAGAACGACGTAATAACCGCCGCACCCGTCATGCCCAGAGCAAAGCACACCACCCACGTGGCAATAGCGCTATAACCCTGACGGCTACGCAACGACGACACGTTAATCTCAAAGCCCGCAATCAAAAAGAGCATACCCAAGCCCAGCTCCTTCAGCAGCGGGATACCGCCCTCACTGCTGGCAAGGTTGAGCATATTCGGGCCAATCAGCAGACCAAAAATGAGCAGGAAAACCACATCAGGGATCTTCTTGCCCGTCAGCCGCGAAAGAATCGGCGACAGCAACGCAACCAACGTAATCCAGAAAATGGACACAAACTGGCCGCTATCGTGGCTCGACCCTTCCGACAGAGTCGTACCCGAAGCAAGAAGAGCACCAGACGCCCCCAAATCCGTCAAGAAAAGCGGGGAAAAAGTCGAAAACATAAAACCTCAACGTGGTGTGTGCAGGTGGGGCGCGTTTGGGACAGTAAAAGGAGCGAAATCATGCTCCCGCGGGATTGCCCCACCTTTAAGAACGTACCAATGGTACACACCTAACCTCGTGCAACAACACTTGAACATCACCAACAGGGCAAGAAGCTCCAGCCAGCAGCCGACAGAGACACGGTATGAGAGCAAAACCTCCGCGCCACCACCCGAGCAGACACAGCTTCCACCGTTACACTTAACACCTATGCCAGCGCATCCGGCACACACCACCGGGTAGGCAATACCCTGGCAACGCACATCCCCTAGCAGGGCACACACCCTGGCAGGGCGCACAGACTCTCAAACACGGCACTACAAGGAGTGAGGACATGGCAGCAGGGCGCACTCAACCTATCCCCACCGTCAGCAGCGGGGCACGCGCCGCCTCCCTCGGAGGCACCCGACGCGACCTCGGGCTCGACCTCGCCCGCGCCTTCGCCGTGCTCAGCCTGCTCATCCCCTTCGGATACTGGCTGCAACTGATCCCGGTGTCCTGGACGTTCTGGATCCCGCAGACCCTCGTACCGGCAGAGCCGCTCTTCGCCGCAATCCTGGGTGCAGCCGCTTGGCGTTACGCTCGCACCGCAAACTTCCCGCAGCTCTTCGCCGGAACCATCGTGCGATTCCTCGCGCTACTTCTGCTCGGCGTGGCGCTCATGCAGGGCATCACCTACCTGCCGCAACCGGGCGTCACCGTACCGGCACAGGGCTTCAGCTATTCTCTGCCCTTCGACATGCTCGTGCACCTGGCACTACTCACCCTGCTGACCCTATTCGTCGTGCACCTGCCCCTCTGGGCAGTCGCAGCGCTTGCGGTGCTCACCAGCCCCTTTATCACCTGGACCTACACCCTGCTCATGGACGTAGCCGCCCAGGCTGACCAGTGGACCGCCGTTCAGTTGCCCTTCCTGGCGAGCCACGGAGTCAACCACGCCCAAAGCGCCCAGCTCATCTGGGTCATGTGCCTGGGCATCGTGCTCGTACGCCTCTACGACAACCTGCAGGCAAAGCTCGCAATCCCCGTCGTACTCGCCGTACTGGCGCTCGCCGTGTACCGCACCTTCAACCCCTACACGGAGCTGGGCTTCCTCAACAGCCCGCAGGTGCTGCTGACCCTGAACCTGGCGGCAACCCTCTACTTCTGGGCTGAATGCGCGCGCCTGCTCTCCGCGCAGGCGGGAATGCTCACCCCCGTTGCGCGCCTGGGCCAGATGTCGCTGAGCGCCTCCATCGTGCTGAGCGGAATCATCATCTACGCCGGCCCCACCATCAAGGCATTCACCGTCGGCGAGCACTACGTGGCAACCGGAGGCTGGGGCACCGCCGTGTACTGGAGCGCATTCCTGCTGCTCGGCGCCGTCATCGCCCTGGGCTTCTGCACCCTCTGGTCGCGCATGGCACGCTCCGTAGCCGGACGCGGCCCCCTGGAGGCGATTCTCGCCCTCATCTCCGGGCGCGGCTAAACACGGCCGTACAACGTACAAGCGACCCCTTACCTGCGTTTCTGCACGGGTAGGGGGTCGCTTTTATACATTCAGATCTGCACCAAAAATACTGTGGCAGAAATACTGCGACAAAAATACTGCGGGTACGACAAAGCCCCGGTCCAGCGGACCGGGGCTAGTTGTCGGGATGACAGGATTTGAACCTGCGACCTCGTCGTCCCGAACGACGCGCGCTACCAAGCTGCGCCACATCCCGATGTTGACCTATCAGCGAATACCGTAGGCAACTCACCTAGGATAACCCAAAAAAATTCAGAACGCAACACAGCGGCACGCCGCCGGATATTGGGGCGACTCAAAGGCGCCTAAGCGTCAGTCTCCTGAACCTGATTCAGCTCATCCCAGGAAGCATACATCGCCGCAAAACGACCGCCGGAAGCAATCAGCTGCTGCGGGGAGCCGTCCTCCACCACGGAGCCCTCATGAATCACCAGCACGCGATCAGCACCCAAAACCGTCGAGAGGCGATGCGCAATCACCAGCGCCGTACGCCCCGCCAACACGGTGCGCAGCGCAGCCTGCACCGCGCGCTCACTCGGAATATCCAGCGAAGCCGTCGCCTCATCCAGAATCAGCACCCGCGGGTTCGCCAAGAATACGCGAGCAAAGGACACCAGCTGACGCTGACCCGCCGACAGGGTAATGCCGCCGCGACCTAGACGCGAATCGTAGCCCTCACGCAGACGCTCAATGAACGCATCAGCGCCCACCGCCTTTGCAGCAGCCTTGACCTGCTCATCGGTTGCCTGCGGGTTACCCATGCGGATATTCTCCAGAATCGACGCGGAGAACAGGAACACCTCCTGAGTCAGCATGAGCACCTCACGGCGTAGCTGCACGTCCGCCAGCTGGCGAACATCCACGCCATCAATACGCACCTGACCGGAGGAAACATCGTAAAAACGAGCCACCAGCTTAGCGATAGTCGACTTACCGGCACCCGTAGCACCCACCAGCGCCACGGTCGTACCCGGCTCAATGTGCAGGGTCGTCTCCTTCAGCGCGTGACGATCCGACGTGTAACCGAAGACCGCCGAATCCAGCTCAACCAGAGCACCCTGAACCTTGCCGCCCTCAGCGGTACCGTTAGCAGACTCCACCGCGCGTTCATGCGGATGCTCCGGCTCAGCAACCTCCGGCTCCTCAGCCAAGAACGACGACAGCTTCTCCAACGCGGACATCGCCGACTGGAACATGTTGTAGAACTCAGAGAGCTGCATGACCGGCTCAAACACACGGTTCGCGTAAATCACCAGCGCCAGCAGGGTACCGATCTGCATGGTGCCGCCCAGCACCGCGTAACCACCCAGCACCAGCGCACCGGCAATAAACACATTGCCCAAAAGCATCAGCACGGGCGAATAGATGCCGAAAATCTTAATCGAATCCATCACCGCAAGGCGGTAACGCTCCGACGCCTGCGCGTACTCGACGCGCATCTGCGCCTCCGCACCAAAAGCCTTCACCGCGCGGATACCCGTAAAAGTCTCCACAAAACGGCTCGTCAGATGCGCAGACTCGGTACGCATCGTGCGGAAAACCGGCACCGCCGTCTTCTGGAACCAGCGCGTCAAGAAGTAAATCGGCACGCCCATGACCAGCATGAACAAGCCAATACGCCAATCCAGCAGGAAAATAGCGACCGCAGAAATCACCATGGACAGCAAGGTAATCGCCAGCTGGTTAATGCCGCTGTCCAAGAAGCTACGGACCGTATCAATATCGCTGGTCAGACGCGAAATAACCTTGCCCGAGGTGTAACGCTCATGGAACGACACACTCAGCGACTGCGCGTGACGGAACACCCGCTTACGCAGGTACACCACCACACCCAGCGACACGCGCACCGTGTACGCCACGTTAACCCACGAGAAAATCGCGGTCACCGCCGTAGCCGCCACAAAAAACACCAGCAGGGTCAGCAGGACAGAAGCATCACCCTGCTTGAGCGGCTCAATCGAACTATCCAGGACGCGGGCAATCAGAATCGGCGCAATCGCCGAAGACCCCGACACCAAAAGCACCGAAATAATCGACAGCGCCAACGCCCCACGATGCGGGCGCAACATCTGACGCAGCAGAGCCATCGAACGTTCGCGGGTTTCCGCGCGCTCCTGCGGGCTCATCTGCTCCCGCGGCTCCGCCGGACGATGATGGGCCATTAGCCCTCCTCCATCGTCATCAGCTGGCGGTACTGTTCCGAAGAATCCATCAGCTCAGCGTGAGTACCCTCAGCCACCACGGCACCGTCAACCATCAGCAGCACGCGGTCAGCCAGAGCCACCGTGGAGGGGCGATGCGCCGTCAGCAGGGTAGTGGCACCGCCCAGACCCTCCAGACCTTCACGCAGGCCGGTGATAATACGCTCCTCGGTGTTCACGTCCAGCGCCGAGAACGGGTCATCCAGCAGTAGAACGGAGGGGCGCTTTGCTAGGGCGCGCGCCAACGACAGACGCTGACGCTGACCACCCGAAAGGCTCAGACCTTCCTCGCCGATGCGGGTATCCAGACCATCCGGAAGCTCCGCCACGAAATCGCACGCAGCCAGCTGTAGCGCGGTGTTCAGGGTCGCCTCCAGATCTTCCTGGCTCGGGTAGTCCTCGTCCTCGGTGCCGTTCTCGTACTGCTCGGCAACGCCCATCAGCACGTTCTCCCGGACCGTACCGGAGAAGAGCACCGCCTCCTCAAAGACGAACGCAGTCTGGGCGCGTACCTCCTCAACGGACATATCGGCGGTATCGCGGGTACCGAAACGCAGGGAACCGGAGGTCGGCTCGTAGAAACGAGGAACCAGCGACAGCACGGTCGACTTGCCGCTACCGGTTGCACCAACCAGCGCCAGAATCTCGCCGGGGAATACCTTGAAGTTCACGTCCTTCAGCACGGACACCTCGGGTGCCTTCACCTCAGAGTTTGCCTCAACATCAGAGCCTGCGCCGGCAACCTCAGCCGGAAGAGTTGCAGACGCGTCGGCAGCGTCGTAGCTGAACTGAATGTGATCGAAAGTGACAGATACTGCGCCACCGCTGGGGTACTGCATAGTTTCCTTCCCGGAGCCGCCCTCGGCAGACACTCCAGCTACTGTTGACGAATCAGAAGCACCCTGCGGATGCTCGGGCTCAGACATAGCCGCGGAGCCACGAACCAGCGGCACGGCCTCAAAACCGGGCTCGTCCATGACCTCATTGTGGCGTTCGAGCGCCACCTTATAGCTCAAATAGGCAGACATCAGCGCGGTCGAGCGCGTCACGTGGCTGAGCACGGTTGTCTGCACCGCAAAGTAGGCGGTCATCGCGCCCAAGCTCAGGGTGCCCGCCGCAACCTGCGAAGCGCCCACAGCCAGCGCCACCGCCGTGGAGACACCCACAATCAGACCCTGATACAGGGCAACGCGAGCCACCAGCATCGACCTGCCGTACTCGCGTACCTGCAGGGCATCCACGGACTCGGAATATTCCTGAATCTGCTCGGGGGAGCGGCCCAGCGCCTTAATCACGCGGATACCGCGCACCGACTCCTCAATACGGGTGGAAAGATCGCCCGTCATCTGCTGAATCTCATGCGAGGCACGGTAGTACTTGCGGGTAAAGTTCACCAGCGACAGCACCAGAATCGGCACCGTCACCACGAATACCAGCGCCAGGGTTGGCGAAGAACGCAGCATGAAGAAGCCACCGACCAGGAACATCACCGCAACAGTCAGCAACTGCACAATACCGAAGGACAACCAGCGGCGAATCGTGCCCAAATCGCTCATGGAGCGGGTTAGCAGCTGACCGGAGGGCCAGCGGTCCAGCAGAGAAAGCGGGGCGCTAAGCAACCGGTCAAAGAAGTTCATGCGCATGGACAGCTCAATCGTGGAGGTCGGGTCCACAATCAGCCAGCGCCTCCAATACATGAAGGAAGCGTGCGCAATGCCCAGCAGAAGCACCAAGCCACCGGCAATCCAGATGGCGCTCTCGGTGGTGCTCTGCGAGAGATGATCCACAATAATCTGCAGTACCTGCGGGATGGCAATCTCGAGGGCACCGGCGCCGAACGCCACGAGCAGACCCACACCCCAGCGCACACGAATTGGACGCGCATAGGCGGCGAGGGTGCGCGGGGCACGTTGACCGTGCGCGTAGTCGATAGGCTCGGGGGTCGGCTCGCTCGCGGTCTCCAAGAAGGGGTTGCGGCGGCGCTTAGCCGTGCGTGCTGTAGAAGCCTCAGACATTAGCGGCGACCACCCGCCGAAGCGGCGGCGGTAGGTTGCTCCTTATCGCGAACCGTGAGGGTCACCAGGATCGCCTCCGGCGGGCAGAACAGACGCACCGGAGCAAACCGAGAGGTACCCAAACCGGCAGAAACCTGAACCGGAATACCGGACTGCTCGCTGACACCCTTCGCACGCGAAGGCGGCAAATCGCAGTTACTGACCAGGGCGTGACCGCCGGGCAGACAGACCTGACCGCCGTGCGTATGACCGGCAAAAATAGCCTGCGCACCGTCCTGCACGAAGCGGTGCAGGGTACGCATGTAGGGGGCGTGCGCCACGCCAATACGGACGCTCGGCTCGTCCCCCTCATCGAAGGCGCCGGGAGCGAAACCGGGGTGCTCATCGTAGCGCAGGTGCGGGTCATCCACACCGGAGAACTCCAAGCGCAGACCCTTAAAGTTCAGAGTGTCGTAGCGGTTGATGAGACCCGTCCAGCCGCGCGACTCAAAGGCGTCGTGCATCCGCTCAATGGGCAGGGCTACACGCGAGCCTTCCTCAATCATCTGCGGGGTGCGCGGCTGCCACAGGTAGCGTGCCGGGTTCTTGAAGACGGGCGCGAAATAGCAGTTCGAACCGGGCACAAACACGCCGGGGAAATCCATGAGCGGGTCGAGCGCCTCCAACAGCGGACCCATACCGTCCACATGGGAGAGGTTATCGCCCGTGTTCATCACCAAATCCGGCTCCAGGGCAGCCAGCGAGTGCATGAAATCAATCTTCTTCTGCTGGCCCGGAATCATGTGCATATCCGAAATATGCAGAATCCTAAAGTCGGGGCTCCCGGCGGGCAGCACCGGCAGGGACTCGGTGCGGAGCTGAAAATTATTCAGCTCAATAAAGTGCCCATACGCCGCCGTGGCGGCCCCCAAGGCTGCAGTGGCGGCTACCGCCCCCGCAACCTTCTTCAGGAGCGGGGAGGAGCCGCGTGCGCCGGGGACCGCCACGGGGACGCGGGCGTTGACTGCGTTTTCACACATCATCAATCGCCTTTCAGGCTTCAGCTGGATTAGCTAGGATTCGAGCTGTACGACAGAACCTTATCGCTGGGGGTGGTGAAGTCCTTCGTGTCGTACTTCGGAGCGATCGTCTTCATGAACGACTGCCACTGTGCACCCGCGTAGGTTGCACCATCGACGTACTCGAGAACTCGACCGTTAATGCCCACACCGTTCAGGGAGCGGAAGCCAAGGTTGTTCGAACCAACCCAAGACGCGGTGGACAGGCCACGAGTGTAGCCCACCTGCCAGGTCTGGGAGGAGTTATCGTTCGTACCGGTCTTCGCAGCCGAACCGTTCGGCAGACCAATACCGCGCTGAGATGCGGAACCGCCAGGCTGGATAACGCCCTTCAGAACCCAGCTGACACCGTTCGCGATGTCCGGATCCAGAACCTGCTCACACTGGTTCTGGTATTCCTTGAGGGTCTCACCGTTGGTCTTGGTGATCTTATCGACCGGGCGGGGGGTGCAGTACTTACCCTCAGAAGCGAAGATAGCGTACATGGATGCGCTGGTCAGCGGGGAAATACCGTACTTGGTACCACCAATGTTGGTACCCAGGTCGGGGATGCTGTGCAGCGGCTCGCCGGTACCGTCCAGCGCGTGCATCTTGATGGACAGGTCGTGCACATCGCACAGGTCAATCTGGGAGAGCATGCCGTACAGGTACGAGTTCAATGACTGGCGAATACCGTACGCAGCGGTACCGTAGGTCAGACCGCCGTTGACTGCGTTCTTGTAGGACCAGCCGTTCGGCTGACCGGTGTAGTAGTACTTACCGCCGTCGTAGCACTTGGCGTTCCAGCCGAAGCTGGTGGGCCAGAACAGCTGGGTACCGTTCACGGTGCCGTTCGCACCGCGGCCGGTTCGGAGCCACTGAGCCAGAATAATCGGCTTGAAGGTCGAGCCGGGCTGGAAGCCCCTGGTACCGCCGTATGCGGAATCAACGTTGTAGTTGTACTCGGTCTTCGAGTGGTCGTTCGCGTCAGCAGGGGTGCCGAGCTCGGTGTTCTGAGCCATGGCGATGACGCGGCCGGTGCCGGGCTCAACACTGGTCAGCGCGGAGTTCACGTCGTTCCAGTTGGTGGCTGCCGGCTGGGTGGAGTCCACTGCCTGCTTTGCCGCGGTCTGAGCCTCGGGGTTCAGGGTGGTGACAACCTTCAGGCCGCCACGCTTAATCGCGGTGTTGCGCAGCTCAGCGGTTGCGCCGAGGGACTCGTCCTGCAGCAGGTAGTTGACCACGTAGCGGCAGAAGAACGCCTTGTCACCCGCCAGGGAGCAACCCTGGGACTTGGGGTGGACGTTGAGCTTAATGTCGCTGGCGATGGCGTCGCTGTATTCCTTGTCGGTAATCTTGCCGTCGCGGAGCATGGTGCCCAGAACGATGTCGCGGCGTTCACGGGCGAGCTCGGGGTTCACGGTCGGGTCGTACACGTTCGGTGCCTGCACCAGACCGGCAAGAAGCGCGGACTGAGCCACGTTCAGGTCCTTAGCGGAAATACCCCAGTAGTACTGTGCAGCAGCCTCAACACCGTAGTTCGAACCACCGAGGTTCACGATGTTCAGGTAGCCTTCAAGGATTTCGTCCTTGGACTTGTTCTGCTCCATAGAAATCGCAAGCTTCATCTCGCGAATCTTTGCGGCGTAAGTCTTGTTACCGTTCAGGGTTGCGGTAGCGTCCTCACCGCGAGCCACAGCGGCATCAACGATGAGGTTGTTAACGTACTGCTGGGTCAGGGTGGATGCACCCTGACGGCGGCCGCTACCGGAGTTAATGATGTTGTTCAGGAACGCACGACCAATACCGATAGCGGAGACAGCGCCGTGATTGTAGAAGTCACGGTCCTCAACCGAGACGATGGCGTCCTTCATCTTCTGAGAAATCTGATCCAGCTTGACCGGCTCACGGTTCTCTTCGAAGAAGGTCGCGATTTCGGTCTTGCCGTCAGCAGCGTAAATAGTAGAAGGACGGGAGGAGATGCCATCGGCAATGTCGTCAGGAAGGTCCTGGAACCATGACATCGACGCGTTCGCGACCATACCGGCACTCACAGCCGGGGGTACGACAATGATTGCCGCGAGGAAACCGGCAATCACGCTGAACGCGAGGAACTGCAAAAAATCTCCCGGACGGCGACGCGCACGGGTTTTCTTAGATGAAGCCATTCATTCAGTTTATCCCATGAAACTGTGAGAAGAAGCCCGTCTCGGCACCCCATAGGGACGCGGGCACCTCAGCCCTGAGAATAAAGCCACCAAAAGCGCCGGACATTGACCAAAACCATAGTGAATCCCTTTTACTTATTCGGTCCTGAAAGCTAGGCTAGAGGGTATGAAGAAATGGGAATACGCAACTGTACCGCTGATGATCCACACGACCAAGGCGATCCTCGATAACTGGGGTGAAGACGGCTGGGAGCTCGTAACCGTTCTCCCCGGCGCATCCGCACCTGCTGGCGCAACCCCCGCGTCGAACATGGTCGCTCCGACTCAGGGCAACCCCATCGCCTACTTTAAGCGCGAGAAGGCTGACTAAGAGCAGCGTACCCGGCGGTCACCTCGCTATCCCGACTCTCCCTTTAACTAGGGGAGCGCGGGAATAGATGAGGAAGGCCGCCGGTTAGCCGTTTAACAGCTGCCTGAATATCAGTAGCGTTTAGATTTGCGGCGTTCCCCCTATCACCGTTTGGGTGCCAGCACCCGCCATCCTTCTGGAGTAATCATGACTGAATCCCGTATTGAAGCACGTATCCGCGAACTCGGTTACGAACTGCCCGTAGCACCCGCCCCCGTTGCCGCCTACGTTCCCGCGGTGACCTCCGGCTCCTACGTGTACACCTCCGGCCAGCTGCCCTTCGTTGACGGCGCTCTGCCCGAAACCGGTAAGGTGTCCGACTCCGGCGCTGAAGGCTTCGTGACCCCCGAGGATGCGAAGAAGTACGCGGGTATCAGCCTGCTTAACGCCCTGGCGGCGGTCAAGTCCGTCATTGGCGACCTGGACCGCGTGCAGCGCGTCGTGAAGGTTGTTGGCTTCGTGGCATCCGAGGTGAACTTCACCGCTCAGCCCGCCGTCATTAACGGCGCCTCCGAACTGCTCGGCGAAATCTTCGGCGAGGCAGGCCAGCACGCCCGCTCCGCCGTGGGTGTTCCCGTTCTTCCCCTGGACTCGCCCGTAGAGGTCGAGATTATCGTTGAGTATGTCTAATCTGTACACCGGCGCGCTGCCGCTGTCTGCTATTCGTGCTGCCCAGGCTCAGCGGGCAGCACAAAGTGGTGCCCAAAAGACGGTGAACGGTATCGACGGCCACGGATTCGGCGAGTCGCAGGATATCAAGACCCTGCCCCTGCCGGTGCAGGAACGCCGCTTCGGCACCCCCACCCCGGCTGATGGCGTGGAACGCCCGCGCATGTTCACCGGTCGACAGTCCGCGGCTAACCCGCGCACCTCCTGCATTCAGCGTCTCTACACGATTCCCGAGTTCATGCGCACCGCCGCCGAAAGCTGGCGCGAAGGCGGCAACGAAGGTGCGACCGGCTGCACGATGCGCCAGGCGGCATCCGTCATTTTTGTGCGCGACGGCGACAACGGTCTCGAAACGATTCTGACCTACCGCCCTGGTGTTTCCCCGCTGGGTGTGGTCGCTTTCCCCGGAGGTACGGCTCTTCCCGGTGATGATGAGTCCGCCTCCTGGGTTGGCCCCGGCGCCGAATATTGGGAAGAGCAGTTCCACTTCTCCGACATCGCTCAGGCACGCCGCAGCGTCATGGCTGCCGTGCGTGAATCCTTCGAAGAGACCGGCATTCTGCTTGCCGGCGAGGATGAACAGGACGTGGTGGAGCGCTCCAGCACCCCCGAGCTCATGGCGTGGCGCGAGGCAGTTGCGGCTCAGGATAAGAGCTTCTCGGACTTCCTGACCTCCAGCGGCTTGAGCGTGCGCGCCGACCTGCTGCGCCCCGTGGCGCGCTGGCAGTCCCCGGACTTCTTCCTCAAGCGCTACGACATCGCCTACTTCAGCACGGCTCTGCCCGTGGGCCAGGACCCGAAGCTGTTGCTCGGTAAGGGCGTGTGGGGCGACTGGCTGAACGTGCGCGAACTGCTCGAAGCCAAGGACACCAGCGAACTGGGCGACCGCATCGGCCAGCCCAACACCGTGGGCCGCACCCTCGACCAGCTCATCACCCCCGGCGTGATGTGCCTGCTCGAATCGCTGGCGAAGGCACAGACCTCCGTGGCGTGGCTGTCCAAGCGCCGCAAGATTGAGGTGAAGAAGCCTGTGCTCGTCACCCACAACGGTGCGTGCATGCTCTCCTTCACCGAGGTGGTCCCGGCGACGACCGGTTCCATGTACACCGGCGCGATGGGCGTGCTCTAACGGGTTTGCCGCATTCGTACGCTCGTGAGATGAAGCGTTAAAGAAATCAGGAGCCGTTTCCCCATGCAGAGGGAAACGGCTCCTGATCTTTTTAAGTCGTGCGTCTTTAGCGGGAACGCTGGCGCAGGCGGGGCAGGTCCAGAATGACCACCGCGCGTGCCTCCAGGCGAATCCAGCCACGAGAAACGAACTCGGCAAGAGCCTTGTTCACGGTTTCGCGGGATGCGCCAACCAGCTGTGCCAGCTCTTCCTGGGTCAGCTCGTGAGCAACGAGCACGCCGTCGGTTGCGGGGCGGCCGAAGCGGTCAGCCAAATCCAGCAGCGCCTTAGCAAGGCGGCCGGGAACGTCGGAGAAGACCAGGTCAGCCAGTGCCTCGTTAGCGTGGCGCAGGCGGCGAGCCAGGGTCTTAATAACCTGATCGGAAATCGAGGGGTCCAGCTGCTGTGCACGCTTGAAGGACTCGTGCTTGATGGCAGCCAAGCGGGTCTCAGAAACAGCCACAGCGTTGGTCGAACGGGGCGAAGGATCGAAGAGAGCCATCTCGCCGAAAACGTCACCGGGACCCATAATCGCGACCATGTTCTCGCGGCCGTCAGCGGCGGTGCGGCCCAGCTTGACCTTACCGGAGAGCACAGCGAAGAGCTGGTCGTCCTGGTCACCCTCGTAGAAGAGGACAGCGTTGCGGGAGAGGTCAATCTCTTGAATGTCATCGGTCAGCAGAGCGAAAGCTGCATCGTCGAGGTTAGCAAAGAGAGGGGTACGACGGAGGATCTCGAGATCCATAAAGTTCTCCTAGATATGAGGTGATGAGCCGAAGCTCGTAAATGTTCAGTGAGTGAGCCCGAACCGGTGTCATGCGTCTCAACATCTGAAATGTGAGAAGGCTCAAGCTAGTGTGACATATTCAACTGATATGAGCGTACCCTAAAAAAGCGCTTTATGCATTCCGATATAGGGCGCTTTACAGCAAAAGTTATTTCTTTCGAGAAAATTCAAAGCTTACCCACAGGTTCAGCCCCTAATATCAAGCATTCAGGTGTGTACTTTTTTCGGTACCAAGCACGCTGACACCCTCATGACAAACCCTCATGACAAGGAGGCGCACCGCCTCCACACGCGGTACGATGCGACGAGGCAGAACCCGGTCTCAACAACCCCGGAACCGCCCGCCACACCCGCCGCAGGGTACAGCGTGCCACCCACTCACCGGGCGCCAGCCCGCACCAACCACATTGGGCACACCGCGACCATTTCTACCCACCAAGGAGGCAATTAGTCGTGACGACTGGCATCAACCTGCTTGATATTGCTATCCCCATCATCTTGCTGCTCTACTTCCTTGCCGGAGTCCGCAGCGGATTCTTCACCACCCTCGGAACCTTCCTCGGCCTGGGCCTGGGTGTCTGCGCAGCAGCCTGGCTCGTGCCCCTCGCCGTTGCCTCCGTGGGATCCCAGTGGAGCCTCATTACCGCTGTCGGTGTGCTCATCATCTGCCTGACCATCGGACAGTGGCTCGGCCTCATCGCCGGACGCACCATCCGGAAGGTCACCGACATCACCCCGCTCAAGGGTATTGAACGCTTCTTCGGCGGTGTGCTGAACCTCGCCGCCTGCGCCCTGGTCATGGTTGTGCTGACCATCTCCATGCGCACCGTGCCCATCCCGCAGCTCAACACCGCGCTCAGCGAATCCAAGACCCTCTCCTGGATGGTCGCCTCCACCCCCGAGGTCGTCAAGGACCGCATCAACACGGTACGCAACGACGTGCTCGCCTTCGGAACCATTCCGGAAGTCAGCCAGCTCATCGCGCCCGAAACCAGCGCACCCACCCAGACCGTAGAATCCGCGGCACTGGACCAGGCGGCAGCCTCGGTCGTTGAGATTCTGGGCGCCGCAGAGCAGTGCGGCTACACCTCCACCGGCTCCGGCTTCGTGGCGGATAACGGCCTGGTCGTCACCAACGCCCACGTGGTCGCCGGCGTGACCTCCCCGGTCGTGCAAGACTCCCGCGGACGCACCTGGCCCGGCACCGTCGTCTACATGGACACCGAACAGGACCTCGCCTTCATCAGCGTGCCCAAGCTGCCGCTTGCACCGCTGACCATCGGCACCAACGCCACCGCAGGTAGCCTCGTGACCTTCATGGGCTACCCCAAGGGCGGCCCGTTCAAGGCACTGCCCGCCACCGTGCAGGGCATCGGCAACACCCAGACCATCGACGCCGACACCGGTCGAGCCAACGCCATGCGCCAGGTCTACCAGCTGGCAGCCGACGTGCAGCACGGCAACTCCGGCGGCCCCGTCCTCGACGAAAACGGTAACGTGGTCGGTGTAATCTTCGGTAGGGCAACCAGCGGCCAGACCGGCTACGCCATCACCGCAAGCACCCTCAAGCAGGCACTGGCAGAAGGCGGCGACAACACCACCGCAGTCTCCACCGGATCCTGCCGCAAGTAGCTAGCAAAAACATTCAGGCTCCCGAACCTTTAGCGAGGAACGGGAGCCTGAACTATTTAACAAAGGGGGAGGATAGGCGGGGCTATTCCGCCAAATGCTGTGCTAGGAAATCAACCGCCATAACGTAGCCGTACGCACCCGCACCGGCAATCACCGCGGTAGCCTGCGGCGACACAAACGAATGATGACGGAACTCCTCGCGACGATGCACATTCGACAGGTGCACCTCAACCACCGGAAGCTCAGCCGCCTCCAGCGCATCATGTAGTGCCACCGAGGTGTGCGTGTACGCCGCTGGGTTGATAATAATCGCCGCGCCACGAGTACGAGCACGCTGAATCTCATCCACCAGCGCACCCTCATGATTCGACTGCATAAACTCAACATCAAAACCATGATCCGCCGCGCGCTCACGCACCATACGCTCAATATCGTGCAGAGTGGTGTAGCCGTACACCTCGGGGCGGCGCTGCCCAAGCAGGTTCAAATTCGGTCCATTAAGCACAAAAATCGTATCTGACATAAAACCAGTGTGGCACAGCGAACGCCCGCACAGCAGGAGCCGACGCGAACTGCCCAGAAAATGACGGGGAGGGGAAAGAAACAGGGGAGAGAAACGCCACGCGCCAAGTACGGTGAACCTCGCTACCGCCCACACCCAAAGCCCGGTAACCTCGCGCTATGACCGAGAACGCCACCCAGCCCGTAGCTGACGCACAGAACAACGCGGCACAGAACAGCGAATCGCTCCTGCAGATTCGCTTCGTCCCCGAATTCAAGGCCGCCGCCGCAGCCCGCCGTCTCAAGGCACGCGCACCCGAAAGCCACCTCGCCACCGTGCGCCGCGCCCGCAAAATCAACCGTATCCTCGGCGAAACCTACCCCTACGCCGTCGCAGAACTCGACTTCGACAACCCCTTCGAACTGCTCATCGCCACCGTGCTCTCGGCGCAAACCACCGACGTGCGCGTCAACTCCGTCACCGGTGCACTCTTCGCACGCTACCCGGACGCCGCCGCGCTCGCCTCCGCACGCACCGAAGAGGTCGAACCCTACATCCAGTCCCTCGGCTTCTACCGCGCCAAGGCACGCTCCATCGTCACCCTCTCCCAGCAGCTCGTAGAACGCCACAACGGGCAGGTTCCCTCAACCCTCGAAGAGCTCGTAGAACTCGCCGGAGTCGGCCGCAAAACCGCGAACGTAGTCCTCGGAAACGCTTTTGACGTGCCCGGACTGACCGTAGACACCCACTTCGGCCGCCTCGCCCGCCGCATGGGGTTCACCACCGCAGACGCCCCCGAAGCAGTCGAAAAAGACGTCGCCGAACTCATCGAACGCAAAGACTGGACCCTCTTCTCGCACCGCATGGTCTACCACGGCCGCCGCATCTGCCACGCCAAAAAGCCCGCCTGCGGCGTATGCCCCGTCGCCGACCTCTGCCCGTCCTACGGCGCCGGGGAGACGAACGAGCAGGCAGCACGTAAACTCATGAAATACGAAATGGCACCCGGCCGAGAAGACCTGCACCTGCGATTCCTGCAGGGAGCAACCCGCCGCGAACTCATGGCAGAAGGCTACCCGCTCAGCGCCTAACGGCGACTGAACCGGAACGCAGCCGCGCAGAAAAGAGGTACACAGATGAGCGAAAACTCGCCCCAGCAGGAGGCGCAACACCCCGCCCAGCAGGCGTTGACCGCCCTGGCAGAAGGCGGCGTGGAATTCGACGTCCAAGCCCTGCTACGCAGCGCACCCGCCAGCCCCCTCAGCAGAGAAGCCGCCGTGCTGATCCTCTTCGGCGTGCTCGACAACTCGCCCTCCACCGGCGAATTTGAAGGCTGCCCCGAAAACGTCAGCGCCGACCTGGACGTGCTACTCCTCGTGCGTGCCGCAACCCTGCGCTCACACGCCGGTCAGCCCGCCTTCCCCGGCGGCAAAATCGACCCCGAAGACTACGCGCTCGCCGAAACCACCGGCGAACCCGTCGCCCACATCGCCGCCCTGCGCGAGGCGGTCGAAGAAACCGGGCTCGACCCCGCCGGCGTGCAGATCCTCGGCCAGCTGCGCACCCTGCCGCTACCCATCAGCAACTTCATGGTCACCCCCGTCATCGGCTGGTGGAACAGCCCCGTACCCGTCGAAGTCGTCGACCACAACGAATCCGCGCTCATCGCCCGCGTGCCCGTGCGCGACCTGCTCAACCCCGCCAACCGGCACACCGCCTACGTCAAGCGCGGCCGCACCTCACACCGCACCCCCGCCTTCGAGGTGTGCATGCCCGGCGGCGAAGAATTTACTGTCTGGGGATTCACCGCAATCCTGCTTGACCGAATCTTTGACTCGCTCGGCTGGGCCGTGCCCTGGGACAAGAAAAAGATGCGCCCGGCACCCGGCTACGAGGAGTAAAGCTCTTCGCAGAATAAGCGCCTGACCAGCGGATACAGGGTGCAGAATAGTGCGCAGATAGGGGCGGCAGGTAGCTTGAACGAAGCTACCCGCCGCCCCTATTTTTTGTTGCACGGTGCCGCTTATGCGCGGCTGATCATTTACCGCAGATTATTTACCCTCAGCGTAGTTGCGCACCCGCGCCACCGACACCGGAAAATCAACCGGCACCCGACCGAACAGCAGACGCGCCGCCTCCGCAGCGCCCTCACGCACAATACGCTCCACGCGATCCGCCTCCAGCTCGGGACCGCACAGCAGAAGCTCATCGTGCAAAAAATACACAATGCGGGTGCGCATCGGCATACCAAAAATCCGCTCCGACAACAGACGAGAACGCACTGCGCCCATCCAACACAGAGCCCACTCAGCTGCCGTACCCTGCACAATAAAATTGCGGGTCATACGCCCGTGCGCACGCGCCGTCGACACCGCACGCGACTCAGCCGCCGGCGACGATCGATCAGCCACAATCTCACGGAAACGCTCATCCACCGGCGGGGACGTACGACCCAAAAAAGTCGTTACCTGACCGCCCGCCTCACCAATACGAGCCGCACGCTCCGTAAACTCCATCGCCTGCGGAAAAAGTGCCGCCACATGCGGCAACAGCGCACCAATCTCACCGCTGCGGCCGCCGTACATAATCGCCAGCATGCCCACCTTCGCGTGGGAACGCTCCGTCAAACCCACGCCCTTCAGGCGCGCCAGCTCGGCAATACCCGCATACAGGTCAGCGCCGCGACCCGCCGAAGCGAGCGCCTCATCACGGCTCAACGCCGCCAGGATACGTGGCTCAATCTGCGAGCCATCCGTCACCGTCAGCACCTGACCCTCCGGCGCCTGCACCGCCTGACGAATCTCCGCAGGAAGCTGTAGCGCGCCACCGCCGGATGCACCCCAGCGCCCGGTCGCGGCGCCGCCCACCTCAAGATGCGGGCGGAACGCACCCTCAGAAACCCAGGTATCAGCCCAGGTCCAGCCGTTAGCAGTCCAAATACGGTACAGCTTCTTATACCGCAGAATCGGGTCAATCAGCGCCCAGCGCTTATCCCGCTGAGCCGGAATCGCATCCGCCCAACTCTTCAACTCCCACGAGCGTGTCGACTTCACCGAAACCCCCGCAGACTGCAGAGCACGCAAAAGATCCTGCGGCGAATCAGGGTTCAACGACGGCATAAACAGCATGCGCTGAATCTGCTCCGCCAACTCCTGCATCTTCTGCGGACGCTCACCAGGCACCGGGCGCGGACCCAACAATTCGCACAGGTGCTCATGATGCGCCTGCACATTGAACGGGATGCCGTAATAGCCAATCTCAGCCGCCACCAACGCACCGGCAGACTCCGCCGCCGCCAAAAGACGTAGCCGCTCCGGGTGCCTCGACGCACCGATAGCGCGCGCCTGCGCCAGCCACTCACGCATCAACACGCGCACCACCGGATGCTCCGGAAGCAGAGTCACCGGGCCCGCCGCCAGCTGCGGGGTGAAAGGCTCATGAGGCGCCGCCTCCAGGAAATCCGGGGAGGAATCCGCGGGGGACGGCGAGGTGCTGGCAGCGGGTGCGGCGGAGGAGGTCGCGGGCGCGCTCAAAAAATCGGCACCGAACAGCTCCTCCTGACCCTGAATCTGCCGCGCCACCGGCAGATACCCCTGAGGCTCCACCGCCTCACGCACATCAGAAAGATCCAGCACCGGGCTGTACTCCACAAAACCACTCGGATGCGTAGCCGCAGTCACCAAAATCCGCTGCACCAGACGCAAATCATGGCACAGGTGCACCCGCACCCCGCGGCGCAGAAGCAGCGGGTCAACGTGGCGGGTATCAGCCCAAATCCAGCGCGGAAAACGCGCCTCTGGAAACTCTGCCGCCTGGCGCTCCACCTCACGCACATACGCCGGAAGATTCGCCGCACTCACCCGATCCGCACGCGTAATCCGCGGAATAAAGGCCGGGTCCTGCAACTGCTCAGCGGTCGGCGCCGAAAAATGAAAAGCACCCCACGACGTCACCGGCTGGGTACCGCGCGACGACGCACCCGCGGCAATAGCCGAGGTGACCGGGTGCGCGGGGGTACCGGTCTGGGCGGTAATACCCGCGCCGGTGGCAGGACTGAGCAGAACGTACATCCTTCCATTATCGGTGACCGGCTGCAAAGGCGCGCGGTTTGTGGTCGCGGGTGGGTGTTTGCGGGTGGGGACGGCCTCGGGACACGGGCGAAAAGTACGGCGGGAGCGAGAGAGCGGAAAACGCCGCGGTTTGTCATAAAAGCGTCGGATGCGTGCGTTTTGTTCGTTTGGGGTGCGTGCATCGTGGATATTTCGGGGCGCTTGAGGGGTTATCCACAGAACGATCATTCTCTTAAATAATTGGGGCGGGTGCAATGCTCTCCTAGAGCCATGAACCCCACCAGCAATCCCGCCAGCAACACTGGTAGTCCCAATGGCTACCCGACCAGCGCCGTGCAGAATCTAAGCACGCAGAGTCCAAGCACGCAGGCGCAGGGAGCGAACCAGTCGGGCGCACAGAATACCGGTGCGCACTCGCTGCCCGCCCTGCTTATCCCCGAGGACTATCGCGCCCGCGCCGTCGCCCTGCACGCCCGCGAGCTAATCCTGCGCTCGCCGCAGATGAGCGCTATCGCCCTGGGTGGTTTTAGCGGTGGATTCAATGGTGGGTTCGAGAAGGCTGGGGAACGACCGCCCGCAGAGGGTGCAACTGCTGCGCATAGTGCAAACACCGCGGGCGGTGGATCGCTCCAGGAATCCCAGCCCCTCCGCGAGGTCCTCGAAAACGCCGTGGACGAGGCAATCTGCGCCATCGACGGCGGATGTGCGGGGAATGCCTTAGGGAATGCTCTGGGAAACGCGAGCGCAGCTGGAACCAATGCAGCGAAGCCCCGAAAATTCCGTGCCAAAACGGCGCCGCCCGCACCCGCCTCCTGGAGCTACCCCAGCGTGGAATATGTGCCCGTCAACCGGCAGACCGCGCTGCGCTACCTCGCTGCGGAACTCTACGGCCTCGGTGCCCTCGATCTCCTCCTTGACGAGGGGCAACGCTTCGGAACGATTACCGATATTTACGTGAACTCACCCTGCGATATCTGGGTGGGCATCAACGGAACCACCCGCCCCGTGGCGCTGAGCCTCGGCAATGAGCGGCGCGTGCGTGACCTTGCCGAGCGGCTCATCCGCAGGTACGGCGGGCAGCTGGACGCCGCGCATCCGGCGGCAGACGTCAGCGACGAGCACGGTCGGCGAATCCATGCGATTATCCCGCCGCTGAGTGAACGCACCCGGCTATCCGTTCGCCTGCCCGCCCGCGAACGCCCCACCCTGGCGCAACTGCAGGCTGCTGGGCTGTGCGATGAGGCGACTGCCGCCTACCTGCGCCGCATGATTGCTGAACGCCGCGGGTTCCTGATTAGCGGCGGCACCGGCACTGGCAAAACCACGCTGCTCAACGCCCTGCTGGGTCTGTGTACGCCGCAGGAGCGCCTCATTTTGCTCGAAGATACCCCGGAACTTGCGCCGCAGCATGAGCAGGTGATTGCCCTCAAAACCCGTGCCGCCAACTCCGAAGGCGCAGGCGAAATTGGGTTGGGCGAGCTGATTGTGCAGGCGCTGCGCATGGGTCCGGATCGGCTCGTGGTGGGTGAGTGTCGCGGCGCGGAGGTGGTGCATCTGCTGACCGCCATGAACACCGGCCACCGCGGCGCCGGAACGACCCTGCACGCCAATAGTGCGCAGGCGGTGCCCCTGCGTTTGTGCGCTTTGGGTGCGCTCGCCGGACTGGATAGTAGAACGGTCGCTCTACATACGGCAACCGCTTTTGAACGCATTATCCACCTGGAGCACCGGGAGGGTCGCCGCCGCATCGAGGGTATTTACAGCCTGCACCCCGCAGTTGAGGGGAGCGAAGAGTACCTGCAGGTCAGGCGTATTTCTACCGAACCCAATGTTGGGTACTAGTCCCCGAAATGGGGGGAACGGAAAACGTGAAAGGAGGAAGCAATGAAGCAGAAAGAGAAGAGTAATGGAAACCTTCGCGAGCGCTGGGCTGAGCGTATCGCCGGGCCCGCCAGCGCCGAGGAAATGCGCATGTGGCCGCTCATGCTGCGCACCCTCGCCCTGAACCTGCGTGCAGGTATTCCCCTGCAGGAGGCGGTGCATACCAACCCGGGCTCCGGGCAGCTCGGGGAGAGTGAACCTTTGCCGGGTACGGAGAAAACGCCTGCGAAGAAAAGCACCCGACTCCGACGAGGGCGAAGCTCCTCGCCCCTCTCCGAAGACTACGGGCAGAAGCGGTGCGCCGAAGACATTCGCCGCTTTACGCAGGCACTCGCCACGGTCACCTCCTGGGGTGCGCCCGCGCACCTCGCCTGCACGCAACTGCTCGAAAGCGGCACCCGGATGCGCCCGCACAGCCGCGAGCGCCTGCACGACCTGCAGTTGAGTCTGCAGATGAGCGAGAGCGCCGGTGCACCGCTCGCCACGAGCCTGGAACGCGCCGCCGAACACGCCGAAGAACGCATCGACGCGCTCCTGGGCAGGCAGAGCGCCCTCGCCGCACCGCGCGCCACCGGCAGAATCCTCTCCTGGCTTCCGCTGCTCGGCCTGGGGTTGGGAGTGCTCATGGGAAGCGACCCCGTGGGTGTGCTGACCGGCTCCATTCTTGGAGCGCTCACCGGCTTGCTGGGGCTGGGGCTCGCCTTCGCCGGGCGCCGCTGGACCGCCGCGCTCGTGCATCGGGCTGAGGTGGAAAGCGCGGCAGGTAGCGGGGGCGACCAAACCTCGAACGTGCCGCCCGTTGATACCGCCCTCGTGCTGGAACTACTCGCCGCGCAACTACGCGCCGGGCTTGCGCCGCTCGCCGCCCTGGGCACCCTCTCCGAGGCGCTCAATAGCCGACCGCTACACACGGTCTGCCAGCGCCTACAGATGGGCAGCGGCTGGGGGAGTGCCTGGTCGGGATCCGCGGCGGGAACATTCGGTGAGCTGCGGGATGCGCTCGCCCCCGCCTATACGGGTGGCGCACCCAGCACTGCGCTACTGCTCTCCCTTGCCGATGCGCACCGCCTCAGTGAACGCCGCGCGGCAGAACGCGCCGCCGGAAAGCTCTCCGTCGCGCTCGTGGTGCCCCTCGGTCTGTGTTCGCTGCCCGCCTTTATTTGTTTGGGTATTGTGCCCATCCTCATTTCGCTACTACCCACGCTGACGGGCTAAAGAACCATGCCCATAAGCGCTGTTGACTAGCTGAAATGCCGAAAGTTTAGACCCTCGCCCATCTGCCAAGAACGCAGACGAGCACCCACCCTGCCCCGAATGACCGGGGCACAACGAAAGGAAAACCAATGACGAACACTCTCTGCGAAGCAATCCGCCACGATCTGCACCCGGGCGGTGCTCTGGTTACTGCCCCGGTCGGCGCTCCGCGTGAAATTCAGCCCGCCGCGCTCGGTGCCGCGCACGATGCTGAAACGCAGACGATTCTGGGGCCCGTGCCGCTGTCCGTTGCCATCGCAACCACCATGAAGCAGCTGCGCGAAGAATGCCCCGAGCTCTTCACCGATACCGAACTTTTCGCCGGTTCTGAGCAGAAGCATGCCGGCCCCAGGATTGACCCTCACGAAATGGAGATTGATATGAACACGGACCGCCTGAGCCCCGAGCAGGCACTGACCATTGCCCGCGCGCTCGCCGAGGGTTGCACCCTGGACGAATGCGGCGCCACCTGCCGCAGTCTGGGTGAGCACGCGCCCGGCTGTGCCGAATATGTGCCCGCTGAGGGTGATGAAAAGGTATTCGCTGAGTACGCTCCGGTGGGTGATCCGGAGGAGGGCGCCTCCACCGCGGAGTACGGCATTGTGATGCTTGCGGCGGTCGGCTTTGCGGGTCTGCTGGTGCTGATTCTCAAGTCCGATGAAGTGCGTTCCATGCTCCTAGATATTGTGCGTAACGCCCTGTCGATTGCGGGCAATACGGGGCTGCTCTAGTGCCTTTGTAAAGTCCACTATAGGGTTCGGTTCTGGGCGTTGTAAGCCCTGGAAAATCAGTTTAGAAAGGAGGAATAAAGAATGAACGCTCATGTAAATTTGGGTGCTTGTCGGTGTGCTCGACCCGCAGGGAAAACCGGGACGGAATCGGCACTCTCAACCCCGCACAAGAGCCCCGCTGAGGAGGGCGTGATTACCGCTGAATTTGCTGTCGCCCTACCCGCCGTGACGGTGGTGCTCGCCCTCTGCCTGGGCGCCGCCTCCACGGGGGTTGCGCAGCTCAAGGTGGAGGAGTCCGCCCGGACGGCTGCCCGTGCCGCCGCCCGCGGAGACTCCGAGGCGCAGATTCGCTCCGCCGTCAGCCGCATCGACCCGGCGCAGAGCGTGCAGATTTCCGTTTCTCCTGATGGCGCAGTTGATGCAGGGGAGGGGCGCGCCCGGCAGGTGTACGTGCGGGTGAGCCGCCCCGCCCCCGGGGTGATTGGTTCGGCGACCGGTTGGGTGCTGCGGGCGGATGCCCATGCCCGCGTTGAAGGCGGCGGTGGGCATCACGAAAGCGCTGACAGTGAAGAAAGTGCCGGCAATGATGGTGAATAAAAGCGCGGTTCTTGACTGCCCTGCGGAAGAACAACCCGAGGAGGGTAGCGGCACCGTCCTCGCCCTCACCATTATTGCCGCGCTGCTGGTGCTGACCGTGGTGATTGCCGGGCTGATTGGGGTGGTTTCTGCGAATCGCAGGGCGTCCGCCGCCGCAGATTTGAGCGCGCTCGCGGCGGCGGATGCCTACCGCGGGCTCACAGAGGGCGACCCGTGCGCGGTCGCGGCGGAGCTTGCCGAACGCCACGGTGCGCACCTGGAATCCTGCACTTTTCCGGATCGCCCCGAAACGGTGGAGGTGACGGTCGCTGTCCCCGTCGCAGGGCCCATGGGTGTGCTGGGCCCGGCGAGGGTGCGTGCCCGCGCGGGAGCTGAACACCCCGAGGAAGAGCACCCCGAAGAAGAGCAGACTGCGGCGGGGGACGCGGAGGAGCTGAGCCCCGATGAGGTCGCCGAGCTGGAGGAAGAGCTGGGAGCCGAGCGGGACTCGGCGCCCGAACCAGAAAGCCCCGCCGACCCAGAAAACCCAGCCGAGCCAGAAAGTCCAGTAGAACCGGAAAACCTCACCGACTAGGCTATTCGTACTCACCGGGATTTGTCATCCCAGCCCGCGCAGCCTATGCCCCTGCGCCACCAGCCCCGCCCTACGCCCCAGCACGTTCTGCGCCCCCAGCCCGTCCTACGCCTCCGCCATGCTCCTCAGCATCGCCGTCAGGAGCGCCCGTGCGCCGTGCTTGCTGAGCGGCTCGTTGCGGTTGCCGCACTTGGGTGAGTGCACGCAGGAGGGGCAGCCGTTTTCGCATCCGCAGCTTTCGATTGCTTCGAGGGTGGCGCTCAGCCACTGCGCAACCGCGTTGAAGCCGCGCTCGCTAATGCCCGCGCCGCCGGGTGCGGCGTCGTAGACAAAAATGGTGGGCCTGCCGGTGTCTACGTGAAGCAGCGTGGAGAGTCCGCCCAAATCCCAGCGGTCGCTGGTGGCGATGAGCGGCAGCAGTCCGATGGCGGCGTGCTCGGCGGCGTGCAGGGTGCCGGGGCCGTCCTCTTCGGTCACGCCCGCGCCGAACAGGTAGCTGGGCTCGAAGGTGAACCAGACCGCCTCGGTCATGAGCACTTCCGGCGGCATGGGTTGCGCCTCTTCGCCCAGGTATTCGCCGCCGTAGACGGAGAATCGCCGGTAGCCGGTGACCTGGTCGGTGACCTGAACCTGCCCGCGGTGCATGGTGAGCGGGGCGAGCTGCTCGCTGGTTTCGGGTACCGACTCTTCGGGAGCAGGCTCGCCGGGAACAGCGCCCTCGGCGCCCTGTCCAGTAATTCCCGCCGGTGCACCGTAGCTGACCCGCGCACGCTCCGCCAGAATACGCACCTCCGTGCTCTCAACGGCGCGCGTGTAGTAGTCCGGGTAGACGCGGCTGAGCAGAATCACGCGCTCGCCCTCGCTGAGAGATTCGACCACGTACTGCGCGCTCTGGTGAATGTAGATTGCGCCGGGGTGCCCCTGGCTCATGGCGTGCGCGGCGTCCATGGTGCCAACCAGGGTGCCGTCTTCGGCGTCGATGAGCTGGTAGGGTCCGCCGCCGGTGCCGCGAATATCGACCAGGTCGGCGGCTGATTCGGCGTGCGTCCAGTACCAGCCGTCCGGGCGGCGACGCAGGTATCCCTGCTGTACAAGGCGGTCCAGCAGCGCGGCGGTGTGCGGCCCGAACAGGCTCAGCTCTTCGGCGCGGATGGGCGCCTCCTGGGCGGCGGCGCACAGCTGTGGGGAGAGCACGTACGGGTTGGTCGGGTCGAATACGGTCGCCTCAACCTCCTGCCCGAAAATCGCCTCCGGGTGGTGCACCAGGTAGGTGTCGAGCGGGTTGTCATCGGCAATGAGCACGGCGAGCGCATCCTGACCGCTACGGCCTGCGCGGCCCACTCGCTGCATGAAGGAGGCACGGGTACCCGGCCAGCCCGCCACGATGACCGCGTCCAGTCCGGAGATGTCGATGCCCAGTTCCAGTGCGGAGGTGCTCGCCAGGCCGAGCAGTTCGCCGTTGCGGAGCTTGCGTTCGAGTCCGCGGCGCTCTTCGGGGGTGTACCCGGCGCGGTATGCGGCGACGCGGTGGGAGAGGCCCGCCTCCACCTCGTCGAGGTAGCGTTGGGTCTTCTGCGAGAGGATTTCTACGCTACGGCGCGAACCGGCGAAAACCAACGAGCGGGTGCGAGAAAGTACCAGGTCGGTGAGCATTTGCGCGCCCTGCTCCACGGGTGAGACACGGCGCGGTGCTTCCTGCTCAGCCTTCGACTGAACCGCCTGCTGCTGGGTGCTGCGGGCACCCTTGGCGAGCTGATCCTGCGCCTTGGGCGGCATGAATTCGGGCTCCCAGAGCGCGACGGTGGTTTCACCGCGCGCGGAGGTGGACTCGGTGACGGCGGTGACCGCCTGCTGCGGCACGCCAATGAGCTTGGAGAAGGACTCGACCGGGTTGGAACTGGTCGCCGAAGCGCCGTAGAACACGGGCACGGTGCGGTAGAGCGCGCAGATGCGGCGCAGGCGGCGCAGCAGGTTGGCGATGTGCGCACCGAAAACACCGCGGTAGCTGTGCGCCTCGTCGAGTACCACGTAGCGCAGCCCGCGTAGGAAGGACGCCCACTGCCGGTGGTTGCTCAGAATCGAGTAGTTGAGCATGTCCGGGGTGGTGAGGATGAAGTTGGCGTGTTCGCGGATCCAGCGGCGTTCGCCGGTTGGGGTGTCGCCGTCGTAGCTTGCCGCGTGGAGTCCGGGCAGGTTGTAGGAGGTGAGGGCGGTGAGCTGGTCCGCGGAGAGTGCCTTCGCCGGGGAAATGTAGAGAACGTTCGCTCTATTATTGAGGTTTTCTGCCCCGGAATACGCGGAAGTTGAGCTCACTGGCTCGCCGCAGGATGCGCGGTAGATAGCGTCCAGGGTGGGCATGAGGTAGCTTAGGGTCTTGCCCGAGGCGGTGCCCGTCGCCACAATCACGTGCCCGCCACTGCTTGCGCTCTTCGCTGATGCCTCAGCGTGCTCAGCCTCAATACGCTCAGCCTCGCTGCGCCCCGCTTGCCAGCCGTAGCGCGCCGCGCTCGCCGCCAGCGCCGCGTCAAGACCCGCGTGGGCGGCATTCGCCGCCTGCACCTGGTGGGCGTAGGGTTCGGCAATACCGAGTGATTCAAAAGCCTCCACCACGCGCGGATGCAGCCACTGCGGCCACGGCGCGTAGTTCGCCTCCCTAGCGGCAATGGTGTGAATATGGGTCACCTGCTCGGGTAGGGTTCCGGTGCGTTCCGCCTCCGGAAGCAGGGACGCCAGTACCTGCTGTGCGCTCGCGGGCAGCTCGCGGTAGCGCAGTGTTTTGGGGCGCGCCGCAGACTGCCCCTGCTCGGACTGAGGGGTGGAGCGTTGCTCGGGGTGCTGGTTGGGGTTCTGCGAGGAGGTGCTGTGCGGCATGGGTTCCATTGTAGAGTGGCGGGGTAAAACCCGACCTGCCGCCGGTCATATGCTGCGCTCAATCCGCGCCCTGAACCTTCGCGGGCGCGCACCCTGAACTTGCCCCAACCTCGCATCCGAACCCGCCCCAGCACCGCCCCAGCCCCGCCGACCCCGTAGTCAGCGCGCACATATCAAAAAATCTGCATGCTTTAGGCGTATATGACGATAAAATAGTTTCGTGGCTCAAAATAAGATTATTCTGTATTACCAGTTCGCCCCCATCGCCGACCCGCAGGCGGTCATGCTCTGGCAGCGTGCCCTCTGCGAGAAGCTCGGCCTGCGCGGGCGCATCCTCATTTCCAAGCACGGTATTAACGGCACCCTCGGCGGCGAGATTAACGCGGTCAAGGCGTACACCAAGGAAACCCGCAAGTACCCCGGCTTCAAGAACATGGAGTTCAAGTGGTCCGAGGGTGGCGCGGAGGACTTCCCCCGCCTGTCCGTGAAGGCTCGTGACGAGATTGTGGCTTTCGGTGCTCCCGACGAGCTGCAGGTGGACGAGAATGGCGTCGTTGGTGGCGGCGTGCACCTGAAGCCTGAAGAGGTCAACAAGCTTGTTGAAGAGCGCGGCGACGAAGTGGTCTTCTTCGACGGCCGTAACGCGTTCGAGGCGAAGATCGGCAAGTTCAAGAACGCTATCGTTCCCGACGTGCGCACCACCCACGACTTCATCCGCGAAATCGAGTCCGGCAAGTACGACCACATCAAGGACAAGCCGGTCGTCACCTACTGCACCGGCGGTATCCGCTGCGAGATTCTCTCCGCGCTGATGAAGAACCGCGGCTTCAAGGAGATCTACCAGATCGACGGCGGCATCGTGCGCTACGGCGAGAAGTACGGCGACAAGGCGCTGTGGGAAGGCTCGCTCTACGTCTTCGACAAGCGCATGCACATGGAGTTCACCCCGGACACCGTCACCATCGGCAAGTGCGAACAGTGCGGCGCCCCCTCGAACAAGTTCGAGAACTGCTCCAAAGACTCCTGCCGCGAGCTGGTTCTGCTCTGCCCCGAGTGCGCGGCTGATGACGCGAAGCGCCACTGCGTGCCCGAGTGCTCGGTGGACCGCGAAGTAGCTAAGGCGAACGCCTAATGGCAGCCGCTAAGGGTGGCGCGGTTCAGGTTTCTGAACCTCGCATTGAGGAGCACCCGGCGATGGTCGTTGCCGGCGTTTCGCAGGTGTTCCCCCTGGACGGCGACTTCTCCTCGCTGTGGGATGAGCTGAATCAGAAGGCGTCCCCGGCGATGCTGGATGTTCTGAACGTGACCCAGTACCTGGGCGTGTGCACTCAGCCGAACCCGAAGGGTCAGGTCCGCTACACGGCGGGCTTCCTAGTCTCGGAGCCGGCAAGCGCGGCGAAGCTTGGTCTGGGCGTGCTGGAACTACCTGCGAGCACCTACGCTGTGGTTGAGGTGACCGGCCCGATTTCGGAGTCCATTCCGGCTGGCTTTGCGAGCTTTGAGGAGGCGTTCTTCGCGAAGAATCCGCAGTACCGCCCGGTGGGTGGCCTTGAGGTGTACGGTCGCGGCGATATGCAGGCGGCTGATTACCGTATGGAGCTGTGGGTTCCGCTGGCGAAGCGTTCCTAATAGAGTTTGTCTCGGCAGTTTGTTTCTGCCGTTATAACTGCAGTTTTAGTAGCTGAATAGAAGAGCCCGGTGGCGCGATGTGTTCGTGTCGCCGGGCTCTTTTGCGCCCTTTTTAGCGTGGGTTGGGGGCTTTCGTGACACTCCAAAACAAAATACTTGACATGTAAAGTAATTGGGTTTAGATTTAAACCACCAGCCCGGCACTACAAGAGCCCGAGCGCAACCCAGCAAGGAAAAACAATGAGCACCAACCCCAACAGCACCCCGCAGCTCGATGAGTCCATCCGCATCAGCCACCTCGAACCCATGCGCGGCGACGAGAAGAAGCTCGGCTTCCTCTCCTTTGGCCACTGGGCTGAGGTTCCCGGCTCCCGCGTACCTAGCGCGGCAGAATCCCTGCACCAGGCAATCGACCTGGCGGTAGGTGCCGAGGATATCGGACTGGACGGCGCGTTCTTCCGTGTGCACCACTTCGACCAGCAGCAGGCAACTCCTTACCCGCTGCTCTCCGCCATTGCGGCGAAGACCGAGCGCATCGAGCTGGGCACCGGCGTGATCGACATGCGCTACGAAAACCCGCTCTACATGGCTGAACTTGCCGCCATGGCAGACCTCATCGCGGCGGGGCGACTGCAGCTCGGTGTCTCCCGCGGCTCGCCCGAATCTGTTATTCGCGGCTTTGAGAGCTTCGGCTACTACCCGGCAGAGGGTGAAAACGAGGGCGATATGGCGCGCCGCCACCTCGACATTTTCCTCAAGGCAATTGAGGGTGAGGGCATGGCGCCCAGCGCTCGCGTGGCGGGCAAGTACGCCCCGATTCAGCCGCAGTCGCCGGGCCTGCGCGACCGCATCTGGTGGGGCGCGGGCACCGATAGCACCGCCGTGTGGACCGCGCAGAAGGGCCTGAACCTCATGTCCTCAACCCTGATGCTGGAAGATAAGGGCATTCCCTTCGACCAGCAGCAGGCTCAGCAGATTCGCCTCTTCCGCTCCGAATGGGTGAAGGCGGGCAACTCGGGTATTCCGCGTGTTTCGGTCTCCCGCTCGGTGCTGCCCATTATCGACGAAACTTCGGCACGCTACTTCGGTCGTCGCGCCGCGGAGGACTCTCAGGACTACACCGGCATTATCGATAACGCCTTCTCCCGCTTTGGTCGTAGCTACATTGGTGACCCGGCGGATATTGCCGAAGAGCTCGCCCGTGATGAGGCGGTTCAGGCGGCAGACACCGTGCTGCTGACTATCCCGAACCAGCTGGGTGTGGACTTCAACCTGAAGATGCTTGACGCCATCGTCAAGGAGATCAAGCCCGCGCTGACCACCAAGTAAAGATGCTGGCCGCCAAGTAAAAACCTGAGCCAAGCTGTTCCCGGCGCTCTATGATGCGCTGAGATGCTTGTTCCCATACAGCTTGAGCCGTACATACAGCAATGCCCCGGCAGGCACCCGCAAGGGTTACCGCCGGGGCATTACTGTGCTCGGAATCTTTAGAAATTCCTCTGCCTAGAAGTCCTTCGTCTTTTCCCAAGGCTCAATAGCGCCCGGAACCACCTCAAACAGCGGATGCGCGCACGCCGCCAACTCGCCGCGCGCGGCGAGGCGCTCGCTCAATTGGTGCTCCCACTCGGGGTCACGCCCAGCCACCTTGTGCTGCAGGAAGGCGAGCTCGTACTCCAGCTGACCGAGAGGAACAGGAATCGGCGCAACCGAAGCGTACGGGTTCTCCGCCTTGTCAGCGCCGTGTTCACTTGTACTACCTTCGCCCGCACCAATCAGCGCGCGGTTGAAAGAATAGCCGCGGGCATCCGCCTCATCTGCCAGCCCGGACAGGTAGGCGGCAACCGCCTCCAGAGGCTGCGGATGCGCACGAAAACGAATCAGCTGCGGATGGTTCGTGTACCCGCGAGTCAAACCCCGCAGAACCTTCTGCGCCAGCAGAGTTTCACGCCAGCAGGCGACCAGGGCGCGACGATCGAGCAGGGAAGGGTGAAGGGACCAAATGCGCACGCTTAGCCCTGCTCTTCTGCCGTGTTTGCGGCAGTCGATTCTGCGCCCGCGTGCTCGTCGCTAAAGTGCAGGAAGCTCTTGAGCACCAGCTCACGCACCGCGTGCAGCAGGGTATCGCGCGGATGCTGCTCCTGCGTACCGCGCGCGGCGGCTGCCGCCTCGTCGTATTCGGGCCAGGACAGCAGCATGGCAAGAGCCGCCACAATCTGACCCACGGCAAGCTCACCATCGCTCGCCGACGCAAAGCCCGCGGTCTCCGTGGAAAGTAGCTGGGTGCGGCACAGACCCGAACCGGCACGCAGCAAAATGACGCTGGGGTGCTCGGCGCCGGGGCGGCCGTGGCGTTCCTCGGTGACGTCCTCAGCGATCTCTAGGTGCGCTGTGAGGAGCGCCTCATCGTCCATGGCGGCGAGGCGGTCGTAGCGGCGCACGGACTCGGTGAGGGCGCGGGCGATGGGCTGCTGAATCGGGTAGGTAATCTCCTCGAAACGCTGCAGGGGCTCGGTCACGCCTGCCACGGTGGATTCGCTCGGGCGGCGCAGCCAAATCATGCCGAAACCAATAGAATGAACGTTCCGGGAAGCGAAGTCGTTCAGGTACGCCACGTAGGTCTGCTCGTAGTGGCTGCGGTCGCGGTTCTCGCTCGCATCCTTCAGCCAGGTCTCCGCGTAGGAGGCGGGGGTCAGCGCCTCACGCTGAATGAACCACGCCTCCGCGCCGCCGTCGGCAACCCAGGCACGCGGACGCTCATCCCACGGGCGGGGTGCTTCCGGGTCCTCGGAATCGCGAATAATCTCCCAGTTACCCAGCATCTGCGCGCGGCCACCGGGCACCAGCACCGACGGCAGCTGACGCACCATCGTGCTCACAATTTCGTCACCGGGCAGGCCGCCGTCACGGTAGGTGAACTGCTCCTCGGCGCTCTCGCCGGCAACGCGCGGGGTAATCACGAACGGCGGGTTCGACACCACCAGATCGAAAAGCTCACCGGTGACCGGCTCCAGCAGGGAACCCTCACGCAGGCTCACGCGCGCCTGCGGGTTCTGCGGGTCAATATTGAGCGTCTGCGCGTTCAGCAGCAGGTTAAAACGGGTGAACGCCAGGGCACGCTCCGAAATGTCGGTGGCGGTCACATGCTCGGCGTGGGCGAGCAGGTGGAAGGTCTGAATACCGCAGCCGGTGCCCACATCCAGGGCACGCTTGACGGGGGTGCGCTCGGTGATCTGCGCCAGAGTCAGGGATGCGTGACCGATGCCGAGCACGTGATCCTTACGGAGCACGCCGGGGCGCTGATGCGCGCCCAGGTCGGCGGCAACAAAGATTTCGGTGCCGTCATCGGCAGCGTGCGGGCGCAGGTCAACGCTCGCGGTCCAGCGGGTAGAATCTGCCGCATCGCGCTCAATCAGTGCGGCGTCCGCAAAATCCTGCAGGGTATCTGCGAAAACCTTGGCTGCCTCCGCCTCGGTGAGCGGGCGAGCCAGCAGGAAAAACGCCAGCAGACGTGCCAGGTTCTTCTCACCCGCGCTGTACTCGCCGCGCAGAACGTGCTCAACACGCCACAGGCCCGGAACCACCTGGTCACGAGCCATCGCCTCAGCCGCCTCAACACCCAGCAGCTCCTGCACAGCGTCATAGCTGTAGCTCAACGCCAGCAGGCGTTCACGGATGCGGGTCAGGCGGGCGTAATCATCGCTGCGGGGAGCATCCGCAACGGCGGCGTACTCGGGAGCAAAAGAGGCGGCAGAAATAGTCATGCACACCATTCTACGCACCCGCTGCACCCTGCCGCCCTACCTAACGGCCCGCCCTGCCCAGCTGCCTTATACAACTGCCCGAGCGCGCCGCACCGCTACATGTGCTTTCCAGCTCTGACCCACCCACTGACCAAAACCGTCATCTGCGCAAGAGTGCCCACCCCATCGCATACACTGAAACCATGAGTAACCTGTACCCCGATGAAAGCATCAGCGTCGACAAGTGCTGGGAGCGCCTGCACGCGAACACTCTCGGCCGCCTCATCCTCACTGACGGACAGCACGTCGATGTGCTGCCCGTGCTCTACGCCGTCGCCCACCAGGGTGACACCCAGGAAATCTACATTCGCACCACCCGCGGTAATAAGTTCTCCTCCGTGGTGGTCAGCCGCCGCGTCGCCTTCGAGATTGATGAGACCCTCGAAGACGGTATCCGCTCCGTCATCGTGGTCGGTATTGCGCACTGGCTGCCGCCGGAAATGACCCCGCAGATTGTGCGCACCTTCGACCTGCCCGACTCCGAAACCCACGAAATGCAGTGGGTGCGCATCGTGCCGCAGACCGTGTACGGTCGCGAATACCCGTTGCTACCCGCCTACCTGGACGGCACCCACCCCGACTCGGATACCCTCACCAGCTAGAGGCGCCGGTTCGCGGGTACCGCACACACCTCGTGCACACACCATCTCCTCGGTACCGTATGATGTACCGAGTACCCTGCGCACTCGTGCAGACTCAACAAAAATACTCACCCCCACCGACCGTCGCACCCGCGTACACCACAACCAGTCGGCGCCCACAAGCGCCAGCGTAGGTTATGGTTGAATACGTAGCTTTTCAACACACAGATAGAGGAGTGCCGTGCCCGCTCAGGCAAAGAACGGAAAAGCCCTGCTGATTGTGGAGTCTCCCTCCAAGGTCAAAACCATCAGCAGCTACCTCGGCGAGGACTACCTTGTCGACTCGTCCATGGGCCATATCCGCGACCTTCCGCAGCCCTCCGAACTGCCCGAAAACCTCAAGAAGAGCCCCGTCGGCAAGTTCGCTGTCAACGTTGAAGAGAACTTCGAACCCTACTACGTGGTCAACCCCGACAAGAAGAAAAAGGTCGCCGAACTCAAGCGCAAGCTCAAAGAAGTAGATGCGCTTTACCTGGCAACCGATGGTGACCGCGAAGGTGAAGCCATTGCATGGCACCTGAAGGAAGTCCTCAAGCCCAAGGTACCCGTCTACCGCATGACCTTCCCCGAAATCACCCGGGAAGCCATTCAGCGTGCCTTCGGCGAACTGCGCGACATCGACCTGCACCTGGTCGACGCGCAGGAAACCCGCCGCATCCTCGACCGAATCTACGGTTACGAAATCTCCCCCGTGCTTTGGCGTAAGGTCGGCCGTGGCCTCTCCGCAGGTCGCGTGCAGTCCGTCGCAACCCGCCTCGTGGTCGAGCGCGAACGTGAACGCATGGCATTCGTCGCCGCCAACTACTGGGACCTGTCCGGACGCTTCCTGACCGCGGCCTCCGAAGGCTTCGACGCCAAGCTGGTCGCCGTAGACGGTCAGCGTATCGCCACCGGCAAGGACTTCGCCGACGACGGCACCCTCAACTCCTCCAAGGTCACCCACCTGAACGAGGAAGCCGCCCGTGCGCTCGCCGCAGCCCTGCAGTCCGCCGCGTTCTCGGTACGTTCCGTTGAGACCAAGCCGTACAAGCGCCGCCCGGCAGCGCCGTTCACCACCTCCACCCTGCAGCAGGAAGCCGCACGTAAGCTGCGTTTCTCCTCCCGCGTGACCATGCAGGTGGCGCAGCGCCTCTACGAAAACGGTTACATCACCTACATGCGTACCGACTCGGTGGCGCTGAGCGAGCAGGCTATCTCCGCCGCACGCCGTCAGGCATCCGAGCTGTACGGCGCCGAGTTCGTGCCCTCCGCACCGCGCGTGTATACCTCCAAAAGCAAGAACGCTCAGGAGGCACACGAAGCAATCCGTCCCGCGGGTGACACCTTCCGCACCCCGGACGCTGTGCGCGGCGCCCTGTCCAACGACGAGTTCCGACTCTACGAGCTGATCTGGAAGCGTACCGTCGCCTCCCAGATGGCTGACGCGACCGGTTCCACCGCCTCCGTGCGCCTGGGTGCCGTGGCGTCCAACGGCCAGGACGCTGAGTTCGCTGCATCCGGTACCGTCATCACCTTCCGCGGCTTCCTCGCCGCCTACGAGGAGGGCGTTGACGCATCCCGCGTGGCTGAGCGTGAGGCGAAGGACGCTGAGAAGCGCCTGCCGAACCTGACCACCGGCGAGGCACTGACCGCCGAGGCGATTGAGCCCGCCGGCCACGAGACCCTGCCGCCCCCGCGCTACACCGAGGCGTCCCTCGTGAAGACCCTGGACGAGCTGGGCATTGGCCGCCCGTCCACCTACGCGGCGGTTATTTCGACCATCATGGACCGCGGATACGTGAACGTTCGTTCTGGTTCGCTGATTCCGTCCTGGACCGCGTTCTCGGTGGTGCGCCTGCTCGAATCCAGCTTCGGCCCCTACGTGAACTACGAGTTCACTGCGCAGATGGAAGAGGACCTCGACCGCATCGCGCGCGGCGAGGAATCCCGCGTCGAGTGGCTGGGCGAGTTCTACTTCGGCGGCGGTTCCAAGCGCGGCCTGAAGCCCATCGTCGACAACCTCGGCGAGATTGACGCCCGCAGCATCAACTCCATCCCGATTGCGGACGGCATCGTGCTGCGCGTGGGCAAGTTCGGCCCCTACCTGGAAGCTGAAGGCGCCCTCGACACCGAGACCGGCGAGCTGACCGAACCGGTCCGCGCGAACGTACCCGCCGACCTGGCTCCGGACGAACTGACCGAAGCGAAGGCACGCGAACTGCTCGAACAGGGCAAATCCGACGGCCGTGTGCTCGGCGTTGACCCGGTTTCCGGCAACCAGATTGTGGCACGCGACGGCCGCTACGGCCCCTACGTCACTGAGGTTATCGAGGAGATGACCGAGGAGCAGATTCAGGCGTACCTGGACGCGCAGCCGACTGAGTACTACAAGAACGGCAAGCCCAAGCCGAAGAAGAAGCCGAAGCCCGCCAAGCCGCGCACCGCGTCCCTGTTCAAGTCCATGGACCTGGCGACCGTGACCCTCGAGCAGGCGCTGCAGCTGATGAGCCTGCCGCGCGTGCTCGGTACCGACGCTGAGGGCGTGGAGATTACCGTGCAGAACGGCCGCTTTGGCCCGTACCTGAAGAAGGGCACGGACTCCCGTTCGATTGGCAGCGAGGACGAGATCTTCACGATTACGCTGGAGCAGGCACTGGAGATTTACTCCCAGCCGAAGCAGCGCGGTCGTGCGGCGGCTAAGCCCCCGCTGGCTGAGCTGGGCGTGGACCCGGTCAGCGAGAAGAAGATCGTGGTGAAGGACGGCCGCTTTGGCCCGTACATCACCGACGGTATTACGAACATTACGGTTCCGCGTGCGGAGTCGGTCGAGTCGCTGACCCACGAGCGTGCGGTGCAGCTGCTTGCCGACAAGCGTGCGAAGGGCCCGGTCAAGCGTAAGACCGCCGCGAAGAAGACCACTACCGCCAAGAAGACTACGACTCGTAAGACCGCGGCGAAGTCTACTACCGCGAAGAAGACGACCACTCGTAAGACCGCGGCAAAGAAGACCGCCGAGTAGCGTTTCTACCTGAAGGCGCAGGACGCGTCCCGAACCCCCGCGTGGGGGAGGGGCGCCTCCTGCGCCTTTGGTGTGCCCGGAGAATGTGCGCCCGGTGCGCTTTTATACTTGCGCTGTGCTGATGCTGGGCATCTGCCCGGATTGTTTGCGGAGTGAGCCGCGCCTCTGACAGACTGGGAGAGGCGCCGCACCTGCGGTACCGCACACAGATAGTATCCCGCCGCGGGGCGGGGGAGGGGAGCGCATCGTGCGCCTGGGAGTTCTGGATGTCGGGTCGAATACGGTCCACCTGCTGCTGATTGACGGTAGCCCGGGAGCGCGCCCCGAACCGTACGCGTCCCACAAGATTCCGCTGCAACTCGTGCAGTACCTCGACGCTGAGGGTAATATCTCGCAGGAGGGTGCGGACGCGCTAACCCGCTTCGTAACCAGCGCCCGCGACTTCGCTATCGAGAATGAGGCGGAGGATCTGCTGGCGTTCTCCACGAGCGCTATCCGCGAGGCGGGTAACGGCTCGGCGGTGCTGCAGCAGGTGCGTGAGCAGACCGGCGTGAGCCTGAACGGTATTTCGGGTGACCAGGAGGCGGCGATTACGTACTTTGCGGTGCGCCGCTGGCAGGGTTGGGGTGCGGGCCGCATCCTTGATTTTGATATTGGTGGCGGCTCTTTTGAGTTTTCGACGGGTACGAACGCCTTGCCGGATGCGGCGATGAGCGTGCCGCTGGGCGCGGGCCGCCTGACCCGTGAGTTTTTTGATGTGCAGCCGCCGAAGCCGAAGCAGGTGAAGCGTCTGCGTAAGTATGTGCGTGAGCAGATCGCCCCGGTCGCGGAGAACTTGCTGAAGTATGGTGCGCCGGATATGACGGTGGGTACGTCGAAGACGTTCCGTTCGTTGGCGCGTATTTGTGGTGCGGCGCCGTATTCGGCGGGCCCGCACGTGAAGCGTGAGATGCACCTACAGGATTTGCGCCTGTGGACTCGTCGCATGGAGGCGATGACCGTCTCTGAACGTGCTGACCTGCCGGGTGTTTCGAAGGCGCGTGCGGAGCAGATGCTGGCGGGCGCTATCGCGGCGGAGGCGGCGATGGAGGCGTTCGGTATTGAGACGATGCGCGTGTGCCCGTGGGCGCTACGTGAGGGTCTGATCCTTAAGCGTATTGAGCATCTGGCGGAGGGTACGGGTACTCCGGTCAACCCGAAGACCCTCCTGGGCGCGTAACCGGTGCGTGACGTGGCGAATAGCCGCAGGTGAACCCCGCAGGCTGGTGCGTAATGGGCACCGGCCTGCGGGGTTTTTCGTGCGGTGGGTTAATGATGTTCTTTATCATTTCGTGATAATCTGAACACGGACAGCTGCACAACGATGTAAAACGCGGCTGTCTAGGAAGTTTATCCACCAACAAAGTTGTCGGAAAGGAATGAGTAATAAACCATGAACTTACTATATTTAGCTAATGTCGTAGTCGCCGAGGTGGGTGGGGACTACTACTGGCATTGGACTCATGACCAGGAAATTGGCAAAGCGCTGGTTGCTGCTGGTGCAACGGTTATCGCAGCACTTATAGCGATTACTGGTGTTGTCCTGACTGTTCGTAAAACAACACAGCAGATGGAGCTCTCCAAACAAGGAACGCCCCCTGAGTTAACTCGATACAAAGAATGGCTTGAAGTCTCTGAGCGGTATAAGGAATTTGCAAAGACCTCGGATGCATGTAAATTTGAGGATAACTCAGAAGAGTATCAGGATATTGAATCTTCGCGGCAGGAAGCTCTTAAGCGTGCAACCTGGGAGCGGAAGGTTCTTTCCGCTTGTCCAGACATTCGTGCTCAGAAGCGAATTTTAAATATTCCACACGCAATGTCAACAGCTAAAAAAATTGATTTCTTAGCTTTGTGGCCTTGGTTCAAATCTATGCCTGTCAAAATAGTTGAAAATATATTTGCTATTCTTATGACCGCGTTGATTTTTGTGACGCTTATTGAATATATTTTGCATCCATTAAGCAGGCAAAACTTTTTTGCTGATATGCTTTTGATTTTGATTGTCGGATATATATTTAGTATTATTTTACCTCTTTATGTAGCAGAATCTGGTGAAATTGATGCCGAATATTACTTTATTCGACTACGTAGTGCAGAAGCTAAAGTAAATGGGACAGAAACTATTGACTCATTTTCAATGTATATTCCAAATAAGCGTCGAGTACGCCTCGCCTATTTAAAGAGTGAGTATCGTGACTGGATATATTATCCAGGATTTTCGCTTCAGGGAAATCCAAGATTGCGCTTCGTTGTTCCAGTTATTCTGTTTATCTGTTATTTCTTCCCAGTTTATTGGATTTTGCGCCTCATTAGTCGGTTTAAGTATGGCAAATGGGGAGTGTATGGATCATATCGCCCTGAGGTATTTGAAAGTGGTGTAGAGAACCCTGTAAATGAAGAATTATCAGCTCAGGATGAATCCGCTTTAGGTATGGAAGGCGAGGAACCTGTAGAGCTTGAATCTGAAGGTAAGAACTGATTTATTCTAAGTAACCCAAGCATCCGCGAGGGTGAAGATGAGAAGCCACATGTGTTTCGAACAGCCACGTCATAAGTGGCTTCTGGAAACACATGTGGCTTCTCGTCATTGGGCAGCTGTAACCTCCTCTAGAATTTGTGCCATGGTTTGGCGTCTTCTGCCATGGTTTTTAACTACGACCAAAGACGCTAATCTATGGCACAATTTTTCGGCACAGCACGGTAAAACAAGAACGGCCTTGGACGCGCATGCATCCGGGGCAGACCCCTCGTTTCTTAGGGGGATTTTATCGCCATCTTGATACAATTTCAGAGGAGGTAATTGGCAAGCAGAAGGGTTGGAGCATATTAATGCAAGGCAGATTTTGTTCACAATAAAATTTAGTAGCGCAACAAGAGAAATAATCTCACGAGGGACTATTGGAGGTATCAATGGCTATTCTAGGCTATAACAAAGACGAAAAGTTAGAATTTAACTATAAGAAGGCCTGCGGGTTGTGGCTAATTGTAGTGGCGGCAGTTATAGCACTAGCCACGTTGGTCGGAGGAAAGCAAATAATAAACATGCAGGTATTCAGCATTGGATACGTTGTCAGCTTTTTCTCAATCAACATGAACAAGAAGGTGCTGAATAGACTATCCGATGGCCCTTCGAGCGAATTTCAAAAGAAAGTATCTTCGCGCGCCGTTATTCTATTATTCGTTTTAATGGTTTTGCTGGGCGGCCCATTCTTCGCAACTGAAAATTGGAGACTGATTTGGCTGGGAGCGCTGATGGCAACCGCGCTGCATTTCTTCCCATACTATTTTGTGCATGGAAAGTCAATGATATACCTGGGTCTTATCTGTGCCATCAACGTGTTTGCGGGATATATTTTTACCAACATTCCGTTGGGGGTAATCGCATATATCGACGCGGCGATTAAGCTCATCTTCGGAATCTATCTGCTATTCCTTTCAAAGCCGTCAAAGCAAATTTAAGGCAGCTCTTCGGCATCCCAAAACAAGAACGGCCCCGGACGCACACGCATCCGGGGCCGCCCCCTATTTCTGAAAGCTACTTCTTGGCGCTAAACACTCGCGTCCACGCCCAGCGCGTCAGAACCGCCGCGCCCACCGCAACCGCCATCGGCAGCCATGCACTCGCACCCTGACCCGTAAAACCAATCAGCAGGGTCAGCGCAGACAGTGGCGCATTCATCGAAATGCCCAGAAACGCCGCCGTACCCGTCAGCGCCGCCGCATACAGCACCATCGATGCGCCACCCGGCACCCCGCCCAAACCCGGGAACGCCCACAGCACCAGCGCCGCCACGCTAAACGCGGCCGCCGCACCCAACGCCAAACCAGGCGTCAGCGTACCGCCGTACGAACCCGAACGCAGGCTCAACAGCACCACGGCGGCCTTCGCCACGCACAGGGCCACCACGTACCAGGCCGCAGCCGCGGTCAGGCCGCCCGCCGCCGCATCCAGCGACGCATTAAACGTGTGCTGAGTTAGCAGACGACCGTTACCCAGGATCTCCGGAAGCCACAGCGAAACCACCGCGACCAGCACAAACGCCACCGGAATACGCCACAGAAGAGAACGATCCTTCGCCTTAATCTTCTCCGCACGCTGCGACAGAGCCCTAAAACCCAACGCCAGCGGAGCCAACACCACACCCGTCAACGCCGCGACCGTCAGCGTCGTCGCATCCAGCGGAAGCTGCGGCACCGGGTACGTCGGCGCACTCGAAATCACCAGATTCGCCGTGACCGTCGCCGTCCACACCGTCACCGCACCCACATACAGCGACCACAGGCTCAGACCCGCGGCCATCGCCTCGATGAGGTACACCAGGCCACCAATCGGCACCTGATACACCGCCGCCAGGCCGGACGCCGCACCCGCCGCCACCAGCAGGCGACGCTCACGATCACCCAGCAGCGGCGAACCATCCGGGCGAGTGCCGCTCACGCGCTCCAGTAGGCGCGCGCAACGGCCCGCGGCCAGGGCGCCCAGCTCACGCGGCGCGACCTCCTTGCCCACGGGGGAGCCCGCACCCACCGCAACAATCTGAATCACGGAATGCGAAATCTGTCGCCACAGCGACGGCTTAAGGTCCTCCTCGGTAGCGCCCGCAATCTGCGCCTTCACGCTCACCACGCGCCGCCCGCCCGACTGCAGGTAATACCAAACCATCGCCACAAACGGGCCCAGAGCCGCCAGCACCAGCGCACGACGCGCCGGATCGGCACCGTCGGTCACCATCGGGTGGTGGCCCTCCGAATGGCCAAACGTGAGCTCCTGCATAAAGTCCAGAACGTAGTGCAAGGCAATCGCGCCCAAGCCGCTGAGCACACCCGTGACCAGCGCGGCAAGGGTCAGCCCCAGCAGGAGGCGAAACGAAAAGGAACGGGAGCCCGCAGGCTTCTGCGGGCTATTCGTGGGTGAATGGGGATGAGAAGACATAGATTGAGGCCGTAATGTGTTGCGTGCTGCCTGATGTGTGGAGGCTCCATACTCGGTGAAAACCGGGCAAACAAAGCCAATTTAATTCTACGCCCGCACTTTTTACGGCTCAGCGGTGTGCCAAAGATTGAGAGGCGACGCGGCACAGAGGGGAAGGCGCCCCAGAGTACGTACCCCAGCAAAAGCACGCGCAGAAAAGCACATGAAACACGAGCCAGGTCACATGCCCACCGCCGTACCCGCTATGCTGGAAGGGTACGCCTCCACGCGCCCGCCGCACACCGTGCAAAGTAGCCGCCGGGCGCAGGCACCCCACACGGAAGGATCAACGATGACCGCAACTATTGCTTTTCTCGGCACCGGCTCCATGAACGGCTCCATCGCCGCAGGTCTGCTCGCCGCAGGCCACGACCCCGCCCACATCCGCGCCACCGTGCGTAGCGAAGAATCCCGCGCCGCCCTCGCCAAGCGCCTCGGTGACCAGGTAGAAATCATCACCACCGGCGGCGAAGCTGACGGCAACCACAAGGCAACCGCCCACGCGGACGTTGTGCTGCTCGGTGTGAAGCCCTACGGCATCGTCGAGCTCGCCCGCGATATCGCACCCGCCCTCGCCCCGAACGCCGTCGTGGTGTCCGTTGCTGCTGGCGTGACCCTCGAAACCCTCGAAGCTTGCCTTCCCGCAGGTCAGCCCATTGTCCGCTGCATGCCGAACACCCCCTCCTCCGTGGGCAAGGGTGTGCTCGCCATCTCCACCACCGACACCGTGAAGGAGGAGCAGAAGAAGCTCGTCGAAGAGGTTCTGGGCACCGTCGGTCTGGTCGTTGAGGTTCGCGAAGATCAGATGGATGCGGTCACCGCCGTCTCCGGCTCGGGCCCGGCATACGCGTTCCTGCTCGCGGAGGCGATGGCAGCCGCCGGCGAGAAGCTCGGCCTGGATGCAGACACCGCCCTCAAGCTTGCCAGCGCAACCGTTGCGGGTGCGGGCTTCCTGCTCGACACCAACCCGGATGCGCCCGCCCTGCGCCGCGCCGTGACTAGCCCGAACGGCACCACCGAGCGTGCGCTGAACACCTTCGTGGACGGCGGCCTCTTCCAGCTGACCGAGGACGCGATGCGTGCCTGCGCAGCACGCTCTGCGGAAATGAGCAAGCTGTACACCGCTGACGAGGACTAATACCGTTCGGTAGCGCCGCCTCGATTGGGTAAAACTGCTAGGTGAAACTACAGAAAAACAGCCTCCTCCCTGCAGAACGGGAAGAGGCTGTTTTTCTATTTAACGCTTATGTTCAAACGCGTGCCGCACAGCGCGGGCTCCTCAAAACCAGCAGAGCTGGGGAAGATAACCGCTGCAGCGAGGAAAAACGCGCTTAGGGTCGCGCCGCAAAACGCTCGATCAAATCCACCTGACCGGACACAATCAGAATGTCACGCGAGTGAATGCGGGTGGTGGCGTCCGCGTAGGTGAAGTCCTCACCGGGGGACTTAATACCGACCACGGACACACCGTACTTGGAGCGAATATCCGACTCCGCGAGGGTAAAGCCGTGGGTTTCCTTCGGCGGGCGCATCTTCGCAATCGCGAAGTCGTCATCAAACTCGATGTAGTCCAGCAGTCGACCCGAGACCAGGTGCGCGGCGCGGCGGCCGGCGTCCGCCTCCGGGTAGACCACGTGGTGCGCGCCAATACGCTCCAGAATCTTGCCGTGCGCGGGGGTAATAGCCTTCGCCCAGATACGCTCCACACCAATGTCCACGAGGTTCGCGGTAATTAGCACGGATGCCTCCACGGAGGTGCCCACACCCACCACGGCGGAGCCGAAATCGTCCGCACCCAACTGGTGCAGGGTGTCGATATCGGTCGCGTCGGCGGAGACCACGTGCGTCAGCACGCCGGACCACTTCTGCACCAGCTCGGGGTCCTTCTCAATGGCGAGAACCTCCTTATTCTGCAGGCGTAGCTGGGCGGCGACCGCGGAGCCGAAGCGGCCCAAACCAATCACGAGGACGGGGGCGTTATGTGCACTAGCCAATGGTGGGCCTTTCTTCGGGGAACTTGTAGAGGCGGCGGCGTGAACGCAGCGCCAGGCCGGTTGCGGCGGTTGTGGTGCCCACACGGCCGATGAGCATCAGGCCGCTGAGCACGTAGATACCCGCCGGTGGCAGGCTGGAGGAGAGACCATTCGAGAGGCCGCAGGTCGCGAAGGCGGAGATGACCTCGAAAATGACTTCCTTGAGGTCCGCGCCGCTAATAATCAGAATTGACGCGGCGCCAACACCTACCACGGTAGCACCCATAACAATCACGGAGATAGCGATGCGCAGGGAGGATTCGGGGATGGTGCGGTTGAACGCGACGACCTTCTGGTCACCGCGCGCCTCGGCAAGAATGGACAGGGCAATCACGGCGATGGTCGTGACCTTCACGCCACCCGCGGTCGAGCCGGAGCCGCCGCCAATGAACATGAGCATGTCCGTCAGTAGCGTGGAGACGGGGGTAATGCTGCTCATGTCGACCAGGTTAAAGCCGCCCGAACGCATCATCACGGAGGCAAAAATGGCGTTCAGAACCTTGTCACCTGCGGAGTAATCACCGATGGTGGCGGGGTTGTTCCACTCGAAAATACCCCAGAAAAACGCACCAAATCCGAAGAAGAAGAGGGTGGTCACTACAGTCAGCTTGGCGGTCAGCTGCCAGCGTGAGGGGCGGAAGGGGTTGCGCTGAATCGCAATGAACACGGGGAAACCGAGCGAACCCAAGAACACGGCAATGCAGATGGGCACGAGCAGGAAAAGGTCGTGACCGTAAGGCACGATGCCGTCCGAGTGCGGGGTGAATCCGGCATTGTTGAACGCCGAGATGGAGTAGAAAATGCCGTGCCATAGCGCCTCGTGCGGTGCTTCGCCGAGCGCGAGGAAGCGCGGGGTCAGAAGCATCGCGATGAGCGCTTCAATGGAGAAGGACGTATACGCCACAGCCTTGACAATGCCACCGACCTCGCCGAGCCTGCTGATGTTCAGGTCCTCCTGCGCGATGAGCTTGGTGCGCAGACCCATTTTGCGGCCGATAGCCAACGCCAGCAGCGAAGTAATCGTCAGAGTACCCAGACCACCCACCTGGCATGCCACCAGAATCATTGCTTGACCGAACGTGGACCACTGATTTGCGGTGGAGACGGTGGTTAGACCGGTCACGGTCACCGCACTACTGGAGGTGAAGACCGCGTGGTGAAGCGCGACCGCCTGTCCATCTGCGGAGGAGATGGGCAGCGACAGCATGATGGTAAAGAAAGTGATGACCAGGAAGAACGCCGTGATTGCGGTGCGTGACGGGGAGGCAAGTACGGTCACGTCAATGAAGTCGCGGAACCGTTCGAGGGTCTGCAGGTTGAAGCCTATGGGCGCACGCTTACGCTGAGCCTCAGAGTCCTCGTGGGCGTGGTCGCGCAGGGTGGGCAGGCGGTCGAGATCAATACCGGGCACGCTCGTGAGAATGCTCAGGTTCTCCGCTTCGAGGCGGTCGCGGCGACTACGGCGGACCTGCTGCTTTTGGGGTTCGGAGGTGGCACCGCTGAGGGTGTCCCAGCGGCGGTTGAGCTGGCCCTGGGGATGGTGGTGTCGGCGCCGGGTGCGGCGGAGTATGCGTCCCATGCGCCTCCTTCAGCGGGTGTCTGGGTGTTGGTGTGTTGGGCGGCGGATTTATGCCTGTTTTGACGCCTTCTAGTGTATCGCGCCGGGTGCCTTGAAAGGGGGTAGGGCGTTGATAGCTGGACGCTCAAAATGTGAGCTTGGTAAAGGTGGGTGGGTGGTTTTTCGTGTGGACCACAGCAAAGCCTATATGCTCTTTAAGGAATATACGCAGTGGCGGGCTGAAATGCTGGCATATGCTCATGACGCGATACAGCTATATGCCATCTAATGTGACGGACACTTCATGCTTTTATCCCCTTCAATGCTTCGTCTTGAGCTAGTGCTCAGGCTTCGTTCAGAATTTTTGAAGGTAATTTTCGTATCAGCCTCATTCTAAGCTTGAGGTGCCTCTTTATATGTCATAATCGCTATATGCATTCTGATGTTTTTTCTGTCATCGCGGATCCGACTCGCCGCCGAATTGTGCGTATTCTCGCTGAGCAAACCCACACGGTGGGTGCTGTGGTCGAAAAGCTGGGCATGAGCCAGCCGACCATTTCGAAGCACCTGAAAGTCCTTCGTGATGCAGATGTGGTCTCCGTGACCGTGGAGGGGCAGCGTCGCCTCTACTCCCTGAACCCGGATGTATTCGCCACCGTCACCGAGTGGATTAACGAGACCGTTCAGATTGCACGCCAGTCCAACGAGGCGCACGCACCTGTGGCACTGCCCGGTGGTGCTACCGCGCCCGCCGATAACAAGGCTGCGGATAAGACTTCCGAGAAGGTTGCGGTGAAGACCGCAGAGGTTGCAGAAAAGCCTGCGGTAGCGGCACCTGAGAAGCCCGCCGAAAAGGTAGCTGAGACTACCTCCGAGAAGGTTGTTGCTGAGAAGCCCACCGCTGAGACCGAGAAGAAGGTCGCGGAGCCCTCTTCTGCCGAGGCGACCGGCTCTGAGACTCTCACTGTCGAAGCTCCCTCCGCTGAGGAAATTGAGCAGGCTCGCATTCAGCGTGCCCGCGCCCAGTACCTGACCCCGAGCGCGCGCATCTACTCGCGCCCCGCGGAGCATGCTTCTGAAACCGCCACCTCCGAATCGGCTGTCGAGAAGGTTCAGCCTGCTACTGAGTCTGCAGCGGCTGAAGAGGCTGTGGACAGCACCCCGATGCGCCCCTTTACTCCCGCATCCTACGGCTACGATGTGGGTGCTACCCCCGCGGCGTCGGCAACCTCCGCTCAGCCCGCTACCCCCGCTGAGGTGAAGCCTGCCGAGGCTAAGCCCGCTGTGGCTGAGAAGCCTGTGGTGATTGCTCAGCCTGCCGCTGTGTCTTACGGTATTGACCCGGCTGCGGTTGTGGGCGGTTCGATTCAGCCTATCGCCGTGACCCCCGAAGCTCCTGCTGCCGAGGAGCCTGCTGTGGCTGAGAAGACGGTCGACGAAAAGCCTGCGGAAAAGGCTGAGGAGAAGACCTCGGTTGAAGAAACCGTAGCTACCGAGAAGCCTGCAGTTGAAGAATCTGCCCCCGAGAAGGTCGCTGTAGAAGAGTCTGACAAGGCTGAAAGCAAGTCTGATACTTCCTCTGAGGAGACCGAGTACCAGACTATGCCCGCCTACGATTCGGTGTACCGCCCCAGCACTGAGACGACCAGTGCCGAGGCGAAGGATAACCACCGCGGTGGTCTCTTCGGCTTCCTGCGTGGCCGCCGCCGCTAAGGCGCGCCCTGACGCCGTTCGACCTCCGGCATAACTCTGTATAAAGCACACACACTCTCACTCACCTTATTGACCGAAAGACGCATTCACGTGGCTATTCATCGTAAAATTCTGCGCTGGCTTGAGAACGAATTGTTCGAGGGCAATATTCAGCTGGGTCAGGACCTGCCCAACGATAGCGAAATTGCGCGCGCTATTGGTGTGGGTCGTTCCCGCACCCGCGAGGCTCTGCGCACCCTGGAAGATATGGACCTGGTGCAGCTGTACAACGGCCGCGGCAAGGAGATTCTGGTGCACCTGAGCGATGAGCCTGCCGCCGCTGCGAGTGCCGCTCTGCGCCTGCACATGTCCAGCTCGCGTTACCCGACTCGTGACCTGGTGCAGACCCGTATTCTGCTGGAAAGCTGGGCGATTGCGCGTATTGACCCGAAGACCGCGTCCTTTGCCGAGATGGATGAAGTCCTCGCCCAGATGGAAGACTTCGACCTGTCCATCCGCGATTTCCTGGAGCTGCTGCTGAGCTTCCACCACCAGGTGATGCGCTGCGCCGGCAACGAGCTACTGGTCGGCCTTCTGGCATCCGTGCGTCAGCCGAGCTTCGAGTCGATGCTCTCCCTGGTGGGCCGCATGCCGCTGTGGAGCAGCGCCGTGGAGCGTCTGCGTGCTGAGAGCCGCGCTATTGCGGAGGCGCTGAAGGCTGGTGACGCTGCGACTGCTCGCGCCATGGTGATTGGCCAGTTGCGCGGCATGTATTCTGATGCCGGTATTGACCTGGAGCAGGAGGCAACCTCGGCGAATGGTCTGCCGGGTGAGCCGATTGCGTCTGAGTTTGCGCCGGTGGATGTGGATGAGTTCGCCGCAGATGACTTTGACGATTTGCTGCAGGACGACCCGTCTTTCGCTGATGCGGAGGCTCTGCCCGCCGCGGATGCACCTGTTGCGGCACCCGCCTCTGTGGAGCCTGCGGCTGAGCCTGTTCAGGCTTCTGCGCAGTCTTCTGCCGTGGAGTACACGGTACCTGAGGGCGATATCGTCTACATTGAGGAGACCGTTTCTGAGGCGCCTGCTGAGCGCGTTTCGGCTGATGAGCCTGCCGAGGTTGCTTCTGCCTCTGAAGCTTCTGACAAGGCAGAACAGCCTGTTCCCGCACCCTCTCAACCCGTACCTGCTGTAGCTCCCGCTGCTCATTCGGTGAGCGCGGATGTGCCGCTGAGCTTCGGCACCCCGCGCGGCTTCAACCCGTCTACTCAGGCTACCCCGGCTGCTTCTGCGGCTCCGGTATCTGGCACCCAGACCCTCAATTCGCAGACTCCCAGCGGTCAGCTGCCGAGCGTTCCTGCCGCGTACGCGCAGGAAGAAGCTGAGGGCCCCGCGAAGGTTCTGCGCGCCTCCACGGCGGCTCCGCGTCGCCGTAGCGGTCAGATTGTTTCTCCGGTGCGTGCGACCATCATTAAGCCGGTGGACCGTAGCCAGGTGCTGACTGCGCCTGCCCGTACCGCGCGTCCTGCGGCTGTTGCGGCGCCTGCGGAACCTGAGTCGGCTGAGAAGGTTCTGCGTGCCCCGGCGCGCCAGGAGGAGCCTGCCGTTCAACCTGCTGAGCCTACCCGTCTTGAGGCGGCAGCGACCATCCACGACACTTACGAGAAGCTTCCTCATGAGGAGCCGGTGCAGGAGCGCCGCGGCATCTTCTCGAAGATGAAGCGTTTCTTTGGCGTGGATGTGTACGAGCCTGAGCACGATGAACCCCAGGAGAGCGCTAAAAAGGAACAGGCTGCGAAGGCTGAACCGAAGCCCGAATCCCAGCCTAAGCAGCCCGTCATTGACGAGGAGGCGCTGGCTCGTGCTGAGGCTGAGCGTGCTGAGCGTTTGAAGGCGCTGCACGCGGCGGCTGAGGAAGAGACTGCTGAGGAGAGCGCCGCTGACGAATTTGCCGAAGAGTCTGAGGCTTCTGTAGCTGAGGAACACGAGGCTTCTGAGCCCGCGCAGGAATCGGCGGAGGAACCGGCAGAGGCAACTTCTCAGGCTGATAAGAGTGGCCCCGAAGGTTCTGCAGCCTCCTCTGGTTCGGCACTGTCGAAGGGTCGTTCTAAGGGCTCGAAGAAGTCGAAGAAGAAGCGCCGCTAGGGTTACTGAATCCCCATTTTGGCCCCGAGATACCCCGGATATACCCGTGGGAAAAGCGGAAATTCAGGGAAAAACTCCTGAAAAGCCGCTCTCGAATGGTGAAAATGGGGGTAAACCTAGTACTCTAGGTAGGTAGCGCTCTAAAACGCAAGGGTATTTCTGTGCCTAAAATGCGTTTTGGATCGGTTATACCGGTATAAATATCCCCGGGTAGCTACCGAGTCGAATGGCTCGGCCGGGTACGAGTAAAGTGAGGAAATCCTATGGGTTCCGTTATCAAGAAGCGCCGCAAGCGTATGTCCAAGAAGAAGCACCGCAAGCTGCTTCGTAAGACCCGCCACCAGCGCCGCAACAAGAAGTAAATAGACTTCTTTCGCCCCGCCCTCCGTCTGGAGAGGCGGGGTTTTTGCGTCCCTGCTGCCCTACGTTTCTATAGAGCTTGTGCGGGCTGCCTGTTTGGGGTGGGGCGCGCTATCTGAGAGACTGGGATTATGACTGAAACTTCCACCATTAAAGTTCACCTCATGCGTCACGGCGAGGTGCACAACCCCGAGCGTATCGTGTACGGCCGTCTGCCCGGCTACCGCCTGTCTGATAAGGGCCAGCAGATGGTGCGTCTGAGCGCCGAGGAGTTCGCGGCCCGTGCTGAGCGAGGCGCCCGTTTCGTGCACCTGGTCTGCTCGCCGCTGCAGCGTACCCGCGAGTCTGCCGCCCCGGTTGAGGAGCTGCTGGGTCTGACCGCGCAGCCGGATGAGCGCGTCATTGAGGCGGATAACTACTTTGAGGGTCTGCACGTGAACGCGCAGGAGCTGTTGCAGAACCCGCGTCACTGGACGAAGCTGTACAACCCGGCGCGCCCCTCCTGGGGTGAGTCGTACCTGGATCAGGTTCGCCGTATGGCGGCGGCTGTTCAGGATGCGGCGCGTACCGCCTACGAGCGCGGTGGCGAGGGTGCGGAGGCGATTATTGTGTCGCACCAGCTGCCGATTTGGATTACTCGCCTGGGTGTTGAGGGCCGTATGTTGCAGCATGACCCGCGCGCCCGCGAGTGCAACCTGGCGTCGATTACGACTCTGGCGTTTAGTACCACTGATTTTGAGCATGAGATGCCGCGTTTTGTGGAGTATTCGGAGCCTGCCGCGCCGCTGTACGGTGGCGTGATTCAGCTACCCGGTAGCTAAAGGTCCGGTAGCTAGTTCCTGAAGCTGTTTTTGAGCATAGAGAATTTGTGCATAGAGAAGAGGCTGTGAGCCCATCCGTTTGGATGTGCCCACAGCCTCTTGCTGTAAATCTTAGGTGCGCGAGCCTAGCTACACTGACTAGTTCTGCCCGCCGCCCTGATTCGGGGTGCCGTCCTCGGGGTTCTTATGCTCGGGGTCCTGCTTGTTGTTTGATTCTGCCTCGCGGCTGCGGCGTTCGCGTTCTGCTTTTGCTTTGAGCCAGCGCAGGTACTCTTCATCGTCGTCGGGGGAAGAGACCGAGGGCGCGGGGGTGCTGCGTCGCTGACCGAAACCTGCGCGAGGAGTGCCTGCTGCGGGCTGTGCCTTCGGACGGCCCAGGATGAGCCACATGATGGGGCCCACCACGGGGAAGAGTAGGGTGACGAGAACCCACAGCCACTTGGGCAGGGTTCGCGCCTCGTGTGCGGGGGTGCGGACGGCGTCCAAGAGGGTGTAGAGGGTCAGCCCCACGATGAGGGCTGCGCCGCCAATAATCAGCATGGCTCGAATCATAAGCACTACTATGACACACCGCCGCGTTATTGCGGAACTATGAACTGGGGTGCCCGCCAGCGGCGTAATGGCGCGGCAATCCGGCGCAGATTCGTATATCGGCTTAGTAGCCGGTGAACACCTGAACCTCGTGGCTAATAATGTCCAACGAGCCCAGCCACACGGCGAGGGCAAGAATAACCGAGTACGCGAGCGCCACAATACCCGCCTGCTTGAGCACGGGAATCAGCTCGCGGCCGCCGCGCGTCCACACGGTCACGCAGGAGTGGATGGTCGGGCCGACCAGCAGGAAAATCAGCAGGAACCAGGGGTTTTCGTCGAGCAGGAGTACGCCCAGGCCCAGTGCCAGAGCCATCTCCACAATGTAGGTGATGCGCGACCAGCGTTCGCCCAGGCGTACCGCCATGGTCAGCTTGCCCGCCTCAATGTCGGTGGGGATGTCACGCACGTTATTCGCCATGAGTAGCGCACAGGAAATCAGGCCGATGCCGATAGCGCCGACCCAGCCGAGCAGGGTCAGGGTGTGCGCCTGCGTGTAGAGGGTGCCCAGGGTCGCGACCAGACCAAAGTAGACGAAGACGAACACGTCACCCAGGCCCATGTAACCGTAGGGGTGCTTGCCGCCGGTGTAGCCCCACGCCGCGAAGACGCTGGAGGCGCCAATCGCCAGGAACCACCACTGGTTCGCCAACGCCACCAGGGCAAGGCCGGCGAGCATCGCCAGGCCGAAGCATCCGAAGGCGGCGTACTTGACGGAGCGGGGGCTTGCCACACCGGAACCGACGAGGCGTAGCGGTCCCACGCGGTCTTCGTCGGTGCCCTTGATGCCGTCGGAGTAGTCGTTGGCGTAGTTCACGCCCACCTGCAGGAAGAACGCGACGAGGAACGCCAAGAACGCGTAGAGCGGCTTGAATTCGTTGATCTCGTAGGCGGCAGCTGAGCCGGCAATAATGGGGGCGACGGCGAGCGGCAGGGTGCGCAGGCGAGCGCCTTCAATCCATTGGGCGGCAGTTGCCACGGGGGTTCCTTCCGGGTCTAAGTGCGTATGATGCGTGGGTGCTGTGACTCTGCGAGCAGGGCGTGTGGGCGGCTGCGTGCGCGGGGTGAAAACCCGCGGATGAGCCTGCTTTAGCCCTGACGGTAGTCTCTGTCCAGGATACTGTATATTTCTGCGCGGTCCGGTTTGCCGGTGCTGGTGAGCGGGAAATCCGGCAGGATGCTCAGCTGCTTGGGTGCGGCGGGTGCGCCGAGCTTTTCGGTGCAGCGGGCGCGGAGCAGGGCGCAGAGTTCTTCGTTCAGGGCGGGGCTCATGCCGTTACCTGCTGCGGAGGGTGCCAGCGCGGAGGGCACCAGCGTGACTGCGGCGGCTATGGCGGTGCCCCAGCGGGCATCGGGTAGCCCGACCACGCAGGCTTCACGCACTGCGGGGTGCTCTTCGAGGACGGTTGCTACGGCGCGTGCGGAGATTTTTACGCCTCCGCTGATGAGCACGTCGTCGCTACGGCCGAGCACCTGCAAGTGCGGCTCGCTACAGTTCTTGTTGCTGTCGGGCGCTGCTACAGGGCTCAGCAGCCCGTAGTCGTCGGTGCGGTACCAGCGGGTGCCGTCGGCGGCGGTGAAGAAGTGCTCGGCGGTGCGGGCGGCATCGCCAATGTAGCCGTGGGCGAGGTGCGCGCCGCTAATCCAAATGCGACCCACCTGCGCAGACTCTTCATGCGCCGGCTCTTCAAGCGCAGGCTTCCCGCCGATATTCGGCACGGTCGGCATGCCTTCTTCGGACACGAGCTCCACCCGCACGCCGGGTAGCACGGAGCCGGAGTAGACGCATCCGCCGGCGGTTTCGGCACTACCGTAGGTGGTCACCGTGTTCAGCCCCAGCGCGGCGGAGGCGGCGAGCAGATCGGCGCTGGCGGGGGCGCCTCCGAGCAGGATTCCGGTGAAGGAGCCGAGCGCCTCGTGAATCTCAGCGCCCAGGGACGGGTTGGCGTCCGCGCTTTCAAGCAGCTTATGCAGCTGGGTGGGCACCAGGGAGATAAACCGGCGTGCCGAGCTCATGCGCTCAACCGCCTGCAGGAAAACTTCGGGGCTAAAGTGCACCGGTTCGGTCACGGAGCGGGCAATGACCGGGGAGGTCCCGGCGAGCACGGAGCGGGCGAGCACCTGCGCACCGGCAATATAGTGCGCGGGAAGAGCCAACAACCACTGCGAGACAGCATCGGCGTTCGCCTTGAAAAAGTTCTCGGTGGCTGCCGCACTGGCGGCAAGAGCCCGCGCGGTCAGTGCGGTGCGTTTAGGGGTTCCGGTTGAGCCGGAGGTGCCCACCACCAGGGCAATAGGCTCCGCAGCTCCTACACCCTCAGCACCCGTACTTTCCGCCTCAGCACTTTCCGCACCCGTTGCATAGTCACCCAGTAGCTGCTCGAAGGCACCCAGCATGGCGTGCGGGTCGGCGGGCTGATCGGCGCGCACCTGAACCGCCTGCGGGTGCAGGGCAGCCTCCTGCGGGGCGGGGGAGGGCGCGAGCCCGGGTACGGGGGTGTTCATCATGGCTAAATCCTTAGCGGCTGGCTATAGCGGCTGCGTTCGTCGGGAGTGTTATGCGTAAGAGGGCAAGAAATGCGCCGGAGCCGGATTCTTAGCTGAGGTTCTCAGGGTTGAATCCGGCTCCGGGCCTATGCATCTGAAACTACTTTGGCAGAGGGACTGTCTCTTAGAAGTAGTACGGGTAGTTGGACCAGTCCGGGTCACGCTTCTGCAGGAACGCGTCGCGACCCTCCACGGCCTCGTCGGTCATGTACGCCATGCGAGTGGCCTCGCCGGCGAAGACCTGCTGGCCGAGCATGCCGTCGTCGGGCAGGTTGAAGGCGTACTTGAGCATGCGGATTGCCTGCGGGGACTGGCGGGCGATGTGCGCCGCGTATTCGAGGCCCTTGTTTTCGAGTTCGGCGTGGGGGACTACGTCGTTGACGGCGCCCATTTCGTACATGCGCTGTGCGTCGTATTCCTTGGCGAGGAAGAAGATTTCGCGGGCGAACTTCTGACCCACCTGGCGTGCGAGCAGCGCCGAACCGTAGCCTGCGTCGAAGGAGCCGACGGTTGCGTCGGTCTGCTTGAACTTGCCGTACTCTTCGGAGGCGATGGTCAGGTCGGCTACCACGTGCAGGGAGTGGCCGCCGCCGGCTGCCCAGCCGGAGACGAGGGCGATAACGACCTTGGGCATGGTGCGGATGAGGCGCTGCACTTCCAGGATGTGCAGTCGGCCCGCGCGTGCCGGGTCGATGCTTTCTGCGGTCTCACCGCTGGCGTAGTGGTAGCCGTCGCGGCCGCGGATGCGCTGGTCGCCACCGGAGCAGAAGGCCCAGCCGCCGTCCTTGGCGGAGGGGCCGTTGCCGGTGAGCAGTACGGTGCCCACGTTGGAGGTCATGCGGGCGTGGTCGAGGGCGCGGTAGAGTTCGTCCACGGTGTGCGGGCGGAATGCATTGCGGACCTCGGGGCGGTCGAATGCGATGCGCACGGTGGGCAGATCGCGTAGGATTTCACCGTTTTCGTCGCGCTGAACCTGGCGGTGGTAGGTGATGTCGGTGAAGTCTTCGAAGCCTTCGACGACGCGCCAGTCGGCGGGGTTGAAGATGTCCGAGACCTTTTCGGGAAGTTGTGCAGTCATAGACCCTATTCTACGTTGCCCGGGCGCTGTCTGAGGCTGTGAACCTGGTTGCCAGGTATAGCGAATCAGGTTGCCGAGCATATAAGAAGGCCCGGACCGCGTGTGTGCGGCCCGGGCCTTAGAAGTTGGGTAAGGAAGCTTACCCGGTCTTGGTTACCTAGGGGTTACTTGACCTTTGCGAGCTCTACCGCGCGGTCGAACTCTTCGTCAATGGCGTCGTTCTTCTTGTAGGTCATGAGCGAAACCACGATTGCGATCAGCAACGCCGAAGCGAAGCCGGGAACCATTTCGTAGAGCACGGACTTCAGCGGGCTCTGACCCCATGCGAATGCCACAACGGCACCGGTAATCATGGAGGCGAGTGCACCCTGAGTGGTCAGCTTACGCCAGTAGAGGGAGAGCAGAACGGTCGGGCCGAATGCCGAACCGAAGCCCGCCCACGCGAATGCGACCAGCTGCAGAATGGAGCTGTTCGGGTTCCACGCCAGGGCGCCGGCGACCAGTGCCACGATTGCCACGCCCGCACGGCCGAGCCACAGGGACTTGGATGCGCTGAGCTTCTTCGAGGAGAAGATGCCGTAGAGGTCCTCCACCAGAGCGGAGGAGCACACGATCAGCTGCGAGGAGAGGGTGGACATAATTGCCGCCAAAACCGCCGCCAGAATCAGACCGGCGATGAAGGGGTGGAAGAGGATCTGTGCGAGGTCCAGGAACACGGATTCTGCGGTTTCCGGGTTGGTGAGGGACGCCTCGGGGTGGCGTGCAAAGTATGCGATACCCATGAACGCGCCGCTCAGTGCACCGAACACGGTCAGGACCATCCAGCTGATACCGATGCGGCGACCGGACTTAGCGTCCGCGGGGGTGCGCATTGCCATGAATCGCACGATAATGTGCGGCTGGCCGAAGTAGCCCAGACCCCATGCGAGGGACGAAACAATACCGGCGAAGGTGGTGCCCGCGAAGATGCTCAGCGCGTCGGGGCGTACCTGGCTGATGGACTCAACCACGGGGCCCACGCCGCCGAGGTCAATGATGGTGATGACCGGAACGGCGATCAGCGCTGCGAGCATGAGCAGACCCTGAACCATGTCAGTGTAGGATGCGCCCATGAAGCCGCCGAAGAGCGTGTAGAACACGGTGATGCCTGCCAGCAGGAGCATACCGGTGTGGTATTCCTGACCGAAGGAGGACTTGAAGAACAGACCGCCGGACACCATACCGGAGGAGACGTAGAAGGTGAAGAACACCAGAATCACGACACCGGAGACGATGCGCAGCACGCGCTTGGTGTCCTTGAGGCGGTTGCTCAGGAAGACGGGGACGGTCACGGCGTCGCCTGCTACTTCGGTGTAGCTACGCAGTCGCGGTGCCACGAACTTCCAGTTGCACCATGCGCCGATGGTCAGACCGACGGCGAGCCACGCCTGGGAGAGGCCGCTGAGGTAGACGGCGCCGGGCAGACCCATGAGGAGCCAACCGGACATGTCGGAGGCGCCCGCCGAGAGAGCGGCGACGGTGGGGGAGAGCTGTCGCCCGCCCAGCACATAGTCGTCAAGACTGTTGTTTTTGCTATTTGCCCATAGGCCGATCGCGATCATGGCAACAAAATAAATCGCCAGCGCGATGACCTGGTATGTACTCGCGGCCATAATGTTCCTTCTCTCCTGGTGATAGTGTGCGCCTGTGTGTATTTATGCACTACCCCATAACTTTATGAGTGGCATAGGATACAGTCTAGGCTCTGAAGGGCTGAAAATAAAGTCTATTTGACGTTAAAGAGCGCGAGTCTATGGAATAAATATGTATTTAATGTGTAAATCCTATGGTCGTACACGTGGGGTGCTGTGGGAGCATGTGCGAAAAAGTGCCCGAAAAACCCCTGAAATTCAGGGTTTCGGGCACTTCGGTGCAAGAGATGCAGTTTAAAAGCAACGCAAACGTACAGAGGCGTATGCACCTGAAACGAATTAAACGAAAAATTTAAAAGCCGTTCGGAGTGTTGAACTGTTACACAACAATGTCACAGAGGCTTAGAGATCCCTCACGACCCACGGCTCAGTAGCCATACGAGCAGGGTCGAAACGCTCCAAAATCACCGCCGCATTGGGCACCGGGACGTCCGCAGAATGAGCGGAACCATCAGCGTTATACACCGGAATAGACGCGGCAATCCACCCCAAAATCGTCGGAATCTCAACACCAGCCTCACGCAGCTGCGGCAGGGTTACCGCCCCGTCACGCTTCGCCAGACGCTTGCCCTCCTCATTCAGTGCCAGCGGCACGTGAGCGTAACGCGGCTGCGCCAAACCCAAAAGCTGCGCCAAATACGACTGGCGAGGCGCCGAAGGGAGCAAATCATCACCGCGCACAATCTGCTCAACCCCCACAAACGCATCATCCACCACGGAGGTCAGGTTGTAGGCGTAGGTGCCGTCATTACGCACCAGCACAAAATCATCCACCAGACCGGTGTAGGTACCGTAAAAATCATCCTGCACGGTGTAGCTCGTGCACTCGGCGCGCAGACGCAGAGCCGGCGGACGCTGGGCGCGGCGCTCCTCCCGCTGCTCCTTCGTCAGCTCGCGGCAAGTACCCGGGTATGCGCCCGGGGCACCGTGCGGGGCGCTTGACGCCTCCTGAATTTCGCGGCGGGTGCAGTAACACTCGTACACGAGGCCCGCCTCTCGTAGGTGCTGAACCGCCTGCTCGTAGGCGGCAAGGCGCGTGCTCTGATACAGCACGTCCGCTTCCTTGCTCTCGGTGCCTTCGCCGCCCTTGATGCGCTCTGCTGAAGCGCCGGGGCTGGCATCCCAATCCAGGCCCAGGGCCGCCAAATCAGCAATCTGGCGTTCCGCCGCGCCCGGGCGCACACGGTCCAGATCCTCCACGCGCAGGTAGAAGGGCTTGCCGCCGCGGCGCGCCATAGCCCACGCCAAAATAGCGGTACGCAAATTACCCAGGTGCAAATCACCCGAAGGGGAGGGGGCGTAGCGTCCGGTGCCGCTGGGGAACGGCTGTGCCGAAGTATGAGCGGCTGAGACGCTAGAAGAAGAGCTGGAGGAAGAAGTCATACTCCTATCCTATAGGGCGCGAATTTCTGGTTCCTGCTCAGATTCCCACGGGCTCCTCACTGACTGCTCACTGGCTCCTAACCGGCGCTGGATTAGTCGGGAGAATACGCTATCCGGCTAATCAATCTGTGGAGGTTGTCAAGCATCACGTATCAGCTGTCCGTAGAGGCGAAATTGTGCAGAATGATGCACTTTTATCCCCTTAGAGGCGTGCAATAGTGCAAAAATATATTCTCCAGAAGGCCGAATAGCCCCTCAGTCGCCAAAAATTACAGTAGGGTTGTATCTATGGCTCGTACTATTGAACTCGCAGACGGCGTGTACCGTATTGCGACCGACAACTACCGACTGAACACCGGACTGGTCCTCGGACTGGAACGGGCACTTGTCGTGGATACCGGCGCAGGTCCCCGTCAGGCAACCGAAATTTATGATGAGGTTCGCCGTCTCACGCGCCTTCCTATCACCGTCGTAAACACTCATGGACACTATGAGCGTTTCTTCGGTAACGATGTTTTCGCGGCAATGGGTGCCGAAGAATTCTGGGCGCATCCTCGCGCCGCGCGTGCTATTCGTAAATACGGTGAGGCGCAGCGTCCCTACGTCGAGACGCTCGAACCGGAAATGGCGCACCACCAGGGTGCAGCCACCGATATTATTGTCCCCAACCGCCTGGTCGCCAACAGCGGTGACGGTATTACCTTTACCCCCATTGACCTGGGTGAGCGTAGCGCAACCCTCATGTACATGGGTCCCGGCCACACCGACGGCGACATTCTGGTCGGTATTGAAGATGTGCTCTTCATGGGCGGTCTGATTGAAGAGGGTACCGACCCCTACTTTGAGGATTCTTTCCCCGACCGTTGGATCGATACTCTCGGTGCGGTGCTCGAATTTGATCGCTACCGTGTGTTTGTGCCCGGTAACGGTGAGCCGGTGGACCGCACCTTCGTGGAGCGTGAACGTAACACCATGGTGACCGCTATTGAGTCGATTCGTTCCTCCACTCTGGACCGTGAGGATGAAGCAACTACCGCAGCAATGTATAAGCTGCCGTATGCGCCGGGTGCTACTCGCTTCCTGCTGGATCGTTTGGCTCAGCTGGAGAACGCACCGGTGGCGGCGTACCTCGATTCGGAGCACCCGGATACCAGTGGTTTCACGGGTCCGATTACTCTGGGTCAGGCATCGTACTAAACCCCGTATGCAATATGCCTCATGGGGCATAAATACAGGTGAGGGCTGGTTTCTGTGATAGAAACCAGCCCTCACCTTTTATATGCCCTCAGCTGTTTACCTTCAGCGAGGTGACGTTTTTAGCCCTGAACGTACTGGGCGCGCATTGCCTCGCAATCAGCCTTCAGGGAGGCGGGAACCTCGCCCATTGCCTCGCACAGCTGAACGAAACGGTGGCGCCAATCCAGGTGCTGCAGAGCCTGACGAATCTGTTGCTCACCCTGCGCCGGGGTCCAGCGGGAGGCGGCCTCGGCAACCTGCGCGAGGCCCGCACGAGCATCCGCGTGATCAATGTCGATGGTCGCGCCGTCCCAGAGAATCTCGCGTACGGTGGTCGTGTTCGGAACCTTGCCGACCACGGTCACACCCGAAGCCAGCGCATCGGTCCAGCGACCGGTAATGTACTCCTTGGTCGGGTGGGTGTAGGGTGCCGGGCTCACCGAGGTGGAGAATGCCAGCAGGAACTTCGCGCGGTTCAGCGAATCCTGCAGGTGCTGAGCCGACTCGCGATCGTTCGCGCCGAAGAGCGGACGGCCCTCAAAGCTCAGACCCAGCTCACCGGCAAGGGCGGCGGTCGCCTCGTCATCCTCGTAGGCGGCGGGCTGACGACCCACACGCAGCAGGTCGGTGCTCTTCGACTCCAGCGCCGCCAGACGGTCGCTGAACTTGCTCCACACATCCGCACCCCAGGGCAGAACGCCGGGGGCCTTCACGCCCGCGGCAGTCCAGGGCTGAACGTCGTCAACGTCCGCAACGAAAATACGGTCGTAGGTGGAGGACTTCGCAACGGCGGGAATACGGTCATCCCAGAAACTATCAATCACCCAGCCGTAAATCGCGCCGTAGCGGCGGAACGCGAAGGAACGCTGCGAAATGGCGTACAGCTGACCGGGGTCAGAAGCAATCACCAGGCAACGCTTAGAGCCGCCCTTGAGGCGGGGCAGGCGCGCCAGAAGCTTGGTCTCCTTGCTGAGGGATGCGCCCACATCCACGGTGTGTACGGTGCCGCCGGTGTAGCGGGCGAGAAGCTCCGCCATGGCGTGCACGGGAACCCAACCGGCTCCGGAGGGGACGGCAACAATAATATCGAGTGAGCTCATGAGAATCCTTGGGAGCGACGTCCGCCGCATGCACCGGGCTAGCCGGGGTAAAACCTCGGGTCGCGGGCGGTGTGCATCAGCGGCAAGAGCGTGAAGGTCAATAAATGATAGATAGGGTGCCTTACGTCAGCAGGCGCGCAAAAAACACGAATGCAACGGCGAGTGAAACCGCTACGACCGGCTAGCTTTCAGCCACGGAAGGCTACGGCACAGGTAATTTTCAGTATATCGTTCAACCCTGCGCACGGGGCTTAGCCTGCTGCCTTTAGAAACAGTTTTAGGGTGTGTGAATGCGCACCTCAACGCCCGATTCGGTGCCAAACCCGGCAGCCATGCGCGCCAAATCAGTGTTCGGGGCGGCAGCCACCGTGAAGAAACGGTCCACAGCGGCGGTGAACTGCTCCTGACGAGCCATATCACCGTGTTCAAGGGTCGTGAAAATACCGCCACCGGCATCGTCAAAGACCTCAACACGCAGCTCGGGAAGAAGCTCCGTATTCGGCAGGTTCAGCGAGGACACATCGTGCTGGAAGGTCAGGTCACCGCACAGCAGGGTCACCGGCAGGGCGGTACCACCAATGACCGGGAGGGAGTTCTCATCCACACCGGCAGGGTAGTAGCCAGACAGAGACACGCCAATAGCGGTCGCAATTGTGCCGTCAATACCGGCAAGACCGCGATTAGCAAACACGCGCGCGGGGGCGGGCTCGCCCAGGGCGGGGGCTGCCGCATCCAAATCACGCACCAGGTTTGAGGATCCCAGTACGAGCAGGCGGCGCTGAGCCACCGCATCCTGCCAGACGCGGCGGGCGTAGGAGCGGCCAGCGGTGCGGTTGCGGTAATCGGTGTAGTCAACCGTGCTCTCAGCACCGGGATGTTCGTAGGCGGCAATGGCGCGCAGACACTCATCCTGCAGCTCGCGGGCGGGCTCAACCCACTGCTCCAGCCAGCTCAGCTCGTCCACCAGCTCATCAGCGGCAGCAGAGGATGCGCACGCAAACTCGGCGAGCTCGTGCGGGGTTGACAGCTCCACGAAGGAGCGAGCGCCCGGCTCGTACCAGCTGGCGCGGCGCGGGGCGTAGAACGCGCACTGAATATCTTCGCGTTCCAGCAGTGCGGTAATCGGGCGCGAAAGCGTCGGGTGGCCGAAGAGCACCACACGCTCAATCTGCGCGGCGGGGGCGAACGAACCATCAGCGAGCAGCTGCGGGTAGTGAGGAATGGAGGTTGCGCCGTGGCGCGCCTCGGAGGAAGGCTCCGCAAACAGCGGCAGGTTCAGCACGCGCGCGAACTCCGCCGCAAACTCGCCGGCACCGTCAGCGGCAACCACCACGGTACGGTGCGCCGGGGTGTGCTCCGCCAGGTCAGCCTGCGCCTCCAGAGAATCCAGGAGCCAACGCTGCTCAGCGCTGGAGAGCCCGGAACCCTCAGCGCGGGCGGCGCGGGCGCGGCCCTCAGCTTGCGGGTCGTAATCCTCCAGCAGGCTCTGCGCCCACTGCGGCAGCATCTGCGCAAAACGACCCGAGGGGGTCAGCGGCGTATCAAAACAAATGTTCAGGTGCACCGGGCCAATCGGCTCAGCCGACTGCTTGCGCCAATGCTCGGCGCTACGACCGGTCAGCGCATTCAAGCAAGCCGCAAAAGCCTGAGTCTGCTCACCCTCAACCTGCTCCGGGTAGGAGGTCAGATCAGCTTCAGCGCGCACAAAAGGATGGAAGAAACTCGCCTGGCGGGTCGTCTGATTCACGCCGCTACCGCGCAGACGCTCTGGGCGGTCGGCGCTCAGCACCGCCAGGGGCACGCCGGCGTGGTACGCCTCCATGACGGCGGGCATGTACTCGCCCAGAGCCGTACCGGAGGTGCACACCAGACCCACCGGCTGGCCGGACGCCTTCGCAATACCTAGGGCGGTGAAGGCTGCACTTCGCTCGTCCACACGCACGTGCGCAATCAGGGCGCCGGCTTCAGCAGCGGCGGCAATAGCGTACGCAAGAGGTGCACTACGGGATCCCGGAGACACGACAACATGCCGCATACCGGCACGAATCAGCGAATCGAGCACGGATACTGCGGTGAGCATGGCGGGGGTTGAGCGGTTTTCAGTCACCGTACCATTCTAATGCCGTAAGGTTTTTCATTCAGTTATGGTTACCCTTCACAGGTGCGACCTTGAAAACTACAGTCTTCACAGTCCGCAGGCGCGTTCCAGAACCCGGTAGCAGGCGGTGACGCGCTCCACCCACCACTGGCGGGTCTGCTTGTCGGTGGCGAGACGCTCCAGGCGCTGCGGACTGGGGACGATGGCGCGCAGGTCCATGAACCCATCGCGGGCGATGAGCGGCTCATCGGTGACGTCCTCAGCCATGAGGGAGACCGTGCCCAGACCGCACCCGTACCTCAAGGTCGGTAGGGAGGCCGCCAGAGAGGCACCGGTGGCAATGCCCACCGAAGACTCCAGTGCAGAAGAAACCACCGCCGGAAGCTGCGCCTGCTCCACCAGTGCGAGCGCACGACGTACACCGCCCAGCGGTGCCGCTTTGATAACCATCAGGTCCGCGGCGTTTGCGCGCGCCACTTTCAGCGGGTCTTCCGCCTTACGAATCGACTCGTCCGCGGCAATGCGGGCGGGTAGCCCCTCCTTAGCAATGGCAAAGCGGAGCGCCGCCATATCTTCAATGGATGCCACGGGCTGTTCGGCGTAGATAATGTCGTACTCGCAGAGCTTGCGCAGCGCATCAAGGGCACCGGCGAGGGTGTAGCCCATGTTCGCGTCCACCTTCAGGCGTGCATTCGGGAGCGCATCTCGTGCCGCTGCCACGCGGGCAATATCGTCGGCGAGGCTCTGGCCTTTCTCCGCCACCTTGATTTTGAGTTCCTGAATCTCCCCCTCGTACTTGGCGAGCACCTCCGGCACACGCTCCGCAGGTACCGCAGGCAGGGTCGCGTTCAGCGGGATGCGCGTACGCACCGGCTCCGGGGCGGGCAACCATGCCGCCTCTAGCGCGCAGGCAAGCCACGCGGCAGACTCCTGCGCACCGTACTCGAGGAAGGGCGCGAACTCGCCCCAGCCGTACGGGCCGCAAATCAGCGCGCTCTGGCGGCTATTGACCCCGCGGAAGGTGACCATCATCGGAATTTCGACCGTGAACAGGTTCTCCAGAACCTCCTGCAGCGGCGGCAGGGGAGTGTTCGTGAGGTGAAAACCGTAGCCGAGAGGCGGCACGCTCATACTGGTGTTCAAGGTATCTGCCCTTCTGTGATGCGCTATGAGCTCACCATAACATTCTGGGGGCGGGTGGGTGCGCTTGCACCCTGTCACGCATTCTCTGGAAACTCTCAGGTTGTGGTCGAAAAAACTTTAGTTTTTCATAGCTTAACCTGGGATAGTAGGTAGTTATTCGCCCGAGAACTCGAACGATGTTGCGCGCGACGCGGTAGCTTGGGGGCTGCCGCTTTGACGAGCGGACATCGGCGGGCTCGGGTATGGCTAACAGACATGAGGGCAAGAAGGTACGAAGGGTTATGAAGAAGAAAACACCGGCAAATACATCGGGTTCGGGAAACTCCGGTTGGGAGAGCTCCGAAAACCTCGATGCTACCAGTGTGCTTCACCCCGCTGACGTGCATGCGGCTGCTGCTGACAACGCGCCCACTACGGTGTTTTCCTCTGATGAGACTACGGTTCTCTCCGATTATCAGGACCCGACTCAGGCGCTTTCTGATTATCAGGACCCGACTGCGGTGCTCTCTGATTATCAGGACCCGACTGCGGTGCTCTCTGATTATCAGGACCCGACTCAGGCGCTTTCTGATTATCAGGACGCTACCCAGGTGCTCGCCTCCCACGAAACGGCTACCCCTGCTACTGCGCACAGTGATGACCGTACGAAAGTTTTGACGGATTACGGTTCATCGCCAGCTCACGAAGCTGCGCCTGTAGGTTCTGCAAACGTGGGTTCCGTAAACGCGGCTTCCGCGAACGCTGAATCTGCGAATACTGAAGTTATTTCTTCGCACCCCGACACCTCAGAGGTTATTGGCGCGACCCGCCCTCTGCCACGTGCCTACCGTGCCCCCATTAAGATTCCTGAGACGATTCCCTCGCCGCAGGAACGCGCCTCTCAGGGGAACTACAGCGCGGATGAACCGATGCAGGCTACGCGCCGCCTCGATCCGCCGAAGCCTCCGGTGAGTTTCCCGCTGAACAATCAGATGGGTGCTTCCCCAATGGGTGCGCCTCAGATGGGCGCTCAACAGCCTCTTCCCACGCGTGCGATGCCTCCGCAGGCACCTCCGCAGCCGGTGGCTTATCCTCCCGAGGCGTATCCTGCCGCCGCCTACCCGAATGGCACCTATGTTCAGACCGGTCAGGTTCCCGTGGATGCTTCGGGCCGCCCGGTGAATCGTCCCGGCGAAGAGCAGGGGCATCATCTTCCGAGTACCGGTATTTTGATGCGTCACGTGATGGCGTTGCTGTTCTTGGGTCTGTCTCTCTACGGGGCGTTCGTGTTCTTCATTTATACGGCGACCGGCCAGCAGGTTGATGAGCAGGCGTACACCGAGTACGCGAACCAGTTCAAGAGTTACCGCGGTCCGACCCTGACGGCGCTGGATTCTCTTCCTGCGGTTGTCGGCGTGATTGCCGTGCTGGGTCTGGTTGCGGTGCTGATTTGGAAGCACCGGTTCCTGCCTTCGCTGATTGGTGTGATTGCCGGTGCTGCGGCGGTGACGAGTACGTATCTGCTTAAGCACTATCTGATCGTGAAGCCCGACCTGGGCGTTCAGGAGGCGCTGAGCAACTCGGCGCCCAGTGGCCACACGACCTTCGCGGCGGCGGCTGGCGCGGCGCTCTTTTTGGCGGCGCCTCGTTTCTTGCGGCCCACGGTGGCTCTCTGCGCGGCGGTGGCGACCTGTCTGACGGGTGCCTCCACGATTATTAATGGTTGGCATCGCCCGGCGGATGTGGTGACCGCTATTCTGGTCACCGCCATCTGGACGGTTGTGGGTATGGGTGTGTTGCGTTATGTGCGTCCGGCAGATTTTGCGGTGCCGGCGCGTGGTGGTTTGGTGCTGGTGCCGTTGATGACGATTGCGACGCTGTTCCTGTCGTTCTGCGCGGTGATCCTGTATCTGATTGCGATTTTTGCCCCGATTCCCGGCGGTGCTTTTACCGCAGCGACCTGCATGATTATTGCGGTGAGCTTTGGTACGACGGCGTTGATGGTGAACCTGTTGCGTCCGCGTAATAGTAATCGCTCCGCCTATTCGAAGGTGTGGAGTTATCAGTAGATGTTGTTCCCCTCCCTGCGCGGGATGTTTCAGCTTGATGTGAGCTGAGGTATTGTCCAGTTGCGGTGAGGGGAATACAATATAAGAAATTTAGTATTTTTAATACCAATATTAGGGAGGGGGTTGCGCGCCCCCTTTCACTCACCCCTGAAGAGAAAGGTGCGTACCATGGCAGGTACCCATGAAGGCCGCGTCCTCGTATTCCCCCAGCTCACCGAAGCGCTGACCCCCTTTGAAGATAAGCCCCAGGCCCGCAAGATCGTTGACGCCGACGGCGGCAACCTGACCCTCATGGAGCTGGCTGCGGGCCAGTCCTGGCATGAGCACCACAGCGTGCACCCCATCTTCGTGCAGGTGCTCAAGGGCGAGGTGATTTTCCACGTGAAGGACCGCGATATTACCCTGGTGCCCGGCAAGCCGATTCACGTGACCGCCAAGCTGCTGCACTCCCTGCGCGCCGTGAAGGACTCCACCCTGCTGGTGACCATGCTGACCGGCGAATCGCACCCCGAACCCAAGGTCAATATTGACGTCGAAGAGGTCTAAAAACTGACCCAAAAAGCTCGCCGCCGCATCTGCACAGGATGCCGCGGCGAGCTTTTTGTCTGTCCTCCTACCCTCACATATGGCGGCAAGAATACCCTCACGCTACGCCCTGAGCTTTCTGCACGCTCGTACACCCCGCGCGGGCGTACCCTGAAAAGTACACTCCCGCTATTATCACAGGGAGCAACCCGAAAGGATGCGCAATGCCTAAGTCACTGCAACGCCCCGTTGTTCTTCTCACCGGCGCCAGCTCGGGTATCGGCTACGACGTGGCGCCGCTACTGGTGCGCTACGGCTACACCGTCTACGGTGCCGCCCGCCGCGTTGAGAAGATTGAAGAGCTCGCCTCCGAGGGTGTGAAAGCGCTCAGTCTGGATGTTACCGATGAAGCATCCATGGAAGCTGCCGTACAGCAGATCATTGACGCAGAAGGCCGCATTGACGTGCTCATCAACAATGCAGGCTACGGATCCTACGGCGCCATTGAAGACGTCCCCATCGACGAGGCACGCCGCCAGTTCGAGGTGAACCTCTTCGGCCTCGCGCGCCTCACCCAGCTGGTACTGCCGCATATGCGCGCACGGGGCAGCGGGCGCATCCTGAACATCTCCTCGATGGCGGGGCGTATTACCTCGCCCCTGGGTGCCTGGTACCACGCCACCAAGTACGCCCTCGAGGCGTTCAGCGATGCGCTGCGCATGGAGGTTGAAGAGTTCGGTATTGACGTGGTCATTATCGAGCCCGGCGGCATCAAAACCCCCTGGGGGCTCATCGCGGCAGACCACCTCGAGGAATCCTCCCGAAACGGTGTCTACGCGGCTCAGGCGCAGCGCGTTGCGGCAAATATGCGTAAGCTCTACTCGCCGTCCTCCAACCTTTCAGAGCCCAAGGTTATCTCTAACGTTATTCTGCGAGCCCTGGAGGCGCGCCGCCCCAAGACCCGCTACCTCGTGGGATTCGGTGCTAAGCCCTCCGTGTTCCTGCATACCGTGCTACCGGACCGTCTCTTTGACAAGGTGGCGCGCCGTATCTTCTAGCACCGAAATAGCGGCGAACTAGAGCATTAAAAAGCGGGCGGTGCTGCGCGAAACAGAATGTTTCGTACAGCACCGCCCGCTATGTTTTTCAAGAGCTAGTACTAGTCTACTACGGCGTGGGTCGGATCGAGCACGCGCGCCAAGAAAGCCTGAGTACGTTCGTGCTGGGGGTTGCCAATCACCTGATCGGAGGGGCCCTCCTCCACGACCACACCATCTGCCATGAAGACGACCTTATCGGCGACCTCGCGAGCGAACGCCATCTCGTGAGTCACCACGATCATGGTCATACCCTCATCGGCAAGGTTACGCATAATGCTCAGAACCTCGCCGACCATCTCCGGGTCGAGCGCACTGGTCGGCTCATCGAAGAGCATCAGGTCCGGGTTCATGGACAGCGCACGCGCAATAGCCACACGCTGCTGCTGACCACCGGACAGCTGAGCCGGGAAGCGGTCTTCCTTGCCCTCCAGACCAACCTTGGCGAGCTGCTCGAGGGCAACCGCCTCCGCCTCAGCCTTGGAACGGCCCAGAACCTTAATCTGAGCGATCGTGCAGTTATCCAGAATGTTCAGGTGACCGAACAGGTTGAACTGCTGGAACACCATACCCATGTGGGTACGCACGCGGTTAATGTCTACGTCCGGGTCGGTGACCTCGGTATCGCCCACCATGATGGTGCCGTCGTTCGGCTCCTCCAGCAGGTTCACGCAACGCAGCAGGGTGGACTTACCGGAACCCGAAGGGCCGATAAGGCACACGACCTCGCCTGGCTCGACCTGCATGTCAATGCCCTTGAGAACCTGAACCTTGCCGTAGGACTTGTGCAGGTTAGAAATGCGCACCGAGGAGGCGGCCATGGATGAAGTTGAAGCAGTCATAGTATCTTCCGTAATCCGTATCTGTCGTTGCGCTTACTTGCGGCCGGTCAGCTGGGTGCGGCGTTCAAAGTATGCGGAGAGCTGGCCCAGCGGAACAGTGATGATGAGGTAGCACAGGCCCGCAACCACCAGGGGAGTCAGGCCCGCATTGGCAGCGGTCAGGCCTTCACGACCGAACTTCGCCAGCTCGTACTGCGAGACGGTTACGCCCAGCAGGTACACAAGGGAGGAGTCCTTGGTCAGCAGGATAACCTCGTTGGTCAGCGGGGGCAGAACCACGCGGAACGCCTGAGGAATAATGATCGAAATCATGGCGCGGGTGTGGGACATACCCAGCGAACGTGCCGCCTCCATTTGACCCTTCGGGATCGCCTGCAGGCCCGCACGCAGAACCTCACTAATGTAGGCTGCCGAAACCATACCCAGGGACAGGGTCACCGGAATCAGGTTATCTACGAAGCGAATCTTGAACGCCAGCGGAATACCGTAACCGAATGCGAAGAAGACCAGCAGCGCCGGGATGCCGCGGAAAAGCTCCACGTACAGGGTCGCAATCCAACGGTAGGGAGCGATAGAGGAAATACGCATGAGCGCCAGCAGCAGACCGCCGGAGAGACCCACGATGAAGCCCAAGGTGGTGTACAGCAGGGTGTTCTTCAACGCCACGGTGATGACGTCGGGGAACTGCTGAGCCGCAACGTCCAGGTTGAATACCTGCTGGCTGAGGGTCTTCCAGTCAGCCAGAAGAATGGCTGCCAGGGCGATAACTGCCAGAAGGGCGTACTGTGCGTAGCGGAAGAGCTTCTGCTTCTGACGGGGTGAGAGTTTAGAGGACATGCGTTTTCTTATCCGTGTGCTGTTTATCCGTGTGCTGTTCGGTCAAGAGCGTTCTACACGCTCACAAGGGTGAAGGCCGGAGGTTCCCCCAACCCAAAAGTAATAAGGGTACTCCTGAATTGGGGGAGAGACTAACCGGCTAGATGCTTAGGAAGCGGAGGAAGAGGCGCTCGCGGAGGTGGAGGAAGTGGCACCAACCCACTTTGCCTTAATCTTGTCGAGTTCGCCGTTTTCCTTGAGCTTGGCGATGGTGGCGTTTGCCTTGGTCAGCAGTGCCTTGTTGTTGGAGGAAACTGCTGCGGCAATCTGCTCGGTGTTCTCGGAATCCTGGTAGGCAATCTTGAAGGAGTCCGGGTCGTTGGTCAGCGCCTCGGACACCACGGAGAGGTTCGCTGCGACTGCCTTGACCTGACCGGTCTTCAGGGCGGAGAACATGAGGGAGGTGTCTTCGTACTGGATGACCTCTGCACCGTTTTCCTTGGCGTAGGTTTCACCGCTGGTTGCCTGCTGCGCACCAACGCTCACGCCCTTCAGGTCTGCGGCGGAGGTGATGGAGGAACCCTTGGGGACCAGGATTGCCAGGTTGTCGTCGAAGTAGACGGTGGTGAATTCCATCTTGCTCTTACGTTCATCGGTCACGCCGATACCCGCCAGGGCGATATCGCACTGACCGGTGGCAAGACCGGTACCGGAGTCCAGACCCTCGAAGCTGATGGAGGTCAGCTGAGCCTTCACGCCCAGGTCGGAGGCGATAGCGTTGGCGATGTCTGCGTCCAGGCCGACGATGGTGCCGTTTTCTTCGTATTCGAAGGGCTTGTAGGGGGTGTTGGTGCAGACGCTGAGGGTGCCGGACTTGACGAGGCTGACCTCGCCGTTAGGGTCGGTGTTCTCGTTGGCGGTGGAGACGCAGCCGGTCAGTGCCAGGGGTAGTACTGCCAGCAGTGCGAGGGGCTTGAGGGATGCCTTCTTGAGGGATGCGGTGTTCATTGGGATGCTCCTGTGTGGGGTGTGCTCTATGAAATCTACGGTCTATTGTGCGCCCCTATGTTAAAAAATGCAAGAAGATACATAAATATTCATAAATTTTTGCTGAATATGAATAAAACCCACCCCAAAAATTGAATAAAACACCGGATTGGCGGCTCGAAAACAACTCCAGAACGCACCTTAGCGCACCGTGCGACACTACTACGGTTTACCCAACTATCGAATCTAGTAACCTCCATGCCACAATTGAGAGCGTGAACGCAGAGAAGAACACCCGCGCAACCCGCGCAACCCTAGACAAGAAAACCAGCGACATCGCCGCCATGTTCGATACCGTAGCCGAACGCTACGACCTCATGAACGGCATCCTCTCCCTCGGCCAGCACATCTACTGGCGCAAGCAGGCAGTCGCAGCCGTAGACGCGCACCCCGGTCAGAAAGTGCTGGACGTAGCCGCAGGTACCGGCGTCTCCTCCGAACCCTTCGCCGACGCCGGTGTAGACGTTATCGCAGCAGACCTCTCCGAAGGCATGCTGGACGTGGGCCGCCGCCGTCGCCCCGACATGACCTTCGTGCAGGCAGACGTCACCGCCCTACCCTTCGAGGACGAAACCTTCGACGCAGTGACCATGTCCTACGGTCTGCGCAACGTCGCCAACTACCCCAAGGCACTGAGCGAAATCTACCGCGTACTCAAGCCCGGCGGACGCATCGTCATCCTCGAGTTCTCCACCCCGACCTTCGCCCCCTTTGGCGCGGTCTACAAGAACTACATCATGAAGGCGATCCCGCCGATTGCCCGCGCAATCTCCTCCAACCCTGAATCCTACGAATACCTCGCCGAGTCCATCATCACCTGGCCCAACCAGCAGGAACTGGCGCAGAAGTTCAAGGAGGCGGGCTTCACCTCCGTGCAGTACCGCAACCTCACCGGCGGCATCGTCGCCATTCACCGCGGTTTCAAGCCCGAAGCACACAACGCATAGACACCGCGTTCACACACCACCGAAGACACCAATACCAAGAAGATAGAAGACACCGTGAGCAACGCAGAGCAGCCCATTGCCGCAACCGACCTGCTGGGAGACCTCGACCTGAAGCTTCCCGCAGGCTTCGAACTCATCGCCGCAGACCCCAAGCTGGGTCCGCAGATTCTTTCCTCCCTCGCACGTATTGAGGAGCGCCTGGCCGAGGCAATCGCCCAGACTGACCACCTGGCGGACGTAGCATCCCGTCACCTGCTCTCCGCGGGCGGCAAGCGCGTGCGCCCCCTGCTGGCGCTGCTCTGCGCAGCCGTAGACGGCGAAATCAACGATGACGTCATCGAAGCTGCCGTGGTCGTTGAGCTGACCCACCTGGCAACCCTCTACCACGACGACGTCATGGACGACGCCCCCAAGCGCCGCGGCGTGGACAGCGCCCAGATGATTTGGGGCAACTCCGTCGCAATTCTGACCGGCGACCTGATCTTCTCCCGCGCATCCCTGCTGGTCTCCGAGCTGGGTACCCGCCCCATGAAGATTCAGTCCCAGACCTTCGAACGTCTGGTGCTCGGTCAGCTCTTTGAGACCACCGGCCCCCGCGAGGGCCAGGACCTGCTCGACCACTACATCGCCGTCATTGAGGGTAAGACCGGCTCCCTGATTGCCGCAGCCGGCGAGTACGGCTCCCTGCTTTCGGGCGCTTCCGAAGACGTTATCTCCATGGTCAAGGCGTACGGCGAGCTGGTCGGCGTGGCATTCCAGCTCGCTGACGACGTGATTGACATTGTGAGCGACGGCAAGACCAGCGGTAAGACCCGCGGCACCGACCTGCGCGAGGGCGTGCCCACCCTGCCGACCATCCTGCTGGACCGCGCGGTAGCCGCCGGCGACGAATCTGCTATTGCTGTTCGCGCCCTGCTGGATGCCGACCTCAGCTCCGACGAGGCACTGGAGGCCGCTGTGGAGGCGCTCGCCGCCCACCCGGTCACCCAGGAAGCATGGCAGATCGCCTACGACTGGGCGGACCGCGCGATTGCCGCGATTGCTCCGTTGCCCGAATCCACCGCGAAGGCTGCGCTGGAGTCCTTCGCTCACGCTGTGGTTCACCGCGAAGGCTAAAACCCGTCGTGTAGCGTGTGCCCTGGCGTAAGTGCTGATGCGTCTCATACTTCAAAACCCCCGCTGAATCTGACTGGATTCAGCGGGGGTTTTCTGCATTATGGCTAGTCAGTGCCGGTTTTCAGGGTAGGTATGAGCGGGTGCCCTGTCCCGCATAGTTCCGTATGCTGGGGTCTCCTTGACCGCTATATGCCTTTAAGGTAATCCTTATAGGCATGCCTGAGGTACACATCCACCCCTCAGACCTCTGACGGCTCCCACGCCCAACCCGTGTTGGAGAGCCGTTTACTATTTCTGGACGCGAGCAGAGCCCCACCCACCCCGACGGGTTATTCTCGCACCAACCATCCGCGTCCCCACACATTCGAGGTTTACAACTATGGGAGCATCTACCCCTAAGGCGCCCACGAAGCGCGAAGGCTTCTCTAGCCGTCGCGTCTTTATCTTTGCCGCCATCGGTTCTGCTGTTGGTCTGGGCAATATTTGGCGTTTCCCCTACATCGCATTTGATAACGGCGGCGGCGCCTTCATGATTCCCTACATTGTCGCCCTGCTGACCGCCGGTCTGACCTTCCTGTTCTTTGACTACGCGATCGGTCACCGTGCGCGTGCGTCGTCCCCGCTGGCTTTCCGCCGTCTGAACCGTAAGACTGAGTTCATCGGCTGGTGGCACATGGGTATTAACTTCGTCATCGCTATCTACTACGCCGCTATTGTGGCGTGGGCTCTGCGTTACATGGTTTTCTCTTTCACGAATGAGTGGGGCGATAACCCGAAGGCGTTCTTCCAGGGCGAGTTCTTGAAGGTCGCAAAGGACCCCGGCGTCTCCTTGGACTTCAACATGAACATCCTGATTCCCATGGTTCTGGTGTGGGGCATTCTGCTTGCTGTGATGGCTCTGGGCGTTCAGAAGGGCGTGGGCGCAGCCAACATTATCTTCATCCCGCTGCTGCTGGTCATGTTCGTTGGTTTGGTGATTTACTCGCTGACCCTGCCCGGCGCTGTGGACGGCTTGAACGCTCTGTTCACCCCCAGCTGGGACTCCCTGGCTAACCCGGACGTGTGGGTTGCTGCGTACGGCCAGATTTTCTTCTCGCTGTCCATTGGCTTCGGCATTATGGTCACCTACTCTTCCTACCTGAAGCCTAAGACTGACCTGACCGGTTCCGGTGCTGTGGTTGGTTTCGCAAACTCCGGCTTCGAGCTGCTGGCGGGTATCGGTGTGTTCTCGGCTCTGGGCTTCATGGCTCAGGCTGCTGGCACTCAGGTGAGCGAGGTTGCGACCAGCGGTATTGGTCTGGCGTTCATCGCGTTCCCGACCATTATTTCGCAGGCTCCCGGTGGCGTGCTGATTGGTATCCTCTTCTTCGGTTCCCTGCTCTTTGCAGGTTTCACCTCCCTCATTTCGATTCTTGAGGTGATTATTGCGGGTGTTCAGGACAAGTTCGCGACTTCGCGTCTTGCCTCCACTGCTCTGGTGATTATTCCGGTTGCCGTGATTTCGCTGCTGCTGATGCCGACCACTACCGGCCTGTACGTGCTCGACATTCTCGATAACTTCGTGAACCTCTTCGGTATTCTGGCTGCCGGCCTGTGCGCCATTATTGTTGTGGCGTACGTGGTGCGTGCACTGCCCGCCCTGGCTGAGCACCTGAATCGCTACTCCTCCATCAAGGTCGGCAAGATTTGGATGGTTCTGCTGGCTGTTGTGACCCCGCTGGTTCTGGGCTACTCCCTGATTCAGAGCGTCATCAAGCTGATTGCAACCCCCTATGAGGGTTACCCGGCGGATATGCTGGCAATCTTCGGTTGGGGCATGAGCGCACTCCTGGTGGTTGGTGCGATTGTTATTTCTCTTCTGCCCTGGTCGAAGAAGTCTCGTGCGGCTGAAGAGCCGCCGGCACCTCCGGTGATTGCCGGTCAGGTGGAGCACGGCCACGTTGATTCGACCATTACCCGTTAGGAGCCCTCATGTCTATCTCCGCAATTGTGATGCTCATTGTGGCAATCCTGATCATTTGGGGTGGTCTGGGTTTGGCTCTGCTGAACCTGCACCGTCACCCGGATCTGGATGCTCTCGATGCTGCTGCTGAGGCTCAGGGTTCTGAGCTTTAGCGTGTGAACGCGACATAAAGTGATGCCCCGCAGTCTTGTAGGCTGCGGGGCATCGCTGTGTTTAGGGGTGCTGGGAAGTTTTGTCTGCCTTTTTACTTGCCCTCGGTCTGCTGGGTCTGTGCCTGCTCCTCGAGAATAATCTGCACGTCCTCGGCCTGTACGTTGTCGGTGCTGACCAGTGGAATCATGCCGGTTTCCGGGTCCGACAGTGCGGAGGGCCGGTAGGAGCGGGAGGCGCGTAGTGCATCCACGGTGAAGATGATGAGCGCGATCCAGATGAGGCTCAGACCCAGCACCTTATCGGGGCTCATCTGCTCGTGCAGAACGGTGATGGCAAGAATGAACTGGATGGTCGGACCCAGGTACTGCACCATACCGATAACCGAGAGCGGCAGTGCCTTGGTTGCCGCGGCGAAGAGCATGAGCGGCACAACGGTGACCACGCCGGTGGAAGCGAGAAGCCAGAAGTGGCCGGCGCCCTCGCTGAGGAGGGTCATCTGCCCCTGCGCGTTGAGCACGAAGAGGGCGGCAATGCCGAAGGGCGCCAGGATCAGCGTTTCGAGGGAGAGCGAGACGATGGGGCTCACCTCGTGAGCGATACGTGCCTTGAGCAGGCCATAAATGCCGAAGGTGAACGCCACACCCAGACCGGTCCAGGGCACCTGACCATAGATGAGGCTCATCATCAGCACGGCAAGGCACGAGATAGCCACAGACACCCACTGCGCGGCGCGCAGGCGCTCCTGCAGGAAAATCACGCCCAACACCACGGAGACCAGTGGGTTAATGAAGTAGCCCAGGGACACGTCAATCGTGTGGCCGGTCGTTGTTGCTACCACGTAGATGAGCCAGTTCGCGCAGATAAGGAACGAAGCAGCCGTCAGTACCAGCATGACGCGGCGGTTCCGCAGAACGCGGCGGAAGTCCGCGGTTGCCCGCACCAGCGGTAGCAGTATGGCGCAGAAAATCAGGGAGAAGACCACTCGCGCCACCACGATTTCGATGGGACCGGCGGGAGCCATGAGCACGAAGTACAGGGGGAGCATGCCCCAAATGAGGTAGGTGCCGATGATGGTGATAAACCCGTTGCTGGTGGCGTGTTTCTGAGTCTCTGACATCGTTTCTTCTTCTAATCTGATTCTTCGGTTACGTTCTTCTAATGCTAATCGTCGAGTCGGCATCTGCGTAGGTAGAGGCCTGAATACCTCCACGAACGCCGCAGGCGCGGTACCACGAGGATACCGCGCCTGAAACGTCGCTGCGTATTCGGTTTAGAGGCCGAAGAAGCGGGAGAAGAAGCCCTTCTTCTTGGGCTGCTCTGCCTCGCGGCGTGCAGTTTCTTCCTGCTCGCGGCGGGCTGCCTCTTCGTGCTCTGCCTGCAGGTCGGGAGCTGCGCCAGCGTTGCGGATGGGCTCCACGTGCTGCTCTTCGTACTCTGCGTGCTCTTCGTAGTGCTCAGCCTCGGCGGGCTGCTCAGCAACAGGCTCAGCTACGACCGGCTCTTCAGCGTACTCGGCGGAAGCCTCAACGGTCTCGTACTCGGGCTGCTCGGCACCGATGGACTCGTCGGTGTAGACGCGAGCCTGCTCGGTTTCCTCTGCCTCGTACTCGCCGGGCAGGGTCTCCACGGTGACCAGGCCGGGCTCTGCGTGCTCTGCCGGTTCCTGATCGAAGGGAGCCTCGTCTGCGGGGTAGAGGTTCTCGGTGCTCTCGACGCCGGGCACCTCGGTCTCTGCGACCGGTGCGTGCTCTGCGATCTCGACAGCGCGCTCAGCCTCAGCCTCGGCACGTGCGGCGGCGCGTTCTGCCGCCTCCTGCTCACGCTGTGCGTTCTGCGCGGCTGCCTCAGCGGCTGCCACGCGCTCAATCTCGGTGCGCAGGGCGGCGAGGGATTCGCGGCGCTGAGCGGCAGCGGCTGCGCACTGCCCCAGAACCTCGGGGCCGACCTGGGGCTCAGCCTGCTCGATGCCGCTGATGCGGCCCTCGTCAAACCACAGGCGCAGAGCGCCGTCGGTTGCGGTCAGCACGGCGGTTGCCTCGGTGTCCCAGGCAATGTGGAAGCCGCGCTGCTGAGCGTAGGAGTCCACCGCCAGAACCTGGTTGTGAATCTCTTCGCTCTGCAGGGTCTTCGCGATGACACGGCCGATACCCTTGTAAGTCGGAGCCTCGAGGGTCAGCTCAGCACCCTCCAGCAGGGTCCATGCACGCACGCCAGCGCCCGCGGGCAGCGGGTAGTGTGCGTACAGGCCGCTAATGGTCTTGGTTGCCAGGGTCAGGCGGCGTGCCAGGGACTCGGAGAGGGGCAGCTCGTCGGTGGTCAGCTCGGTCAGGCCGTCACGCTCACCGGCTTCGCGCGCCTGAATAGCGGCAGAAACCACGGAGTCGGGGAAGTAACCCAGCTGCTGCCAGGACCAGATCCAAGTACCGCGGTTCTCAGATTCGGTGCCCAGCAGGTGCGGCTTGAGCGAAAGCGGGGGAGTGGTCTCAAAATCCAGAGACTGGGAGGTGAAATCCACGTTCCACTCGGAAGTACCCACGAGCTCGGCGAGTCGAGCCTGGTACTCGGTGGAGATAAAGATCGATGCGTCGATAAGGTCCTGCAGAGAATTCGTCATGATTCAAGATTATCAACCTTTTAGCGTTCACTATGCCGTGTATCCCCGGTTTTGGGGTGCGCTTTAGGCGTATTGGACGTTAAGAGGGTCGAATGGGCCGTCTAGAGAGGTGCAGGGGAGAGGTAGAGCATATATCTTTCGGCGTAAACTATCTGCGTGGAGTGCCCGTGTTCGTTAGAATCGAAGAGACGGCTTCTTCCGGCACCCTGTAAGCCGACACTACGACCGAACACGGATGCCTCCAGCCGCGCCGTATTCACACTCAAGGATGTATGAACTATGACTGAACCCCGCCTCGCCGAGACGAGTAGCCGCGCCGCGCGCATCCAGGACGCGCTGAACAACATTGGAAGCTGGCTGCTGGATGTCGTTAGTGTTGACCCCGGCTGGAGCGAAATGGTGCTGGACGTCAAGCCTCTAGCCGGTCAGATTTTCGTGCGCGTGCGTGAATTTCGCGATGGTGAAGAGTTCATTGGTACCATCGGCCCGCTCAAGGACGGCTCGCCCATTATTGCTGAGGTCCGCAAGCTGCAGCGTGCCGCCTACGACGGTAACCGCGGCACCTGGTTCACCGCCTCCATCGTGGTGGCGGCTACAGGCTGGCCGAACCCGCAGTTCAGCGTGGGCGCCTCCTATAACCGTGATGATGAGCCCGACAGCTGGAAGAATGAGGGCACCCTGACCGCGACCGACGTGCGTGAGCACCTGGCTGAGTTCCCGCGTGATGCGTCGCGTATCCCGCAGTGGGCTCGTGAGCGTATGGAGGGTCGTGCCCGCCACTCTGCCGCCGCGGCGCTGTCTTCGAGCGAGCACGAGATTCCGAACCCCTACCTGGTTGCCGCCCTGGAAACCTTCCGTAACGATGTGCAGGAGCGAACCCTCATTAACGTGGTCCGCACGATGCTCGGCGGCGATGTTCTGCTGGATGCGACCGGCTCCCTGCTGATTCCATCCGAGACCGACCCGATGGGCCCCGAATCGGTGCTGACCCACCAGGTCATCCGCATGCCCGAGACCGGTATGCAGGCGCTGTGCGTGTTCTCCTCCTCCGAGCACATCGGCAAGAGCTATGTGCGTCAGGAATCCGAGGGTGACGAGCTGATTCTGCGTGAACCGGCGATGAAGGTTTTCATTGATTTCCTCAACAACGAGGCGCTGGACCTGATCGTGGTTGACCCCGGCACCGACCACGAGTGCTACATTGAGCGCGCTCAGGTGCAGTGGATTGTCACCTCGCCCCGTAATGACGGCGCGAAGATGGCGCTGACCCAGGACAACATGCAGATGCTGCTCGGCTCGCTGGTGTCCCCGGCGTCCGTGCTGCTGGTGGGTGTTGACCCGGCTGACCCGTCCGGTACCTCCTTCGTCTTTGACCCGGATGAGAACGGCAACCCGCAGAGCCTGCTGGTGTTCACCTCGCCCATTGAGATTGCGGCACTGGATCCGCATATTGAGGTGCGTTCGGCGAACGCCCTGGATATTCTGCGTTACGCCCTGGATATTGGCGCCCCGAGCGTGAAGGTGAACGCGATTAACCCCTCCACGGTGCTGACTGCGGCGCAGATCCGCGAGCTGCTGGAGATTGTGGACTCGCAGCCCCGCATGGGTGCCTAAGCTCCTGCATTAGCTCCTGACATTGAATA